>DASZCS010000012.1:0-293447 GCA_035942855.1 Pyrinomonadaceae bacterium | reverse complement strand
GAGTGTGCACTCTTCAGCGAGCCTTCCGCGTTTATGCGCGCGAAAAATTACCGACGCACTGCGGACGAGAGAGGAAAACGATGGCGCACGCCATAGAGCCGCGCGCATCATCGAGTGCCGGGGAAATATGTTAGGATGCCTCGAACCTTTCAACGTCTATGCCAACTACGAATGAAGAGAAACGGCGCGCGAAAATTCTCGACGGGGCGCGTGTAGCCGAAGAGATCAAACGCGAGGTGGCCGCCGACGCAGCGCGTCTGCAAGACGAGCACGGCTACGTTCCGTGTCTCGTGGCGGTGCGCGTCGGGAACGACCCGGCCTCGGCCGTCTACGTGCGCAACAAGGTGCGCACCTGCGAGACTCTGGGCTTGCGCTCGGAGCATCGCGAACTGCCCGAAGAGACGACGACCGAAGAGTTGCTGTCAGAGATCGCCACGCTCAACGCGCGTGAAGACGTTGACGGCATCCTCGTGCAGTTGCCGCTGCCCGAGGGCGCGGACGAGGCGCGCGTCATCGAGGCCATCGATCCGTCGAAAGACGTTGACGGGTTTCATCCGCTCAATGTCGGGCGTTTGACGCTCGGACGCAGCGGCTTTGCGCCCTGCACGCCCGCCGGGATCATAGAGTTGTTGACGCGCGCAGGGATCGAGATCGCCGGTCGCCACGCCTGCATCGTCGGCCGCAGCCACATCGTCGGCCGCCCGCTCGCGCAACTCTTCTTGCAGCACGACGCCACCGTCACCATCTGTCATTCGCGGACACGCCAACTCGCCTCTCTGACGAAACAGGCCGACATCCTCGTCGCAGCGGTAGGGCGCGTCGGGCTGATTCGCGCTGAACACGTGAAGCCGGGCGCGACCGTGATCGACGTAGGCATGAACAAGTTCACGGATGCGGAAGCGGCGAGACTCTTTTTCTGCGACAACGCTTCGGCGCGCATCGAAGCCATAGCGAAACGCGGCTTCACGCTCGTGGGCGACGTTAATCCGGCGGAGGTGTCGGAAGTGGCGGGCAGTTTGACGCCCGTGCCGGGCGGAGTCGGGCCGCTCACGGTGGCGTTGCTCATGCGAAACACAGTTCTGGCGGCGCGGCGTCGGCGCGGATTGGAGTGAGCGAAAAGCGATGTTGCGCGCGGGGCTAACAGGATCAATCGCGGTCGGCAAGTCTTTCGTCTCGTCGGTCTTTGCAGAGTTGGGCGCACACGTGCTCGACGCAGACCAGACGGCGCGCGAAGTGGTCGCACCGGGCAGCGCGGGCTTGCGCGCTATCGTCGAAACTTTCGGCGTCGAAGTGTTACAGCCCGACGGCACGCTTGATCGCGCGAAACTCGGTGCGATAGTCTTTAACGACGAAACGAAGCGCGAGCGTTTGAATGCCATTCTTCACCCGCGCATTATCGAAGCACAGAACGAATGGCTGCGGCAATGTGAAGCGCAAGACCCGCGCGGCGTCGCCATCGTTGATGCTGCCTTGATGATCGAGTCGGGTAGTTATCGTCGCTTCGACAAGTTGATCGTTGTCCACTGTCGTTCGGAACTGCAACTCGAACGTCTGGTGAAGCGCGACGGCTTGACCATGGCCGAAGCCACGCGACGCATATGCTCGCAGATGCCGCAAGAGGAGAAGAAGGGATACGCGGATTACCTGATCGACACTTCCGCAGGTTTCGAAGACGCGCGGCGGCAGACGAGCGCCGTGTATGAAAGTTTGCGGGCGCTCGCGGCCGTCGAATCGCCGCCGGGGAATTGATGAGGAAGAGACGCAGGACAGCTTTGAGTCTTCGCTTGTCGCGTTGGCGCGCGTGGCTCGCGGTGTGTCTCGCCGTCTGTCTGACCGTGGCGAGCGGCGGTTGTTTTTCGAGCGACGAAGGCGAGACTTTTTACGGCCGCGTCAGCGTGCCTGCGCGTCAGGAGTTTCGTTGGAGCGATGGGGGCTTGCCGCAAATCTTCGACCCGGCGCTGGCCGCCGCGCCGCCCGACACGGACGTGGTGCGCGCCATGTTCGAAGGCTTGACGGAATACGATGCGCGGACTTTGAAACCCATCTCCGGCGTGGCGCTTCGTTGGGAGTCGGCTGACGAAGACCGCGTCTGGACTTTTCATCTGCGGCACGACGCGCGCTGGTCGAACGGCGAATCAGTGACGGCGCAAGACTTCGTGCGCTCCTGGCGACGCACGCTACGACTCGGCGAACGCGCCCCCCACGCGCGCCTGTTAGCCAATCTCGAAGGCGCGCAGGTTAACGCACCGGCAGTTAACGCGACGCCGCGCACGTCGCCCGCTCCGACGCTCGCGCAGAGAAGTCAAAGCGCGGCGGGTGTGGCAATGCAAACTCCTACGCCGGAAGCCAGCCCCACTCCCGCAAAGATTGAACTCGGCGTCGAAGCTCTGAACGACTTTACGTTGCGAGTGCGTCTGCAAAGGCCGGACAAAAATTTCCCCGCGCTCGTCGCGCATCCGGTCTTCCGCCCCGTTCACAAGTCGAAGGTCGCGGAGGATGTCGAGACGGAAGGGACGAATGATGCGGCCGGGGCTGATGGTGAAGAGAATGCGTCTGACGAAGAGAGCCGGGAGAGCGGGGCAGGCGGCGTCATCTCGAACGGGGCTTTTAATCTGAGCGCGCAGGCCGACGATGGCGTGGTGCTGGAACGCGCGCAGAGTTACTGGAACGCGAAGATCGTTGCGCTCGAACGCGTCAGATTTGTCGCCGCGACGGACGCCGAAGCGGCTCTGTCAGCTTATCGCGCGGGCGAAGTTGATGCCGTGACGAACGCCAACATCGAGCCGCTGGCGATGAAACTGCTCGCGCCTTACAAAGATTTCCGGCGTGCCACGTTCGGGGCGTTAACCTTCTACGATTTCAACACCACGCGTGCGCCCTTCGACGATAAACGCGTGCGCCAAGCCCTGTCGCTCGCCGTTGACCGCGAACGACTCAGCGCCGACACGCTCGGCGGCGCGACCGAGGCCGCCATCAAGTTTCTGCCCTCGACGGAAGAGAAGGGCGAAGGCGATGCCTCGTCAGCGCGTGAGCACGGCGCCGCTTACGACCCCGAAGCCGCGCGCCGCTTGCTGGCCGAAGCGGGCTTCGCGGGGGGGAGCAACTTCCCGCGCATACGCCTGCTCGTCAACCGCAACGAGCAGCATCGCACCGTGGCCGTTGCCATCTCAGGAATGTGGCGCAACGTCCTCGGCATAGAGACTGAGATCGTTCTGCGCAACTGGGACGAATACGAGGCGGCGCTGCTAAGCGGCGACTACGACGTGGCGCGTCGCAGTGTCGTGATGCAGACGATTGACGAAGAGAGCAACATGCTCGCAATGTTCGACCCGGAGAGATTGAACTTCGCGCCCGCGCTCGAAACAAACGACGGCGCGCAGGCCAGCGCTTCGCCTTCGCCGCGCCCCGACACGCGCGCCGAGAGCGCCGCACTTGAACCGTCGCCGAGCGCATCGCCCTCAAAGAATGCGCCGCAGCCGATCTTGTCCGAACAGCAGGCGCTCGAAGAACTGCCCGCGATCCCGATCTATTTCGCGTCCTCTTATGCGCTCGTCAAACCCTACGTCGCGGGCTTCGACGCCAACCTGCTCGACGCTCCCTCGCTGCAACACGTGCGCATAGACACTAACTGGCAACCGCCGAAACGCGATTCCGCTATCCGGATCGTCAGCAACCGACTCGCCGGTCGTTAGCCGTCGCTCGTCTGTTCGTCAAACGCTCCTCCGCTTCGTTCGCCGACGCGCTTCAACATAGACATTCGATGAGCCACGCCGAAACGCTCCTGTCCGTCAGAAACCTCTGCACCTATTTCGCCGGCGAAGACGGAGTGGTGAAGGCGGTTGACGACGTGAGCTTCGATCTGCGGCAGGGCGAAACGCTGGGCGTGGTCGGAGAGTCGGGTTCGGGAAAATCCGTCACGAGCCTTTCACTCTTGCGGCTCGTCCCAGACCCGCCGGGCAGAATTGTGCGCGGCGAGGTCAAGTTTCACGGCGAGGATTTATTGTCGCTGCCGCTCGAAGCCGTGCGCCGCATTCGCGGCAAGCGTATCGGCGTCATCTTTCAAGACCCGATGACTTCGCTCAATCCATACCTGCGCATCTCCGCGCAGTTGATGGAACTGACGCGCCTGCACCTCGGCCACACGAAACGAGAGGCGCACGAGCACGCCGTACAGATGCTTGAAACGGTCGGCATCCCCGATGCGCGTCTGCGCGCCGACGACTACCCGCACGAGTTCTCCGGCGGTATGCGCCAGCGCGTCTTGATTGCGATGGCGCTCTCGTGCCGTCCCGAACTTCTGATCGCGGACGAGCCGACCACGGCGCTCGACGTAACCATCCAAGCGCAAATCCTCGAACTGATCAGAGGCCTGAAACAGCAAACGGGCTTGAGCGTCTTGCTCATCACGCACGACCTCGGCGTCGTGGCCGGGATGACGGATCGCGTCGTCGTGATGTACGCAGGGAAAGTCTTCGAACAGGCCATGACCGGGGAGTTGTTCGCGCGTCCCGCGAACCCTTACACGAAGGCTCTGCTGCGTTCAATGCCCGATCCTGAACGGTCGGACGCGGGCGCGCTCTATCAGATCCCCGGGCTGCCGCCAGACACGGCGCATCTTCCGGCAGGCTGCCCCTTCGCGCCGCGCTGCGAACGCGCGGAGGAAATCTGCCGGCGCGAGTTTCCGCCCTACGTCCAACTCACACGCGAACACTTTTCCCTCTGCCATTTCGCCATGGAAATTTACGCACACACGCACACGACGAACGCATGAGCACGCACGGATCATTCGACAGTCGGTCTGACAGAGCGCACCCCGCTTCGGATGCGCAGTCGTTATCAGCGACAGGCGCGGCGGGCGAACCGCTTGTCGCCGTGCGCGGTCTTGAAGTCTACTTCGCGCCGGGTCGCCGTTCGGTCTGGAACGCGTTTGCGGCGGGCGACTCTGCGAGTCGTCGCGCAGTGCGCGCCGTGGACGGCGTGTCGTTCGAGATCAGACAGGGCGAGACGTTGGGCTTGGTGGGCGAGTCGGGCTGCGGCAAATCGACGCTCGGACGTGCCTTGCTCAAACTCGTGCCGCACACGGGCGGGCAGGTCTGTTTTCGCGGACGCGAACTCTCCGAACTGCCCGTCGAAGAACTGCGTCGCCTGCGCCGTCACATGCAGATGATCTTTCAAGACCCATATGCCTCGCTCAACCCCCGCATGACCGTCGGGCAGATCGTCTCAGAGCCTTTAGAGACTTTCGGACTCGCGCGTGGGCGCGAACGTACCGAGCGCGTCGGCGAACTTTTGGAGACGGTCGGCCTGAGCGCGCGGCACACACGGCGTTACCCGCGCGAATTTTCCGGCGGACAGCGCCAGCGCATCGGCATCGCACGCGCTCTGGCCGCCGACCCGGAATTTATCGTTGCCGACGAACCTATCTCGGCGCTCGACGTTTCCATACAGGCGCAGATCATGAATTTGTTGGAACGTCTGCGGCGCGAGCGCAATCTCACCTACCTGTTCATCTCACACGACCTGCGCGCCGTACGTCACCTCTCCGACCGCATCGCCGTCATGTATCTCGGTAAACTGGTCGAACTCGGCGCGGCGGCCGCCGTCTACCGCGAACCGCTCATGCCCTACACGAAGGCTCTGATCTCGGCCGTGCCTTTTCCAGACCCGCAGCGCGAGGCCACGCGCCGTCGCATCGTGCTCGCGGGCGACGTGCCTTCGCCGCTCAACCCGCCGCCCGGTTGTCGTTTTCACACGCGCTGCCCCTATGCCGTCGCCGCGTGCCGCGAAGTCACACCCGCGCTCGCAGAGATCAAACCGGCGCATTTCGCTGCCTGCATACGCATCAGCCCGGCACAGCCGGACATCGAAGCGGTTGAAGCGGAGGCCGCCCCCGGCCTCGAAAATCCTGAACAAGTGGCCGCTTCGTGAAAACGCGCGGCGATTCGTCGTTTACAGAAAAGGATTGCAGACAGGTCATCTCGCTTGGGGCGATGATTTAACCGGCCGTGGTTAAATCTTTCTGTGGAATACCCTTGTCTACTGACAGCGGGGCACTTATACTGCTGTGGAGGGCGGCGCACACCCGTCTCGGCCTGTCCGTTTCGGATGTGAAAGCGCCATCGACCTCAGTTGCCGGACTTCATTCCCCAGACTCGTCCCCCAAACCACACGACGGGAATACTACTTAACTCTTCGGTTTCAGCATGGAAAAAATCGCCGCCGCCGAGCGTGCAAAATTCCAGAAAGAGGAACTGCAAGCGCTACCCGAATGGGAGCGCGTGCAGGCGTCCGTCGCTGCTGAAAACGATCTCGCCATCCTTCTGGTTGACGGACACCAACCGCCGCAACTTGTCACGTCCAACAACAACTCGATCTGTCAGGCCTTCCAAAGTTCGCCCACGCACGCGCATCTCTGCGACCCCTATTGCGGCGTCGCCTTCCAGCGCGCGCAAGAGGCGGGCGAGGCGACGCACTATCGCTGCCACGCCGGACTTCATTGTTTCGCCATGCCCGTCGGGCAGGACGCTTCGCGCCCGCTCGCGGTCATCGGCGGGCGCGCTTTTTTGTCGAGCGCCGATTACCGCGAACTGGCCGAACGCTTCCGCAAAGGCGACCTGCGCGAGTTGTTGTCAACCGAACTCTTCCGCAACGTCATCTTCGCCACGCGTCAAGACCTCGAACGACTGGCCGCGCAACTGGCGGAACTATCCGGCAAAGTCGCCGTGCGCCGTGTGACGGACGAGGGCGAGCGCGCGGGGAAGGAACGCGAACTCGTATCTGTGAGCGCCGGCGGCGACGAAACAGAGGAGAGCGAGCGCGGCTTGACCGACGAGGGCAGCGTGAATGTCGAGCGCGGCGCGAGCGACATCTACTTCCCGCCAGGGGTCAAATTACAGACCGCCTGTCAGACCGCTCTGGAAAAGATACGCGAGCGATTCAAGCTCAAGTCCGTCGCGATCGTCTTGCGGACGGAAGAGGGCTTCGCGCCCGCATGCGCTTCGGGCAAGTTCAAAAACAATCTGCCGGATTTGAACGCCAGGACGAAAGGCGACGCGCAACTGAAATTGGGCGGGAACGAAGCGTCGAAACCCGCGCGAGGGAAAGAGGGTGGGACAGGTCAGTCTGTCGTCGCCGCCGCGTCTGGACAGTTTGCGGCCGGTCAGTCTTTCACGCTCGAAGGCGAGGAGGCGGAAGTCTTTCCGCTCGTCGTAGGCGATGAATTGAAGGGCGCGCTCGTCGTGGGCGATGGCAAGCTGTCGGAAGAGAAGCGGCGCAGCATCGGGCAGTTCTGTCTCGAACTGTCGCTGCCGCTCGAAGTCTTGCGCCTGCGCGAAGAGTTGGAGCGAAGCCTCCGCGCCACATATCACCTGCAAGCCTTCACGCAGCAGATCAACGAAGTCGAACCGTCGGAAGCCTACGCGGCCATCCTGCGCCACTCGACCGAACTCTTGCGCTCGGAACGCGGCTCGCTCCTGCTGTTCGACGAGGCTTCGAACGAACTCGAAGTGAAAGCGGCTACGGGGCCGCGCGCCGAAGTGATGCAGGACGAACGCGTGCGCGTGAGCGAGAGCGTTTCGGGTTCGGTCTTGCTCGCCGGGCGACCGCGCGTCGTGCGCGATCTGTCCGCGACGGAGTTGCACCGCGCTCCGGCCGAACGCAAGTACAAGACGAACTCGTTCATCAGCTACCCGATCATCACGGGCGGGCGCAAAGTCGGCGTCATCAACATGACGGACAAGGCGGGCGGCGAACCTTACGACGAACTCGACCTGCACCTGCTCGAATCGATGGCTCCGCAGATGGCGCTCGCGCTCGACCGCGCGGGCTGGCATCAGAAGGCGACGCAGTTTCAGTTGCTTTCCATCACAGATCCTCTGACCGGCCTGCTCAACCGCCGCTACCTCGAAGAACGTCTGGTCGAAGAGGTCGAACGCTCGAAGCGTCATCGCTTCCCGATGAGCTTCCTGATGATCGACATCGACAACTTCAAGGAGTACAACGACCGCCACGGCCATCAGGCGGGCGACCTTGCCTTGGAGATCACGGCGCAGTGTTTGAAGTCGGCGCTGCGTTCAGCCGACGTGGCTTCGCGCTACGGCGGCGAAGAGTTCAGCATCCTCTTGCCGCAGACGAACGGTACGGAAGCGCAGGTGATCGCCGAACGCATCCGCAGCCGCGTCGAGAAATCTTCCTATCCGCACGGCGAGAGCCAGCCGGGCGGCGCGATCACGGTCAGCATCGGCATCTCCGCCTTCGGCCCGAAACTCGAAACTCCATCCGCCATCATCGGCGCGGCCGACCACGCACTTTACGTCGCCAAGAGTCGCGGCAAAAACTGCGTCGTCTCCTACACGCCGCCCGCCAAAAACTCCTCCATCCCCCCCGCCCGCGATGTCAACTGATAACATCTTCAAGGCCGCCCCGGCCAAACGCATCCTCGGCCGCATCGCCCCGGAAAACTTCATCGGGCGAAGTGAAACCTTGCGCGAGATAGGCGCGCTCGCCCCGCAAAATTCGCAGCTCCGCGGTCTGCTCATCCACGCTGCGCCCGCTGCCGGAGCGTCCGAACTTCTGCGGCAGGCTTACGACAAACTCTTTCAGCAGCGCGGCGCCGCCTCGCCCATCTACTTTGCCTTCACGCGCCACGAGCAGACCGTCTCGGCGGCCGCTCGCCGTTTCCTGCACACGTTTCTGTCGCAACTCGTCGCGCATCGTCGTAATGATTCTTCGTTCGTCAACGCGCCGCCCGCCCTGCGCGACCTGATCGATCTGGCAGACCCTTCGGACTACGAATGGATCGAACGTCTGGTGATGACCTACGAGCGCGCTCGCGACGGCGCGGACGAACTCGCGCTCGTGCGCCTGTGCTTCAGCGCGCCGGTGCTCGCGGCCACGCGTGGCGCGCGTTCGGTCGTGTTGATAGACGAAATTCAGAACATCGAAAAGTTGCGCGGCGAAGTCGAACTCGGCAATGAGATCGCGCAGGTCTCGATGCACGGCGACGTGCCGTTCGTTCTGTGCGGGTTGAGACGCGGCTTGCTCGACGAGTTGAGCGGCGGTAACGCCCCGCATCGCTTCGACGGCTTCGGCACGCTCCATCTCGAAAACTTGCCGGAACCGGACGCACGCACGCTCGTCGAGCGTTTGGCCTTCACCGAACGCGTCGCCGTCAACGACGAGACGCGCGACCTCGTCGTCCAACTCTTCGGCGGCAGTCCCTTCTACATCGCCTCGTTCATGTATGCGGCGCAGCGTGCGAATGCTTCGCTCACGAGTTTTCGCGAATGTCAGAAGATTTACGTTGACGAGCTTTTGGGCGGGCGCATCAACCGGCGTTTCAACTCCATCCTCGAAGAGGTGACCCCCTCGCACACCACGCGCCGCGCGCTCGTGCGCCTGCTGCACGAAGCGACGACGAACGCGGGCGGCAAATCGCCCGTCGAGGCCTGGCGTCGTCGTCTGGAACTCGAACCGGACGCGCTTTACCCGCTCATCTTCGCCCTGCACGTGCGCGAACTCACCAGTTTCAACGCCACCTTCATGGAGATCAGCCCGGAGAGCGTGTGGCGCGATTACCTGCGCGCGAGCTATCGCCTGCAAGTCGCCGCCGAACCGCGCGCGCTCGTCGTGGCCGACACGCTCGTCGAGACTTTGAAACGCGCGCCGCAGACGATGGCTCGCCATTACAGACGCGCCGCCGCACTCAACCTGCGCGAACTGCTCGCGCGCTTCGACGCGCAGCGCGTCCCCGCGAGCCTTCTGCATTACGACCGCTTCAGCCGAATTTACAGAGGCGTCGAAACCGAAGAGATCGAAGTCGGCCTCGACGCCGAAACCGATCTCATACGCCTGCCGCAAATCGTCCACGCGGCCAGTTGCGCCTCGTTTCACCCGCCGATGCTGCTCGTCTGCGACGAGGAACGCTGCGCCGTCGCGCACGGCTTCGACGCCATGCCTTACACGGACGCGAACGAAGTCGTCTGGATCACGGCTGAAATCGACTCCAAACTCGAAGCGGGTCGCGCCGTCACGGAGGTCTGGTGCGAACGGCTCGCACAGGTCGGCCACGCCTGCGGCTTCAAGCGGCTCAAGCTGTGGCTCGTCTCAACGGAAGGCTTTTCGGCAGAGGCTTCGGAACTGTTGAACGAGCGCGGCGCGTTCGGTTCGAGCCGCAAGCAACTCGAACTGCTCACGGCGCGCCTCAGCCCCGAAGCGACGGACGCGGGTGCGGCGATGGGCGCTGATGCGCCGGACGAATTCGAGATGGTGATCCCGATGGGCAGCGACACGGAACTGATCGCCGCGCACACCGTCGAACAGATCGCGCGCCGTTTGGAGTTCCCGGCCGAGGCCATCAACCAGATCAAAACGGCGCTCATCGAGGCGTGCATCAACGCCTCGGAGCACAGTCTCAGCCCCGACCGAAAAATTTATCAACGCTTTCGTCTGGAAAGTGATAAATTAGTAGTCACGGTATCAAGCAGGGGTCTCATCGTGCCCTCCCCCTCGAATGCCGGCACCAACGGCAACGACGCACGAGAAGAAAATAACGGCCGCCGCGGCTGGGGTCTCAAACTGATTCGGACTCTGATGGACGAAGTGGAGTTCGAACGGGTTGACGACGGCACGCGTCTGCGTATGACTAAGTACCTACGTCGTTAGAAGGGGCAAAAAAAATGGTGGAGTCTCACAACCGCTCGCCGGTGCGCTCTGCGCGCACGGGCGACATCGCCGTCATTTATGCCAGCGACTATCTCAACAAGTTGAGCGGCGAGCGCATCGAGCGCGAATGTCGCGCACATCTCGGCGCGGGCTGCCGCGCGCTCGTCGTCGATTTCAAAAATACCGGACTCGTCAACAGCATCGGCGTCTCGATCCTGCTCGGCGTCATCGACGCGGCCGAACGCGCGCACGCTCCGCTCGTCTTCTCGAACCTTAACACGCAGGCGGCGCAACTCTTCGAGATACTCGGGCTGACCTTGCACGCCGCGCTTGCCTCGGACGAACAGGCCGCACTCCGCATGTTGTCCGACGTAAACTTGACGGAACGCTACCGCGTCCCCGTCGGCAAACATACCTGAGGCGCCTTAGCCGATGCCGGAACAAACGACCAAACTGCTGCACGCCTTCTCCGCGCTCGCCGACCTCGGCGAAGAACTGGCGGACACGCACGACTTCGAAGAGATGGTGAGGACGACTTTGCACGTCGTCCTCGGCGCGCTCGGCGTCAGGCGCGGCGCGGTGGCTGAGTACATGCAGGCGGAAGAACACTTGCGCTTCGTCGCCGCTTGGGGCCTGGGCGACGATCCGCCTGCGGCGCTGCCGTTCGCTGCGGCGAGCGCGGAGATGTTGTCTACGCCTCATCCGCGTGCGCTGTTATTGTCCGATACGGAACAACTCGAACTAGCGCGGCATCAACTCGGCGAACGTCTATTCAACACGCTCGTCCTATTTCGTCTCCAACTTACAGTGCCCCTCGTCGTGCATAAAAAGTTCGTCGGCTTCATCCTGCTCGGAGACAAAGCGACGGGCACGGATTTCACGGTGGACGAGAGGGAAGTGGTGCGCACGATGGCGCGGCACATCGGCGTCGGGATTTACAATCACCGTCTGCTGCGCGAAGTAGAGCGGCGCGCGGAAGAGACGCGCGGCCTCTACGAAGACTTGCGCGGCATCTATCGCAACACCGTGCGCGCCTTCGCCGCCGCCATCGACTGCAAGGACAAGTACACGCAGGGCCATTCGGAGCGGGTGGGCAAGTACAGCGAGATCATCGCGCGCGAGATGGGCTGGAGCGAGGAAGAGGTCGAGGGCATCGCCGTTGCGGGCTACCTGCACGACATCGGCAAACTCGTCGTCGAGCGCGACATCATCAACGCGCCTTACAAGATCGACGCCAAGCAGTCGTCGGAACTCAATCGCCACCCGGCCGCAGGCTTCGAGATACTCGCCCCCATCCAGCACCCTTACGCGGAAATTACTCTGATCGCAAAGTATCACCACGAGCGCATCGACGGGCGCGGCTACCCGGAAGGCTTGAAGGGCGATCAAATACCGCCCGGCGCGAAGCTCGTCTCCGTGGCCGACTCGTTCGACGCGATGACGACCGACCGCACCTACAAACGCCGCAAAGCCTTTCCAGAGGTTGTCGAAGATTTTCGCCGGAACGCAGGCAAGCAGTTTGCGCCGGAAGTACTGGCCGCGCTCTGCCGCGCGATCTTGAGAGAGGTGAACGGCGAGACGCGGGAACGGCCGATGGTGAAGATGCTCGGCCGCGATTATCTCGACCCGGAAGAATGCCGCCCGCTCCTCGTCGAACTCATCGCCGAATTGGAGTCAAACGCCTCGCTTGCCGCCGGAAGCGCGTAAGTTTGAGAGAATGTAGCGAAGTTTAATCAAAAACAGGGAACCACAAAGCCACACGAAACAACACGAAGAAGAAGTTCGTGTTGTTTCGTGTGGCTTCGTGGTTTCTGGTTCTTGCTGGTTGCAGGCAGGCGAAGGATCATTGCGCGGCGGGCGTGCAGCGTGGGCCGAGCAGCGCGTCCTTTTTCAAACTGATGATGGGATAGTTTTCTGCCTCGGCATTCAGCGCGAGCCATTCCTGATATTGTTCGGGCAGGGCGGTGTCGGAAAAGATCGCCTCGACGGGACATTCGGGCACGCAGGCGTCGCAGTCGATGCAGGTGTCAGGATTGATGTAGAGCCGATCCGGCAGTTCGTGAAACGCTTCGACGGGGCAGACCGCCGCGCAGTCCGTGTATTTACAATCAACACAAGCCTCGGTCACGATGTAGGTCATCGACAGAAAATCTCCTCAGAAAATCTCCTCGGTCAAACTCACTTCAAAATTAAGCAGCGTTGTGTCAGCGCGGTTGGATGCGCAGGGTGTAGCTGCAAATCTCGATCTTGTCGTCGGGCGCGACGGGCACGCTCTCGTCGCGCGGGGCTTCCGTGCCGGAGATGAGCGTGACGTTGCGGCCTTTGGCCGTCAGCCAGTACTTGCCTTCGGGGTCGCGTGAGAGCGTGGCGTGAATGCGGCTCACTTCCGGGTCGCCCTTGATCGGCAGATCGACGGCGACGGACTTTGAGCCGCGCCCGATGGTGATCTCAGGCTTCGTAATTGGCACGACCGTCTGCCTGACGCCCTCGCGCCACACCTCCACTGCATACAACTCGACGATGCGCGGACTGACGCGCGTGACTTCGCTTTCGCCCGCTTCGATGTCGGGCGAAGTCTCAGCGCCGGGCGTCGTCGCCGAGGCGGCAGAGACTTCCGGGGGGCGTGCCGTTACCATCGTGTGACCGCTCTCGGTCGCGTCCCAGACGGGCTGCACGCGAAACTGCCCCTTCTCAAGCGTACCGTCAACGCGCAGTTCGACGGCGAAGGATTTCGTGGCGAGTTGCGTCGAGCCGCTCAGTTCGCGTGCGCGTTCCGACAGGACGTAGTAAAGCCCCTGTTCCAGCCCGCGCCGCTTCTCGCCCTGCCAGTCCTTGTCGTCGTCGCTGCTGAGAAAGACGATGTACTCGGGCGGGATGTAAGTTTGCCCGCCGGGCGGCGTGAACATCTCGCGCTGCATCACGACCTCTATTTCGCGCGCGACCTTCACCAAAAATTCTTCCCAGACGCGGCGCGGTTTCGCCTGTTCGTCAACGGAAGCGAGCGGGTCTTCCTCGCCCTCGCCATCAATCCACTTGCGAATGGATTCCAGTATGCTCACGTTTCAACCACCTCATTGTTCGTACCAAACGAACCAGCCAGACTCTTCTTACTAAACTTATCGCAGACGCGTTCCGTCGAGCCAGCCGCGGTCGGCCGACTCTTCACCGATTCTGGGAAAGCCGCGCTGGATGACTTCGACTTCGCACCAGTTACCGTTCACCTGCAAGATACGGACGCGCGAACCGCTCTCCACCTCGCCGATACGCGCGAAGCTGCGATTGGGGCCGGAGCGCAAGTTTACATTAGTCGTCGTCATCATCTCACGTCCCGCTTGCAGTCCCGTCGTGCTCCCCGACTGTTGTGTCGTCGTTCCTGTCGCCTGCGGCGCGCTCCTTTGCCGACTGCGCACCTGATACTGAATGCCGAGCAACAGCAGCGCGAACCCGGCCAGGAGCAGCACCGCCACGATCCATGGGCGCGCGTGTTCCGTAAACCAACTCTTACGCGGCATGAGCGACAAGCGCTCGCGCGTCGGCGGTTGAACTTCTTGCGTCGCGGGCGACTTCTGCACCTTCTGCTCGTGCGAGGGGCGCGCGAGCGCTTGTTCCGCAGTGTTCGTTTGCGGCGAGACTTGCGGCTGCTGCGCGAGCGCGACGGGGACGACGATGCGCGGGCGCATGCGCGTGCCGCTCGATGCTTGCGGCTGCTCGCCGGAGCGTTCAAATTGTGCGGGCGAAGGTTCGGGCGGCAGGGGAGCGAGCCGCTGGCTGTGGCCTTTGATCTGTGAAAGCGCACGCGTCTCCTCGCCGTTCGGCTGCGTGAGCAGTTGCGTCTTCGGCATCAGGGCGTCGCTCAGTTCGTCCCAAAACTCGCGCACGGTCTGGTAACGCTTCGCCGGGTTCGTCTCCGTCGCGCGACGCAAGACGCGCACAACGAACGACGCCCAAGGCGTGTTTGCTAAGTGCGGCGGCAAGTCCGTGATCGGCCGCTGCGAGAAGCGGCGCGGCGCTTCGCCCGTGAGCAGCATGTAGGCCGTCTTGGCGAGCGAGTACACGTCTGCGGCGGGCGTCAATTGCGTGACGGGTGAGGTGAGCGAACCCGTGCCGAGCATGCCCGACTGCATCAGCGGGTGATGTTCGGGCGCGGCGTATACGTCCGTGCCGACGCGCGTGATCAAACCCTCGCTCGCCTCGATTTTGGCGACGCCGAAGTCGGCGATCTTGACGACCTCGCGGTCGGCCGTCAGCAACAAATTCTGCGGCTTGATGTCGCGATGAATAACGTCGTGCTCGTGCGCGTGGGCGAGGCCGTCGCAAATTTGGTCGAGATAGTAGAGCGCGCGGTCGAGCGCAAGCGGTTGGTGGCGGCAGAGGGCGGCCATGTCGCCGCCGGGCAGGTATTCGAGCACGAGGTAGTGAAACGTCTGCCCGGCCATGTCGATGGCCGTGCCGTGGCCGAGGCGATTGATGATGTTCGGGTGGCGCACGCGGTCGAGCGCAACGGCTTCGTTGCGAAAATTTTCGATGAGCGTGTGTTCCAGTTCGTGATCGATTGAGCCTTGCAACCAGACGTTGAGCGCTTTGATGACGACCATCTGCGGAGAGCCGCCCCCGGCCGCCGCATCCCGCGCGAGATAAACTTCGGCATAGCTGCCGCGCCCCAGACATTCGAGAATGTCGTAGCGCCCGTCGAGTCTGCACTGTTGAAGTTTCAACTCACTCATGCGTCCGCCCGTCACCCTGCGCAAAAAAACGCCGCCCCGTCCCCCTGTTTAAAAATCGCGCTCAAAAATTATTCGCCGCCGGCATCTCTCTAATCGTCGCTCAACTCAAAAAACGTCTTTTCGCGCAAAGCGGTTCGCCGCTCGCTAACGCTCCGGCGCGGGAACCGTGTCCACGGAAGGAGTGGTCGCCGTGCCCGTCGGCGGCGCAGCACCATCTTCGATGACGCCGACGAACGAATCGTTTGCAAGACGCAAGGCGTCTGCGTTCCCTGCGCGCAGGGCGGCGGCGGTCAGCATCAAACGCGTGTCGAGGCGAATGGGGTCGCGCCCCGGCGCGCGCTGCGCGTCGATGCGATCGTTGGCGCGTTTCAAAACTTCGACCGCGTCCGTGTACTTGCCGGACAGAAAGAGAGCGCGGCCGTAGAGCGCAAGGAAGGTGGCGTCAGTTTCCTCCTGCGGGCGGCCGCCCTTCTCGTCCGCCATGCGCTGCGCCTCCGCGCCCGGCGACAGGTCAACCTCCGCGCGTCTGCGCGCGTAGGCGTCGTTGATGTTCAGTTCGCTCGCGGGCATGAGGGAAGCGGAAGGCTGCGGCGTGGGTTGATTGTTTTGAACCAGCGCCGCTTCCGTCGTCGCCTTGTTCTGCTGGTAGCGTATGCCGCCGTAGAAGGCCAGGGCAGAAGCGGCGAGCAGCAGCAGGAGAACTGCGAACCAACGGCTGGCGCGACCCGTCGGGCTGCGTCGTTGCTCCGCCGCCGCGACGGGGCGAACTTGTGTCCTCAGTATCTCAGCGGACGTGCGAGCGTCCGTTTCAGAGGCTTCGTCCGTGTCGATGCGAAGTTTGCTGTTGGCGGCGCGCGGTGCGGCGCTCGAATCAGGCAGACTGTGTGAGGCAGACGTGGTGAGCGGATTTTTAAATTGCTTCGACGTTGTGCCGACGCTCTGCGCCTGCCCGGCGACGACTGAGGACGCCTGCGCCTTGCGTTCGGTCAAAAGCGTCCGCTCGTCGTCTTCCGCCGCCCCGTCCGATGCGTTCGATTGAGCCGCGCGAGCCGCGCCGCCGACGCGCACGACGACCGCCGTTAAGTTGTCCTCCGCGCCGCGCTCGAAGCAGCGCCGCTTCATCTCTTCGCAGGTCGCTTCCAGGGCCTGTCCGCTGCCGAGCAACGCGCTCAACTCTTCGTCCGGGATATGGCGCGTGATGCCGTCGGAGCAGAGCAGAAAGGTCGTGCCGTCTTCGACCTCGATGGTCTTCATATCGACTTCGACCGACTGTTCCGCGCCGAGCGCGCGACTGATGACGTTGCGGCTCGGATGATGCGCCGCCTGCTCCGGCGACATGCGCCCGGCACGCACCTCTTCTTCGACGACCGAATGGTCTTCCGTCTCGCGTTCGAGTCGGCCGCCCGGATGCAAACGATAGAGACGCGAATCGCCGACGTGGCCGATTGTTGCGCGGCGTCCGTCGAGGTGGAGCGCGACGATGGTGGTCGCCATCATCGAGAGTTGCCGCTGCTCGTGCGACATCTGGTAGATGGAGGCGTTGGCGCGCTGGATGGCGATCTCCATCAGGTCTTCCACATCGTCGCCGTCTTTGTGATGACGAAACGCCTCGCCGAGCACTTCGACGGCCGTTTGCGAAGCGACTTCACCCGCCTGCGCGCCGCCCACGCCGTCGGCCACGGCGAAGATGCGCCGCTCCGCATCGACGAGCAGAGAGTCTTCGTTGAGCGGCCGTTTCTGGCTCAGCCCACGGTCGGTCACGGACGCGATTTCGACTCTGACTTCGGCCTGTTGTTCGCTCATTCAACCGCCTCCGGGATGAAAGATTCGCGGGGAGTAGTTGTGGTGTTGGCAGCGGCGCGCGGCGTCGCCGTGTGCGTGCGCGCTCCGCTCTCTACGGCGGCGGCGTCGCGCGCGTTGCGATTGGAGAACGCCATCAACATGCCGAGCATGGCAAAACTCGTGATCAAACTGAATCCTCCGTGGCTCACAAAGGGAAGGGTGATGCCCGTCATCGGCAGCGCACGCGTGATGCCGCCGATATTGACGATGGCCTGAAAACCGATGAAGGCGGTCAAACCCGCCGCGCAGAGTTTGGTGAACATATCGCGTGCGTCAATCGCCGTGCGCACGCCCGCGTTGACGAAGACGATGAGCGCGAGAATGATGAGCGCGCCGCCCAACAGTCCTAACTCTTCGCCGATGGCCGCGTAAATATAATCCGAGTCGGCCACAGGAATCACTTCTGCGAAACCGAGTCCGAGGCCGCGCCCGGTGAGTCCGCCGGAAGCGATGCCGAAAGTGGCCTGCGCGGGCTGGAACGCGATGCGGTCGAACCACACGTCGACGTTCACGGTATCGCGCATCGTCTCGCTCGATTCGGCGAGTTCGCGCATGCGTTCGTTGCGCGCCAGCGCCTCGTCGTAGTCCTTCTTCCACCAAGTCTCGTTCGGCGAGGGCGGGTTGAAGCCGTCGATCCAGAGATGGAAACGCTGCTTGATGCGCGCGGGCAGTGCGGCCTGCACGGGGCGCGAGAGCGTCGGCAGAAGCGGCACTTTCTCCTGCACGTTCGGCGGGAGCGACCCTGCGACGAGGATGCCGATGACGAGCACGATTGAGCCGACGAAGACCAGAAGTTGCGGCCAGCGACGGACGGCGACCAGGTAGAGCGTGGCGTATGCGCCGCTGAAGACGAGCATCTGCCCGAAGTCTTTCAAAGCAAAAAACGGGATGAAGGGAATCAGCGCCATCACGATGAGCGGGATGATAGCCTGCGCGCGCGGCATGCCCCAGTAAGTCTTGGCGAGGTCGCGGTAATAAGCCGTCAGGATTCCGGCGAAGCCGAGAAGGAAGGGAATCTTCGAAGGCTCCCACGGCGTCATGTTGCCGAGCGCCTTGCCCGCGCTCGAAGTGATGACGGCGGCCACGAGCGGCACGAGCGTGATGAGCACGATGATGAACGAATGGCGCTGCACCCAGTTGAGAAAACCGTCGCGCATACAGAAGGAATAGGCGACGGCGAAGGCGAAGAAGGCGAGCATCGGAATCCAGGTGTAACCGGACACCAGCACGCGCCCGACCGTAATGTTCGACTGCGACTCGGCCTGCGAGATCAACTGTTGTTCGACCTGTTCGCGGTTGGTCGAGAAACCTAATAGTTTCTTCTTGTCGTCGTCGTAAAACTTATTGATGAAGCGCAGGCGCTGCACCTGCGTCTTCTCGGCGCGCGCCTCGGCCTTGTTGCGCGAACCGTATTCGGGGTCGCTGTAGAGTCTGTACTGGACGAGCATGCCGAGCGAAAAGAGCAAAATCGCCGTCGTGTACAAAGCCCAGTTGCCGCGAAACTTCATGCGCCGCGCGAGCCACAGCACGAGGAAGAAGACGGGGACGTAAAGCAACAGGTCGCGCACGGCGCTGACGGTCGAAGGCTGATAGCCGCGCAGCAGAGCGGCGCGCGTCACGGCCACGTAGCCCGCGATCTGCAAGCCGACGATCAGCAGCAAAAACAGTAGATGTGTCGAGGCACGATTTTTCATAACTGTCGGGTTGAACTAACTTCCCACTTGATGATTCCCATCTGATGTTAACCAGCGATATTGCTCACGAACGACTTCACTGTCTCTCGGCGACCGCGCGCGGCGTCGCACGCGTCTGCGCGGGCGGCGATGGGCGCGGCTGAGCGGGACGCGCACCCGGCTGCCCCTGCCGTTGCTGCTGTTGTGGCTGCGGCTGCTGTTGCTGCGGTGCGCCGGGTACGTTTCCGAGCAAGCCCAAATCCTTCGCCTTCAAGACGAGCGCGGCGGCGATGGGCGCAGCGGCCTTCGATCCGTAACCGCCGCCTTCGACGATGACGGCCATCGCCAGTTGCGGGTAGTCGAGCGGCGCGATGCAGAGAAACCAACTGTCGATGCGTTTCTCTTCCGAGATCACGATCTGCCTGTACTCGCGGATGACGTTGCCGCGACGGTCGCGTTCGTACTTCTTGACGGTCTTCGGCTCGCCCGTCTTCGGGTCGTATTCGGGCACGTCTTTCTGCGCCGTACCGGTCTTGCCCCCTGAAGTGATGCCTGCGGCCAGCACGGGGCCGAAGACGCCGCGCGCCGTGCCCGACGAGCCTTGCGTGACGAGACCCATGATGCGTCGCATGTCTGCGGCCTTGTCCGGCGACACCACTTGATTGAAGACCGCGGGCGGCAAGTCGAACTCGATCTTCGGCTTCATCAACTTACCTTCAAGGTTAGCGATGGCCGCCGCCGACAGAGCCATCTGAAACGGCGTCATCTGCCCGGCGTACCCTTGTCCGAAACCTTCGATGGCGAGGTCGTAGGGGCGCATCTTTGCGCCCGTCACGATGGTCGCCTCGCTCGGCGCGAGCGCACGCGCCAGAGCCGTCGTGCTCGCGTTCCAGAGTTCCGGCTGCCGACGCGCACGCGTGGCCTCTTCGGGCGTGTCGTATGCGCCGATGCCGATGAGTTGCGCGGCCTGCCGGAGACGTTCCGGCCCCATCTTCACGGCCGCCTGCGCGAAATACTGGTTGCAGGAAACTTCGTAGGCCGTATCCACGCCGATGTGGCCGTGAACTTCGGCCGGGCCCTGATCGTCGTAGATCACTTTCGCGCCCGGCTGCGCGTAGTAGCCCGCGCCGCTGCAAAGGTATTTATCGCCCTGCGTCCCGGCCAGATATTGCGCGATCATGGTGACGGTCTTGAAGGTCGAGCCGGGGATGTAATAGCTGCGGAGCGAGCGGTTGACGAGCGGACTGTTGCGCTTGTCGGCGTCGAGTTTGATCCAGTTGCTCTCGTCCTGCACTTCGGCGAGCGTGTAGGTCGGGTTGCTGTACATGGCGAGCACTTCGCCCGTCTGCGGGTTGATGACGACCACTGCGCCGTGCCTGTCTTTCAACTGCTCGACAGCGGCCTTCTGCAACTCGCTGTCGATGGTCAGGCGCACGTCTAGATTCGCTGGCTGCTTCACGTCGCGCTCGAAGACCACGTCGAGGGCTTCGGGCGCTGCGCCGCTCTGCACGCCGAAGAGAGCGCGCTCGATGCCTGCGTCGCCGCGCTCAGAGCCGAACAGTTGCGCCATCTCGCGGTCGAGCGGGTACTCGCGCACGATGCGCCCGTTATCGCCGCGCTTGTAGAGCGCCAGCGCGTTTTCGAGTTTGCCGGAACGATCCAGAATCCAGCCGCGCAGAGTGGATTCCGACAGACGCCGGTTGCGCAAATCTTTGTAGTTGAGATCGGAAAAACGTTCGTTGCGCTCCTCCGCATAGCGCGCCCAGTAGACGTGAAAGCCGAAGACGGTGAGCGCGAGGACGACGAACAGCCAGCGCAAAGCGTAGAGGCCGCGATTCGTCGAAGTGACGCCGAGCCGCTGCCGCACCTCTGTCGGCAGATCGGCGGGCGCAACGGTCGCCAGAGCCGAACGCCTGCGCCGCATCCCGAACAGGAGCGACAGCCCCAACAGCAAAATCATCAACGCCAGCCCCGCCACGTAAACCAAACTCAACAGCGCCGGCTGCTTCTCAGGAATGACTTCAAGAAACATATTTTTAAGTGAATCGTGAATCGTAAATTGTAAATAGAGAAAACCTGTCTTCTTCTATTTACGATTTACGATTCGCGATTTACGTCTTTCTAAATCTGACTTCGACTTCGCCGAAGCCGACGACATCGCCGTCTTCGATCTGGCGCGCTTCGCCGTAATTGATGCGCCGCCCGTTGATGTATGTGCCGTTGACCGAACCCGTGTCGGAGACGAGCAGTGTGCCTTCGCGGTTCATCAAAAGGGCGGCGTGAATCTTGGAGACGCTTCCGTGCGGGAGCGACAGATCGCAATCGGTCGCTCGCCCGACGCTCAGGCGTCTGCCTCCCGGTTTGAAAGAGAGCACGCTCTCTTCCGACTCTCGCCCGATCTGGATGCGCGCGTGGACGGCGACCGCTCCCGCCGCCTGCGCCGCGCCGTAAGAGGCAGACGCAGGCGTGGCAGTCGTCGCCGCCGCGCGCGCGCGTTCCTCGTCCTCGCGTTTCAGTTCTTCTTCAAATTCGCCGTAACTCGGATCGACGGCGATGCCCGTGGTGAAAATATCTACGAGCGTTTCCACTTCGACGGGCGCAAGCGTGCGCAGGCGTTGGTCGTTGATGTGGTCGATGGCCGCCGCCAGCACCTCGTTCTCCAACTCTTTGACGGCTTCGGGCGGCGCTTCGGAATGCGTGCCCCACTCGATCTTGAGTTTCATCAGGTGCGGGGCGATGCGCCCGCCGCGCCGCGGGTCGTCGCGCACCCGCTCGTCTATCAGACGGTTCATGCGCTCGATCAGGCGAGTGGTCGTAAAACCGGTCTGCGTCTCGGTCGTGCGGCCGAGCGAACGGTCTACGACCGCGCCGACTTTATCGAGCACGCGGCGCAACAGTCGCTCGGCCAGAGCTTCGTCGCGTTTCGGCACGCTCTCTTTTTTCTCCGTCTTGTCCATGCGAATCTATACGTCGGCGCAACAGCGCGGTTCGCTTCGTTCAAACTCTGTTCAGAATACACGACGGGCGCACCAATCGCGCGACGCGGGGGGAGGTAATTGTAAACATTTTAAGTCGCGGGCTATTTTAAGGGGAAACGGGGAAAAGTAGAAAGGGGAAAGTCAGCGGCGCTTGCGTTTGCGTGCGTTTGCGCGGATATTCCCGCCGCGGGGCTGGAATTTTTATTCGGACAACTTATTCTCGCACGCCTGTTTGTGCTCTCTGCCGCGCGGCTTCGTAGAGGATGACGGCGAGCGCGACGGCGACGTTGAGGCTTTCGACGGGCGGTTGCATGGGGATGCGTATGCGTTCATGGGCAGCGCGTATTTCCGCTTCGTCCAGTCCCGCGCCCTCTTCGCCCATCAGGACGGCGCGCGCGCCAGTCCAATTGAGTTCGGTATGAGTCTGCTCCGCGGCGAGGTCTGCGCTCACGGTGCGTATGCGCCGCTTGCCGCACCATGAGACGACTTCCGCGAAGTCCGCGTTCGTCCACAGGGGCAGGCGGAAACTCGACCCCATCGCGCCGCGCAGAGCTTTCGGCGAGAGCAGGTCGGTCGTCCCCGTGGTGGCAATCACGCCCGTCGCGCCCGCCGCCTCCGCCACGCGCAGCATCGCGCCCGCGTTCGCCGGATTGTTGATGCGATTGAGGACGACGACGAGCGGGTGCGGCCGTAGAGACTTTTCAAAAGAGGCGCGGTCGGTCGGAAAACGACGCGCGAGCAGGACGACGCCTTGCGGCGTTTTCGTGTCGCCGAGCGACGCGAGGATCGGCTCGCCGATGAGCGAGAAGCGCGGTGTAAATCTGCGCAACTCTTCGAGCAGACTTGCGCCGCGCGCCTCGGCCGCGAACCGCTCGGTGTAGAGCACATCCGTGCAATCGAGCCGTCGTGAGCGCGCGGCCTCTTCACACAGGCGCAAGCCTTCGATAAAGAGCGTGTCTTTCGACGCGCCCTTGCTCGCGGCGCGCGCTCGCTGGACGAGTGGATTGTGGCGGCTCGTGATCATGGCTTAAAATTCTGCGGCGACGTTTCGCGGCTGTGGAGAAGCATTGTAAATGAAGAGGCGCGTGCTGGTGGCCGTTGACGATCTTTTTTTCGCCGCGAAGATTCGCACGGCGGCGGAACATCTCGGCGTCGAGATTGTTTTCCCGCGTAGTCTCGACGCGCTCGGCGCGGCGGCGAGAGAGTCTGCGCCCGCGCTCGTCATCGTCGATCTGCACTTGCAGCGTTTCGATCCATTCGCCGTCGCACATCAACTGAAAACGGACGAGGCTCTGCGCCTGACGCCGCTCGTCGGTTTCTTCTCACACGTTCAAGTCGAGTTGCAAAGGCGCGCAAAGCAGTCGGGCTTCGACGAAGTGCTGCCGCGCTCCGCTTTCACCAAACGTCTGCCGGAAATTTTGCAGGGACAAATTTAAAGATGAAACTTCATCCCTCGCTCATCGCTTTCGCCGTCCTATCGCTTTTCAACGCGCACGCGTCCGCACAGACGGCGCAGACGCACGCCGTAGCCCCCACGCCGCCCGCTCAGTCTGCCGCTGCTGATGATGTGGCTCGTCTCTTTCGTCAAGCGCAGGAGCAACACCACGCGGGACATCTCAAAGAGGCGATCAAACTTTACAGGGACGTGGCCGCGCGCGACGCGGCGCACTTCGGCGCGCGCATCAATCTGGGTGCGGCGCTCGTGCAGAACGCCGACTATGCCGAAGCGGTCGTGGCTTTCAATCATGCCTTGAAAGTTAATTCGGACGTGCCGGAGTTGCACGTCATGTTGGGCGACGCTCTGGTCGCGTTGAACAGGACGGACGCGGCCGTCGCCGCCTACAAAGAAGCCTTACGGCTTGAACCTGACTCGTGGTTGGCGCACAACAATCTCGGCCTGGCCTACGTCAGTGAGAACCGGCTGGAAGAGGCTGTCGAAGCCCTCTCGCTCGCGCTCGATAAGGCGCCCGATAAGGCACAGGTCTATTACAACCTCGGCCTCGTCTATCGCCGCGCCGGCCGATTCGAGGCCGCGCTCGACGCTTACAATCAAGTCGTCAAACTCAAACCGGAACTGCAATTCGTCTATCAGGAACTCGCGCAGGTTTACGAAAGTCTCGGAAACATGTCCGAGGCGGTCGCCGCTTACAAACAGGCCATCGCACTCAAAGAGACGGACACGCCCGCCCATTTCGGACTCGGCCAAACTTACTACAAGACCGGGCAACTTGCCGCCGCGCTCGATTCGTTCAAACGCGTCGTCGCACAGGAATCCGACTGGTGGCAGGCGCACTACATGATCGCGCGCGTCCACGTCGAACTGTCCGAATACGAGAAGGCGATTGAGCCTCTGCGGACGGCCGCGCGTCTCGCGCCCGATGTGGACGAAATTCAGATCACCCTGGCCGGGGCTTCTCAAGCGCTCGGACGTTTCGACGCCGCGCTCGCCGCGCTCGAAACTTACGCGAGACTCCGGCCGCGCGACGCGGAGGCTCATTTCCAACTCGGCAATCTGCTGATGATCATGGGGCGGTTCGACAAAGCGCAAATCTCTCTGCGCGAAGCGCTACGCCTCAAGCCGGATCACGCGAAGGCGCACGAACGCATGAACATCGTGCAGCGGCGCATGGAGATGTTGCCGCAACTCGAAACGCTCAAGCAGATGGTCGTCGCCGAACCTCAGAACGTGAACGCACGCATTCGTCTCGCACAAACCCTTTACACGGTGGGGCGTTTCAACGAGTCAATCGAACACTACACGCAGGTGACGAAGATGCTGCCCGATTCTTACGAGGCGTTTCACCGTCTCGCCATCGTCTATTCGGAGGCCGGGCGTCACGCCGAAGCGATAGAGCCTTACAAACGCGCCATTCAACTAAAGCCGCACCACGTCATGTACTGGAGTTTGAGCGAAGCGTACATACACGCGGGGCGACATGAGGAGGCCGTCGAAGCGCTCAGGAAGTCGGTTGAGATGAAACCGGAATTTGCGCCGGGACATTTCTCTCTCGGCGTGGCCTACATGCGGCAGGGCAAGAATCAAGAGGCCGCAGAGGCGTTCAGGCAGGCGGTCAAACACGATGCGACGAACGCTGAATACATTCTCAAACTCGGCATGGCTTATCTCAACCTCGGCGACAAGCCCGCCGCGCTCCAGCAATATCAGATTCTCAAAGCCATTAACGCCGAACTGGCGCAGAGACTCTATTTCGCCATCTACAGGTGAAGGCGCGCCATCCGCACGCTCGGACGAACGGCGCGCCGTTTACGTCAGCCGACCGGCGCAGGGGCGATCACTTCATGTATCGCGCGCACTTCGGCGACGAGTTGTTCGTACTGTTGGAGCGTGAGCGCCTGCGCTCCGTCAGACAGAGCGCGTTCGGGTTGGTCGTGGACTTCGATGATCAGACCGTCCGCGCCCGTGGCGACTCCGGCGCGTGCGAGCGGCGTCACCATGTAGTTCTTGCCCGTGCCGTGTGAAGGGTCGATGACGACGGGCAGGTGCGAGACGCGGCGGACGGCCGGAATGGCGGCCAGATCGAGCGTGTTACGGGTGTGCTGCGCGAAGGTGCGGATGCCGCGCTCGCACAGGACGACGTTGTAGTTGCCTTCGGCCATGATGTATTCGGCGGCGAGCAGCCATTCGTCGAGCGTGGCGGCTAAGCCGCGCTTGAGCAGGATGGGCAAGTGCGAACGCCCCGCGCGTTTGAGCAGGGAGAAGTTCTGCATGTTGCGCGCGCCGAGTTGGATCACGTCGCCGTAGCGTTCGACGAGATCGACGCCGTGTTCGTCCAGAGCTTCGGTCACGATCTTCAACCCGTAGGCTTCGCGCACGTCGGCCAGTATTTTCAAACCCTCTTCGCCAAGCCCTTGAAAAGCGTAAGGCGAGGTTCGCGGTTTGAATGCGCCGCCGCGAAAGAAGCGCGCGCCGCTGCGGCGGACGGTTTCGGCAATCGCAAACGCCTGCGCGCGGCTCTCGATAGCGCACGGCCCCGCGATGAGCGAGAGTTCTTCGCCGCCGATCCCAGCATCGCCCACGCGCACGACCGTCTTCTCCGGCTTCAGATCGAGCGAGATCAATTTATAGGGCTTGGTGACGCGGATGGCTTCGGCCACGCCGGGCAGCGTCTCGAAGCGCGTCGCATCGACCGCGCCCTGATTGCCCGTCACGCCGATGGCCGTGCGATTCGCACCCGGCAGCGGGTGCGCCCTGTATCCCAACTCCGACACGACGCGCACGACGTTTTCAATGTCCTGCTCCGTCGCATCGGCCTTCATTACAATCAGCATATAAATCTCCAAATGGTGAATGGTGAATAGTAAATGGTGAATGGTAGAAGCCAGAGGCGTCTCTATTCACGGTTTACGGTTCAACATTCACGGCTTTATAAATCCATTTTCTATTCACCATTTACCATTTACCGCCTCTTTACATTCTTTCGGGCACGCTGATGCCGAGCGTGGCGAGCGCGGCGGTCAGTTGGCGGCGGACGAGGTCTGCGATGTTGATGAGCACGGCGCGGCGCGTCTCGTTCTCTTCGGCGATGATGCGGTGGCGATGGTAGAAGAGATTGAACGCCTTCGCCAGTTGGAAGGTGTACTTCGCCAAGTAAGCCGGTTCGGCTTGCGCCGCCGCCTGCGCCGTCGTCTCTTCCAGACGCGCCGCCTGCGTCAGGAGCGACCACAGTTCGTCTCCGCCTTCGCCCGCGAACACCTCTCGCACCGATTCGGCGTCCCGTTCATTCTCTGACAATCTCGTGGCGAAAGCGCGTGCGCGCGTCAGGGTCTCTTCGTCCAACTTGCGGAAGATGGAATTGGCGCGGACGGCGGCATACTGGCAATAGGGGCCGGTTTCGCCTTCGAACGAGAGCGCTTCTCTGAAGTCGAAGGCGATCAGGGAATTGCGCGTCCACTTCAAGAGGAAGTAACGCAGAGCGCCTGTGGCGATGGTGCGCGCCGTCTCGAATTTTTCTTCCGGCGAGAGTTCGGCGTGGCGCGTGTCCACCTCTTTGAGCGCGTTCGCTTCGAGACGGTCGATGAGATCGTCAACCTTCACGCCCAAGCCTTTGCGCCCGCTCATCTCGATGAAGGGACGCGCGCGGTCTTCGGCGCTCAACTCGAAGCCGAGTTCTTCCGAGGCGGCGGGCGAAAGGGCGACCATCTCGTAGGAGAGATGCACGCTCGGCTCGCGCGCGAGACCGGGCACGACGGCCTGCACGCCGCGCTGCACGATGTCCTGTGTATAGGATTGGCGCGAATCGATGACGTTATAGACTATATTGCCGCCGCCGAACTTCGGAGGCTGATAGGCGACCTGCGCTTCGTCCGTCGGCGGCTCGCTCGTCGTCACCCAGACGACGTGGCCGTCCGCGTATTGCTGAAACGGCTTGTAGTAAAAATCGAGGCCGAGTTGGCCGAGTTTCCAGAGTTGATAGGCGATGTCTTTGCCCGCGTAGGTGACTGTGCCGTTCGAGCGGACGATGATCTTGTCCGCGTCGTGCTCGTCCGTGCCCGTGTGCGCGTCGGACGGCATCACCCAGCAGCCGGCGTTGCGCCCTTCCTGCTCGTAACGAATCGTGCCCGTCTCTTTCAGACGCTCGAAGGCGCGATCCCAGAAACGCAGATGAAGGATTTCGGATTCGCGCGGCAGCACGTCGTAGCGTATGCCGAGGCGTCCCATCGTTCGCAGGTGACATTCGACGATGCGCGTAGCGATGTAATCGGCCAACTCAGCCGTCGGGTTGTCGCCCGCTTCAATGGCGTGCAAAGTCTCGCCGCGAAGTTTCAAACGCTCCGGGTCTTCTTTGGCTTCCGCGTCGCCGTGGCGATAGAAAAGGCCGACCTGCGCGTACAAGTCCCAGCAGTAATAATCGAAAGGTCTCTCTTCGGTGAGCGATTCGTCCAGACGGCGCACGTCTTCGAGCGTCATCTGTTCGACGTGCATGAAGCCGACCACGACGTCGGCCACCTGCACGCCCGTGTTGTCGATGTAGTTCTGCACTTCGACGTTTGCGCCCGTGGCGCGCAAGACGCGCACGAAGGTATCGCCGAGCACACCGTTACGCAGGTGGCCGATGTGCGCAGCCTTGTTCGGGTTGATGTTCGTGTGCTCGACGATGATCTTCGACTCGTCATCGGCTTGCGCGACTTCCGTTGTCGCCGCACCGACGGCGGAAGCGGCCGCGAGACGTTGGAGACTCTGTGCGCGATCATAAAAGACGTTGAGATAGCCCGCGCCCGCCACTTCGACGCGCGCCACGCCCTCTTCCGCTTCCAGAGCCTGACGCAACTCTTCGGCGATGGCGCGCGGGTTGGCGCGCTCGCCCTTCTCCTGTTTGAGTCGCTTCGCTACCTCGAAGGCGACGGGGAAGGCCACGTCGCCGAGTTCCGTGCGCGGCGGTATCTCGCCCTGTACGGGCGGAAACGCGACGAACTTCTCCTCAATCGTGCTGCGCACGCGCGCGGCCAGTCGTTGTTGCAGTTCCAGCAGATTCAATATAGCGGTTTCCTCATCTCGCGTTGATCCGGGCGGCGGCCAAACTCTCCGCACTAAAAAGAGAGAAGTATAGCGCAGCGTCTAAACGGAGACTAATCGCGCCGAAACCGCGCTCCTTGACACTTCGTCGGTCGGCTCTGCTACCATCCACGCCTGAATCGGATGCCGACACAGATTGAGCCAGCTCTGCTCGTCGAGTTGCGCGAGCAACTGCGACGTGCACGCCGCGTCTTCGTCTTGACGGGCGCAGGCGCGTGTGAGGTCTTGCCGCAGTTGGAATTCTGATGCGCACACTCTACTTCGACTGCTTCGCCGGAGCGAGCGGCGACATGATCCTCGGCGCGCTCGTCGCCGCAGGGGCGGACGCACGCGCGCTCGGCGAACAACTCGCGCTGCTCGACGTCTCAGGATTTGAAATCTCTTTCGAGACGGTTGACCGCTCCGGCATCAGCGCCACGCGCGCCGTCGTCAAAACCGAAGACCAGACGCAGCACCGGCATCTGAGCACGATTCTCAAGATCATCGAGGCATCGCGTTTGAGCGAGACGGTCAAGGCGCGTGCTTCGCACATTTTCCGGCGGCTCGGCGAGGCCGAAGCGCGCGTCCATAATGTGCCGGTCGAGAAGATTCACTTTCACGAAGTCGGTGCGCTCGACGCCATCGTGGATGTGGTCGGCGCGTGCATAGGCTTTGAACTGCTCGGCATCGAACGCTTCGTCTCGTCCGCGTTGCACGTCGGCAGCGGCACGGTCGAGATGGCGCACGGGCGTTTCCCGGTGCCGCCACCAGCCGTCGTTGAACTGCTCAGCGATGCGCCCGTCTACTCGACCGACGTGCGCGGCGAACTCGTGACGCCGACGGGCGCGGCCATCATCTCCACGGTCTGCGCCGGAGAGTACGGCGCGTTGCCCTCGATGCGTTTGGCGGCGAGCGGCTACGGCGCGGGCACGCGCGAGTACAAAAATTTTCCGAACGCGCTGCGCGTCCTTGTAGGCGAGACGCGCGAGGCGCGTGCGACGGGAGAGACGCGAGCGGGAGAAGGGACGAGCGAGCGGCTTTACATGATCGAGACGAATCTGGACGATGCGTCGCCGCAGATCGTGGGCTATGCGTTTGAGCGCGCGTTCGCCCTCGGCGCGCTCGATTGTTTCGTGACGCCCGTGCAGATGAAGAAGAACCGCCCCGGGGTCGTCGTCTCGATCCTATGTCGCGCAGACGAGCGAGAGGTGTTGACGCGTCTGCTGTTCGAAGAGACGACGACGCTCGGCGTGCGCAGTTATGAAGTCGAGCGGTACGCGCTCGCGCGCGAGTTCGTTGCCGTGGAGACAGAGTTCGGTCGCGTCAACGTCAAGTTGGCGCGGCGTGCTGACGGCACGCTCGCACACGTCGCGCCGGAGTATGAAGACTGTCGTGCGGCGGCCATCGAAGCGGGCGTACCTTTGCGCGTGGTCGAAGAGGCGGCGCTCGTGGCAGCGCAGGCGGCGACACAAGCGACGACACAAGCGACGACACAAGCGAGCGGTAAAGATGAAAGCGAGCGAGATTGATCCGAAGTGGAAAAGATGAAATCAAACGAAGTTGATCTCGATAAGATTGCGGCAGGCGTCAGGCTGATTCTCGAAGGCATCGGCGAAGACCCGGAACGCGCCGGACTCAGGCGCACGCCGCAGCGCGTCGCCGAGATGTACGCGGAACTGACGGCCGGGATGCGCGAAGACCCGCAACAGCACGTCGAGCCTCTGCCGGGCGACTCGCACGACGAACTCGTCATCGTCCGCGACATTCACATCGCCTCGATCTGCGAACATCATCTCGCGCCGTTCGTCGGCCGCTGCCACATCGCCTACATTCCGAAGGGCGGGCGCATCCTCGGCCTCTCGAAGTTGGCGCGTTTGTCCGACGCGTTCGCACACCGCTTGCAGGTGCAGGAGCGTTTGACTTCAGAGATCGCCGACACGATCTTCGACGGCCTCGAACCGCTCGGCGTGATGGTCGTCATCGAAGCCGAGCACACCTGCATGACATTGCGAGGCGTCAAAAAACCGGGCGCGCTGACCATCACCTCCGCCATCCGCGGCGCGTTCCGCAAAGACCCGCGCACGCGCGCCGAAGCCATGTCGCTGATCCGAGACGGTAAATAGTGAATGGTAGAAGACCGTTAGTTGCCGTTCGCCATTTACCATTCACCATTTACCATTCACCAACGATGAAAACTTTCTACGTCACGACACCGATCTATTACGCGAACAGCCTGCCGCATCTGGGGCATCTCTACACGACCATCGTGGCCGATGCCGTGACGCGTTTCCGGCGGCAACGCGGCTACGAGACGCTGTTTCTGACGGGGACGGACGAGCACGGCATCAACGTCCAACGCGCCGCTGCGCGTAGCGGCCGCACGCCCAAAGAGCACGTCGATTACATCGTCTCGGAGTTGCAGCAGAGTTTCGCCGCCTTCGGACTCGACCCGGCTCACGGCGGCTACGACATCTTCATGCGGACGACCGAGCCGTTCCACTACGAAGCGGTCGGAGAACTCTGGCGACGCATCGCTGCGGCCAAAACGCCCAAAGGGCGCGAGGCGATCTACAAGGGACGCTACGAGGGTTGGTTCTGCGCGCCGTGCGCGACCTTCAAGACCGAGGACGAATACGCGCGCCCCGCACGCGAAGGCGACCCGCCGCTCTGTCTCATACACGAAGCCCCGCTCGACCGCGTGGCCGAAGAGAGCTATTTCTTCCGTCTCTCGGATTACGGCGAGGCACTGCTCGCGCTCTACGAGTCGCGCCCCGGCTTCATACGTCCCGACGTGCGCCTGAACGAAGTCGTCAGTTTCATCAACAAAGGCTTGCAAGACCTCTCCGTCAGTCGTCTCAAAACTTCTGTCAGTTGGGCGATCCCGGTGCCCGGCGACCCGGAGCACACGATCTACATCTGGCTCGACGCCCTGTCGAACTACATCACCGCGCTCGGCTGGGGACGCGAGACGGGCGAGAGCGAAAGACGTTTCGAGCGATTCTGGCCGGGCACGCATCTCGTCGGCAAAGACATCCTGCGCCAGCACGCGATCTACTGGCCTGCGTTTCTCTTGGCGGCCGGAGTGGAACAACCCGTCGCCGTCATCGCGCACGGGATGTGGCTCGATCAGGCGGGGCGTAAAATGTCGAAGACGCTCGGCAACTCAATCGAACTGCCCATGCTGCGGCGCTATTTCTCGACTGACGTGGTGCGCTATTTCGTCCTGCGCGAGATGGTCTTCGGGCAGGACGGCAGGCTCGGTTACGAAGCCCTCGTCGAACGCTCGAACAGCGATCTGGCGAGCGGCCTCGGCAATTTGTCGAGCCGCACGCTGACGATGATCGGGCGCTACTGCGAAGGCCGCACACCCGCGCCCGACATCGAAGAGGAGCGCCGCTTGCAGGCTAAGCGCGCGGGCGTAGACGCCGATGGGCAGGAACTCGCCACGGCGCTCGAACACGCGCGCGATTCCTTCGTGCAACTTTTCGAAGACTACGCTTTCAGTCGTGCGCTCGAAATCGTCTGGTCTGTCATCGCGCGCGCCGACAAGATGATCTCGGATGCGAAGCCCTGGGAGTTGGCGAAAGACGAGTCGCAACGACAGACCTTGAACGCAGTCCTCTATCGCGCGGCGGAGACTCTGCGTTGGCTCGCCGTCCTCCTGCATCCGGTGATGCCCGCCGCGACGCGCGCCATCTGGACGCAACTCGGGCAGGAGAGCGACATAGAGAAACACGATCCGGCACAACTTCGTTGGGGAGGGCTTCAAGCGGGAACACAGATCGGCGAAGTCGCGCCCGTCTTCCCGCGCATGGATAAAGCAAAAATTATGGCTGAGATAGAAAAAGAGAACGCGGCGAAACAGGCCGCGAACGCTGACACGAACGCGCCGCGCACAGAAACGAACACGCCGCACACAGGCACGCACGCGACGGAAGCAGACGCCGTACCCGGCTCTACGGCGAGCGCAGCCGAGACGAAACCCCCACCGCCACAGCGCGGCGCAACTGAAGGCGACGCGCCTGTGGCCGCGCAAGGACAAGAGGGCACGTCTGCGCAAGCGCAAACGGACGCGCCCGAAGGCGTCGCCACCTTCATCGGCATAGAGGATTTCATCAAGGTCGAGATGCGCGTCGGCGAGATACTGACGGCCGAGCGCATTCCGAAGTCGGTCAAACTCCTGCGCTTCACCATCGACCTCGGCGAAGCCGCGCCGCGCCAGATTCTCGCGGGCATCGCCGAGTATTACGAACCCGAAAAGCTCATCGGGCGCAAGGTGGCGGTCGTCTCCAATTTGAAACCGCGCAAGCTCCGCGGCTTCGAATCGCAGGGCATGGTGCTCGCCGCCTCGGTCGGCGACGAAGGCCGCCCCGTCCTCGCCACCTTCACCGAAGACGTACCCAACGGTGCGAGATTGAAATAGGGATGAGGGATGAAGTAAAACAAAAAACTGACGGTGAGGCTTCATCCCTCATCCCTCATCCCTCATCCCTTGTTGTTGTCGATTCACACGCGCACATTGACGGGGCGGAGTTCGACGCGGATCGCGACGAGGTGGTGGCGCGCGCGCGCGCGGCGGGCGTCGTGTCGATCCTGAACGTGGGGACTGGCGACCCGCACAGTGGCGACTTGGAGCGCGCCGTCAGGGTTGCCGAAAGTTACGAAGGCATCTATGCCGCCGTGGGTGTCCACCCGCACGACGCGCGCCTGTTCGACGAGCGTGCGGCCGTGCGCGTCGGCGAGTTGGCCGAGAGCAGCGAGCGCGTCATCGCGTGGGGCGAGATAGGTTTGGATTATTACTATGACAACTCGCCGCGCGACGTGCAGCGCGAAGTCTTCGCGCGACAGTTGCGCATGGCGCGCGAGTTGAATTTGCCCGTCGTGATTCACTCGCGCGAGGCGGACGCGGACACTCTGGAAATATTGCGTGCGGAGTTTGGCGGCACGAAGGGGCGGGGCGGCGTCATGCATTGCTTCGGCGGCGGGTACGAGTTGGCCGCGGGCGTGCTCAAACTCGGCTTCATGATCTCGTTTGCGGGCAACGTGACTTTCAAGAAGGCCGAGGCGCTGCGCGAAGTGGCGCGGCGCGTGCCCCTCGAACGTCTGCTCGTCGAAACCGATTGCCCGTTTCTCACGCCCGTCCCTTTTCGCGGGCGACGGAACGAACCGGCGCGTGTCGTCGAGACTGCGCGCGCCCTGGCAGAGTTACATGGCATCGAAGCGGCGGAGTTCGGCCGGATCACGACCGCCAACTTCCGGCGCTTCTTTAACCTGACCGACGACTAACGCCAATCCCTCGTTTCGCGCGCTCGCCCTTCGAGCACACCTTCGGGGCAACTTTCACCACGCGCCTGTTAATGTTATAAATGCTCCGGTGCGAGATAGTGAAAAGTTGTTCTAACTCGTCGCTTGTCACTCGTCGCTCTGTCAACGGCTTATGGCTCAACAAAATTCATTCGACATCGTTTCGCAGGTTGACCGCGCGGAGATCAACAACGCGCTCGACCAGACGATGAAAGAGGTGCGGCAGCGTTTCGATTTCAAGGGCAGCGCCGCGGCCGTCGTGCTGGAAGAGAACGAACTCGTCCTGACGGCCGAAGACGAGACGAAACTGCGCAACATGAACGACATCTTGCAGCAGAAACTCGTCCGCCGCAGCGTTCCGCTCAAGGCTTTCAGCTACGGGCGCATCGAGCCTGCACTGGGCGGCACTGTGCGTCAACGCGTCGCCATCCAGCAGGGCATCCCGACCGAGAAGGCCAAAGAGATCGTCAAGTTCATCAAAGACTCGAAGGCCAAGGTGCAGGCATCGATTCAGGGCGACGTGGTGCGCGTCTCCGGCAAAGATCGCGACACGCTCCAGGACATCATCGCCAAACTCAAGGCCAAAGATTTCAACATCAACATGCAGTACACGAACTACAGGTCGAATTAGTGATAGGAATTAGTAAATCGTGAATCGCGAATCGTAAATAGATTTAAAACTGATTTCGTCTATTCACGATTTACGATTCACAATTTACGGCTTTCCGCTTATGAGCCTTTCAAGCCATCCCGCCGCCGTCGAAGCGCCGCAAGTCGCGGCGACACGCATCTTTGGTTTGATCGCGTCGGAACTGGCCTCGGTCGAAGAGGAATTCGCGCGGCAGGCGCGCTCCAACGTCGAAGTCATCGCCTACATCGGCGATTACCTGCGCGCGTCGGGCGGCAAGCGTGTGCGCCCCGCGCTCACGATCCTGTCGAACTACGCGGCCGGCGGCAGTGCCTCGCAACCTAACGTCATCCGCATGGCGACCGTGATGGAGTTTCTGCACACGGCCACGCTCGTCCACGACGACATCATCGACAACGCGGAGACGCGCCGCAATCGTCCCTCGATCAATCAGCGCTTCGGCAACCAGACGGCCGTGCTCATGGGCGACTGGCTCTACATGTCCGCCTTTGAGGCGAGCCTCGCCGAACGCTCTCTGCCCGTGCTCGACATACTCACAGCCGTCACGCGGCGCATGACCGAAGGCGAGATATTGCAACTAACGACGCTCGGCCGCGCAGACGTAACCGAGGAGCAGTATTTCGACATCCTGATGCGCAAGACCGCGTACCTGTTCAGCGCGTGCGGCGAGATCGGCGCGCTGCTCGCCAATGCGGACGTGGAGACGCAACTCGCACTGCGCAACTACGGCATGAATCTCGGCGCGGCCTTTCAACTCGTGGACGACCTGCTCGATTTCACGGCCACGGAAGAAGTGCTCGGCAAGCCCGCCGGAGTCGATCTGCTCGAAGGCAAACTCACGCTGCCGCTCATCTACCTGCTTGAGACAGAGCGCGAACGGCGTCCGTCGGTGCAGGCAGTGATGCGCGAAGGGACTTACGATGCCATCTCGCGCGCCGCACTGACGCGCGCCGCCGAACAGTCGGGCGCGCTCGAACGCGCGCGCAGACGCGCGAACGATTTCGCCGTCGCCGCCCGAAATTCTCTTGACGTGCTGCCCGACACAAAGTACCGTGATGCCTTGAGTTCGATTCCGACTTTCATACTTGAGCGCGACCGTTAAAGAAGACGCTTGATGTCCCGAAGTCGAAGGATGAAAAACACCGCAGCGCAATTCATACTCAAGCAACTTGCTTCGCCAAGCGCCCCCTCGTCCCTCTCTACACGTCTTTCGCCTTTGTTCTTATGCCAGACGATAATCTCCTAGCCACGCTCGAACAGAGTCTCAGACAGACGCGCGCCACGCGTAACCGTTTGGCCGCGCGCCTTGCCGATCTCGAACTCGAAGCCGAGAAACTGCGCACCGAACTCGGCGAGATGGACGCCATCGCCACGCAGACCGAGGCCGCGATGTTTCGCATCCTCTCATCCGTGCTCAACAGCGTCCCTTCGCAGCCGCAGCAGCAGTCGCCCACGGACGCCGAGATCGAATTCGCCATGCGCCGCGACGAAGCGCACGCGCGCAGTAGTAGCAATAACAGCGGCGGCAATCGCCAGCCGACTTATCAGAGCGTGCCGCGCGCGACCCTGCCGCCCGTGCGCTCGGATGTCGAACCGACGAGCGATCGTTTTCTCGACCGCACGATTCCGCAGGCGACCGCCCTGCTCCTGCGCGAAGCGGGCGCGCCGCTGCACGTCAACGAGATTTACAATCGCCTGCTCGAAGGCGGCTTCCAGTTCACCGGACATAACCCCACGATCAGCATCGCCGTCTCGCTTAATCGCAACGGGCGCTTCCGCAAAGTCGCCCCCGGCACGTTCGATCTCACCATCCGCGACGCCGCGCAAGTCTCTTAACAGTTGCGCTCGACAGGTTACGACACGGGCGGCCTGAGCGCGCGCGGCCGTGCGCGTGTGTCTACGCAAAGTGCGGTCGCCGCAGTAGAATTTGTCGGTCTTGAGAAAGGTTGATTAAAGTGAAAAAACTCGAACAGGGATATACGTTCGACCCGCACGCGGGCGCAACTTACAACTTCGTGCACATGCCTTTGGCGGACGCCGAAGCGAGGGCGCTGGCCGCCGAAACTCCACACATCGTCGAAGCCATTAACTGGACTAAATCCGAGGGCGGCGACGTGCATTACAATCGCTACTTCGCGCACAACTTCGACGAGGCGTTGGGGCTTGCCGTGCGGCTCAGGATCGGTTTTGAAGAGGGTGTCGAAGAGGTGGTTTCGATCCGCCCGGCTACCAAAAGCGAAGCGACGGGTGGGAGCAAAGCCTCCGCGCACTTTCTCGAATTGATGCCGCTCGCCATCTCCAGCATTGATAAATGAAAGTCGGGCGGCGCGTACGTCGCCTGCGATTATTTTCGAGTTGAACTTATGCGTGCGATGATTCTGGCCGCCGGTTACGGCACACGCCTCTGGCCTCTGACGCTCGACCGCGCCAAGCCCGCGCTCCCTTTCATGGGACGCCCGCTCGTCGGCTACGTCGCCGAATACTTAGCGCGTTTCGGTTGTGACGAGATCATCGTTAACCTCCATCACCGCCCCGAATCCGTCCGCGCAGCGCTCGGCGATGGAAGCGACTTCGGCGTTCGTCTCAGCTACATCGAAGAACCCGTCATCCTCGGCACGAGCGGCGCGATAGACAACGCGCGCGCCTACCTCGAAGGCGACACCTTCATCGTCGTCAACGGCAAGATCGCCACAGACATAGACCTCCGCGCCGCGCTCGAAACGCACCACCGCGAACGCTCGCTCGCCACGCTCGTCCTGCGTCGCAACGTCGAGCGCGAGCGCTACAGCATGGTCGAGACGGAAGATGGTCTGGTCAAACGTTTCGGCGGTTACCCGAAGTCTCCGTCCGATAACGACAGAAGCGCGATCAGCGCTTCTCTGGAAGAGGTGACCAGGCAAGGGACGAGCGGGGAAGAGACTTCGACAGATAGTTTGAACTCTCTTGACGAAGAGGATGCGCCGTTGATGTTCACGGGGATTCAAATTCTCGAACCGCGCATCTTCGAATACATTCCGCGCAGCCGTTTCTCGCATTCGGTGACGGACGCATACATCCCCGCCATCGCGCGCGGCGAACGCATCGCGGCGCACGTCGGCGGCGGCATGTGGCACGAACTCTCAACCATCCACCGTTACCGTGACATCAGCCTCATCCTCATGCAACTCGAAGGACGCGACGTGCAACTCGGCCGGGGTTCCGTCGTCGAGCCGGGCGCTGACGTACGCGAGGCGATTCTGTGGGAAGACGTGCGGGTCGAGGCGGGGGCGCGCGTCCGGCGCGCGATTCTCGGCGCGGGCGTGCGCGTCCCGAAGGGCGAGGTCGTGGAGGATGCGGCGGTCGTGCGCGCGGCGCTCGTCCGGGAGGCGCTTGAGAGGGGCGAGGATCGACCCGAGAAGGCGCTCGCGGGCGAGTTTCGCGGGGATAATTTTGTCGTCCCACTCGCAGGGTGATACAATCCGACGCGTCGCAAAAAAGCATAGAGAGCGGGCAAAAACGGGGCTTTTCAGTCGTGTGCGCCGAAGGCGAGCCGCAAAGTCTCTCGACCCCGCGCCCCAGACACACATGAGCCACCCGTCGGGCATCACCGCGAATGCGTTTCACACCACAGCGCATGAACGTCTGAGCGATTACCTCGTCCGCGCCAATCTGGACGCCGGGGACATTCTCGCGCTCACGCCCGACGCCTCGACACGCGAATATTTCCGCATCCCCTGGACGGGGCACAACACAGTCGTCGCCGCAGTCTATCCCGAACCTTTCGACCCTGAGATTCACCCGTTTCTGGATGTCACGCGCCTCTTCGTCGCCGCGCGACTGCCCGTGCCGGAAATCCTTGACGTTGACGCCACGCACGGCATCATCGTGCAGGAAGACCTCGGCGACGCCCAACTGCGCCGCGTCTTCGAGACGGCGAACGAGGAGGAACGCGAAACTTATCTGGAACGCGCCATCGATCTTATCGCGGACATACAGGCCGCCACGCCGCTCGCCTACGAACGCAACTCCATCGCCTCGCGCCTCGCCTTCGACGAGGCCAAACTTTTCTGGGAGCTGGAATATTTTCTCACGCACTATTTCAAAAGCTACTGCGGCGAGACGCTGAAACACGGCGAGGAAGCCGAACTGCGCGCCGAATTAAACGATCTCGCCGCCGAACTGGCCGCACGCCCGCGCGTCCTCTGCCACCGCGATTTTCATACCTCGAATCTGCTCGTCGATAAAGAGAACCGCCTGCGCATCATCGACCATCAGGACGCGCGCATGGGGCCTGCCAGCTACGATCTCGTCTCGCTCCTGCTCGACCGGCAAACCAGCGTGCCCTCGCTCGCGGAGATCAGAGAGCGTCGGTTATATTTTTTGGAAGAGCGCAGGCAGCGCGGCCTCGACGCGCTCGACCCGGACGAATTCGGGCGCGAGTTTCGTCTGATGACCGTGCAGCGTTGTTTGAAAGCGGTCGGCACTTTCTCGTATCAAAGCGGCGTGTGTGGGCGCAGCGAGACTTACGCGCATTTCATCAACCCGGTGCTCAGGATCGTCTTGCAGTCACTCGAATGGCTGGCGCGCTTTCCAGTCCTGCGGGAAACCTTGCGCGCGCGCGTCGGCGGCAAATGAGCGAGGCCGCAAAATTCAAGTTCAATCGAAATGTAAAAGAGAAAGTCGTAAAAAGATAGAAATGGCAACAGAAGAAAAAGCTCAAGGGGAAGGGACGGCGACGCCCGGCGACGCCGCGCCTCACGTTTATATCAATCAACTATCTGAGCACGTCGGCCGCGAAGTCGTTTTGCGCGGGTGGCTCTACAATCTACGCTCCAGCGGGAAACTCCTGTTTCCGCAACTGCGCGACGGGACAGGCATCGTACAGTGCGTCGTCTTCAAAAAGGCCGTCCCGGAAGAGGTCTGGGAGGCGCTCAAGAATCTGGGGCAGGAGACGGCGCTCCAGATACTCGGCACTGTGCGCGCGGACGAACGCGCGCCCGGCGGCTTCGAGATAGACGTGGCGGGCGCGCAAGTGTTGCAGGCGGTCGAAGGCTACCCGATCACACCAAAAGAGCACGGTACGGAATTCCTGATGGATCATCGCCATCTCTGGCTGCGCTCGCGCCGCCAGCACGCGATCCTCAAAGTGCGCCACACGGTCGTGCGCGCCGTGCGCGACTTTCTGGACAACGACAACTTTACGCTCGCCGACGCGCCCGTCCTGACGCCCGCCGCGTGCGAAGGCACGACGACGCTTTTCGAAGTTGACTACTTCAACGACGAAAAGGCGTATCTCACGCAGTCCGGCCAACTCTACAACGAAGCGACGGCCGCGGCCTTCGGCAAAGTCTATTGCTTCGGCCCAACCTTCCGCGCAGAGCGTTCCAAGACGCGCCGCCACCTGACCGAGTTCTGGATGGTCGAACCGGAAATGGCCTTCGCGCATCTGGAAGACGTGATGAATCTGGCCGAACGTTTCGTCTCTTACATCGCCGCACGCGTGCTCGAAGAGAGGGCGGAAGAGTTGAAGGTGCTCGAACGCGACACGTCGAAACTGGAACTGATCGTGCCACCGTTTCCGCGCCTGCATTACGACGATGCGGTGCGTCTCTTGCACGAAGGACACGAGCGCGGCGAACTCGAAGCGCGTTTCGAATGGGGCGGCGACTTCGGTGCGCCGGACGAGACATACATCTCGAAGCAGTTCGACAAGCCCGTCATGGTGCACCGGTATCCGGCGGCCGTCAAAGCCTTCTACATGGCGCGCGACCCCGAACGGTCGGAACTCGCGCTCGGCGTAGACGTGCTGGCTTCCGAAGGTTACGGCGAAGTGATCGGCGGCGGCGAACGCGCCACGTCGCTCGAATTTCTCGAAGAACAGATCAAGGCGCACGAACTACCGCGCGAGGCTTTCGAATGGTATCTGGATTTGCGCCGCTACGGCAGCATCCCGCACGCCGGATTCGGCATGGGCATCGAACGCTGCACGGCCTGGATGTGCGGAATCGAGCACGTCCGCGAAACCATCCCGTTCCCGCGCATGCTCTACCGGCTCAAACCGTAAAAGGGTGAATGGTAAATGGTCGAAGACAGTTTTTATCCATTCACCATTTACCATTCACCATTCACGATAATTAAATGACCAGCACACATGAACGCATTGTGACTATTTTTGGCGGCTCGAAGTGCGACGAGACGTGCACGGAGTACGGGCAGGCGAGGCGCGTGGGGCAGCTTTTGGCCGAAGCGGGTTACACGATCTGCACGGGCGGTTACCTAGGCGTGATGGAGGCGGCGAGCCTCGGCGCGCACGAACGCGGCGGGCGCGTGCTCGGCATCGTGATGAACCAGTTCAAGAAAGAGCCGAATCGGTATCTGACGGACAAAGTGGCGACGCCGCATTTTTACGACCGCTTGCAGCATTTGATCTCGCGCTCGGTCGGCTTCGTCGCAGTGCGCGGCGGGATGGGCACGGTGACAGAGTTGTCACTCGTCTGGAATAAGATTCAAACGCGCGTGATCGAGCCGCGCCCGCTCGTGCTCCTCGGCGACTGCTGGCCTCCGATCATAGAGGCGTGGCGCAAGCACCTGGTCGTGAGCGAAGCAGACGTTGCGATACTCGATCTGGCGGCGACGCCGGAAGAGGCCGTCGCGATTATTTTGGAAAAGTCGAAAGGAGTCAGAGTATGAATTGCCCGAATTGCGGGGCGGCTTTGATCAGTGGAGCGCAGTTTTGCGGAGCTTGCGGGACGCGTATGACACCGCAGCAGGCCGCGCCGCCGCCCGCGCCTGACGCGCAGAGCGGATGGGGCGCGACGAACACTGCGAGCGGAGCGAGCGGCCACGGCATACACCTCGACGCGGATTCGCGCGGGCAGGGACGCGGCTACAGTTACGAAGTTTTGCACCAGCCCTCTTTCGCGCTGGCGGTCGTGCAGTTGCAGGCCGAGCAGTCGATTCTGGCAGAGGCGGGCGCGATGGTTTCGATGTCCGGAAACGTCGAGTTGCAGTCGCAGATGAAGGGCGGCCTGATGGGCGCTTTGAAGCGCGCGGTCGGCGGCGAGTCGGCCTTCGTCTCCACTTTCACGGCACGCGGCGGCCCCGGCGAAGTCTCTTTTGCGCCGGGGGCACCGGGCGACATCGCTGCGCTCGAACTCGGCAACCAGACGTTCATGGTGCAGTCGAGTTCCTATCTCGCGGGCGATGCGAGCCTGACGGTTGATACGAAGTGGGGCGGGGCGCGGACGTTCTTCGGCGGCGAGGGTCTGTTCGTCATGCAGGTGTCGGGCACGGGTTTGCTGTTGCTCACATCGTTCGGCGCGATTCATCGCAAGCAACTGCGCCCGGGCGAACGTTACGTTGTCGATACAGGCCATCTCGTCGCGTGGGAAGCCTCTCTGCAATACTCCCTGCGCAAGGCCGCTTCGGGTTTCTTCCGCTCGATGGTGAGCGGCGAAGGCATCGTCGCCGAGTTTGTAGGCCCCGGCGAGTTGTTGATTCAGACGCGCAACCTCGCGGCCTTCGCCGGACTCTTGCGGCCGTTCTTCCCCTCGCAGGGCGGCAGCGGCGGCGGCTTCAACGTTAATCTCGGCGGATGAGTCGACAACAAAAGCCCCGGCCGCTCGTGCGACGCATGGCAGCCGGGGCTTTTAGATTCGGAGAGTTATGTCAGCTTTAGGCGAACAGCCGAAATCTTCCATCATCAATCTGCTGCCCGGCGATGGGCGGCGCGTCTCGATCATCGGCGTTCCGCTCGGCTTCGGTGCGGGCACGGCGGGCGTTGACCTCGGCCCGGCGGCGATGCGCGTCGCGCGTCTCAATCAACGATTGGCGCTGCTCGGTTACGAAGTGCGCGACCTCGGCGATATGCGTCTGGAACGGCCGCAATCAATCGCCGCGCCGAATGACCGTGCGAAGTACCTGCGCGAGATCAGCATCGCCTGTGAGGAACTGGCGGCGGAAGTGGGGCGCGCGATGCGCGCGGGCGAGTTTCCGATCATACTCGGCGGCGACCATTCCATCGCGGCCGGATCGGTGGCGGGCGCAGCATCAGTCTTCCGCGAGCAGCAACAGTCAATCGGTCTGATCTGGTTCGACGCGCACGCCGACATGAACACGCCCGACACGACTCTCTCCGGCAACATCCACGGGATGCCGCTCGCCGCTCTACTAGGCTACGGTGCGCCGGAACTGACGCACGTGGCGGGCTTCGCCCCGAAACTCGACCCGCGCTATTGCGCACATCTCGGCGCGCGCGACCTGGATCCGGCCGAGCGCGAATTGATCCGCAAACTCGACATGCGTTTCTTCACCATGCGCGAGATCGACGAGCGCGGGATGAGCGCCTGCGTCGATGACGCCATCGCGATTGCGAAACAAGCGCCGGGCGGCTATTTCGTCACGCTCGACGTGGACGCGCTCGACCCGGGCGACGCGCCGGGTTCGGGCACGGTCGTGCGCGGCGGCCTGACCTATCGCGAGTCGCATCTGGCGCTTGAAAAGATCGCCGAAGCGGGCGGCATGATCGCCTTCGAGGTGGTCGAGATCAACACCGCTCTCGATGTCAACAACCGCACGGCCGAACTCGGCGTCGAACTCATCCTCTCAGCCATGGGCAAAACGATTTTGTGAAGCGGTAAATGGTAAATGGTAAATGGTGAATGGATAAAACCCGATTTCTTTCCATTCACCATTTACCATTTACCATTTACCGCTTTTAGGAGTCTGGATTGAAAAAAAGAATCAGAGTCGGAGTCATCTTCGGGGGGCGTTCGGGGGAGCATGAAGTATCTCTGCGTTCGGGGCGGGCGGTGATCGATGCGATTGACCATCAGAAGTTTGAAGTGATCCCGATTGCGATTACGAAGAAGGGGCAGTGGTTGTCGCCCGCCGAGTCTCTGGCGCTGTTGCCGCGTGCGACCGCCGAACTCGTGTCGCGCGAGATCGGCGAGAGCAGGGAATCGTTGACGATTGTGGGCGACCCCTCGCGCGCCGGACTCGTCGCTTTCGATGCAAACGGAGCGCGCCCCGCGCCGCCGCGTCCCGTAGATGTGATCTTCCCGGCGCTGCACGGCACTTACGGCGAGGACGGAACCATCCAAGGGTTGTTGGAGATGGCCGACGTGCCTTACGTCGGCTGCGGCGTGCTCGCTTCGTCGTGCGGCATGGACAAGGTGACGATGAAGGTGCTGTTCCAGGAGGCGGGCTTGCCCATCTGCAAGCACGTCTGGTTTCTGCGCTCGGAGTGGGAACGAGAACGCGCCGCCGTCGTGCGTCGCACGGTGCGGCAGATCGGTTTCCCTTGCTTCGTCAAACCGGCGAACCTGGGTTCGTCCGTCGGCATCTCGAAGGCCACAGATCGACGCACGCTGGAAGCCGCGATTGATCTGGCCGCGCGCTACGACCGCAAGATCATCGTCGAGGAAGGCTTGGACGCGCGCGAGATAGAGTGCGCCGTGATCGGCAACGACGAGCCGGAAGCGAGCCTGCCGGGCGAGTACATCGTCCACGACAAGCAGGGCGCGTTTCTCGATTACACGGAGAAGTACAGCAACACCGGCCACGTCGAGTTTGTCGTGCCCTCGCCTCTCCCGAAACCTGTGGCGGCGCGCATCCGCCGCATGTCGGTCGCGGCCTTCAAAGCGATTGATGGGGCGGGACTGGCGCGCGTGGACTTCTTCCTGCGCCGCGACACGGGCGAACTGCTCATCAACGAACTCAACACCAACCCCGGCCTCACCGAAGTCTCCGGCTACCCGAAACTCTGGGCGGCCTCCGGCCTCTCCTTCAGCCAGGTCATCGAACGTCTCATCCAACTCGCACTCGAACGCCACCGGGACAAGTCGCGCAACGAAACGAGCCTGTGAAGAGAAAGGGATGAGGGCGGAGGGATGAGGGATGAAAGAAAGCATTCAAGCAGTTGAGTGCTTTTCTGTTTTCATCCTCACACTGCCGCCCTCATCCCTGTTCTTCCGGCATGATCTCGCCGTTCCATTCGTATTGGGCGGCGACCATGAGGGGAAGGAGTCGGCGGTAGAAGCGCATGACGTAGGCGAGATAGCCTGCGGCGCAGAGTAGTTGCATGAGGCCGAAGAGAGCGTGCCATTGGCGCTCGATGAAGATGTCGGGGCGCAGTTGAATGGCGAGCGCGGTGGCGAAGCTGAAGACGACCGTAAGGGGCATCAAGAGTCGCACGTTCTTGATCTGCTCGCGTTCGACGACGGCGAGCAGAGCGCGCGCCGCCTCTTTGTTGCGTTCTTCGAGCCTGCGCCGGATCATGCGCAGGTCAACCGCGAACAGCAGCCAGATAATGCACCCGTAGGCGGCGCTCAGGGCGAACCAGTAGACAGGGCGTTCGAGTTGCGTGAAGATGATGACTTCGAGCAGAGTGCTGCCGATGTAGAGAAAGTTGTGCGTGAATTCGAGCGGCCAGCGGATGACCGTGAGCGTGTGCATCAGCGAGCGCGACCAGAAGAGCAGGATGACGAGCAGGCCGGAGACGGCGTAAGGCCAGAAGAGATAACGGCGCTGAACCAGCACGTCGCGGGCGCTCTCGGCGAGGAAAGAGAGCGCGACGCCCTGCACGATGCTCACCAGCGTCAGTTCGATGTTGACGACGAGGAGGTCTAGTTCCTTGTGCGTGTAAGTCTGTTCTTTGATGGGCATGGGGGAGATGTCCTTCTGTTTTCAACTTAAGCCACGAGCGTCCACTTGGTTTTGCGTTGAGGCGCGTGCGCGACGAGCGCGGGCTGCTCAGGCGTAGTGCGAATAGACGGTCTTGACTTTGTCGAGAAAATCGCGCCGGTCAACGAGGAAGTAGAGCTTGGCAGCGGTTGCGCCTCCGGTCAGGCGTTCGATCAGTTGTTCCAGCACCTCGAACTGGTCGCGCTCGGTGATGCCCTGTGCTTCCAGTTGACCCGTGTAGCGCAGGCGGCGGACGAGTTCGACGAGCGTGAGCCGCCCTTCGAAGGTGATGCCGCCATGCGCCTGCGAGCGACTGACGAGGTACTGGATGAGGAGCGCATCGGCATAGAGCGGCGGCGAGAGATAGAGGCGCGCCCCCTCTTGCTCCCAACCTTCCGTGAGCCGTTGTGAACGGCGCACGGTGCGTACATTCGCGAAAATCTCCGCCCAGTTCGTCTTCGGCTCTTTGCGTTCCAGTATGTGACGCGTGACGGTGACGAGCCATCGCTCGTCCGTGAAATCGAGTTCGCGCCCCGTGGCGTCGAGCCACGCGAAGAAGATGTCGCGCTTGGTGGAGCGCGTTTCGAGTAGGACGAATTGATCGTCCGTCTTGGGGAGCGACTTGACCAGAGCGCGACGCGGAGCGTCCGTCGCTTTGCCGCCTTCGATACGAAAGGTGTCGAGACGCGCGTGCCAGCGCTTGGCGGCGTCGCAGTAGGGGCAACGCGGGTGGCGTTCGAGGCTGTCGAAGTAAGGCCGCGAGGGAGTGGTCGCCGTCAGTTCTTCGGCCGTCGGCGCGTGGCGTTTGATCTCGGAATAGGCCGTGCGGGGCGCGAGTCCGAGTTGCTTGGTGAAGAGATCGAAGATGCAGGCGAGACAGACGAGCCTTGTGTAGTGGTTGACCGTGCCGGGCGGAAAATCGCTAAAATCGAGTTCGCGCTTTTTCTGAGCTGTTGCCATGAACTTATTTTACCGCAGAGAGCGATTTTTGCCGGACAGGAAAAGGCGCGGGGCGAAATTAAAATGATCGTGAAAAAATGCGTGGGTGAGCGTTGAAGATGATTCTGAAAGATAGCCGGGAGACGCGAGAGCGCGCCGCCGCGCTGGTGAAGGCGGGCGGCCTCATCAGCTTTCGCACGGACACTTTCTACGGTCTCGGCGCAGACCCTTTCAACCGCGAGGCGCTGCGTAAACTACTTGCGCTGAAGGGCAGGGAAGACGGCAAGCCGATCTTGCTCGTCATCGCGGACACAGCGGAGGTCGCGCGTTTCAACGCGCGGGGCGGGCGTCTGTTCGATTCTTTGAGCGCGCGCCACTGGCCGGGGGCGTTGACGCTTGTGGTCGGCGCGCGGCCTGAGTTGCCGGAAGAGTTGACGGCCGGGACAGGGACGATAGGCCTGCGTCTGCCCGCGGACGAAGAGGTGCGAGCACTCTTGCGCGCATGCGGCGGTGCGCTCACGGCGACGAGCGCGAATCGCGCCGGAGAGCCGCCCGCACGCACGGCTGCGGAAGCGGCACAGGCTTTCCCCGAAGGTCTCTCGCTCATCATCGACGGCGGCGCGGCGCGTTCGGAAGCGCCCTCGACGGTGCTCGACGTGAGCGGCGACGAGGCGCGTCTGATACGCGAAGGCGTCGTCAGTTGGCGCGAATTGCAGGAGACGATTCGAGAGGCGGGATAAGAAAAGGGCAGTTGCTCACTGTCAGCGGTCAGTTGTCCGTTGTTATATGCGACAACGGACAACTGACCGCTGACAGTTCCTACTTGCTCACCGTCAAATTTCGCACGAACGTCCAGTCGGCGGCGGCGGCGACCTTGATGTTGCCGACGTTCTTGCGCGCGATGACGATGTTGTTGAAGTACCAGAGCGGGAACATCGGCATTTCGCGGCTGATCAAATCATGCGCCTCGGCGTAGAGCGCCCTGGCCCTTGGACGGTCGGCCGTGTTGACGGCTTCGCCCAGAATCTTATCGAGTTGGGCGTTGCGATAACGGCCGCGATTGAAGTTGCCGCCCGTCAGGTAGGTGAACAGGTCGCGCAGGAAGATCGGGTCTTGATTGCCGCCCACCCAGCGGCCGGTGGTGAGTTGATACTGGCCGTTGCGCTGCGCATCGCGGAGCGTGTTGTCTTCGAGTGTTTCGATGTTGACCGGGATGCCGACTTCGCGCAAAGAGTTCTGTACTACGCCCGCAAACTGGCGCGTGACCAAATTGCTGGCGGAGATTTTGAAACTGAGCGGCTGCTCGAAACGCATCCGTGGACCGTCGCCGTCGGGGTCTGTCAAGCCCGCCTCGTCGAGCAGACGCTTGGCCTGCGCCGGGTCGTAGTTGTAGGTCTTCTGCGCCGTCGAGTAAGCCCACGACTCCTGCGGCAGAATCGAGTGTGCGAGGCGCGCTTGTCCCTGCAAGAGGTTTTTGATGATGCTCTCGCGGTCGATGGCGTAGGCTATTGCCTGCCGCACGCGCGCGTCGTTGATCGGCTTGCTCTCGCTGTTGAAGCCGATGTACTGCACGTTGACGCCCGGCGATTGCACGACCTGTAGGTTCGGATTCTTGCCCAGATTGACGTAGGCATCGGGCGAGAGCGCCGTGTTGACCGCGAGGTCGACGCGCCCGGCGACGAGTTCCGCCTGTTGCGTGTTGGCGTCGAGAATAACTTTCACGCGCAGTTTTTTGATGTTGGGTGCGCCCTCCCAGTAGTTGTCGTTGGCCTCCATGTCAACGACCTGCTGCGATTCGTCGTAGTTGACGAACTTGAACGCGCCGGAGCCGAGCGGCTTGATGGCCTGCGACTCGAACGTGCCTTCGGGAATGATGGCGATGGGGATCAGGTTGGCGAAGAGTTCGAGCCACGGGCGACGCAGGCGGAAGACGACCGTGCGCGCATCGGGCGCTTCGACACCCGTGACGAGCGGTTGCTTGTTTGCGCCCGCGCCTTCATAGAACGACGCGGCCTTCGGCGAATCGGAGGCGAGCAATTTGTCGAAAGTGTATTTCACGTCGGCCGAAGTCAGGGCCTTTCCGTCGTGAAACTTCACGTTGTCGAGCAAGGTGAAGGTGACTGACAAACCGTCGGGCGCAGTCTGCACGTTTGAGGCCAATTCGCCGACGTAGTCGAACTGCTCGTTCTTGCGCATCAGTTGGTTGAACATCAACTGGCGGTAACGCTCGCTCGCCGCGTCAGTCCCGCGCAAGGGGTCGAGCGTCTTCGGGCTGGCTTCGAGCACCATCACGAAGGCGTTGCCGCCCGCGCGCCGGCAAGACAGACCGGAGAGCGCGAGCGCGAGCAGCGCGCACAGGAACAGGCCGAGCGTGAGGGAACGTTTACGCGCGCCCGCAAGGCGACGTGTGCCGCCTTTTGCATTTCGGGTTCGCATCAAATTTTGCCTCCATAGCTGTAATTGAGTTTGCGATTGAGCGCGGCCACTTCGTCGGAGATGGCGGCAAAGCGCGCGGCGTCGAATTCGAGCGGCGGTCGCGTGAGCGACTTGAAACGTGCGATGCGACGAAGCGACGCGTCGATGCGTTCTTCGCTGAGCGCACCTTCGCGGGCGGCCTCAAGGAGCGACGCAAAGCCGCGCCGGATCAAGTCCGGGCGGGCGCAGATGAGCAGCATGTCTTCGCCGGCTTCGATGGCGAGCCGCACCGTCTCTTCGATCTCGTAGTGGCGCGCAATCGCGCCCATCTCCAAATCGTCCGTCAAGACCAGCCCCGTGTAGCCGAGTTCTTCGCGCAGCAGTTTGGTCACGATCTGACTGTTGATCGAGGCGGGGATGAGACGGCCGCCCGCCGTGCCGCTCCTGAGATCAACTTTCGGGAAGCCGCCGTGGCTGACCATGACGGCGTGCACCGTGTTGTCCTCGCGCTGAAACAGTTCGATGTAGGGCGCGAGGTCTTGCGCGATCAATTGGTCTTGCGAGAGGTTGATGACGGGCATTTCATCGTGCGAATCCACCTCGCCCGCGCCGATGCCGGGAAAATGTTTGGCGCAGCCCAGACAGCCTTCGCCCTGCAAGCCGCGCAGGTAGACCGTCGTGTAGCCGAGCACCTCGCCGGGCGAGCGGCCGTAGGAGCGCGAATAGAGACCGTTGGAGAGCAGGTCGCGGTCGTCCGTCATGATCGAGAGGACGGGCGCGAAGTTCATGTTGAAGCCGAGCAGGCGCAGGGCTTCGCCCGTCAGGCGGCCGAGCGAGCGCGCGGCCGCAAGGTCGCCGTGCTGGCGTATGGTGCGCGCGGCGGGCATGGGCGTGCAGATTTTCCGCAGGCGATCGACGAGTCCGCCCTCTTGATCGATGCCGAAGAGGGGCGGGACGTTCAAGATTTCGCGCACGCCGTCGAGCAGCCCGCGCAACTGTCCGGCCTCGGCGACGTTGCGTCCGAAGATGATGACTCCGCCGGGCTGTATGTCGGCGACGAGCGAACGCGCCTCGCGGTCGAGTTCCGTCCCCGGCAAACCGATGTAGAGCAGTTGCCCGATCTTTTGTTCGAGCGTGAGTGAAGTTAAGTTGTCAGTCATGTGTCGTCACACGGGGAAAGAGACAGAGGCGCGTTTGAGAGAGAGCGGCTCGGGCGCAACGAGCGGGAAGACCGCTTCGGCGCGAGGCCGCAAGAGACGACGCGAGAGGGGCGCTGAGAGAGATGGCGACCGGACGCGGAGGAAAAACTGACGTGGTGGCTGCTCAAACGATTCGCGTGCGTATGTTTTTCAGGAGAGTACGGATTTCTTCGGACGAGAGGTTTTCTACCTCAAGGCCGCGCAACTCGTCAAGCAAGCTCTGGTTCGCGTTGTCGAACAGTGTGGCCTGCGCGGCCAGAGCGCGACGGTTCGCGCGTCGCGCCGCTTGCCCGAGCGCGCCGCCGCCGTTCGTCTCTTCCGACACGGCTACAGCCGCCGCCGTCGCATCGTTTGAATTTGAGAGCGCCGCTGTTTGAGCATTGGCTTTGGCCGTTTCGGCGAACACGTCGAGTTCGTAGCGTTCGAGACGTTGCAGCACGTCGCGCGCGCGTGTGAGCACGACGGGGGGCAGACCGGCGAGGCGTGCCACTTCGATGCCGTAAGACTTCGAGGCGCGGCCGCGTTCGAGCTTGTAGAGGAAGATGACTTCTCCTTCGCGTTCGGCGACGCGGATTTGATAGTTCTGCGCGCCGGGCAGACGTTCGGCCAGTTCGGTCAGTTCGTGATAGTGCGTGGCGAAGAGAGTCTTCGCGGCATGTTCGGTCGAGTCGTGCAGGTACTCTGCGACCGCCCAGGCGATCGAGAGGCCGTCGAAGGTCGAAGTGCCGCGCCCGATCTCGTCGAGCAGGACGAGCGAACGCGGGCTTGCGTTGTGCAGGATGGCGGCCGTCTCCGTCATCTCGACCATGAAGGTTGAGCGCCCGCGCGAGAGATCGTCGGACGCGCCCACGCGCGTCCAGATGCGGTCGAACAGAGGCAGGCGCGCGCGCTCGGCCGGGACGAACGAACCGACCTGTGCGAGCAGAGCGATAAGCGCGACCTGACGCAGGATCGTCGATTTGCCGCCCATGTTCGGGCCGGTGACGATGAGCAGACGATCCGTGGAGTTGTTCATGTAGAGATCGTTCGGGATGAAAGGCGACTCGCTCGTCGCTTCGATCACAGGATGACGACCTTGAACGATCTCTATCTCGTCGCCATCGTGAAGCGTGGGCTTCTGATAACGCTGGCGCACGGCCGTCGTGGCAAGTCCGGCGAGCACGTCGAGCATGGCAACGGCGTGCGCAGTCGTTTGCAGGCGACGCGTCTCCTGCGCCACATGCGCGCGCACTTCGGCGAAGATGGTCGCTTCGAGTTCGACGATGCGCCCCTCTGCGCCGAGCACTTTCTGCTCCAACAATTTGAGTTCGGGCGTGGTGTAGCGTTCGGCGTTGGCGAGCGTCTGGCGTCGTTCGTAATCGGCGGGCACGCGTGCGGCCTGACCTTTGGAGACTTCCAGAAAATAGCCGAAGACGTTGTTGAAGCGCACGCGGAGCGTGTTGATGCCGGAGCGCGTGCGTTCGCGCGCTTCGAGCGCGGCGATGACGCCTTTGGCGTCGCGGCTGATGGCGCGCAGTTCGTCGAGTTCAGCATTGTAGCCCGCGCGGATCGCGCCGCCGTCCGAGAGATTGAGCGGCGGGTCGTCGCTGATTGATTGAGCGATCGCCTCGCGCACGTCCGCGAGTTCGTCCGCGTTCTCGCGCAGGACTTGGAGCAGAGACGACGAAGCGTCCGATAACGTCTGGCGAATGGTGGGCACTTGTTCGAGCGAACGACGAAGCGCCGAGAGGTCGCGCGGCGTGGCCGTGTTCATGCTGATGCGCGCGATGAGACGTTCGAGGTCGGCCACGTCTTTCAGGAGCGACTGCATGCGGTCGCGCCGCATGTGCGAACTGTAAAAATCTTCGACGGCCGCGAGTCGCGCCTCGATCTCGCCGCGCCTGACCGACGGGCGCAAGAGCCACGCGCGCAGCAGGCGTGCGCCCATGCCCGTCACGGTCGAATCCACAACGCCGAACAGGGTGTGCGAACGCCCGGCGTTGTTCTGCGCCTCTACGAGTTCGAGATTGCGCACGCTGACGGAATCGAGCACGAGATGATCCTGCGACTCGAAATAGGTTAGGTCGTTGACGTGCGCGGCGGCGTCGCGCTGCGTCTCGCGTGCGTAGCGCAGGCACGCGCCCGCGGCGGCGACCGCATCGATCTTGCCTTCCAGCCCGTAGCCTTCGAGCGTGCGCGCGCCGAACTGTTCGAGCAGCAGAGACGCGCAGGAGATCGGTTCCCACAGCCAATCGTCGAGCGGCGAAAGCGACATGCAACTGTTGCCGAGGTTCGCCGTCTCCGTCGCGGCGGGACGCGCGAAGGGAACGACGTTCGAGTCGCCTTGTTTAGCGAGCGGGAGCGGTTCGGTGCGCCCGCCGCCCGCGTAGGAATTTTTGATGAGCGGGGCGAGCGAGGCGGGAAAGAGAAGTTCGCGCGGGCTGTAGGATTCAATGTCGGAGCGAATACGCTGCCAGGCGTCCGCGCCGTGCGCTTCGGTGGCGCGAAATTCTCCGGTCGAGAGATCGAGGAAGGCCACGCCATATGAATCGCCCGCGCCGCAGACGGCGGCGAGATAGACGCATTCGCGCGATTCGACGAGTTGCGGGTCGATTGCCGTGCCCGGCGTGATGACGCGGACGACTTCGCGGCGCACGAGTTTCTTCGTCTTCGTGGGGTCTTCGGTCTGCTCGCAGATGGCGACGCGATAACCTTTGCGGATCAACTTTGCGATGTAGCCCGAAACGGAATGATGCGGCACGCCGCACATCGGAATGCCAGCGCCGCCGCGTTCCTTGTGGCGCGCGGTGAGGGTGATTTCGAGTTCGCGCGCGCCCGTGATGGCATCGTCGAAAAAGAGTTCGTAGAAATCGCCGAGACGAAAGAAGAGAATCGTGCCCGGATGTTGCTGCTTCAGTTCGTGATACTGACGCAGCATCGGAGTAAGAGTCGGTTCAGCCATGTTTCATCCACAGAGAGGAAATCGCGTGTGTGCTCAGGCGACTAATGTATTGGATCAAACGGCGACGGGCAAGCGAAGAGAGGGATGAAGGATGAGGGATGAGGGATGAACAAGAAAAGCACTCAATCTCTTGAATGCTTTCTTTCATCCCTCATCCCTTACCGTATGACGCGCAGGTCGCGTTCGCTGATGATCTTCCAGCCGCGGTTGGTTTTTTGCCAGATGATCTCCTGTAAGACTTCGCCGGTTTGCGGCTGCGAGGCGTCGCCGCGCGTATAGGTTTTGCGGAAGATGGTGGTGGCCGTCGTGCCGTCTTCGCCGAAGGTGATTTGCGGGTCGCCGTTGCGTTGGATGGAGATGCCCGCCTCTTGAAAGAGTCGCGCCTTTTCGGCGCGCACGGCGGAGCGCGTGGTGTTCTGCGTGAGGTAAAAGGCCGCGACGTTCGGCATGTAGAAATTCGTCACTTGCGTCAGATTGCGCGCGTTGTGTGCGGCAAGCCAACCGTCGATGGTTGACAGCAGCGCGCCGCGCTCTTTCTCGGCTGCGATGGCGGCCGGGCGCGTCGCAGAGGGCTCTGGCGAAGCAGCGTCGGGTGTGGCCTCGGTCTGCACAGTCGGACTGGGCGTGGCGGGCGAGGCATCTGTAGAGGCGGGCGAAGGCGCGGAATTAACGTTCGCGGTTGCCGATTGGTCGTCCGAACGTGAGTTGCGCCAGGAGTAGAGCAACAGGCCGAGCAGAGCCGCGAGCGCGACCGCGCCGAAGACGAGCGCGACGGGGAAGCGACGTTGCCGCGCGCCCGAATTGTCGATGGCATGGGAGCGCGCGGCAGCACTGTTGGAAGAAACGGACGGGGAAGGCGTGACGACGGTGACTGCTTCATCGTCGCCGTCCGTTTCGTCGTCGTTATCCCCGGTTTCGTCGGTGACAGTTGCTACGGTATCAGGCGACGCGTTTGCCGTCCGTGAGGGCGGGAAGGCAACGAGGGCGTCGGTGGACGGTTCCGGTGTCGTGGATGTTTCGGTTGTGTGCGCGGCGACAGGCGCAGGCGGTTCGAGCGGCGCGGCGGTCTGTGCCGGAAGCTGCGCGCCGTCGTCATCTGGAAGCGAAAGGATGTCGTCTTGAATCGATGCCGGATCGTCGAAGGTCGGCTCGCCGACGCGTTCGGTCTGTTTCTCCTGCGCGTGAAGTTGCGTGTGCGGGGCTGCGCCCTCTGTGGGGCGCGTCAAAATTTTCGCGTGCGCGTCGCCCGTATTCGGCGCCACATTCATCTGCCCGGTCGTTGTGAGTTTTTCGTCGCCGGGAATGTGCAGCGGGAGCGGCGCATCGTCCTCGTCTTTGAGCGCAAGACTGATCTCTTGAAGTCTGGAAGCAAACTCGTTGGCGTTTTGCGGGCGCGCGTCGGGCTCTTTGGCGAGCGATTCGGCAACGAGCGCGGCGAGCGCGGGCGGGGCGTCGGGGCGCAGTTCGCGTATGTCGGGCGGGGTCTCGCGCACGTGCTTGAGGGCGATGGCAGTGGCCGAGGGCGCGTCGAACGGCGGTCGCCCGGCGAGCATCTCGAAGAGGATGACGGCGAGACTGTAAACGTCGGAGCGCGCATCGGAATCATGCCCGGCGCACTGTTCGGGCGACATGTAGCGCGGCGTGCCGATGAGCGCTCCGGCGGCCGTCAGAGGGTCGCCGCTCGTCGTAGTCTGTTCGAGCAGGCGCGCGATGCCGAAGTCCACGACCTTAGCTTGGAGTTCGCCGCGATGGTCGCGCGTGAGGATGATGTTCGAGGGTTTCAGGTCGCGGTGGACGATCTCCGAATGATGCGCCGCGCCGATGCCGTCGCCCACCTGACACGCGATCTCGACCGCCCACCTGACGGGCAACGTCCCCGAAGCGTTCATGTACTCGCGCAGGGTGTGCCCGGCGAGCAGTTCCATAACGAGATAAGCCTCGCCATCGGCGAGCGCTCCGTAGTCGTATGTGTTGGCGACGTTCGGATGGTTGAGACGCGCGGCGGCGCGCGCTTCGCGGCGAAAGCGTTCGAGCGCCTGCGGGTCGGAGACCGAATCGGGCAGGAGCATCTTGACGGCGACGGGGCGTTCGAGTTCGACGTGCGTGCCGGAATAGACCGCGCCCATGCCGCCGCGACCGAGCAGGCGTTCGAGTCGATATTTCTCGGCGATGAGACGCGGCCCCGGTCGCGCGTGCGTCAACTGCCCGTGCTCGGCCACCTCGCAGACCGTCTCCGTGTCCTCGTAACAACGCCTGCATGTACGGCAGATTTTCATCCGACCTCACACACTCCAAACGTTTTCGCCGGAAGCCCTCGTCGGTAAAGCGTAAGGCGCGAGGCGTGCGCATCCGTTGTCGTCAACTGAAGAACAAAACTTTTCGTTGCCGGTCTCAGCCAGATTCAGCGTCGGCTAGCCGAAGAACAACTCTGCAACGTGGTAAATCTCTTCGCTCAGTTTCTTGATCTCGCGCACGGCCTCGTCCAATGGGAAACTGACGACGCGGCGGCCGTGCAGAGCGGTCATGTGTCCCCATTCGCCCGCCATCACCATGTCGTAAGCCTTGATGCCGAAACGCGTGGCGAGCACGCGGTCGAAGGCGGTCGGAGTGCCGCCGCGCTGGACGTAGCCGAGTTGCGTCACGCGCGTCTCGATGCCGGAGATGCGTTCTATTTCGCGCGCGACGACCGTGCCGATCCCGCCGAGGCGACCCTGCCGGTAAATCTGATCGCACGTCTCCTGGTTCAAAAAATTCTCTTCCGGCACGGGGCGCGCGTCTTCCGCCACGACGATGATGGAAAAGGCGCTGCCCTGTGCGGCGCGGTGGCGCAGGAAATCGCAGACGCGCGACAGGCGGAAAGGATGTTCGGGCACGAGCACCACGTCCGCGCCGCCCGCGATCCCGCCGTAAGCCGCGATCCAGCCCGTGTGTCGCCCCATCACCTCGACGACCATCACGCGATGATGCGATTCGGCGGTCGAATGCAGACGGTCAATGGCGTCGGTCACAACGCTGACCGCCGTGTCGAAGCCGAAAGTAAAGTCCGTCCCGCCTACGTCGTTGTCGATGGTTTTGGGGACGCCGACAATCGGGTAGCCGTGCACGCGCCACATGTCGCGCGCCGTGCGCAGCGTGCCGTCGCCGCCGATGACGATGAGCGCACCGAGTTCGTGCTTCTCCCAGTTGTGGCGTATGCGTTCGATGAAGTCCGCGTCGTCGAACGGGTTGGTGCGGGACGTGCCGAGAATCGTGCCGCCGCGCGGGAGAATGCCGGAGACGGAATTGCGCGTGAGCGGAATGATGTCGTCTTCGATGAGGCCGCGCCAGCCGTTCTTGATGCCGAAGACCTGCGCGGCATCTGCGACGAGTGCGCGGCGCACGACGGCGCGAATCACTGCATTGAGACCGGGGCAATCGCCGCCCGCAGTCAGAATCCCTATGCGCACACTCATCAGTACAACCGAGTGGAAACGGCTCTCGTTTGAGCCACCTGTTTGCTTGAATTTAAAGTCGAGCCTATAATCGCGCGGCATACCGTCGCATGTCAAACTTAAGAAGCGAAAGTGAGATTGAGAGCCTGCAAGGCGCAAGCGCCTTGACGTCGGCGGACGCAAGCGAGTTGCTCATTCTCGCTCTCGACACGACGACCGAAGTAAGGAGCGTCGCTGTCGTGCGCGGCCGAAGCGTTCTCGCCTCGACGCGCGGCGGTGTGCTCAGGGAAAACTCCGCGCGCGTCTTGCACGACGTAGACGAAGCGCTGACGGCGGCGGGCGTTCAACTCGGAGACATCGAACTGTTCGCAGCGGCGACGGGGCCGGGGAGTTTCACCGGCCTCAGATCTGGACTGGCGACCATCAAGGCTTTCGCTGCGACACTGAACCGGCCGGTCGCGGGCGTCTCCACGCTCCACGCCGTCGCCTACGCTTGCGGCTCGCAGGCGGCCGAGCGCGTGCTGGCGTGTCTGCCCGCAGGTCGTGGTGAAGTGTTCGCGCAACTGTTGTCGGTTGAAGGCGCGAGTTCGGTAACGGAATTGAACGAGCCTGTGCACGTGGCTCCGGCGGCGTTGTTCGAGCAGGCCGCGAATTGGGGCGGCGACTTGAAGTGGGCGGGCAAGGGCGCGCACGCACACGCCGACGCTTTACGCGAATTTGCGGCTGGGAAGAAAATCGTTTGGCGCGTCGCAGGCGACGACGAAAAGGATCGCGAAACCAACGGCAAAAATAGTGGCGAAGACGCCAGCAGAGATACAAGCGCCGTTGTGCCCGAAGCGGAACACAAAGCGATTTGGACGCTCGCCGCGCCGTCCGAGGTTTACGCGACGCAAGTTGCCGCGCTCGCTCTACAGCTTTATCACGCGGGTCGCGCGACGGACGCGGAAGATTTGCAGGCGCTCTATGTACGTTTGTCAGATGCGGAGTTGAACGAAAGATGTCGCGCGTAGACCTCGCCGCCGAACCCGTCGATTACAGGATCGATTTGATGACGCCGCACGACCTGCTCGAAGTCGTCGAGATCGAAGAGGCGTGTCGCCTGAGCCTGTGGGGTTGGGATTCCTACTACGGCGAACTGGGGCGGCCGGAAGCGATCATGATCGTCGCGCGCCGCGAGCGCTACGATAGTCTGAACGGACACGCGCTCTACGGCTTTCTGAGCGCCAGAGTCTCTGCGGGAGAGTTGCACATCAACAACATCGGCGTGCACGAAGCGGCGCGCAGACGCGGCATCGGCGGCGCGCTCATGCAGACAGCCATCGAGGCGGCCGTCAGACAGGGCGCACGCGCCGCCATCCTCGAAGTACGCGCAGGAAATATCGCAGCGCAGGCGCTCTATCGCCAATACGGTTTTGAAGTCGTCGGTCGTCGCCGCCAGTATTACCGCGACCCGCCGGAGGACGCGCTGTTGATGCGCGCCACGCTCGAATCTCACACTTGATTCAAGCGTGGTTTTTAGCTACCATTTTCCTACGAAATCATAAACGCGACAGAGGCCGTAGCCGCTTGTCACGAAAGCGAACGAATCGCACCACCCAAACGCATCTGCCAAAAGGAGGCTTCCCTGAAATGGAATTGACCAACACGGACAGCTTGAGAGAAGAATTGCTCATGAACGACCCGGAGTTCCGCGAACTGGCGCGCGAGCATGGACGCTACGAAGCGCGTCTGAGCGAACTGACCGCGCTCGCATACCCGAACGACGAAGAGCAGTTGGAAGAGATCACTCTGAAGAAGAAGAAGCTGGCCGTCAAAGATCAGATGCATGAGATCATGCTTCGCCACCAGAAAAGTGGAGAGTCTACGCACTGAAAGCGCCGTGCCCAAGATAAGGCGCTCAGGTTCGCAGTTAGTTTTAAAAGTTAGGGGAGGGGACGCCGTACAGTGAAGATACGTGCGTCCCCTTTTCCCATCTGCCCCCGACATTGACGGAGAACAGGATCGAAAAGTGATACGAGACGGCATTCCCTTTGTCCTAATCCCGCTTGCCGCAGCGCTCCTGGCGGCGCTGACCGGCTACTGGTACGTCGCAGTCCCGCTGTTTCTGCTCGCCCTCTTCATGGCCTACTTCTTCCGCGACCCTGAACGCACTGCGCTCTCGGAGCAAGACATCATCGTCTCTCCGGCCGACGGGCGCGTCACGCGCGTCACGCGCGTCGTCCCGGATGATGCGCAGTCGCCGCAAGTGGTCAGCATCTTCCTCTCCGTCTTCGATGTACACGTCAACCGCGCCCCCATCGCAGGCGAGATCGTAGACGTGGCCTACACGAAAGGGCGTTTCATGATCGCCACGCGCGAAGAAGCGAGCATCGTCAACGAGCAAAACGCCCTGACCATCCGTGGCGAACGCATGACGATCGTGTGCAAACAGATCGCGGGCGTGCTCGCGCGTCGCATCGTGTGTTGGAAGCGCAAAGGTGAGATGGTGAATTTGGGAGAGCGTTTCGGTCTGATTAAGTTTAGCTCACGCACAGACCTCATACTTCCGCCGGAGGTCGAAATCAGCGTGCGCGTCGGAGACCGCGTCCGTGGCGGTGCGAGCGTGATCGGGAGGCTGCGAGGATGAGCGCGGAGTCTCCAGACACAGGCGACGCTGTGGCTCAAGGCAAGGAGCGGCGCGGCATACGCAAAGGTATCTACCTGATCCCTTCCGCCTTCACTGCGGCAAACATCGGCATGGGCTACTTCTCCGTAATGGGAGCCCTGCGCGGGTTTCAACTTCTTGAAGGAGGGACAGAAGCGGAACTGATCCAGGCCACGGCTCATTTCGACAACGCGTCGCTCGCCATCGGGTGGGCGGTTGTCTTCGATGCTTTGGACGGGCGCATTGCCAGGCTGACGAAAACCACGACTGAAATCGGCGTCCAACTCGATTCGATTGCAGACGTGGTGACGTTTGGCATAGCGCCGGCCGTGCTCGCCTACGCCTGGGGATACGGTTCAGCCTTCGCACAGGGCAGCAACGCACACAAGCTGGGCTGGTTTATTTCCTTCATGTTTCTGATTTGCGGCGCTTTCAGGCTCGCGCGCTTCAACGTTCAGGCGACGCGCCCGCGCGTGCTTGCGGAGGGTTTGGTCAAGGTTGATAAGAAAAACTTCGTCGGGCTGCCCATCCCTATGGCCGGGGGCTTCATCGCCGCACTCGTGCATTTTTCGCCTTCGCCTTTGTCGTTCCACGGAGTCGAGCGGGGGGCGATTTATAGCGGGCTGCTAATGGGCGCGATTGCGCTTCTCTCTGTTTTAATGGTGAGCACGGTTCGCTATACGAGTTTTAAGACGGTCGGTATCGGCAAGCGTAGTACGCGGCTGGCCGTCCTCGCCATTGCTGCGACAGGAATGTTGGTCTGGTTGTATTCCCGTTACGTACTCGTCTCACTCGTAGGGGCTTACATCCTATATGGATTGCTGGTGCGTTTAGCAGGTCTGTTCCGACATCGCGGCGCAAGCCAGCCCTAAGAGACGGCAACCATCAGAGTTTGGCCTTCAGTTAAGTCTGTGCGGAAAAAACTTTTCCCTCGCTAGTTGCCCCGCCGGTCTTTACGGAGCACCGTCCGATGTTGGCGCAAAGGCCGTCAGCCCGCGGCGAGTCGGAATCAGTAAGAGATTGCCTGCCACCAGCGGCGTCGCGCCCGTGTTACCTTCTTCACCCACGGGCAAAGTATTTAATTGCTTACCGTCCCGCAGCGAGAGCACCACGCAAGCATCTCCCCCCAGAGGAGCAAAGAGCGCGCTCCGCGTGTCTATCAACGGCAACGCCGCGATGCGTCCAGCCAACTGCCTTTTCCAAATAAGCTCGCCCCGCCGCGGCGAGAGCAAATAGACGAAATTATCCAGCGAGGTGGCTACGATGCCACTGCCAGTCAGTACTACCGCCTGTACAGCCGCGCCCGTCCTGCGCCGCCACAATAGTCGGCCGTCGAGCTCACTATAAGCATAAACGTAGCCGTCGTTGGAACCGAAGAAAATAATATTATCCCCGGCAGCCACCGTACCGCGCAAAGCGCCTCGCGTCCGATAACGCCAGAGAGCTGCGCCCGATGTTTCATCAAGTGATAGAAGTGTTCCGTCTTCGCTTCCGATATACAATCGGCCATTGTGGAGTGCGGGATACGAAGAGAAGGCACTCGTGTGCTGAAATACCCAGAGAATTTCTCCCGTTGCCTTGTTGAAAGCATAAACGCGCCCGTCTGCTGAACCTCCGAACAGTTTGGTAGCAGACGAGATGAGTCCGCCTTGGAGAGGGAAGTGAAGAGTCCTCATCCACAGTGTAATACCCGTGCTTTGGCTCAAGGCACGAATCGCTCCGGTTGAACGCAAGATTTGACGTGAATTATTAGTGTCTTCATTCCTAGAGGCCAAATAAACGCCGCGTTCGTCGGCAATCGGTGAAGCCGAAAAGTTTCCGCCGATTTCAGTCCTCCATAGAAGTTGGCCGTTTGAAACGTTCAAAGAGACGATTTCGCCCGAAGTGAGCGGTAAGTACAGATAGCCGCTATTAGAAGTCGGGGAAAGACTAGTGGTATTTTTAGAGTCGAACTGCCAACGAATCGTAAGTGGGGCGGAAAATGTTAATCCCTTTTCAGATACTTTATCGGCATGAACCCTGCTCTGAACGCAAGGTGAAAATATCAGTAAAGCGAAGAGCAAGCAGAGTCTTCCCAAAATATTCCTGCGCAAATAAATTCGGTTTTTTTGGCTCATTTTGCTTCAAATGTTAAAATCCGGCCGAAATCTTAGAGTTTATTGTTATGATGCCGTTTATTCTAACACCCCAATAACACGAAAACTATCAACGTCTGCGACGTTCCTAACCCATTGGAGGATGCCTGCAAAGTGGAAAAGATTAAACACGACCTCATCCTGATACTCGATTTTGGCTCACAATATACCCAACTGATCGCCCGGCGCATACGTGAATCCGGGGTTTACTGTGAAATTCTCCCCTTCAACACGCCTGTAGAGAAAATTCAACAGCTAACACCCCTCGGAATTATCCTATCCGGCGGCCCCTCATCGGTTTATGACGCCAAAGCGCCCAAATTAGCCGAAAAGTTCCTTGAAAAAGTCGATTGCCCGCTGTTGGGAATTTGCTATGGGTTGCAACTTCTCGCGGTTGAACTCGGCGGAGAGGTTAGTCCTTCACAGAATAGAGAATACGGATACGCCAGGCTCTCAATAACCGAATCCGAGAGTCCTTTGTTTGCCGGGCTACCATTGGAAATAGATGTGTGGCTCAGCCACGGTGACTACGTGACACAAATGCCGCCGGGATTCCGCGCAACGGCACTCACCAGCGGCGCGCTTAATGCATTCGAAAGCTTAAGCAAGCGCATATATGGGGTTCAATTTCACCCGGAAGTAGCGCACACGCCTTTAGGTGCTCAGGTACTCAATAACTTCGTCTTGTCAATTTGTCAGGCGCGAGCCGATTGGTCTCCGACAGCAATTATAGATGAACAAGTCGATAAAATTCGCGCGGAAGTAGGAACTGGCAGAGTGGTTTGTGGTCTATCCGGCGGAGTTGATTCCACAGTCGCCGCTGCGCTCGTGCATCAAGCCATAGGTGAGCGTCAGGTATGCATTTTCGTAGATACGGGACTTTTAAGGGAAGGCGAGTTTGAATCCACATGCAACTTATTTGAGCAGCAAATGAAGTTGCACGTAAGAGGTGTTCGTGCGTCTCAGAGGTTTTTGAGAGCCTTGGACGGTGTGACTGATCCTGAGGAGAAACGTAGAATTATAGGCCACCTCTTTGTAGAGATTTTCGATGAAGAGGCTGCGCGTATCGGGCTGGTTGATTATCTGGTGCAAGGGACGCTTTATCCTGATGTTATCGAATCCGTGTCGGTTCTCGGCCCCTCGGCCGTGATCAAGAGTCATCATAATGTGGGTGGGCTGCCGGAACACATGCGGCTCCGTTTAATTGAACCTTTGAGAGAATTATTTAAGGATGAAGTCAGGATCATAGGTAGAAGACTAAACGTGCCGCATGAGATTCTCAGTCGCCACCCCTTTCCGGGGCCCGGCTTGGCTGTGCGTATCATCGGAGAGATCACGGAGGAAAGACTTGGAGTCTTGCGTGCGGCTGACCGCATCCTTGAAGAGGAGCTACGCTTAGCATGCTTATATGATTCGGTTTGGCAAGCTTTTCCAGTCCTGCTCCCTATCTCCACGGTTGGGGTAATGGGTGATTATCGTACTTATGAACGTGTAGTCGCGATTCGGGCTGTGACCAGCGTGGATGGGATGACGGCCGATTGGGCGCGTCTGCCGCATGACTTACTTGCGAGAATCTCGGCGCGTCTGGTCTCCGAAGTCCGCGGCATCAATCGGGTGGTATATGATATTAGCTCGAAACCGCCCAGCACCATTGAGTGGGAATGAGTTTGAGCAAGTCCGACTATAAACTACGACTATCGTTGATATTCGTTATAAGCTCATGCTTAACCTTAAGCATGAGCTTATAAAGTAATTATTTGAGCTTTCTCTGTAGCCTAACCACATCCAGATTTACATTTTGATGTAGAATGATTGGGTGAGTAGAACATCGTTTCTCGGAAGCAAAAAATCCAGAAACTGGTTTTTGTATCTGTTCGAACCGCCATGACACGTGAAAGCGAGGAAACCCCATAAATCTAGATTAAGGGTACCTAGATGCAAGATAAAGATACAGATGCATTTGAAAGAGTGAAACTTGCGCGTCACCCGGATCGTCCCTATACGCTCGACTTTATCGAGATGATATTTGAGGATTTTGTTGAACTAAAAGGTGACCGACGTTTTGCCGACGACCCCGCGATGGTTTGCGGTTTCGCACGTTTCCATGGCCTACCTGTTGGTATCGTCGGACAGCAAAAGGGACGGGATACAAAACAGCGTCGCTATCGAAACTTTGGGATGCCCAAGCCAGAAGGGTATCGCAAGGCTATACGGGTTATGCAGTTGGCCGAGAAGTTCAATCGGCCAGTCTTTTCTTTCATTGATACGCCGGGTGCATATCCGGGTATTGATGCGGAAGAGAGAGGGCAAGCAGAGGCCATAGCCAACAATTTACTGGAAATGGCAAAATTAGATGTGCGTGTAATCGTTACGATAATCGGAGAAGGCGGCTCAGGTGGAGCTCTCGGAATTGGTATCGGCGATAGGGTGTTGATGTTGGAAAATGCAATCTATTCTGTGATTTCACCAGAAGGATGCGCGGCGATTTTATGGAAGGATGCTTCTCAGTCGCCGCTAGCAGCGGAGGCCTTAGGTCTGACAGCTAGCAATTTACAACGACTAGGCATTGTGGATGAAGTGGTAAACGAACCCGTCGATGGGGCACACACTTCACACGTTGAGGCGGCCAAACTTTTGGGACAGGCTCTTTGGAGAAACTTGGAATCTTTAAAAAACGCGTCTGCTGCGGAGCGCCAGGCACATCGTTACTCCAAGCTTCGTGCAATCGGTCAGTGACGTCGACCTACGATCTCTATCTGAAAATCCGGGGAAATTCTTGCAGATCAATGTCGGCGCGCCGACATTGATCTTTAGAACGGAATATCGTCATCGCTTATATCGTCTCCGCCAGTCGGTTCGCTTCGCCCAGATGTATGTGATTCCATACGCCCACTCGACCCGCCGCCTTCATCGCCTCTGCTGCCAATAAATTGCATATCAGTGGCATGAACTTCAAGAGTATGACGTTGTTTCCCGTCCTTATCTGTCCACTCTTCTACACGCAGTCTTCCTTCTATGTAGACCGGCCGTCCCTTGGACAGATATTGTGAGGCAGTTTCGGCTTGTCTTCCCCATAGCGTCACGCGAAACCATGTTGTAACATCCTGATTTTCACCGGCACGGTCTTTACGTCTTTCATTGGTGGCGATGGTGAAGCTGCAAACAGGCGTGCCTTGCGGGGTATAACGCAGCTCCGGGTCGCGCCCCAGATTGCCGACAAGTGTGATTTTATTGAAAGACATTTTGAGTGTCCTTTCTTCAGCGCCGAAATGAGAAATCTGTGGGCAATACTACCTAGACGGTCAAATTCGGTCAAGGTAAAAGCCACATCTTATGTTGATGTCTTACTTTAAATGTAATTTATAAATGAAAGCTTTGAATGATGTTGAAGTCCCTTAACATAAGCAATTTCGCTATCATCCATCGATTGAACATAGAATTTCATCAAGGGCTGAATGTTCTAACAGGTGAAACGGGAGCGGGTAAATCTATCATAGTAGACGCTTTAAGCCTGCTCTTGGGGGCGCGAGCCTCCACTGATGTGGTAAGAACTGGTGAAAAGGTGGCTCTGGTTGAAGGAGTTTTTGAACTTGAAGGAGCTAATGAAGAGCGCATCAAGTTTGAACTCAGCGAATTGGCTGTCGAGATCGACGCTGACGAATATTTAACGATTCGAAGAGAGGTACAACTCGGTGGGCGCAACCGTATCTATATCAACGATAGAAGCGTAACTCTCTCTACCTTGAGAAAGCTTCAACCATTCCTAGTGGAAATACACGGGCAGGGGGAACAGCGCTCTCTGCTCACGCCGCAAGCACATTTATTATTATTGGATGACTTCGCCGGGTGTAATGATTTGCGGCATCAGGTTTACGCAAAATATGCACGGTGGCGGAAAATGGTTGGAGAATTGGACGCCATGACGCGTGACAGGGCGGAACGGGAACGACTCTCAGACATATTGAACTTTCAAATTGCAGAGATTGAGCAACTCAATCCACAACGCGGAGAAGAGGAACAGCTACTCGAAGAGAAAAAGTTATTAACGCATTCAGAGCAACTCAACGAACTGAACGCTAGCGCGTACAATGATCTCTATGAGAGTGAAGAGAGTGTCCTCACAAGGCTCGGTTCTATCCGCCGAACCTTGCAATCTTTAGGGGCGATTGACAGTCGTTTTGCGCCTCTGTTAAGCGCCTTGGAGGAAGCGACCCTTTCTCTGACGGACGTAGCCGACACCATTCGTAGTTATGCGGCACGGATCGAATATTCGCCGGTACGTTTGAGCGAGATCGAAGAACGGATAAGTGAGTTTGAGAGGCTCAAGCGGAAGTATGGGCGTGGCGGTAATGACCTCAACGAAATTAAAGAGGATTTGTGCAGGCAACTTGACCAGTTGACAAATTGGGAAGAACATCGAGGTGAGTTATTGGCGGAGTTGGAAATTCTTCGCAGAGAGTATCGAATTTTGGCCGGGCAGTTGACTGCATGCCGGCAGGGCGCGGTAGCTGATTTTGAGGGCCGTGTGAGAGAAGATCTGCATCAAGTAGCAATGGAGAACGCGCGTTTCAGTGTGGTTATCGATACGGCAAAGGAAGAATACAACTTAAACGCGAATGCGCATTTTCAGCCGGAAAATCAACTTGGAGAGGACGTAGACTTAGCGGGAACAGCCAAGCCCTCGTATTGGAGTCCGATGGGGGCCGACCGAGTGGAGTTTCATTTGTCGGCCAACGTAGGAGAACTCGCGCGTCCTCTACAACGCGTTGCTTCGGGAGGGGAACTGTCCCGTCTGATGTTAACTTTAAGAACAATTAGCCGTAAAGGCGTAAAAGTTCAAGTAGAACCTTCAACAGATACGACGCTCGTGTTCGACGAGGTTGACACGGGCATCGGAGGTCATGTGGCGGAAGCCGTTGGGCGGAGGCTGAAGTCTCTGGCCGCTGCGCAGCAAGTTCTCTGCGTCACGCACCAACCTCAGATCGCACGCTTTGCGGATCATCACTACGCCATCGCCAAACATGTTGAAGAAGGTCGGACGCTAACACGCATCGTGGAACTAGGAGAGAGTGAACGTGTGACGGAGATAGCCAGGATGCTCGGTGTATCACAAGAAGTGCAGACCGCGCGAGAAACTGCGCAATGGTTGCTGGAAAGCGCGAAAGATGGGGCTGTAGCCGTAAACGCGAAAGGCTCCGTTCGGACTCGAAGGAAAAAGAGAGATAGCGATAATCGCACTTAAGGTGGAACTATTTCGGCGGCAATTTAGCATTTCTGATACACTTTCGTTTTACAGAAGGAGCGAGCGCGATGTCGAAGGGCAAGGTTTACATAGAGACATTTGGCTGTCAGATGAATATCGCCGATACGGAGAGAGCCACGACGCGTCTGCGTGCCGCCGGTTATGGAATTTCAAACGAAGCCGAAACCGCTGATGTGTTACTCTTCAACACCTGTTCGGTGCGTGCACGTGCGGAACAAAAGGTCTTCAATCGTATCGGAGAAATAAGAAAGAACCTGAGCACATCTGAACCCGTCATCGGCATCATGGGGTGTGTCGCACAACTCGAAGGCGAGGCGCTCTTTGACGATGGAGCTGGCATACGCATTGTGGCCGGGACACGAGCAACCGATCGATTGCCGGATTTGATTGAGCGGGCTCTGGAGGGTGAGAAGCACGTGCTCGACCTAGATGAACGTTCACCTGAGGCGCAGTGGGATGTGCCGGTCGTCGAACGACACTCTCCTTACGTCGCATATATCCCGATAATTGAAGGTTGTAATAAGTTTTGCACGTACTGCATCGTTCCGTTTTCGCGCGGCCGAGAAAAAAGTCGGCCTGCGTTCGAGATTGTTCAAGAAATCGAAAAGTTGCGAGACGCGGGCTATCAGGAAGTACAGCTTATAGGTCAAAACGTCAACAGTTACAGGCCCAAAACTGAGGTTGGACTGGAAGGGTTTTCCGGAGCGACTCCTTTTTCGAGATTGTTGCGCGCCGCGGCGGCGACTGGGATGCCCCGAATCAAATTTACGACCTCTTTCCCGCGGGACTTTCATCCGGACATTGTTTCGGTAATGGATGAGCATGAAAATTTATGCGATTGGGTGCATCTACCGGTTCAGTCTGGTAGCGACCGCGTGCTGCGTGCCATGCGAAGAGGCCATAAAATTTCTGATTATCTTTCAAAAGTAGATGTGATTAAAAACGCCGGACGCCGATATGCGCTGACCAGCGACATTATCGTAGGGTTTCCCGGCGAGACTTCAGAGGATTTCGAAGCTACTTTGCGCCTAGTTGAATATTGTCGTTACGATGCCATATACATTTTCAAGTATTCGGAGAGACCGGGAACGCCTGCGGCCGATTTAGAAGACGATGTGTCCGATAACGAAAAGACGTCTCGCTTTCTTGCCCTTGAGCAGCTACAGAGAGCTATTCAGAAGAGAGTTTATGCGGAATATGTAGGCAAAGAGGTTTCCGTGCTGGTTGAACGGAGAAGTGCGAAATCTGAGTCGGATATGAGCGGCCACACGACTTGCAATAAGGTCGTAAATTTTCCGTGTGCAGAAGACTTAAAAGGGAAGGTTGTTTCCGTTCATGTAAGAGAGGCGAAAATGAATAGTCTCTACGGTGAGATGACGATTTAGTTATCCGTCTGTAGTTAAAGTGTTAGTCGAGGTTGTCATATGGAAATCGAAGTAAAGATTAGAGGATTGATGATGGATCCAAATAGCGGTACGCCCATCGTCATTCTTAAAGATGTCAATAGCGAGACGCTTTTGCCAATCTGGGTCGGAGCTTATGAGGCGAATGCCATTGCCCTCGAAATAGAGAAGATTGCGACGCAGCGTCCGATGACACACGACCTGTTGCGTAATCTGATCGTGGAGATGGGCGCACGCGTCGAACGGGTGGTAGTTACGGAATTAAGGGACAATACCTTTTTTGCAGTAATTGAGATGCGCAGCAGCAGCGGCGATTTTATGATGCTTGACTCGAGGCCGTCTGACGCCATTGCCTTGGCTCTGCGCGCGGATTGTCCGATCTACGTCAACGAAGAGGTGATACAAGCCTCACATAGTCTCGCAGGCGAACAAACAGAGGAATCCGGCTCCGGTGAAGATGAAGAATGGCCGGACGTGATCGGCGAGGCGGGCGACTTGCCGATGTAATCGTTTCTGTAATGTCGCAAGGGTTCAAGGGGCAGATATCTAACGGAGGAGCCTTAAGCTGAACTTAGTTATTGCTATTGCAAATCAGAAAGGGGGGGTGGGTAAAACCACTACCGCCATCAATTTAGCTGCGGCCTTTGCGCGCAGAGGTCAACGTGTCCTGCTCTTGGACATGGATCCGCAAGGTAATAGCTCTATCTCTTTTCTCGATCCGGCGTCAGTTGAGTTATCCGCTTATGAGTTGATGATTGACGGCAAAGGGGCAGAGGACGGCTACATTTATAAGACATCTGTTGAGGGATTGGACATCATCCCTGCGCGCATCAGTCTGGCGAAGTTGGAGTCCAAACTGGTAGGGGATTTCGACGCTCCGTTTAGGCTCAAAGATAGGCTTGAATCTCTGCGCACACAGTACGATGTGATCCTCATCGACACGCCGCCGACACTTGGTTTAATCACTGTAAACGCCCTTGTTGCCGCCACGCATATTTTGATTCCCATACAATCTTCGTATTTCGCCCTTGAAGGGACGGATGACCTACTGGAGACTATCGAGAAGGTGAAAGCCCGTCCGAACCCGCAACTTCACGTACTGGGTGTGGTCGTTACTCTCCACGACCGTCGGACAACTCTGGCGAGAGAGGTACACGAGCAAATCCGTAATGTGTTTGGAACTCAATTGTTCGAGACTGTGATAACCAAGAGTGTGCGTCTGGAGGAAGCGCCAGCTTACAAAGAGTCTATTTTTACATTTGCCCCACAATCTTCCGGCGCCAATGAATATGCGAAACTTTGCGATGAGGTGATCGGTCGTGTCTAAGAGAGGACTGCCTTCGGGCATCAGAATGCGCCACGACGCACATTACGTCGAAGAACTTGCAACTAACCACCCCACTCCCATCGGTCGTCTGATTGCCCTAGACCAGCTTGATCCGAATCCGGAACAGCCGCGTGTTGAGATCGGAGATTTGGAAGACCTGACAGCTTCTATCAAAGAGAAAGGAGTGTTGGAACCTTTGCTCGTCAAGCCTTCGCGCGTGGCTGGGCGCTGGATGATTATCGCAGGCGAGCGGCGTTGGCGGGCCTCAAAAGCCGCTGGATTGAGGGAAGTGCCGTGCATTGAGATGGAAGTTGACGACAAGGCTGTGGCCGAGATCGCTCTGATCGAAAACATGCAGCGTAAAGACCTGACAGCATGGGAGGAGGCGGACGGATTGGCCGCACTCTGTGAGCGCTTCGGGTATACGCATGAAGATGTGGCACGAAAAGTGGGGAAGAGCCGCACAACAGTTACGGAGGCGCTCTCCATCGCCTCGTTACCTGAAGTAATACGTGAGAAATGTCGTCGCGCCGACATAGGTGCGAAGTCCCTGCTGTTGCAGATCGTTCGCCAGCCGCATGTAGAGGCCATGCACGATATTTTGGAAGAGATTACTACTCAAGGGTTAAACCGAGATGGTGCACGGGCGGCGCGGCGCTCAAGACAGGAAGGGAAAAAAGCGCAGGTTGGTGGACAGAGATCCGTCCCGCATATCTTCAAGTATTCCTCGGAGGACGGCGAATTTGTGTTGGAATTGAGGTTCAAGGAATCTGTGGTAGAGCCTGGGCAAATAACTGCTGCGCTTCAGAAGGTCTTGGTCTCGCTTCAAGAGGCTACAAGGGCAATTGAGGTTGAATAAAAGAAGAGTTTGTTAGAGTGATACTTTAAGGATGCTCTTTACTTCAACCTTATGTGCCGGGGGTTCTCTTTCTTTCCTTGGCAGCTTGACGTTGTAATGATTTGGCCCATCGCTCGAAAGTGGGTTGCAGGGGTTTAAAAAGCCGCGTCCGTAAGCTGTGTTGGCTCTCTGACCAAAGTTTTAGATACTTTTCGGTATAGGCGCGAACCGAGGGCTCTATTTGCCCTTTTTTGATGGAGTGTCTCAGCGTGAGATAGTAGTGTTGCCCCGCGAGGGAGAATATGACAGAGGCTAAGTTGCCTTTGAATGAGAGCCTCGGCAGCAAGCGCTTGAAAAAGGGTTTCGAACGGGGAAGCAATACGGAGGTCGAAACTTCCAGCCACGCTGGATGCGTACCTTGGCGCGGATGATAAAGTCCCGGTAATTGACTGCTCTGCTGTAGACGCAGTCTGGGGTCGTTTATCGTGTCTACGAGACGCAGTCGGTCGATCCCACGCAGGTGTTCTCGAGGGAGCGTCTCAATAATTTTTTCGATCTGCGCAATGGTGTTGCGCGGTAAAGTTGCCGTCGAGGCGTTTTCTATTTTAATTGCCATCGCTTTTTTGTAACTCTAGGCTAGTGCATGAAGTATCGTCAAGTCCGGAAAATGTTGGTCTTTACGACGCATCTTTTTAACGGTAACTGACGAAAGGTTTGACTGAATGGAGCGCGATCTAGTCGGAGAATATTTCGCATATCTACGCGTCGAGAGGGGACTATCGGCCAACACTCTCACAAATTACGCACATGATTTGGATAAATTGCGTGAGTTCGCGAAGGGCGCGGGAAAATCTGTACAGTCGCTGGATAGACACGATTTGGCCGAGTGTTTCAGGATTCTCGCCCAGAAGGGTTTGTCGCCGCGTTCAGTTGCGAGGACTGTTTCGAGTGTAAGGGGGTTTTATAGATTCTTACTCCGCGACGGTTTTATTAAAGACGACCCGTTGGCGAATATTTTGGCGCCTCAGGTGGATAAGCATCTCCCGAATTTCCTGACTGAGGAAGATGTGGGACGTTTGTTGAATGCCCCTGATACGAATGTTCCCGATGGGATACGTGACCGTGCCATGTTAGAACTTTTATATGCCACCGGATTGCGTGTTTCTGAGTTGACGGGTTTAGTTGCGTCCGACTTCAACTTCGAGCGCGGCCTGCTGACATGTCGTGGAAAAGGGAGTAAGCAGCGTTATATTCCTATTGGGAGAAGCGCGTTGTATTGGCTGGCAGAATACAGACGCGTGCGCCATTCATTGTTGGGAGAAACCTCTTGCAAGGCCTTTTTTGTGAAGAGTACTGGACAGGCTTTGACGCGACATCACTTCACAGAAATTTTGAAGCGATATTGCGTGAAACTCGGACTCAAAAGTGTCTCGCCACACACACTACGGCACAGTTTTGCTACTCATCTTATGCAGAGAGGTGCTGACTCGAGGTCTGTGCAAGCGCTGCTGGGTCATAGTGATTTGTCAACTACACAGATATATACACATTTATCGAAGGAGCATCTTCGGGAGACTTATGACAGTTTCCACCCACGCGCCGCTTTTATGCGGGGAGAAGTTGAATAGAGAACGGGAAAAGAGATATTTTTATAACATCGCTTGGGTCTGATAATGAATATTATGTATAAAGGTGAAAGCTAATAACTAATAAGGCGGTGGTGGTTTGTCGATATCTGGCTTGATACGTCTATAGAACTGGCTGCTTGGATTTAGTCTCCTGGGCTGCCTTTCGAATCTTGACAGAGTTTCGGAGCACTGTTACAGTACGCGGTCTTTTGTCTAAACACGTCCGCATTATCCTTTAAGGAGCGCTAAATTTTGAGCAACACCGGTACCTACCTCTTTACTTCGGAGTCAGTTACAGAGGGTCATCCAGATAAAATCTCGGATCAAATTTCTGATGCGGTCTTGGACGAAGTCTTACGTCAAGATTCGACGGGGCGCGTCGCGTGCGAGACGCTTGTGACGACTGGATTGGTTGTTATCGCAGGCGAGATCACGACCGAGGCGCAAGTCGATTTTTCTCAAGTGGCACGTGAAACAATTAGAGAGATTGGTTATACGAGAGCAAAGTATGGATTTGATTGTGATACCTGCAGTGTGCTAACGGCAGTCGGCCGCCAATCGCCTGATATCGCATTGGGGGTAGACACGGGGGGCGCAGGCGACCAGGGGCTGATGTTTGGGTTCGCCTGCAATGAGACTCCGGAGCTGATGCCGCTCCCTATTCAACTCGCACATCAACTGGCAGAGCGTCTAGCAGAGACACGCCGTTCGGGGGAACTTCCCTATTTAAGACCGGACGGAAAATCCCAAGTTACGATCGAATATAGAGACGGTCGTCCTTTTCGTGTAGACGCCGTAGTCATCTCCACACAGCATGACGCGAAGGTGGAGAACAAGCAACTGCGCGAGGAAGTTTTAGCTCAAGTCATCAAACCCACCATCTCAACGGAGTTGATAGATAAGAACACCAAATATCACATCAATCCTACCGGACGTTTCGTCACAGGCGGCCCGCAGGGCGATGCGGGGCTAACCGGTCGTAAAATCATCGTGGACACATATGGCGGCTATGCTCCTCACGGAGGCGGCGCTTTTTCGGGTAAAGACCCAACTAAGGTTGACCGTTCGGCGGCTTATATGGCGCGATACATAGCGAAGAATGTCGTCGCAGCGGGACTTGCCGATAGATGTCTGGTGCAACTGGCTTATGCGATAGGGGTATCCGATCCGGTCTCGGTCTTGGTGGACACGAGCGGAACTGGCCGTGTAGGCGAGGATGTTTTGGCTAATTTGGTACGTGAGCATTTCGAGTTGACCCCGCATGGGATCATTCAAAGTCTCAACTTGCGCAGCCCAATCTATAGGAAGACAGCCGCTTATGGGCATTTCGGTCGTCGCCTGGAAGGATTTACCTGGGAAGCGACAGACAAGGCTGAGAAATTACGTGAGGCGGCTGGTATTTAGCTGCGTCATTGGCGTAGAAAGCAGTCTATGCGTTCTATATAGTCTAATAAGGTAGGTTAAGAAGGAAGAGATAAATGTCTGCAACACCAGCAGTTGAATATGATGTCCGAGATATCGGGCTAGCGTCCGATGGAAAACGCCGGATCGAGTGGGCTGAGCGAGAGATGCCCGTGCTGCGTCTCATACGTGAACGCTTCAGCGCAGAGCGACCACTGGCGGGTATACGTCTGGTTGCCTGCGCGCATATCACTACGGAGACGGCTAACTTGGCGCGTGCATTACAGGCGGGCGGAGCTGAGGCAGTTCTCATCGCCTCGAACCCACTCTCTACGCAAGACGACGTGGCGGCATCTCTGGTCTCGGATTGGGGAATACCTGTCTACGCGATTAAGGGTGAGACAACCGAGACCTATAATCGGCACGTGCGCACGGCCCTGGATTTTCATCCGGAAATTATTATCGACGACGGTTCCGACGTGGTCGCGACGCTCATTAAGGAGCGCTCCGAGCAGGTTAAAGAGGTGATCGGAACGACGGAGGAGACCACCACCGGGATCGTACGTCTACAGGCGATGGCTAACGCGGGCGTGCTCACTTTCCCTTCTATGGCCGTCAATAACGCGCAAACTAAACATCTTTTCGATAATCGTTATGGGACTGGGCAATCCACGCTCGACGGGATTATACGCGCCACCAACGTTCTTCTGGCCGGGCGCACTCTGGTCGTCGTAGGCTACGGCTGGTGCGGGAAGGGTGTCGCACTGCGCGGGCGCGGGATGGGAGCCAACGTCATAGTAGCCGAGGTGGATCCGATCAAGGCGGTCGAGGCGGTAATGGACGGATTCCGTGTTATGCCGATTAAGGAGGCGGCCGCCATCGGCGACATCTTTGTTACGGTAACTGGCAATCGACACGTAATTGACACGACGCACTTCGAGCAGATGAAGGACGGTGCAATTGTCTGTAATAGCGGGCACTTTGATCTGGAATTGAATTTGGTCGGGTTGCGTGAATTATGCGTTGAGGAGCCTGTGACTTTGCGGCCATTCGTGCAGGAGTATCGGATGGGCGCGAATGCTCATCGAATCATCGTCTTGGGTGAGGGGCGTCTGATTAACTTAGCTGCTGCGGAAGGTCATCCGGCGAGCGTTATGGACATGAGCTTCGCCAATCAGGCTTTGTCTGTAGAGTATCTGGTCAGACATAAAGGTCAACTCCAGCCTGGCGTACATCTGCTTCCGCGCGAGGTGGATGCCGAAATTGCCAGTCTCAAACTACGTGCGCTTGGCATCTCTATAGATGCTTTAACGCCGGAGCAGATCGAGTACATGAATAGCTGGGAGACGGGTACTTAGACGTTCTCTGCAACCACTGAACAGCAAAGACCGGGCTAGAGGAGACCTCCATTCTCTAGCCCGGTCTTTGCTGTTGTTGGTGTGGTGCCCCTCTTAAGTTCGCGCGCGTGAGAACAAGAGTAGACCGAGTGCAGTGAAGATTAAAGGTGCTCCCCAAGCGGCGAGCACCGGGGGTAAGAGTCTGTAATTCCCTAGCTGTTGAAAGGCACTCGCGCTACCCCAGAGCAAGAGTCCGATAATGATTGCGGCCCCTAGAGCCCAAAAAGCTGATCGTCTTCCAAAGAGGACGCCGAAGGGTATGCCTATGAGTGCAAGGATGACAGGAGTGGTGATATCAGCGCTTCGACGATAGAGCGATACACGCAAACCGGTTATTTCATCGGGTCTCACGTTCTTAAGGTTTTTTATGTAGTTGCTTAACATCCTTGAATTAAGCTCCATAGGCTTGTTAAGCAGCGGCTTAAACGACTCCGCCGGTGTAGTTTCTTCTAGAGTGTATGATCCTGCTCGTTCGATGTTACCCAGATTTTGCGCCCCGATCTCAATAACCTCGGCGCTTTGAAATTCCAAATCATCCTTTGTGCCCCACCTTCCTTCTCTGCCTAAAATCAAGCGCTTCAGGTGAATTCCGGCCGGGTCGAATTCGTAGACCGTAGGGCTGAGCAGAGACCTTTCATCATTCCCGTATTTGTAGGAGTAGAGCCGATGCGAGCCAGGTACCGCCAGCCACTGAACCCCCGTTGGCGTCATTGCCCTGTTGAGCCCACCACGTATCTGTGCCCTGTAACTCTCTTGCCGCCGGTTAGCATATGGTAGGACGTTTTCCTGTAGCAGACCTAAGCCGACGCTGACGAGCAAGGAGAAAAGTATGATCGGTAGAGACAGCCTGTACAGGCTCTGCCCGCTTGCCCACCAGACCACCACTTCGTTGCGTCGTGCGAGGATCGCATAGGTCACGAGGACTGCCACTAGAAGACTGATCGGCACTAGGCTCATGCTCGCGAGAGGCACCAGGTATAGCAGATACAGAAGTACCAACCGCCATTCCGAACCAGAAATGAAGCGCAGTAATTCAAACAGCGTGAAAATTAGGAAGATGAGTAGGAGCGATGCGTAGGCCAACACGAAGTTGAAGGAGACTGCCCGCAGCAAACTTCTGTCCAAAAGCCCTAGGAGCACGGAATTCCGCGCACGTCCAGTCGTTAACTGCGTGTTGTTCCCCCCGGACGCGTGGAGCAGCAATTGAGTCGGGATTCCGGCCGAGACGTTTCGTTCGTTGACGAGAAGCGAGAGAAGCCCGATGGCCGTCGCCAGTCCGGTTGCTAACCAACTGCCGATTTGTGGCGGGAGCACACCGCTTCGACTTAGGTGCTCTCCCCCCAATAAGATCAGGTAGTAAAGGAGCATTGCGCCCAAGGACATCAGGAATGCCTGTCCTCTGCCCAGTCTCTTTAGGCGACCACCGAAACCTGCTCCGAGTAGTGCGAAAGCCAACGGCGCAAAACAGAGTGCCAGTCTTTTGTTGAGGGTTGCAAGTAACATGACCTTCTCTGCCCCCTCGGCGGCACGCATCTTGCCGTTGAGTTCGTGCCAGTCCAGTTCGTCGAGCTCCACACGTCTCTCTTGAAATTTTTTGATCAGCGCATTTCGTCCGGTATTTAGACGCAGGCGAAACTGCGCAGAGCTTTCCGAGACGGTCTGCTGAGCAGCGCTGCCGGATTCCATCTCCTTCTTCGAAGGCAAAGTCGTGACAACCGCGTCGTTTAGTACTAGTTCGGTCTGTTCGCCCGTAACATCAAGCCTTCCGCTCCGAGAAGTTATCAGACGCGTCTCGCGGCCCTCGTCCTGCCAATGAATGAAGACGCGCCCCCAGTGCCCCCGTTCCTTGTCTCCCTCCCGAACATAGACGACTTTGCCCGGCATTTCCGTATTAAAAGTGTTTGGCTGAATCGGCGACTCGATCTTGGATAGAGTGACTTTGAGCGCAGCGTCGCGCAGGAGTGTCGAGGCGCTCGGAGCAACCTCGAATCCTATGTACAGCGTCAGCAGCGTGAAAAAGACGCCCAGCAATAATACAGGCGAGACGAAACGCCAAGTGCCCACCCCTGCTGCGCGCATCGCGATCAATTCGCTGTCGCTCCCAAGTTTGCTCAAGCCCGTGGCCGTGCCGATCAAGACCGACATCGGAAGCGTGAAGATCAAAATATTGGGGATCAAACCCAGAGCGATGTCCGCCACGGCTTCGAGCGAAGGATCTGCCGAGCCGAGGATTTCCACGAATTTGCCGGCTTGCTGCGCCAGTATGACGAAGGTTAAAAGTAATAGGGATAGACCTAGGTACGGTAAAATCGCAGCAACGATGTACCTCTCGATCAGACGCCCACCGTGTATCTTCATGTCTCTAATGTTACAAGGAGTCTTGCGAAATCACGAACCCGGTGCGCGAGATGGACGGTTCGAAGGCTCTATTCGACAGGAGACCTTCCTCTGGGGAGTCTTTCCAGAGCGCGCGTGATCAGACGCTCCGATACCTGCGAGAGTTCCTTCAATACCGTTTCCGGCACTGCGTCGACAGAGCGCGCCCAATCCGCCGGCGCAAGGCGTTGCGTACCACGCAGCTGTGCCAAAGCCTCTGCGGAGACGCGTAAGTCCGACCTGTGCGCGCACGCCTCGCAACGCAGTGCGCCGTCCACTCCCAGATAAGCCTTCACACGGTTTTCGCCCAGAGTGTTCTTGCAGTTCACACACGCACGCAAATCCGGTAGAAAACCCGCCAACTTCAAGAGCCAGACCTCGCAGTAGCGCGTCACGTGGCGCAGGTTTTCAGGCGCTTCTGCGATGGCATCCAGAGACGCCCTGTACATACGGAAGATTCTCTCGTTCGGTTCGTGAGGAGGCGTAAATTCGAGGATCAATCCACAGATATATTCCAGCGCACCGAAGACCTCCGTGCTCTTGCTCAATTCGAAATATGAGCGCAGGATTTCAGCTTGGCGGATGGAGACGAGTTCCTGTCCCTCTTTTTCGAAATAGGAAAGACTGATCAGCGTAAAAGGCTCCAGAGCTGCTCCGAATTTGCTTTTCAGGCGACGCGCCCCACGCGCCACTCCGCGCATTACCCCGAAATCCTTTGTGAGGAAGACGGCTATTTTATCGGCTTCCGCCAGCTTATAAGTCCTCAGCACGATGGCTTCGGTTTCGGCAACTCCCATCTCTTCCCGATAAGCTTTCCCTGTCCGCCCGACATCCCCTTAAAGAGTTTAAGTGCACAGATTTGTGCAAAGCCCTTCTACGCCCTTGACGTTATCGGACGCGCGCACTCAAATCGGCAGCCAGTAGAGCACCCAGGCCAGCGCCAGCCCGATGCCGACGAATTCAGCGAATATCTTGGCCCCGTAAGTAAAACGTTCGGACGGTTTCTCACGCCCGACGATGCCGAAAATTATCGCCACGAAGGCCGCGAATAAGATCATGGTCAGAAAATGGCTCACTTCTTCCTCCCGGCCGCAATGTCGAACGCGTCCAACATACTCAAATAATTCAATAGCCCCGCGACCATCAAAAATCGGTCTCCATACTCTGAAGTTGCCAGTTGCGCATGATCCGTCACAGCGATATTCGCCAGCAGACTCGAAAGGTAGAGCAGCCCCGTGCCCAAGTCACAAAATCCGAAGACATAGGCCAAAAACCCCGTCTCCGGCACATTATGCAGACCGTACAAATGCCCGCCGAGCAGCCACCCGACGACGTACATCGCCAAAACAGTGCCGCCCAATAACAGCCCACGCACCAGATGGCCCTGATAAAAGTGGCCTGCGCCGGGGACAGCCCAAGCCAAACCACCTGCCAGCCAGGCCAGTGCGCCGGGCTTTTCCGTAGAAGTTCTACTCTCTTCCAAAATCCGCTCCTTACTCTACAACGAACGACTCGATTGTCAGTGAACCTGCGTCCTATCGCTACCCCATCCGGCATCTTTTCGCACTCTACGAAAGAGCGCCCGCCTTGTAGTATGCCCCATTTGCGCAAGGGCGGCAGAGCGGTTCCCCGCTCTCTCCCAAGACCTCTCGGCCGTCGTTGATTCCTTCCGAGCACACCGCGCAAGCCACACGCGAACGTGGACGCCCAGGGGCGTCCGTCTCTTTCAAATCTATCGACACAAACTCCGTCTTGAAAAGTTCCGCGTCCGCGGCCTCCCTGTAAGCGGCCATCTGACGCTCTTTTTTGGTCTGTAGAGAACTGTAGCGCGCCTCTGCCAGCGCCCTCGAAGAATCCAGCGCGACCACACGCACGGCACGCTCCGTCTCCGTGTTCAGAAAACTGGCGGCCACTTTTCCGTAATCAAGGTACTTCAGGCTGCGACGTCCGAGCCGCACGCCCGTCACGGCGCTCAAAGCGTCCGTCATGCAACGGTCGATCTCGACCCAGACGATCAGTTTTTTTCTGTCCGCGCCGCGCGGATCTTCCACTCCGATCAGTTTACAACCGAGCACCGCCATACGCGCGCCCAGCACCTGGCCGGGACAGATGTGCCCGTGCAAAACTTCGCATTCGCTCAATAAAACGTCCAGAGGCGGCAACATAAAACAGTCCATTTCTTAAAGTTTCACTTCACCTGTCGGCACGACGACGCTTCAAGTGATACTTAGGAGAAGTGAAAGTAAATCCCACTCAGACTTCACTTTAATACAACAGAAACTTCTCTCGCTCTGTCTTGAACGTCTTCAGGTTCGCCTCCCATGAATCCTGTATGGACTCTAAAGAGTCGCCTCTCTCCAGCGCTTCTCTCACACTCGCCGTTCCTGCGATCACGTCGAAAGGATTTTGGTCGTAGACGTATTCGTAAGGCGGCTCTTTCCACAAAAAATGCTCCGGGTACAGGTCGCGTGCCACTTTCACGACGGCGACGCCCGTGATGACAGGCTCGAACTGCTCACGCTCCGTGACGTGTATCTGTACGCCACCGCAGGCGCGTCCGGCGTGCTTTTGGAACGTCGGCTGAAATCCGCAGGCGCGGAAATGCACGCCCTGTAAACCCATCGAATCGAGTTCGTGCTTGTACTCGGCCGCATCTACGTAGGGCGCTCCGACCAGTTCGAAGGGCCTCGTCGTGCCCCTGCCCTCGGACATCTGCGTCCCCTCCAGGTGCACCGTCCCCGGAAAGACCGTCGCGCTGTCGAGCGTGGGCATATTCGGCGAAGGCAAGACCCAGGGAGCGTCCGTCTCGTCAAACCACAGTTCGCGCCTCCAACCGTCCATCAAAACCAAGTCCAGTTCGCAATCGATGCCCCAGAGTTCTCTGAACATCTTCGCCAGTTCGCAGACCGTCATGCCGTGGCGCGTCGGGAGCGGAAACTGCCCCACGAATGATGCGTATTCCGGCTCCAGGACGTTTCCAGACACCTTAGCGCCGCCGATCGGGTTCGGACGGTCGCAGACCACTACGCGCTTGCCGTACTTCTGCGCGGCGCGCATGCAGTTTGCCAGCGTATAGACGAAGGTGTAGATGCGGCAACCCACGTCCTGCATGTCGAAGACGAAGGCGTCTATCTCTTCCAACATGGCTTCGGTCGGCTCGCGCGTCTCGCTGTAGAGCGAATAGACAGGCACGCCCGTCTGCTCGTCAAAAGAGTGCGGCGACTCGACCATGTTGTCCTGCACGTCGCCGCGTATGCCGTGCTGCGGCCCGAAAAGCGCTGTTAATTTGAAATCCGCCTGTCCGTGGCAGAGGTCTGCGGAGTGTGTGAATCCGTGTCCAACCGAAGCCTGATTGCAAATCAGCCCGACGCGCGCCCCGCGCAGCAAATCTGTGCGTTTCGAGAGCAGTTCTTCGATTCCCAGACTGACCTTCTGTTTTTCGACTAAACCCAAGACAGTTTCCCTTCTCCCACAAAAATCATGCAAAACAGAGGCGCACGCGCTGTGCGTCTAGCCGCACAGAACTGAGCCGCCGTTAACGTTCAACACCTCGCCTGTGATGTGCCGCGCCCATTCGCTGCACAGAAAGATGACCGGCAGCGCCACGTCGTCCGTCGAGGCGATTCTGCCGACAGGGATGGTCGCTTCGACGCTTCGACGAAAATCCTCGTCTGTAAACGCTTTCGCGGTCATCTCTGTTTCGACCCAGCCGGGCGCGACCGCGTTGACCGTCACCCCCGAGCGCGCCAACTCGACTGCCAGAGATTTGGTGAAAGCGATCTGGCCGCCCTTCGACGCGGCGTAATTCGAGACGAACGCTTCGCCTCTCTGCCCGGCCGTCGAACTGATGATGACGATGCGCCCCCACCCTTGCCGCTTCAAGAAGGGCACGGCGGCGCGGCAGACCGTCCAGGTTCCCTTCAGATTCACCTCGATCACACGATCCCAAAGTTCCTCTGTGATCTCTTCGACGGCCGCGCCTTCCCAGATTCCGGCATTGCACACCAAGATGTCCAGTCGTCCGAACTTCTCGACTGTCGCATTAATCAAATGCTCCGCACCGGCCACTTCGCAAACGTCGCTACGCACCGCCAGCGCCTCTGTCCCGTAACGGCGCGAGATACCGGCCGCAGTCTCCTGTGCCGCCGCTTCGAGGCTCTTGTAATTAACCACCACGTGCGCGCCCGCCTCTGCCAGACGCTCTGCCACGGCTTTCCCGATGCCCCTGGAACCGCCCGTCACGACGGCCACACGCCCCTCCAAATTCAATCCTGCGACACCTCGACTCATTTTTTCGCCTTCACTCACCGATTCAGTTCTAGCTTTCACTCCCTATTTAAAGAAACATCGCAATCTTCCGACGTTATCGGACGCGAAACAATTTTATTAACGATAGAGACTGCGGACTGCCGGATTCAGACTGCTTTTGTCTCAAGTGCCCGGTCTGCGTCTGAGCGTCGTGTCGCGAATTGCCGCGCGGCTTCGACGAACGCTTCGAACAGTCTTGTGGAAAGGACATCTTCCTCCCAATCGATCTCCGGATGCCACTGGACGCCCTGTGCCCAGCGGTCTGTTCTCTGTTCTTCGAGCGCTTCGATCAGGCCGTCGGCCGTCCAGGCCGTCGCGCGCAGCCCCTCGCCCACGGTCTCTATGGCCTGATGGTGATGACTGTTGACGAGCGCGCTCTCGCCGCCAGCCAGTTCGGCCAGTTGGCTCTCCGGCAGCAGGCGCACGCGATGAGAGCGCCGCCCCCTCGGTGCGCCCTGTTCGTGCAGGATGGATTCCGGTAGTTGGCTCTCTATGTCCTGTATCAGCGTCCCGCCCCTGTAGACGTTCCAGATTTGCAACCCGAAACAGATCGCCAGTAGTGGCATTCCGCGCCTCTCCACCTCCGACAGCACGAGCGCGTCCGTCTCGTCCCGTAGAGGATGCACCGCTCCGAGTTTGCGGTGCGGCTCGCGTCCGTAACGCAGAGGGTCTACATCCGAAGCGCTGCCCGGCAGCAACACGCCGTCCAATCTATCCAAGACCCCTTCCACGTATTCTGCCTTCGGGATCAGGGATAGATGGACTGGCACGCCGCCCACTGCTTCTACTGCCTCGCTGTAAGCGCGCGCCAGATAGAAACGCTCCGTCTCTAGCTCGTGCCGCATGGTGATCCCGATCAGAGGTCTCACTTCCCTCTCTACGCCTCCTCCAAAATGTAAAACGCGCGCATCTCAAGTGCGGCTCGTTCGCACCACACCCGGGTCTGCTTCGAGCATCCCGGCTATCATAACGCAAAATCCCTCTAGGTCCGATTCCGCATCCTTTCGCGCCCTGCGCGGACGATAAAGGCGCGCACGCTCACTCTTCTGTAAACCTCCTTCCTTGACTTACCTTCAAACCACTCCCTATATTTTCCCGTTACCACTATGAACAAAAAAGATTCAATGCCTCGCTGGCGCAGTACGACCATCCTCCTTGTGCGCAGGGGCGGCAAGGTTGCGTTGGCGGGCGACGGGCAGGTTAGTCTCGGCGAAACCGTGATGAAAAGCGGCGCGCGCAAAGTGCGTCGTCTTTACAACGACCGCATCCTCGCCGGTTTTGCAGGGGCGAGCGCCGACGCCTTCTCACTGCTCACGCGCTTCGAGAGCAAACTCGAACAGTATCAGGGCAATCTGGAACGCGCTGCCATTGAACTGAGCAAGGAATGGCGCACGGACAAAATCCTGCGCCACCTCGAAGCGCTCTTGATCGTCGCCGACGAAAAAAGCTCTTTTCTGCTCTCCGGCAACGGCGACGTGATCGCGCCCGACGAACGCGACGACGCGCTCGCCATCGGCTCCGGCGGCTCTTTCGCCCTCGCCGCCGCACGCGCCCTCTTGAAAAACACCGAGATGAACGCGCGCGACATCGCCGTCGAAGCGCTCAACATAGCGGGCGAAATTTGTATCTACACGAATCAAAATATTATCGTCGAAGAATTATGAACAACAGAGGTCGGAGGTCAGAGGTCAGAGATCAGTGAAAGACAAAAAGCTGATTTTACTATCCTCCGACCTCTGACCTCTGACCTCTCACTTTTATGGTTATTTATCTCTCAGGTGAAGTTGACGAAGAAGCTCGGCTCGACGACATGACGCCGCGGCAGATCGTGGCGCAGTTGGACAAGCACGTCGTCGGGCAGCAGGCGGCCAAGCGCGCCGTGGCGATTGCTTTGCGCAATCGCGTGCGGCGGCAGAAACTCGCGCCCGAAATGGCGGCCGACGTGATGCCGAAAAACATCATCATGATCGGCACTACGGGCGTCGGCAAAACCGAGATCGCGCGTCGCCTGGCGCGTATGTCTAATTCGCCTTTCCTCAAAGTCGAGGCGTCGAAATTCACGGAAGTGGGCTACGTCGGACGCGATGTGGAGAGCATGATCCGCGACCTGACAGAGATCGCCGTCGAGATGCTGCGCGCGGAGAAGGCCGAAGAGATCGCCGAAAAGGCGGAACTCAACGTAGAGGAACGCATACTCGATCTGCTCCTGCCGCCGAAACCTTCCTCCGGCTTCTACAATTTCGACGACGACAGCGCTTCTCTCTCCGATACGGATGCCTCCGCCGCTACAGCGCCGCGCGACGAACAGTTTCAACGCACACGTGAGAAACTGCGTGAGCAGTTGCGCGCCGGGAAGTTGGAGAATCGGATGGTCGAGTTGGAGGTGCGCGAGAAGAATTTCCCGACCATCGAAGTCGCAGGGCCGCAAGGCGTCGAAGAGATGGGCATCAACATGAAGGACATGCTCGGCAATCTCTTTCAAGGTCGCACCAAGCGCCGCCGCATGCGCGTCGACGAAGCGATGGAGTACCTTTTGCAAGAGGAGGAAGAACGGCTCATCGACATGGACACGGTGGCGCGCGCCGCGCTCGAACGCGTCGAATCCTCCGGCATCATCTTCCTGGACGAGATCGACAAGATCGCCGGGCGCGAATCGGGCGGTGGCGGCCCCGACGTGTCACGCGAAGGCGTGCAGCGCGACATCCTGCCCATCGTCGAGGGCACGACCGTCAACACGCGCTACGGCATGGTGCGCACAGACCACATCCTCTTCATCGCCGCCGGGGCGTTTCACGTCTCGAAGCCTTCCGACCTGATCCCCGAACTGCAAGGCCGATTTCCCATTCGCGTGGAACTCGAATCCTTAACCATCGAGGACTTCAAGCGGATTCTCACCGAGCCGAAAAACTCGCTCGTCAAACAATACCGCGCGCTCTTGGAAACCGAAGGCATCGACCTTGATTTCACGGACGACGCCATCGACGAGATCGCGCAGTTCGCAGGGCGCGTCAACGAGCAGACGGAAAACATCGGCGCGCGCCGCCTGCACACGATTATGGAGAAGGTTCTGGACGTGATCAGTTTCGAGGGCCCAGACCTCGAACCGAAGCGGCAGGTCATCGACGCCGCTTATGTCTCCAATACGCTCCGCGAGATCGTCAAGGATCAAGACCTGAGCCGCTACATCCTGTGAGCCACAACGTTCAGCCGCGCATGCTAGTTTCAAGCTCTCAACTCGTCCGAAGCCGCTTCGCTCTCCTCGGCTTCGCGCTCGTCCTCAGCCTGTCGGCCGCCTGCGGAAAGCGCCGCCCGCCGCTTCCGCCCGTCGAAAACGTGCCGCAACGCACGGAGTTGTTATCCGGCGTGCAGCGCGGCAATCAGGTCATCCTCAGTTGGCCTGCGCCGCGCCGCAACGCCCCCGAAGGCAGCGTGCAGAGCATACGCCGCATAGATATCTATCGCGTCGCAGAGAGCACGGACGACCCTCTGCCTCTGACCGAGGAAGAATTCGCCTCGCGCGCCACGCTCATCGGCTCTGTTCCATACTCTTCCATACGCGGCGCGACCGAAGATTTGACTTACGAAGACACGCTCACTTTGAACGAGCCTGTGCGCCTGCGTTACGCGCTCCGCTACGTCAACGCCACGGGGCAGCGCGCCTCTTTCTCAAACTTCCTCTTGATCGAACCGGCCACGCGCGTCAGTCAACCGCCCGCGCTCCTGTCTGTCAAGAACGAGAGCGAAGCGGCAGTCCGCGTCAGTTGGCAAGCGCCGCAGGCCAACGTGGATAACTCGACGCCAGCCAATCTGCTCGGCTACAACGTCTATCGCACGGATCGCTCGCAGAACGAACCGGCGCAGACGCCGCTCAATAGCGAACTGTTGACCACGACCGCGTTCAACGATCAGACCTTCAAATTCGGCGAAGAATACGTCTACATCGTGCGCGCCGTCTCGCTCGGCACGGGGGGAGCGCAGGTCGAAAGTCTCAACTCGAACGCGCTCACGATTGCGCCGCGCGACACGTTCCCGCCGTCCGCGCCGCGCGATATTTCCACTGCCGCCACCAACGCGCCGCGCCGCGTCTCGCTCTTCTTCCCCGCGAACCCGGAACGCGACGTGGTCGGCTACAACATCTATCGCTCGACAGACCCGAACGCCCCGAAAGACTCCTGGACGAAACTTAATCGCGCGCTACTTGAGCGCACGACTTATCAAGACGAGGCCGTCGAATCCGGCACGAAATACTATTACTACCTGACGGCCGTGGACGCGGCTGGCAACACGAGCCAGCCTTCCGAAGTCGTCTCTGAAACGGTTCCATAAATGAGCAAAACGATCTGCCGCTTTCTCTCGACGCAGACAGGCGAAGCCTCTTACGGCCTCGTTAAAGACGACACGGTCTTCCCCGTCACGCCCGCGCATATCTTCGAAGAGACGCCCGCGCACGTCTGGTCTGTCGAAGGCTTGAAGCTCTCCGAAGTGAAGTTGCTCGCGCCCGTCGCACCTTCCAAGATCGTCTGCGTCGGACGCAACTACAGAGATCACGCTGCCGAACTCGGCAACCCCATGCCCGACGAGCCTCTGCTCTTTCTCAAGCCGCCCTCAGCCGTCGTCGGCCACGAAGACGCGATCGAACTTCCCGCAGTCTCCGCGCGTGTCGAACATGAAGGCGAACTCGCGGTCGTTATCGGACGGCGCGCGCGTCGCCTCGACGACAGCGAAAATCCGCTCGACTATGTGCTCGGCTACACCTGCCTCAACGACGTGACGGCGCGCGACCTGCAACGCCGCGACGTACAGTTCACGCGCGCCAAATCTTTCGACACCTTCTGTCCCGTCGGCCCCTTCGTCGTGACCGGCATCGACCCGTTCGACTTGGGGGTTGAGACGCGCGTTAACGGCGAAGCGCGACAACGCGGGCGAACTGCGCAGATGGCCTTCCCCGTCGCCTATCTCATACGCTATATCTCGCACATCTCGACGCTCGAACCCGGCGACGTGATCTCCACGGGCACGCCCGCGGGCGTCGCTCCACTTGTCGACGGCGACGTGTGCGAAGTCGAAGTCGAAGGCGTCGGCACGCTGCGCAACACTGTGCGCGCCGCCCAGTGAAAGTATCTTGAAGGTATCGTGTGAGGTGTCGCCGCATGGGAGTAGGCATGGAAGTCGAAAGCACAGAGACGGCCGCCGATGCGTCTTCGGAAGGCCGCGTCGTGCGCGTCGAGGCGCGCAAGTTTGACGGCCGTGTCCATCGTGTATGGGAGGCGCGGCTCGTCTCGCAAGACTCGTCGCTCGTCGTCGTCGAAGGCGTCTTCGCGGAGGAGATACGCCACACACAACTCGGCCTGATCGCCCCCGGCACGCTCAGCCGCGAATACTACTGGACTGGACGCTGCTACAGCGTCTTCCGCTTCCGAGAGCCTTCGGGCGAGTTGCGCAACTACTATTGCAACATCAACCTCCCGGCCGAATTTAAAGGAGATGTCCTGTCCTTCGTCGATCTCGACATAGACGTGCTCGTCGCGCCCAATTATTCGATACGCATCCTCGACGAAGACGAATTTGAGACAAACGCCGCGCGCTACGATTACCCTGCCGACGTGCGCGAGGCCGTGCCCCGCGCGCTCTCGGAATTGTTGGAACTGATCGAGCGCAAGGGTTACCCCTTCGACGGAGAGCCATAAGCCACGGGCGGCGCGCAGGCTGATGCGTCTGTTGTACAATCCCGCCGCCCCCTGAAATTCATACGCGACCGAGATTTCCTTTGACGCAAAATTTATGACTTCCACACGCACGAAGACCGAAGCGCCGGAACAGCAACCTTCCAAACTCGAACGCCTGCGCGAGCGCGAACGTCTGGCAGAGGCGGGCGGCGGCCGCGAGCGCATCGAACGACAGCACGCCGCAGGCAAGTTGACGGCGCGCGAGCGCATTGCCTTCCTGCTCGACGAAGGCACGTTCGAGGAGTTTGACAAACACGTCGTACACCGTTCGCGCGATTTCGGTCTGGACGAACAACTCTATCCCGGCGACGGCGTCGTCACCGGCTACGGCCTGATCGATGGGCGGCGCGTCTTCGTCTTCGCGCAGGATTTCACGGTCTTCGGCGGTTCGCTCTCCGAGACGCACGCTGAAAAGATTTGCAAGGTGATGGACTTGGCGATGAAGGTCGGCGCGCCCGTCGTCGGTCTCAACGATTCGGGCGGGGCGCGCATACAGGAGGGCGTCCTCAGTCTCGGCGGCTACGCCGACATTTTCCTGCGCAACACTCTGGCCTCGGGCGTCGTTCCGCAGATCAGTTGCATCATGGGACCTTGCGCGGGCGGCGCGGTTTACAGCCCGGCCATCACGGATTTCAACGTAATGGTCAAGAACACCTCTTACATGTTCATTACCGGCCCCGAAGTGATCCGCGCCGTCACGCACGAAGAGGTCTCGAAAGAAGAACTCGGCGGGGCCGACACGCACAACCGCATCTCCGGCGTCGCGCACTTCGACGCAGACTCAGACCAGCACGCACTCCAACTCGTACGCGAGCTGCTTTCCTTCATCCCTTCCAACAACATGGACGAAGCCCCGCGCGTCCGTACTTCAGACCCGGCCGACCGCCGCGACGAGCGCTTGAACTCCATCGTGCCGGAGGCGTCGAACCAGCCTTACGACATCCGCGACGTGATTCACGCCGTCATCGACGACGGCTATTTTTTTGAAGTCCACGAGTTTTACGCGCCGAACATCGTCGTCGGCTTCGCGCGCATAGACGGCCGCAGCGTCGGCATCGTCGCCAACCAACCGGCCTACCTTGCAGGCGTGCTCGACATCGACGCCTCGGTCAAGGCCGCGCGCTTCGTGCGCTTCTGCGACTGTTTCAACATTCCGCTCGTCGTCTTCGAAGACGTGCCCGGTTTCCTTCCCGGCATCAAGCAGGAGCACGGCGGCATCATCCGCCACGGCGCGAAACTGCTCTACGCCTTTGCCGAAGCCACCGTCCCCAAGATCACAGTCATCACGCGCAAGGCTTACGGCGGCGCTTACTGCGTGATGGCCTCCAAGCACATCCGCACAGACATCAACCTCGCCTGGCCTTCCGCGGAGATCGCCGTCATGGGCGCGAGCGGCGCGGTTGGCGTCCTTTATCGGCGCGAGATCGCGGAGGCGCCCGATCAAGAGAGTGCACGCCAGCAGCGCGTCGCCGAGTTTGAAGAGAAGTTCGCCAATCCTTACGTCGCCGCCGAGCGCGGCTTCATCGACGAGATCATCGAACCGGCCGAGACGCGTCTCAAACTCGCGCGCGCCCTCGCCCTGCTCGAAAACAAACGCGACTCGAACCCGCCGAAGAAGCACGGCAACATCCCCCTGTAAACACGACGAGATCATAAGAAGCTACTGACGATTATCAGTAGCGTAATCGTCGGAGCAAAAACGAAGAGGCCGGAAGTAGGAACGCCCACTTCCGGCCTCTTTCGTCTGCGCGTGTTCGATTCGTTTAAGCCGACTTCTGCTGCGCGGCGGGCTTGTTGAGCAGTTCGAGCGCCTTCTTCAACTGCGTGTCTTCCGGCTGCTGCTTCGGAGACGCGGCTTCGGGCGCAACGTCTCTGCCCGGCTGCCCCGGTTGCGCGATGGCGTCGTCGTCGTTGCCCGTCAAATCATCCGGGTCGATGGCGGCGACCGACTCCGGCCGCTTCACTTCGACGGTCGGCGCGACGCCCGCACCGATGAAAGACTTCCCGGCCGAAGACGCCCACTTCACGGTCGTCAAAAGCAATCCGTCGCCGTTGCGTAGAGGGAACAACTGCTGCTCCGCGCCCGCCCCGAAACTCTTCTCGCCCACGACCTCGCCGCGTTTGCGTTCGATGAAAGCCGATGCGATCACTTCGGCCGCGCCCGCCGTGCCGCGGTCAATTAAGACGACCGCCGGGCCGTCGAAGACTGCGAGTTTGGGGTCGGCCGCGAAAGTTTTCAGACTCTTGTTGCCGCGCCCGATGGTCTGCGCCAGCGCGCCGTCCTTGATGAACAAATTGGCGACCTTAACGCCCTCCGCGAGCGAGCCGCCCGCCACGCCGCGCAGGTCGAGAACCAATTTTTGCGCCCCCTGCTTCTGCAATTCCTGCACACGCTTCTGCACCACGGCCGCCTCGCCCTCCGCGAGACTGTTGACGCGCACCACGCCGACTTTCGACGCCTCCACGCGCGTCTCTACGCCCGGCGTCTGCACCGGCGCGCGCTTGATCGAGACGGTCAGCGGGCGCGTCCCTGCGCGCAAGATTCGAACTTTAACTTCCGTACCCGAAGGGCCGTTCAAGAGTTGCTTGGCATCGTAGAGCGAGATGTCGCGCGTCGCCTTGTTGTCGATGTACTCGATGATGTCGCCCGCCTGCACGCCCGCCTGCTCTGCCGGGCCGCCCTTCACCGGCGCGATCACGTAGAGGTAAGAGGCCACCTGCGAAAGTTCCGCGCCGATCCCCGCCTGCCCTTTGTCCCGGCTCACGCGGAAGTCGCGCACCTGATCGACGGTCAGGTAAGTCGAATACGGATCGAGTCCGTAGGCGAGACCGCGCAGCGCGCCCGCGCGCACTTTGTTCAAATCCGGCTCGTCGACGTAATCGTCGTGTATGTGCTGTAGGACGCTTTCGAAAATGCGTAGCTGCGCGCCGGGGTCGTTCTGTTGTTGCGCGCGCGTAAAGATCAAGCCGCCGATCACTGCGTACAGAGCCAGCGTGGCGGAGAAAACTACTACGAGAAACTTACTGCGAAATGACATCTTTCACCTCAAGCAAACTTTAAACGAGCCGGATTTGTGCTGACACCCGCGAACCTCTTCAACCCCGCAGGCTTGGCAGTGATGATACAGTAGCCCTTCTGTGCGTCGCAAGACGATTGCCCTCGGTTGGCTTCGCACGCGAAGGCTGCGTTATACTCTGCGTCCAGCGTTAAACTCAATTTTGCCGGATTCGAATTTTCCCAACATGGACGAAGAAGCGCGGCCGGGCAAGCTCAGAGGCCGCCTGCTCGCGCTCGACCTGGGGACGAAGCGCGTCGGCGTGGCCGTCTGCGACGAACTGCAACTGACGACGCAGACGCTGCCGGCGCTCGTCCGTACCAACTGGAAAAAGCTACTCCGTCAAATTTCAGATCTGCGCCAGAGCTTTGACGCTCAAGGAGTAGTGATTGGTTTGCCGCTCAATCTTGACGGCACGGAGGGCGAGGCCGCGCGTGAGGCACGTCGCATCGCGCGCAATCTCTCGCTTTCGCTGTCCGTCCCCGTCCATTTGCAGGACGAAAGGCTCACTTCGCGTGCGGCCGAAGAGTCTCTGCGCGAGGCGGGCGTGAACGGCTCTGAACTAAAGGCACGACTCGACAGCGAAGCCGCCGCACTCATTTTGCGGGATTTCATTGCACGGCAGGAGGCAAGACCTTAAGGCGCACAGTCAACATCAGCCTTTTACGCAGCCGTCTCGCCGCGCGACTCAAGCCGTTCGCGCCGAGCATCGAATTCATTTTGCACTCCGAATCGGAACATCGCTCTACGCCCCAGCCCCGGTCGCGGCATCCGCGCAGGCTAATCCATACGGAGTTACAGCATCAAAAACAGTTGTCGTCGAAAACTAAATTCGGCTAATCTTAAATCCGTCTTTGTCATAGTTTACGTCTTTTCTCTTAATCTAATCGTTTATGAAAATTTTTCGCCTCTTAATCATTCTGGCCGTCGTTCTGGTCTGCGGCGGCGCGGCCTTTTCCTACTGGATCTACCGCGAACTACACAAACCCATAGCCCATTCCCTCTCCGCTCAATACATCGAAATCCCACGCGGTTCAACTCCCGACCAAACCATCTCGCGCCTCTCATCTTCAGGCGTTATCGGACGCGAATGGCCGTTGCGACTCTACATACGCTTCAGCGGCGCAGGGCCGCGTCTGAAGGCCGGAGAGTATCGTTTCCCTTCTCCCATCTCGCCGCTCGGCGTGCTGCGAAAATTGGAGGAAGGGGAACAACGACTGGCGCGCTTCACCGTTATCGAAGGCTGGACGCGTTGGGACGTGGCCGCCGCGATGGCGCGCATCCCCGAACTCAAACTCGCGGGCGCGGAAGAAGCCCTCGCACTGATGAACGACACGAGCGACATACGCGATCTGGATTCGCAGGCCACGAATCTTGAAGGCTATCTATATCCAGACACCTACAGTTTTCCGCCGGACACCAACGCGCGCGCGATGATCGCCACGATGGTCAAACGCTTTCGCCAGGTCTGGCGCGAGCAGACGGGCGATGCGCCTCTGCCTGCGAATCGCACGCCGAGAGAGATCGTCACTATCGCCTCGCTCGTCGAGACCGAGGCAAAGTTGAAGGATGAGAGACCGCTCGTGGCGTCGGTCATTTATAACCGACTCAAGATCGGCATGCCGCTCGGCATCGACTCTTCCGTCATCTACGCTTCCAAGCTCGCGGGCAAGTGGAGGAACGACGGCAAAGTTTACAGAAGCGACCTTGAACGCGACTCGCCTTACAACACGCGCAAGGTGCGCGGACTGCCTCCGGGGCCGATCGCTTCCGTCGGCGCGCGTTCGATAGAGGCGGCTCTGCGCCCCGCCGAGACGAATTATCTCTACTACGTGCGCGAGCCTTCGCGCGACGACGGCGCGCATAATTTTTACAGCAGCGATGTCGAATTTCAGCGCGGCGTGCAAGCCCTGCGCGGGTGGGAACAGGAACGCGACCGTAATGCCGCGAACGCAAACGATAGCGCCGTACCCACAAACACGAACAACTAGATCGCCGCTTTCGAGCAACTGCCTGCGAACATCTTTTGCTCAATTGTTTGCCCTGGCGTTCGTGCGTTTGAAACTCCATCTTGAAAAGACTCTGACGTTGTTTTATTCTCAAGCAACGTCTCCCTTGGAATTAACAGAACCAGCACGGCGGCTCTTGCGTCTGTGAAACCGAAAGGTTAGCGATGAAGAAAGTTTTAACCCTCTCAATGTTTCTGCTCCTGACCGCAGGCGGCATCTGCGCGCAGGAGAAGGGCGTGGATCGACAGAACGACCGCATACGCGATTCGGGCACAGACCGCGCGCCGGGCGTCAACGGCGTCAAGCAGAACACTGGCACGGGGCGCGGCATCGACTTCGGCAAAGGCCGCACGCCCGAGACGCCGCCCACCCCCAATCCTTATCGCTTCACCATCCGCCGCGACATCGTAATGCGCGCCGTCGAGGAATTGATGGCCGAGCGCAAGTTGATTCTCGACACGACCGTGTCCAAGCGAGACGAGGGCGTGCTCATCAGCCAGCCTTTCCGTTTCGTCAAAGGCGCGGTCGTGGCCGGGACGGAGTTGAATCGCTACGCGGAGTTGACCGAAGAGAATTCGCGCGGCTGGACGCAGGGTCGCTACACCTACATCGTCGAAGTGCAACCGCTCGACGGCGTGACGACGAGCGTGGCCGTCAACGCGCGCGTCGAGGGTCGCAGCGACGGCGCTTCGGGCGCTGAATGGGTCAGCCTGCGCAGTTCCGGTCAGGCCGAGCAGGAGTTCATCACCGCTCTCGTCGAAAAACTCACAGGCGGGCCGCCCACGCCGCAGCCATAAGTATTTTTTCGCCCCCGAGTTTGCAACTTACTTTCGCATGCTCGCAGTAGTTTATGTGTGCCCGCTTGAAGTAAAAACTCAAGGAATCGCCCGTGTGAGATGAGCAGTAATCGAAGCATCAACGAACCCGCGCCTGAGCCGCATCTGTTTGAAGAGGGCGAGCCGTCTACTTCGAAATGGATCAAGTTTGGAGCCGTCGCCTGCGCTTTGTGCGTGACGGTGGCCTTGTTTCTCGGCTATCGCGCCTTCCGCGCGCGACAACTGGCGCGTGTGCGCTCCGCGCAACAGGCGGAACAGGTCGCCAAGGTCGCCGCCCCGCCCGAAGCGCAAATCTTCGAAGACGAGGCGCGTCTAAAAGGCTCACAGGCGCTCATCACCGGCACTGTCCGTAACATCTCGGACAAGAGACTCGAAGCGCTCAGTCTCGAAATGGAATTGAAGCGGCGCAGCAACGCACAGACGGCAGAGCGTCGCCGGGTTGGCGTCGAACCCGCGAGCCTCGCGCCGGGCGAAGAGGGACGTTACACTCTTAGTTTGTCCTCTGCAGAGTGGAGCGGGGCGCGTATCCTGAGTCTCAACAGCGAAGGGCGCGCGGAAGGCATCGCTTTCAAATCCGCCGTCGGCGCGCGCCGCCCGGCCGAACGTCTGCCGCAAGGCAACCCGAAAATCGTCGTCGTTCCGCGCCCCAAGCCGAAGGGCGGCGGCGAGGAGTTTATCAACACTCCGGACGATCCGGTTCGCATCCCGTAGCCACCCCCGCGCTTCAAGTAAAACTTGACGAGTCGGCGCGTCGACCAATCTTGAGTAACACTTTAAGTTTTTTGCGTGAAGGCTGATCAGGTTTATAGAATTGGTGCGACCGGTTCAAATGAAAGCGCACGCGTTGTCTCAGATGCTTTTTAAGTCCGCCGAGAGACCCGACAGACAACTGTATACGGCTCTTAACACGTCTACACGTCAGACCATAACGGCTTTCGGCCGCTTGCTCCCGTTTACACTCTGTCGAAATTGATGTTGATCAAACTCTTCTTATTCGCCTTTTTGCTTGCGCTCGGCGGCAGTGCGCGCCTCGTCGCGCACGGAAGCACTCCGCAAAAATACCCGACCGACGTTATCAAAAAAAGACCGACGGCCAGAATGCCCGGCGACCCGGACGACCCGCAAGATTCACGTCACAACGAGATGCTCAAGGAGATGGCGCTCAAGCGCGAGCAGAACGATTACAAAGAACATCTCTCACGCGCCAAAGAGAACGCCCAACTCGCAGTCGAGTTACAGGAGGCGTTCGCGCACCAGAAGACTCTCCAGGAAGTTGATTTGAAGAAACTGAGCCGCATGGAGAAACTGGCGCGGCAGATACGAAACAAAGCGGGCGGCGAAGAGAACAAGGAAGAGTTAAAAGAAGTGCCCCCGCAAGTCGAAGTGGCGCTCGAACGTCTGGTCAAACTCTCGTCCGACTTGCAGAAAAAAGTCGAGAGCACGCCGCGACAGGTCGTCTCCGCAGCCGTCATCAAACGCGCCAATGAAGTGGTCGAACTCGTAAAGCACCTACGCACACTCTATCGCTGATGGAAGCACACCGCATGGAACACCTCTCTCGCCGCACTCGTCTCAAGAGGCCGCTGCTACTGGCGCTCGTCTTCGCGTCCGCCGTCTGCTACGGCGGCGTCGGCCGTGTCCCTTCCTGCGCGCAGGATGCGCAGGACGACGACGAGATCGTCCGCGTGGCGACGGATTTGGTGGTGCTTAACGTGACGGCGACGAACGCTGCGGGCGAATACGTGCACGGCCTGGAGCGCGCGAACTTTAAAGTTTACGAAGACGGCCGCGAGCAACAGATCACCAACTTCACCCGCGAGGAAACTCCCTTCACCGCCGCTTTGCTGCTCGACGTTTCGGGGAGCATGGAGGGGCGCGTCTCTATGGCGCGCTCGGCGGCCATACGTTTCCTCGACGGGCTGCGCGCGGAAGACACGGCCGCCGTCTATAGTTTTCATATGAAAGTCGAACAGGTACAGGATTTTTCTCAGAGCCGCGATTTAGCTCCGCTCGCCTACAACCTCAAAGCGAAGGGCGAAACGGCCTTGCACGACGCCATCGTACAGGCGGCGACAGACCTCTCGCGCCGCCCTGAGAAAAGACGCGCCATCATCGTACTCTCAGACGGTGCGGATACGCGCAGCGCTGCATCTTCCGACAAAGCTCTCTCCGCCGCGCTCGAAGCCAACGCCACCATCTACACAGTGGATATGGCCGACAAAGTTCCCGGCTCTTTCAATGCGTCCACGGCGGCGGGCGTCTTGCGCGAGTATGCGGCCAAGAGCGGCGGACGCTTCGTGCCCACGCCGGGCGGGCGTGCACTGCGCGAGGCATTCGCGGAGATTCTTGAAGAGTTGAGCAACCAATACACCATCGGCTATCGCCCTTCAAATCGAGCAGAGGACGGGCGCTGGCGCACTATCGAGGTCAAAGTGGATCGCTCGGACGTGAAAGCGCGCACGAGGCGCGGCTATCGTCTAACGAAGAAAGCGAAGTCGAAAGGCGTCGCCAAGTCGGCCGAGTCCGAAAGCGAAAAAGTTTCCCGGCCGTAAGACCGTCGATATCGAATTCCGCTTAAACTCTATCGGTGCATGAAGAAGCCTCGCGCCGTTTCAAGTTATTGTTGAAGCCCTGATGCCTGTCGAGACAACAAACGAAGCGCCGCCGAAAAGTTGGATCGTGAGCCGCGCCGCGCACTATGCCGTCAGCCGGCCGGGAGAAGCCTTGCTGCTCGTGCGCATGGCCGTGTGGGTTGCAGTGCTCTCTCTGCTCATCAAACTGTTGCCGCTGCCGCGCGTCCTCTCGCTCGTCGCCGGCACAACACAGAGCGCGAGGCCGCGCCGCAATTCGCAGTTGACCGAAAAGCGTCTGGCGCAATTAATCGACGCGCTGCTCGGAATGAACGTGCTGTGCTTTACGCCGACATGCTGGAAGCGAGCTCCCGTCCTACACCGCTACCTCGCCCTTCAGGGCATCAAGACGCGCATAGTCTTCGGCGTGCGTAAGGAGAAGGAATCGCTGCTCGCAGGCCACGCGTGGCTCGAAGCAGACGACGGACGCCCACTGCTCGAAGCAACGCCCCCTCGATACACTGCGACCTACGTCTTCCCTGCCTGATTTTTTAGACAACTCAACGAAGAAAAAGCCCCGGATCGTCGGAAACGATCCGGGGCTTTTCGGTTGAAGGCTTTGAATGAACCTCGTCGGGCGAGATTCAAAGCGCGTGTTGAAGTTGAGGCATTGACGAGCGCTTCCGTGTCGTTATCGCGTTTAGCGCCTTGGCCGCGACCTCGAAGTGCCCTGTGCTTTTGTCCGCACGACCGGATCCTCGAAGTCCGCCTCGACGTTGACGAAGAAGCGGTAGCTGCCGTTCTGCTGTACGCCGACGAGCAGTTGGACGACGATGCTGTCGCCGCCCGCCAAAGGCTGCGACAGGTCGAGCGTGAGCGTGGAATTGAGCCCCCCGCCGAGGGTTTGCGTCGGCGGTTGCTCAAGCATCGTCCCGCTCACCTCAACGTCGCCCGGCGTGAAGGGGTTAGACGGCGTGACGGTTGTAGCGGTCGAATCCAACACACGCAAATCTGCCCGCCCGTTGTTCGGCGCATAACCGGGGCTGTTCAGCGTTGTGATGTCCACGACGCGGAAGCGCAGGCGCGTGACGTTCTGCTGCGTCGTGTTGGTGAACTTGCGTCGGAAGGAGAGCGTCCCGAATTGCGCGTTCGTCGAATTGGAAGCGCCAGCCGACCCGTCGCGCACGCGGTTCTGGCAACCTGAGTTCGGCAGGCCGATGCCTGAGCAGTTGTCTATGAGCGACGCCTTGATGACGGCGTTGCTCTGGATGGGACTTTGCATGTTCTCCGGCCCCGGTGCGCCGAGTTCGGCCGTCGTCGCACCGACCGTGCCCGTCGTCGAGATGAGCACAAAGTCCAGAGCGTTATCGTTCGTGTCCTGCGGCACTCCGGTCTTCATATTGCGCACGAAGCTGTATTGATCGCTCGCGCCGGGCGTCAGGCCGCCGGTGGGCAACAGGCCCGCACCTTCGCGGAAGTTCGTGCCGTTGGTCGAACTAAAGCCGACGGCGTCGACGACTGTGCCGTTGAGATCAATGAGTCGCGCGCCACCATCGCTCAGGAAAGCGTTGCCCGTATAACCCACATCGGGCGTGGCGGTCGTGCCCACACCCGCTGCATAACCGGAGGCACTGTAGCTGTTCGACGCCACGAGGTAGTGCTGGCGCGGGGCGATAGTTCCGCTCAAAGTTCCGATCCCGCCGCCGCCACCCGTCCCCGTGGGTGCGAGTATTGACCAGCCGGACAGGTCAACGGGCGAGTTGGTGTTGTTGTAGAGTTCGATGAACTCGTCTTGCTCACCGCCCGGCCCATTGAAGCGAAATTCGCTGATGAGCACCGCGCCCGACTGCGTCAACGGCCCCGAAAGAGAGAAATAGGCGACCGGCATGTCGTGGTCTGAGTTGCGTTCGGAGCGCGCGGGGTTCGTCCGGTAGGCCGACGCAGGGTTGTCCGGGAAGTCCGCGTTGTTGCGCGCGAAGGTGAAGCGTGTGCGACGTGAGAGAGCCACGTTGTTGACGATGATATGGTCGAGCGCCTGCAACGTCCCCTCGAAGTTGAAGCTGTAACGCTCCGTGGCGGGAAGTTCGTCAACCAGATTGGTGTAGTTGGGGTTGACGAGGTCTGGACTTTGATCCACGACGATCTGCTCGTCGGGCGTCGGAACGCCCTTGATCGTGGCGATGGGATCGGTATAGCCGTCGCTGAACTGGAAGGCGTTGTAGTCGCCCACGGAGATGACGCTCGTGCCCGGATTGTTGGTCTGCAAATCTTGCAGGAGGCTCGCAAGGAATTCGCCCTGCGCTTTGCGCTTGGCGCGGACGCGCGGCCCTTCGCCGGGGTCTTGCCCGACGTTGATGAACGAGCGCATGTGGTTGACGATGACGATGACGGGCACGTTCGCGCCCGACGGCTGGACGTTCGCGCGCAGGACGAGCGGCGGACGGTCGTTGAGCAAAGCGGGCTGTCCGTTTGTCGGGTCGATGAAAGTGTTGCAGGTGGCGGCGACGCCGGTGCAACCCGCCTTTTCGATCTGTTGGACGCTGTTGACCTGCACGCGGTTGGCGTTGACGAGATAACCAACGTCCTGATCGGCGTCGTCCGAGGTGCTGTTGTCAGACTCAACGAGGTAAGCCTGATAATTGACGCCCGGCGAGATGGTGTTGATTTCGGTGGCGAGCGCTTGCAGGTCGGCCAGTTCGAAGATTTCGACCATGCCGATGATGTCGGGCAGGCGCATCACGTCGCGTGCGGCGAGCGCGGCCTTCTGGCGCTGCGTGGCGTCATTGTTGAAGTTTTCAAGGTTGAACGAGGCGACGGTGAATTCGTTCGCGGTCGGCGTGGGCACGGGCACGGCGTTCATATTGGCCGAAGCGGACGGGCCGGATTCGGGGATCAGACGATATTCGCCGAAGGCGAAATCGAGCGGCCCCGCGACGTTCGTGAACACGACGTTCGAGGTGTAAGGGTTGTTCGGCGCACCGGCGCGGCCGTTGGTGTCGATGCTAATGCGTTCGGGATTTTCGTCCCAACGCGGGATGTTCGGTTCGACCTGGCCGCTTGTCGGGTCGGGCGGCACGGGCAGAGAGATTTCGATGCCCGGCTCGCGCAAGGGTCTGGGCACGCCCGTGATAACCGCGTACACGTCGTAGAACTCGTCATTGGGTGCGCTCGTCGTCAAAGAAGACGCGAACATGCGCATGCCTTCGTATTTTTCGAGTTGCGGCTGTGTGTGCGCAGCCGTCGGGGGCAGATCGGCCGTCGTCAGCGTGACGGCAGTCGGCAGAGAGTTGCCGGTGCTGTTGACGGAGACGTTCGTGACGTTGGTGATCTCGGTCAGGCCGTTGAATTCGACGACCGTGCCGGTGACGCTGACGGAGTCGCCGACCGAGACCGTCGGGACGGAATTCGTAAAGACGAAAATTCCTTCGGAAGTGTTCGGGTCGGAGTCGGCGTTCGCGGTCGGCGTCTGAAGGAAGAAGCCACTGGCCGCGCCGTTGCCGGTGTTTGCGCTCGTCCTGAGCAACGTGACGATGCCGCTCGTCGTGATGATCTGACCGGCGAAGGGCGAACTCGCGCCGTTGCCTTGAATGGCGAAGATCGGCTGCGGCGTGGTGTTGAGAATCGTGAAGTCGAAGACGTAGTTGGCCGCCATCTGATCGGGCGTGCCGTCCTGATCCGTGACCTGCGCGGCGACGACCGTGACGGTGCAAACTTCACCCGACACGAAGTCGGTCGTCGGGTCGAGCGTGTAGGTCGTCGGGCCGCCGCTCAAAGTGAAGGCGTGCGCGCCGCTCTGGTTACAGTTGATCTGGAAGGAACTGCTGGTGGCCGTGACGGGTTCGCTGAAAGTGATGCTGATGTTCGTATTGGCAGGAACGTTCAGCGCGTTGTCGGCGGGCGTAGTGGAAGCGACGGTCGGTGCGGTGTCGGCGGGCGCGCCGCCCGTGAAAGTCTGCCCGGTGTTGACCGCGTCTTTGGTATTGGTGGTCGTCGCAGACCAAGTGAAGTCGCCGTATTTGGTGCCCGTTCCTGTCAGATGCAGGGACGAGCCGGGCGCGGTCGAGTTGGTTTCCGACACGCCGATATTGGTGCAGGCTTGCCCGTTGGCCGGGCCGTCCGATGCGGTGAAAGTACCTTCGTAGCAAAGGAACTGGACGAGCGTGCCGTTATTGACGAGCGCGATACCATCCGGCTGTCCGTTTTGGATGCCGTTCGTGTTGTAGGAAATAGCCACCGTGCCGTAGCCGCCCTGCTCCGAAGGGATCGAGGTGGGCAGCGCCGTCGTGCTGTAACTCCGCCCGGCCGGCGTGCCCTCGCCGTTGTAGAGCACGATTGACCAGCCGGTCAGGTTCGTGCCTGCCGGCCCGGCGACTTCCACGAACTCGTTCGTGTCGCCCGCAGCGGTCGAGTCGTCGTAGTGAAACTCGTTGATGAAAACGGTCGAGGTGGGATTCGCCACGCTCGGTGTGAGCATCTCACCTTTCGATTTTTTCTGGGCGGCGACTGGCGACTGTAGCGGCAGGAAAGGTTGGGCGATGATTAAAGCCGCAACGGCGAGCGACAGCAGTTGGCGGCGGACAGTATGAGTCCGTCCGAGAAACTTCGGTAAATTCACGGCGATTAAGTCTCCTGAAAGTGGGCTTCTTGCGTTAGCGTCACGCGTGGGAGCGGACACTGCACAACAACTACGGGTTTTGGAACGGATAGGCCGGCTGCGGCCGCGTAAATGATGGAGTTAGTACAGTCCCTTCACTTGCCTCTGCGATGCGACAGGTGAAAGTATCACGAAATGCTTGGGGCGGCAATTTGCAGAGAGATAGTTTACGAAAACTTAACCGGCCGTCGGCTCACTGACCTTCGGGCGTGAGCAGTTGGCGGGCGCGCAAAGAGGCGACCAATTTGTCGAACGACTCGGCGGCGTGTTCCTGTGTCACGTCGTAGGCGTCCGTGATGTCGCGTATGATCTCTTCGCGCGTGCGCTTTCGTTCGAGGCCGCGCCAGATGATCATGGCCGTCTCGTTCAGGGTGTAGTAGCGTTTGGAATTCAGATCGACGAGCACGCCTTCGGTATCGTCAAATTCCGTGAAGACGATGTGCTCGTGTGGACTGGGAATGCTCTCGGTCATTAAATGGATTCCTGTTTGAGATAGACGGCCTCGGCCTGACTGGCGGACAGAACTGGAAGCGCACGCGTTCGCATCGTAGCCCCGTCGGCCGCCTCAGGTTTGTGCCAGGGGATTTTACCGAAACTCTGCAAGCAATAGAGACAGGGCGAGGCCGTGTAGAGATCAGGCTCGATGCCCTGGCGCGCAATTTCTGCGAGCGCGAGGCGGCGGCGTTCGAGTTGGCGCGCGGCCACTTCGCGCAGGCGCATGAAGCCTGCGGCGAAATCCTCCGTGGTCAGATCGGCCACCACGTCCGGTTCTTCTGACGCGCCGCGATAGCCTGAGAGATTGCAGCACAGGGTCAGTCGGCCGCGATAATCTATGTTGCAGTTAACGCCTTCGAGCGCCTGACAAGGGGGCGCAGGGTCTAGATTGTAATAGCCTGTGGCGACGCCGATCTTCATCTTGAAGATGTTGGAGAGGACACCGATCTCCTGTTCGACGTGCGCGCGTTCTTCGAGGCTCAAGCCCGACTCGTCCTGCGCGCCGGAAGAGGTCGGGAGCAGGTGCGAGAAGTGTATGGCCTGCGCGCCGAGCCGCGCGGCGAGCAGGGCAAACTGTTCGAGGAGCGGGACGGTGTCGCGCCGGATACCCGTCTTGATAAGAAACGGAATGCCCTTCATGTAGCAGCGCGTGATGGCGCGCATGACGCGCACGAACGAACCGTCGCCGCGCCAGCGGTCGTGCGTCTCGCGCGTCGGGCCGTCGAGACTGAAAGCGACCATGTGCAGCGCGTCGCGGTTCTCCAAGAGCGTCGGGTAGACGCGTTCGAAGTGCCAGCCGTTCGTGACGAAACCGAACTGCCACCCCTCTTCCCTCACCATCTCGACGATCTCGCGAAAGCGCGGATGAATCGTCACCTCGCCGCCCGTGAACGAAACGGAGTTGAAGCCGCAAGCGGGCTGGCTCGCGCTGCGGATGATGCGGCGAAGCAGTTCGACGGAGAAGAAATTGGCGGGCGTGTGATAGAGCGCGTCGTCGTCACGCGCGCAATAGCTGCAATGCAGGTTGCAGATATTCGTCAACTCAAGACTGATGTGCTTGAGTTGGGTCGTCTGTACCGTGCTTGCGGCTGTAGGGATTGCCATAAATTAGTGTTCGAGGCACGAGGCCAAAAGTTGTGGCGCGCGCGCTGCGTCTTCAAGGAGGTCGCGTCCCGCAAAAAGTGTATAAGAGATGCTCTGCTGCGACGCGAGAGCAAGGATGCGCAAGTGTTCGCGCGCCGTCGCGCGGTCGTAGCTCGCCCAGGGGCATTGCCTGATCAGTCGCGTCATGCTGTCGCCCGCGCTGAGTTTCTCGACCCTGCTTGTCTGCTCTCCCGTCAAGGTGGGAAACAGTAACACACGCGGACGACAACTCTCAACGAAGCTATCGGGGAACGTGATGCGCGGTTCCAACCTGCGTTTCGACGGGTCGGAGTTGACCGGCTCTCCGAGCGCGGCGTCCACTTCATTCAAGCCGGTCCCCGCCAGAGACTCGGCCGAGACGGAGAAGATGCGTCTGAGCGCCCAGGCCACGGCCGCGCCGTCTTCTTCTGCAAGCACCAGCATATCGTCTGACAGATAACGCCATCCCGCTGCGGCCATGCGGATCGTCAAACTCGACTTTCCGCTGTTTGAATTCCCAACGACGACGACGCCCGTATTCGTCTGCGGCTCGACGACGCCCGCCGCATGGAGCAAGTAGAGCCCGCCGCGCCTGAGCGCAGCCTGCACTGCGTAGGAGAGCGTGTTGACGACGGCTACGGGGTGGCGCGCGTGCTCGGTCGTGCCGAGCCAGACGGAGACGGTTCGGGCAGAGGGCGCGTAGACCGCGATGCGCGATTCGTCAATGTCGAGAAAATGCTCGTCGCCGTTCGTGTAGCATTGCCCGCGCGGGACTTCGAAGATTTGGCAGCCGGGTGGGAGAGGCGGCGCTTCGCCGTAGAAGATTTTAACGGTGCAATGAACAAAGCGAGCCGCGCGGGACGGGAGGGGGATGAAGTGCATCCCCTCGATAAAATCTCCGGCGACCCGCGCGGCTACTTCGTCACTAAACTGAAAAGCAAGGAGACGCTCCCCAATCGTGTAAAACTTCTCGATTGAGGCTTGACTCTCGACTGCTGGCAAAACATCGCCTCCCGAACATCTTCCACTCACGCGCCGAAGCGGCGGATTACGTGGTCAACGTCTGGATGGTGTCAACGGTCGGGCCTTGGAAGAAAGCGGTCGCCTCTAACACGTCCACGGGCACGGAGACGACCGGCTCGACGAAAGGTTTCTTGTCCTGCGCTGGCTGCGTCAACGCGCTCTCACGAACTTCAACTTGCTCCAACCGTTCGTTGACGGGATTGCTGTTTTTTGTATTCAAGGCTCGCTGTCTCCTCACATTTTTGTAGTTTGTTGATTATTGGCCGGCGACACTAAAACAAGACGCAACGGTCTGACTTCGTAGCTCGTGAGATTGGTGCGCTGGTATAAGCGGATGTTTGGCGAAAGAGTGCGCACCGCTTGCTCCATCGTAAAATTATTGAAGTCCACATCCACAAGTTCGGTAGATTCATATTTCATCTCGAACGGAATGTCAACTTTACTTGCGATTTCGTAGAGCACGGCCGTCAAAGGCTGCTTGCGCGCTTTCACGCTGATCTGATTTTTTTCGACCGTCACGCGCAGCGGCAACCTCTCTTCGTCCTTGACGTTCGTGGCGTCCAAGCCGTCTTCCGTGTTGCCCTCGATTAAAATCGCTTCCGAATCGCCCTTCACCACCGCGGCTTCGGCGGGCGGCGCTTCGTTCATGCCTTGCAGATAGATGCCGATGGGTTTCGGTTGCGTGCCGTCGCCGCTCAGTTCGTAATCGACGAAGACCTGCGGCGCGAGCAGACGCAGGGCACCCTCCAGAGGCAAGTCCGTAAATTCCTGCGTGATGCGCTGCTTCTGCATGAGCGGCGTCAGGATGACGGGCATTTTGAGTCGCTTGCCGAGTTCTGCCGCGATCTCCGAGAGCGAGCCGTCTTTCGAGGTCAGGCTGATGCTCAACGGCGTCTTCTTCGAAATCTTCACGCTCCAGGGCTTAGCGGCCTGCGCCGTGGCCGGAGGACGCGTCGCGGGCGTCTGTTTGGCGGCCGGAGCCGCTTGTTCTGCGGGCGGCCTGGCGGCAGGCGGCTTCGGCTGTTGCGCCCAGACGCCCACGGGCGCAGCCAACAGCAACGCCCCTCCCAGAGATAAAACAGACCGCCGCAAAATCATATCGAACATATTAACCTACCTCTTATTACTAATCCATTAATTATTGAAGAAGCCGTCGCAGGTCGGGGGGGGCGCGCTTATGCTTCGATGTCGTTCAGATAATTTAGTTGCAAACGACAAACTTCAAAGACGAAATTTTCCACCTGTCCAGGTCAAATCCAAGTCAAAAAATCCCTTCGGCGGTCGCCGCAAGTGCGACCTACGGGCACGCTCCCCGGTTCGGGGCATAGGTTGGCTTTACAGAATAGGAGACGGTACGGCCACCAGATGAATCAAAGAAGCAATCGCAGGCAGACGTGAAGGTAGCACATTTGTACGCGTGCATCAATTCCTTATTCGCACCTCAACCGCCGCGCCGTCAGTAAACTTCGACGCCGCCCGCGAGGCCATCGCGCCCCGCAGGCGACATCAAAGGTCTACAGATACCCCGTGAGATTAACCCGCCGTCTAACGGCCGCGCACTTCCGTCTGCAACCAATGCAGGACTGGATGCTCGACTTCTTGCAGGTGGCGTGTCGAGAAGACGTGATCGACGTGGCCGTAATCCTCTTTATAATCGATAGTGACGCGCGCGGAAGAGAGCAGCGCGGCCGTGTCCGTCATAGCTGTACCGAAAGCGCGCCCGCCCGCGAACATCAGCACCGCTCCGTCGAAGTTGTGCAGGTTGCTTGAGAAAGTCCGCTCGCCCGCCAGTCCACAACTCACATCGCGGATGGTGCGCGTCGCCACGTAGTCCACGAAACCGCGCGTGCTGGCGAATACGAGCGATTCGTTTGCGTAGAAGAGTCTATCTTCGGCCACGCTTCCGGCGAGGAAGGCGTAACCGGGGCGCGGCGTGATGGGCGACAGGGGCGGCGCGGACATGGTCGCCACCCACGCGCGATGATTGGTGAAGCCGGGAGGGAAACCTGGCAAAGGAGTCAGCCCGTTCGGATCAATCTCCGCAAGAAGATTGATGAGTTTGTAGCCGACCGTTCCCTGCCCGTCGTAGTAGATACCGTTCGCCAGTTGGTCTTCGAAGCCCGCACAGAAGTTGGCGTTGATGGCGCGCACCTCCGGGTTCTCGTCGTAGAGAGTCCCTTCGAGCAGAATCGCGCCCGCATACTCGTCGGGGTGCGCGTCGATGGTGGCGAGCGAGGCGATGCTGCCGAGCGACAGTCCGGCGACGACGGGTTTCTCGCCGGGATGCGCCGCTTCGATCTGCGCGCGTATGAAAGCTGTGTCGGAGAGGATCGTTTGCAAGCCCCATCCGGCGATGGGCGCGCAATCGACCGCGCCGCTTTCGCACGACCCGGCCGTGAGACCCTGGACGCGCTGCGAGTAGCCCCACACGTCGAAGTTGCGCCGCGCGAAGAAGCCCGCGAAAGAGTTGTTGTAGTCGCCGCCGTCGCCGACTTCGTAATTGTGGAAGCCGCTGCCGAGCGGCGGCAGCAACAGGAGCGTCCCTTTAATCGCCCCCGACGGCACGTTCTTGACGACGCGCGTAATGAGAAAACGGTCTAACGGATTGCTGCCAACCTGCACGGTAGTGACGGTGCGCGTGAGATCACCTGCCACGGTCGAACTTTCCGTGCCGACGATCTGGTAAGTCTCAGCATGCGTGGCGCGTGCGCAGAGCAGCAGGGCGACGAGTGAGAGAATTTTCAATGTGAGTTTCATGCTTCGGTCTCCTTGAGGGTGGGGGTTTGAGGGTGATACGTCGAGCAGCGAAGACTGCGAAGAGCCCGCGCAGGTGATAGCCGCGTCTTTCGACGTGTTGATGGGATATTTACGTTAGCGGTAACTGACGGGCGGCACGTATGCGCGAGGAACGCTTGATAACTTATGTTCGGCGGCCGTCCCGTCAAACTTTGGAGGGGGGACGATATGCCAAACCCGCCCGCGAGTCAAACGGAAAAGCCATGACGGTCAGTGTTGCAAGTGAGTTGGCCCGCCCGTCCAGAGCATGCGCAGCGGGCGCAGCAGGTAATAGACGAAAGAGAGCGGGGCGGGCAGCCGGAGCAGCGTGAGGTCTTCTTCCGTCGGGCTGACGACGTAACGGCAATAGTTGAACTTGTCGCGCAGGCGGCGACGCGCTTTGAGTTGAAAGATAAAATAGCCGGACATGCCCGCCGCTTCGTCGCTGCCGTCTTCAAACAGGCGCGCATAGATTTGGTTTGCCAGCGAAACTATTTCGGGGTCGCCTTTCATGCGCGCCTCGACTTCCGCGGACAGACGCGCGCCAAGCAGATCGCTTGCGAGGTAGAGGCCGAGCAAGAGCATCCGCTCCGTGCCCGTGCGACGTGCGCGTTCGAGCAGACGCGTCCAGTTCAAATCAGGATGTACTTCGAGCAATTGAGCGATGTCAGTGATCCAACTGAGACGTTCCCACAAATGCTTCGCGCCGTGAACGCAGAGCGAAAGCAGCAAGTCCTCAGGCGCGAGCGCGTTGATCGGCATTCCCTCGAAAGTCTCCGTGTGAAGCGTCTGCCACAGAGTCTCTTCGTCGAGCGGCGCAGAGAAAAGCCGTGCGCTCACCCGCCAGTGAATCTCCACGATCAAGCGATGCGCGTCGCGCGTGAACGGCAGGTTGCATTGCGTGCGCAGCATCAGAGACTGTTGCACAGGATTCAGCGGCGGGTGCAGCGCGTAGCCTTCCGCGACGAGCAAGTCGATCACGCGCGGCACGTCGCGGCGGCGCACGATGATGTCCAGATCGCCAAAGTGCCTGAGGGCGATCTGTCCGTAGGCTTTCAAGGCCAGCGCAGGGCCTTTGTAGGGGATAGCGTCGATGTCGCGCGCAGCGAAGAGTTTCAACAGGCGGCGCAGTTCCCCGCTCAGGTAGACGTTCAGCGCGGAGATACGTCGAAACTGTTCGCGCAATTTTTCATAGACAGCGGGCGGGACTTTTTCCGGTGCGTGCGCGTGCAGGTGAAAGTAAAGGAGCGGGACGAGGCCGTGGCTTTCGGCGCAAGCGATCACGAACTTCCAATCGAGCGCGTCGTCGAGCAGTTGATGCAGGCGCGCGACATGCCGCTCGTCCATGCGCGCACGCGCGCAGCACAGGAGCAACTCGACTTCAGGCCGCACGCCCGCTCTCAAAGGCGACGCCACAGCGGCCGGGGCGGAAATTGTTTGCATTGCCGACAAGTCAGTAAAAGAATGCGGGGCGCTCGTTCAATGGCGCGGAATCATTTGCGCGCGCGTGTGTCCGGTTGCGCAGATCGTTTGTGGAGTCCGACGTACCATCAGATTTTCACGCCGTAGCCGAGGCCGTCGCCGACCGGCAGCACGACGGCGCGCAAGTTTTTATGGTTCACGAAATGTTGATTGAAGCGGCGCAGGGCTTCGGTCGATTTCTGCTGATCGGGCGAACGTATCTCGCCCGCCACCTGCCCGCCCCAGAGCAGGTTGTCCACGATGACGACGCCGCCCGCGCGCAACAGTGGCAGAGAGAGATCCAGGTAACCTTCGTACTCTTCTTTCAACGCATCCAGATAGACGAGGTCAAACTCTTCCGTGAGTTTCGGGATCACTTCGAGAGCGTAGCCGCGCTCGATGCGCACGCGCTCCGTCACGCCCGCCCTTTCAAAATAACCGCTCGCGCGCGCAATCATCTCTTCGCTCGGCTCAATCGTCACCACGCGACCGTCCGCGCCCATCCCGCGTAGCAAGTGCAGGACGGCATAACCGATTGCCATGCCGACTTCCAAGACTCTCTGCGCGCCCGTCGCACGCGCCGTGATCTCCAAAAACAGAGCCACCTCGCGGTCGGCGACGGGGACGCGATTGGCCGCCGCGTAATCTTCCATCTCGGCGAGCAGATCGACGCTCGGCGGATGAAGTGCGTCGAGATACAGGGCTTGTTCGCGCTGCAGGATGGCGTCGAGACGTGCTTTCATAAGTTGTTCGAGACGAGCCGCAAAAACTTTCGCTAGAGCGCGCCAAGTCTAACGGTATTGTCCGGCGAGACGCAACGAGGGAAACGATGAAGGAAAGCGGTAAATGGTGAATGGTAAATGGTGAATGGATAACAAACCCGCTTCTTTCCATTTACTATTCATCATTTACCATTCACCAGTCTTCCGTCCATCGTTCATCGTTCCTCCTTCATCGTTTCTCCTTCGCTACTTCTCTCGGCGGGCTCTTTCTGAGGATGGGTGAGCCGATGGCGCGCCACACGTCGCGTGCGCGCAGGTGCGCGGGCAAGTCGCGTGTGTTGCTCATCACGAAGCCGAAACTTTGCTCCGCGCCGAGATTGCCGTGCGTCGCTTGGAGGAAGGCGAACACGTCGAGCGAGGCGCTTCCGGTGTAATGGCCGTCGACGAAATTCACAAGCACGTTGGCGCGGTGCCCGACGCGCTCGGCCGTGCCTTCGTAGACACGGCGCACCACGTCCGGCCGCGCCGTCGCAATCGTCGCCGCGAACCAGCCTTCGTCCGAGACGAAACCATCAGCGTCAACTTTCCCTTGCCGCCGCAAAGTTTCCACGAGGCCGTTGAGTTCGAGCGGGTCGCCCTCCGGCGCGGCGCGGTAACGAAAACGCTCGCCGCGTCGTTCGAGCGTTGCAGTTCCCTGCTGGCTGGCGACGTGAACCACGCCCTCTTTTTCGTAGGCAGCGAAATCGACTCCGCGCACGCGCGCCACGGTCTCGGACAGACGCTCCTCGTTGCTCTCGTGCGTCCACATCACGGCGCAGCCGACAAGACCAAACTGCGGCAGCACGACGCTGCGCTCGTTCCTGATCTTGTCTTCGAGCTTGAAATTCGCACGACGCAGGGCGGACTTCAAAGAGACGCGGCGATAGCCTTCGAAGTCGTTCCCGTGGTCGGAGAAGATGGTGACTTCGACGCGCACACCGCCCGCGCTCTCTTCACGCACGATGTCTTTGACCGTCTCGTCCAGCCTGACGAGAAAACTCTTGAGCAGGCGTTTGCCGCCCAGATGCGCCAGCGAATCGCTCGCGCCCGTGTAGGCGAAGAAGACCGGCTCGCGCGACGCGCGAAACTTCTGTTTCAGACGCACGAGGTCGGTCAGAGATTCGAGATAGGTGCTCGCGGGCGGCGCAACATAACCCAGGCCGCTCTTGATGGCCGAAGGGTGATAGTCGAAGAGTTCGCGGAAAGTGCCTTTGATGAATCGCCCGCCGCGAAAACGGTCGAGCAGGCCGCCGCGCATCTTGTTTTTCGTCGTGTCGAAATAATTGTCTTCGTAGCCGGGCGATTCGACCGCGCCGGCGGGCTGCAAAATCTCCGCGAGCGCGAGATTGGTGAGACTCGGAAACGGCGCGAGCATGCGCGCTGGTGTGCGGAAGAGTTTGAAGCGACCTTCGCGGCGCATCTCTTCAATCGTGGTGTATGAGACACCGTCCACGCAGATGATCAAGTGGCGCACGGGCGGTTCGTTCGTCTCCGCAGCGACGGACGTGCGCGCCATCAGTTGTGTCCCCGCCAGGTGTGTTAACAGAAAGAAGAAGACAACGCCGCGAAACTTCAACCAGACTCTTTTCATCATGCCCCCTTGCCCGGTCGCATCCCGCGACCAAGCTCACAGATAGTCTGTGAGCTTCATTGCAAGCATTGTTCCAAACGGGGGTAGAGAAAATTTCGACGTGCGAGGTTCGTGCGGAGAGCGGCTGCACGTCAGTTGTCGGATTTATCTGGCGCTCCGGTGGCCGGGGCTTCGCCGTCGAGTGTGACGTAGCGGCGCGCGAGGCCGAGTTCGCGCAACTTGTGTTGCAGCGACTGGCGGTGCATGCCGAGGATGGCGGCGGCGCGCGTCACGTTGCCGCCCGTCTCTTCGAGGCAGCGTGTGATGTAGCGTCGTTCAAACTCACGCCGGTCGGCGCGAAAATCCGCGGTGAACGGGACGGGCAGTTCGTCGCCGCCGCTTGCAGCCGCGCCGCTCTCGCCCGACGCGGTCTGGTGCGACGCGGTGTCGGAGACGGCGTTGGCCGAAGCGGCGCGCGTCTCTTGTGCATCGCGGCCTGCGCGTATCTCTTCGGGCAGGTCGCGCGCCGTCAGTTCGTCACCTTCGGCCAAGACCATCGCGCGCTCGACTGCATTCTTCAGTTCGCGCACGTTGCCCGGCCAGTCGTACTCGACGAGTCGCCGCATGGCCGCGGGCGCAATGGCGCGCACGGGCATCTTGTAGCGTTCGGCGGCGAGGCGTATGAACGTCTCCGCAAGCGCCGGGATGTCTTCGCGCCTTTCGCGCAAAGGCGCGACCTCAATCGTCACCACTCGCAGACGATAGAACAGATCGGCGCGAAAGTTTCCGCGTTCGATCTCCTGTTCGAGCGGCCGGTGCGTGGCGCTGACGATGCGCACGTCCACGGGGATCGACTGCGCGCCGCCGAGCCGTTCGATGCGTCTCTCTTCGAGGGCGCGCAAAAGTTTGGCCTGCACGTTCGAACTCATGTCTCCGATCTCATCCAGAAACAGCGTGCCGCCGTCGGCCTGCTCAAACTTCCCTTGCCGCCGCGCCGTCGCGCCCGTGAAAGCGCCCTTCTCGTGGCCGAACAGTTCCGACTCGATCAACTCCGAAGGCAGAGCGGCGCAGTTGACGGCGACGAACGCGCCGCGGCGCCGCGCAGTGCTGCGCTCGTGTACTTCGCGCGCGACGAGTTCCTTGCCCGTGCCCGATTCGCCGCGCACGAGCACTGTGGCATCCGTCTCTGAAACTTTCTCAATGAGCGAACGCACGCGCCGCATCGATTCAGAGTTGCCGATGATCGAACCGTGCGCCGCGCCTTCGCGTTCGATGCGCTCGCGCAAAAGTTGATTCTCGCGCCGCAACCGGATCGTCTCGGCCGCGTTCTTGACGACGAGCCGCAGGTCTTCGACCTCGAACGGCTTCGAGAGATAGTCATAAGCGCCGATCTTGATCGCTTCGACGGCCATGCGCTCCGAGCCGTGCGCGGTGATGAGGATGACGAGCGGCGCATCTTCCGGCGAGTCGTCGCCGCCGTGCAGTTCGCGCAAAAATTCCAGACCGCTCTGCCCGGGCAGATTCACGTCGAGCAGGAGAAGGTCGGGACTGCCGCCTTCAAACTGCGCGCGCGCTTCGGCCACGCTTCCCGCTTCCGCGAGTTCGTAACCGAAACTCGCCAGAGCGCGACGCACGCCGTAACGCGCCGCCTCCTCGTCGTCGACGATGAGCACTCTCAACACGCCTTCACCCGATCTTTTTTGCGTCATAATTTCTCTCGCTGTCTCTCGTCATCGCTTAATAAACTTGCGCCGCAACCGTCTCTTTCGTCGCGGCTTCGCCCGCGTGCGGCAGTCGCAGTTCGAAGCGCGCGCCGCCTGTGCCCGCCTGCTGCGGCGCGAGGCGCGCACGCCCGCCCGCGTCTTCGATGCGCTTGCGCACGATGGCAAGCCCGAGTCCGGTGCCGCGCTGCTTCGTCGTGAAGAAAGGCTCCCAGATGCGCGGCTGTAATTCGGCGGGCACGCCGCTGCCGCCGTCCGTCACGGCGAAGACGAGTTCGCCGCCGGCCTTTATGACTTCGACCGAGACGCGCCCGCCCGCAGGCGTCGCTTGCAGCGCGTTCAACAATAGATTCGAGAGTGCATCGCGCACGGCCGAAGCCTGCGCGCCGTCGAGCAGTTCGCGCGACTCTGCGCGCAGTTCGACTTGAATCTTTTTCCCTTCGGCCTCCGCGCGAAACAGTTCGACGATGCCGCGCGCCAGTTCGTCCGCGCGCATCGGCTGGCCTCCGGCGGGCGGCGCGTGGCGTGCGAAACTGAGCAGTTGCGTCACGCTGCGATTCAGGCGATCTGTCTCGCCGACGATGAGATCGAGGTCGCGCGCGTACTCGGCCGAGAGTTGTTCGTCTTCGCGCATCACCTGTGCGATGGACTTGATGGCCGAGAGCGGATTTTTGACTTCGTGCGCAACGACGGTTGCCATCTGTCCGAGCGCGGCGAGGCGTTCGCCCTGCGCGACTTGACGTTCGAGCCGCACGTTCTCTTCGATCAGGCGATAGTCCGCAAGCGTCAACGCGACCTGCCCGGCCAACACTTCCAGCACCGCACGCACGTCTGTCGTCAAAGCGTCGGGCGCGGCATCGACGAGCATCAGGCCGAGCGACTTGTTTTCGCGCCGCAGCAAATAGGCCATCTCGAAATCGTGCTCGCGCAGAAGTCTCGTTCCTTCGAGCACGTCGCCCGCACCATCGGTCGTCTCTGTCAGAAGAGTCTCTTCCCAGTCGCCCGCATGCGTTTCAACAACTTCTTCTTCATCGGCGTTTGCGTCGAGAGACGCCTCCGGCCGCACGTAGAAGCGCACGTTGCGCAGGCCGAGTTCGCGCGCCGTGCGTTCGGCGATGAAGCTGAGCAGTTCGGGCAACTGTTTGTAGCTTCCGGCCTGCGCGCCGATGCGCGCCAGCACGTCTCTGTAGATCGAGGCTTCGCGCTCGAAGAGTCTGTGAAAGCGCGTGTCGAGCCATGCGCGCAGAGGGGCGACGACGAGCGCAAACGCGAGCACGAGCAGAGATTCAACGGCGCTCTCGCGCAGGTTGTAACGCGCCGTCAACGCGAGCGCGAGCGCGCGTATGCCGTAGAGATAGACGACCAGCACGACCGCCGCGAACGAAGCGACGACCAGACTCTCCTTGATGATCAGTTCGAGATAACGATAACGATAGATGTGATAGGCGATGAGCGCCGTGGGAAGCAGCGAGCCGAGATTGGCGAGCGTCTGCAAGTAATGGCCTGCGGCCGTGCCGCGCCCGACGCCGAGCGCATATGCGGCCAAAAGCAGCAGCGCGATGCCGACGAACGAGGCAGCCAGAGTTTGCATCAGGCGTCGTTCGTTGCGCGAACGCGATGCGCGCGCGATCAGAAAATCCGTCGCCGCGATGAGCGCGAGCACGTAAGTTGCCCAGACGCCGAAGGGCAGGACGAAGAAGTTTAACTTCTCCAGCATCGGCGCGTATGCGCCCGTCCAGATGCGCGGGATGGCGACGACCAGAAAGACGGCCGGGATGTAAGACATCCAGACGCGCGCACGCTCGAAGCGCGTGAAGCCGCGCCCCTGCGCGCGTGCCCACAGGTGCAGGTGGACGTGTAGCAGGAGCGAGTAAGAGACGGTGATGCTCGTGACGGCGAGCGTGTCGGCCACGCGCAACACGCCCGACCACAGTTGCGTATCGAGGCCGAGCAGGGCGCGCAAGGTCAACAGCAAGTTGCACGCGTGCCACAAGCCGATGCCGACGGCGAGCGCTAAGAGCACGCGCTCGACACGCTCCAGAGCACGCCGCTGCCGCGCCAACAGCACGCTCATCCACAACGTCAGCACAGCACCCATGCTGTAGCCGACGAGTTGTAAAACTTCGAGCAGCGACATGGGGGAAATAGTAAATGGTGAATGGTAAATGGTAAATGGTGGAGGATGGTAAATGGTGAATGGCGAGCACAAGAAAAGCCGGCTTGAGCAACCGGCTTTTCCTCTATTCACCTCTCACGATTTACTGATCTTCATCCATTCATCATTTACCACTCTCCATTCACCACTAATTCGAGGCTGAGCTGGCCTGGATGGGGATGAGCGTGATCTCTATGCGGCGGTTGCGTGTGCGACCGGCGGGTGTGCTGTTGGAGGCGACGGGGTTATCCGTGCCCATGCCTGTCGCCTGCACGCGGCCGTTCTCGATCCCTGCGGCGGCGAAGCGTCCGGCGAGCGCGTCGGCGCGGTCTTGCGTCAACTGTCGAAGCGTCGTCGCGTCGCCGCGACTATCGGCGTAGGCTTCGATCAAAATCTGGAAGTCGGGGTTGTTGGCGAAGAGTGCGGCGAGCGGTTCAACCGTGGCCGAGGCGGCGGACGGCGCGAGTTCGGCGGCGCGTGCGCCCGTCCAGAGATTGTCGGGAAGCGTCAGGGTGATGCCGCGCGCTGTGTCGCGCACTGTCCCGAAGCGCGCCAGCGTCTGCTTGAGCGCGGCGGCGGCCTGTTGTTGTTGCAAGAGACGTTGCTGCGCTTCCTGCCTTTGAATCTCGACGCTGCGCTCGCCTTCGATGCGCGCCAGTTTCAACCGCGCGTCTTCGGATTCGGAACGCACAGTCTGCAACTCTTCGCGCAGGCGCGCGACTTCCATGCGCAGTTCGCGCACCTGCTGGTTGGCGTTCGACAGATCGCGATCCGACAGTTCGCGTGCGCGTTCCTCGCGTTGGAGCGCGGCGCGCAGGTTCGCCACCTCCTGCGAGGCATTGTCGGCCGAACGCTCGGCGTCGCGCACGGCTGCATCACGCCGCGCGATCTCTTCGCGCCGCAGACGCGCGGCCTTGCGCGTCTCGGCCATCTCTTCGGCGTTCGTCGCCAGACGCGTCGCCAGACGCGCCTCCACGTCAACCTCTTCCTCCGAAGATTTCAGACGCCACTTGTTCTCCGCCACTTCGAGTTGATCGATGGCGGCGCGAAGCTCCGTCTCGGCGTCGCGCTCCGCTCCGGCAAAACGCGCGATGTTGACCGCTTGACGCGCGCCGAGCAGAGAGGCGGGCGTGCGCACGTAATCGGCGTCGGCAATTTCGGGCACGCGGCTGTTGTTCATGTAGTCGCTGGCGTTGCCGAGATAGCGGACGGTGGCGGTGGCGACAGTGGCTTCGCCGGGATTGTTCGGCGGCAAGTTTTCGAGGACGACGGCTCGGCTCGGCCCACGGACGAGGAAGTGCGGTTCGGCCGTCACGATCATGGCGAAGGTCTGGAGCGGCGTGGTCACGTCGAGTTTGGAGTTGATGATGAAGCTGCCGCTGCGTTTGATCTCGCCGAGATTATCCACGCGGCCTTCGGGCGTGATCGCCCAGAGCACATAGGTCGTGTAGACGCCGCCGACTTCGATGGCGCGGGGAAGATTTTTGAGACTGAGTTCGACGCGCGTGCCGCGTCGGCCGGTGCGCCGGACTTTGGCTTCGCCCGACAGGCGCGGCAGGCGTGTTGTGCCGCGAAACTTGACCGAGACGCTTTGTTCGAGCGGGTAGGTGATGGCGACCGTCTCGCGCCGCATGTCGCTCTGCGCCGACGCGACGGGAGCGAGCGATGCGACGACGAGGAACGACACGAACACGCCCCGGAGCAGTTCACAAAACAATTTTCCCTGTGTGCGTGGATACTTCATGTGAGTTGGCCTCTCCGAAATTTTGGAATTGTGGTTGCGCCTATCCTCAGGGCAGGCACGGGAGAACGCGAGTTGTCGCCTTGAATGGATGCGCGCGCCGCCCGCGCGAGTTGCCGCCCGTGCCGGAAGAGGCCGCGCGGAAGTTTGGGCGGCCTCTCGACTTGGTTGATGCAGCTTTAACTTTCCCCTGCGCGCTCAGCGACGCCCCGCACGATGCTCGGCCATCCACTGCACCACTGCGACGGCCACACCGCACAGCAGCAGGACGTGTATGAAGCCGCCCTTCCCGAACAACACGCCGAGCAGCCAGAGCGCAAACAGCGTCAGAGCTATCCCCCAGATGATCAATTCGTCTTCACCGCGTTTAAGAAAACAAAGAGCGGAACCACGAAGTCATACGAACATACACGAAACAGGAATCAACTTTTGTTCGTGTGGTTTCGTGTGTGTTCGTGATTTCATGGTTTTTCAGTTCACTTCATTGACGTGTTGCTCGCCATCGACGGCAGGCCGACGGCGCGGACGGCCGAGCGTGCCATGTCGCCGCCGACGAGAAGCGGCGTGCCCGTGCTGGAAACCGCGCCGGTCAGGGTGCGAAGCGGCACGTCGTGGAAACTGCTCGGGATAGTTACTTTCGTTTCGTCCGCTTGCCAGATGCGCGTCCCGTCGCGTCCGCTGAAGCCGACCGCGAAGGCCGCAGCAGACGGCGCGACCACATCCAGCACGCCGTCGTTGTTCAGATGCGCGAAGGTCGCCATGTAAGCATCGGACGCACCTTCGGAAGCCCAGTTGACTTTGCCCGCCGCGCTGATCACGGCGACGCGTCCGTTCTGCGTCACCATCACGATCTCGAACGTGCCGTCGTTGTCGAGGTCTGCGGCGTTGAGTCGGCCGCGCGGCGCATCCTTCTCCGTGGTGATGCGGCCGAGCGGTTTCAGTTCCGAGCCTTCAAAAAAGATCAGGCCGTGCTCCGTGCCGATGACGACGAGCGTGGCGCTCGGCGTCGCCAGGATGAGCGGCGGCGTGGTGAAAGGCACGTCGAAGCGTATGGCGCGCACGGCCGAACCGTCGCGGCGGCGGATGTCCAACTGTCGATTGTCGAGCGAGTAGGCGACGCCAAAGATGTCGCCGTGGCGGAAAGGTATCGGCGCGCCGATGAGCGCCCCGCCGAGTTTCGTACGCGAGACGACGCGCCCGGTCTTGCTGTCCAGGACGTAGAGCATGTCCGGATCGTTCGAGACGACGACGAAATCCGGCGCGGCCTCGTCGCCCTGCATCGGCACGAGCGCGCCGCTTGTCATGCGTCCCTGCAAGACCGTGCGCCACAACTCGCGCCCCGTCTCGCCGTCCACCGCGCGCACGCCTTCGGCGAACGCCAAGACAACCACCGCATTACTCTCGTTCGCAGCAGGCAGCACGAGCGGGACGAAAACGCTCGCGCCCGATTTTCCTTTCGCCTCGCTCTCAGTCGCCTTCGCTGAAGTTGCACGCGCCCGCGCCGACCACAGAGCGGAGCCGTCGCCGCCGTCGAGCGCGAAGACCGTGCCGTCCGAGTTGGTCGCGATGAGATCAAAATTCTTGCCCGCGCGCAGACGCGCCGCGAACGGACGCGCCACCGTGCCGATGGCCGCTTGCCAGCCGACGTTCGCAGGCGGGCGCAGCACGGCCGGTGCGACGGGAACCGGGGGAACGATTGCCATGGGCGGCAGGGCTTCGACGAGGACGGGCGCGGAATAGCGTCCCGTCTCAGGCGTGGCGGGCGCGACGCGCCAGTAGTATTTGCCCGGCTGCAATCCGCTGACTTCCTGTTCGAGGCCGACGACCGCTTGGTCGTAGACGATGTCTGTGAACTTTTCGTCGAGCGCCACTTGCAGACGATAGCGTCTGACGCGCGGCTTGGCCGCCCACTTGAGTTTGAGCAATGCGGCAGACTGTCCGGCGGCGTTCGCCTGTTTCGCTGCGGCGGGTGCGGGCTGCGCGTGCGCGGGAAGCGAGAGCGCGACGAGCAAGCTGAAGCAGATAGTTTTGAGACGTAGGGGCGAGAGGCGTCCTTTTAGCATCCCTGTTAATATCCCTTTATCATCATAAAGTGTCGTTGAGTTTGTAGCCGACGCCGCGCACCGTTAGCACGTAGCGCGGGTTCTTCGGGTCGTGTTCGATCTTCTGTCGCAGTCGATTGATGTGCGGATCGACGTTGCGTTGATACCCCTCGTACTCGGTGCTCCACACCTCGTCGAGCAATTCGTTGCGCGACCAGGCACGTCCCGGCTCGCTGGCGAGGCGTTCGAGAATCTGAAACTCAAGCGGCGTCAGCTCGACGAGTGCACCTTCGAGCGTCACCTCGTGGCGGCGTTTGTCTATGACGAGACTGCCGATCTCGATGCGCTGCTGTTGCTGCTGCGCCTCTCCTTCGGAAGACTCGACGGCGCGCGCCGGGCGACGCAGCAGTGCCTCGACGCGCAGTTCGAGTTCGCGCGGCTCGAAAGGCTTTGCCAGATAATCGTCCGCGCCCGCTTCGAATCCGGCGACCTTATCGTCGAGCGTGTCCTGCGCGGTCAAAAAGAGCGTGGGCGTCGGGACGTGCCGCTCGCGCAGTTTGCGCAAGAGTTCGATGCCGGTCATGCCGGGCATCTGCACGTCGAAGATGAAGCAATCGTAACTGCCGCTGAGCGCCGGTTGCAGCGCGTCTTCCGCGCTCTCTTTCTCTTCGACCTCGTAGCCGAGTCGGCGGAAATAGCCCGCCAGAAGCAGGCGCATGCTCGTGTCGTCGTCAACGATCAGGATTTTTCGGTTCACTTGTTCTCGATTCCCTTGTGATCTCTCAAGCGGAGACCGAAGCAACACTGCCCGGTTCTGTTTCGGCCATTTTAAGACGCGGGGATTATAAGTCAAAAAGCGTACGCTCAAAGAAAAAAGTCTCGACCCGTTTGTCGACTCGCAAAGTCGGCTTACAACGCGCCGACTCATCGGCTTGACGCTCGCGGCGGTGTGTACGTATAGTTTTCGTTCCGTTACGGTTACGCTTTAACAACCCTTCCCCGCTGTCTCAAACGATTCGCTGTCTCGACGCGCTCTGCAATTTCAACGATGCAAGACCTCCGGCGTTTACTAACTTATCTCAAGCCACACTGGGGAAAGTTCACCCTTGCGACGTTTGCCATGCTGGCCGGAGCCGTCTTGCAGAGCGCCATCGGCGCGCTCATCGTGCCCATCTTCGATCAAGCCTTCCGGCGCGGCGGCGAACCCGAACGCACGCAGACACTCTTCGACCTGCAACGCTTCATCCCTGAATCGAGTTTCGACGCGTGGCGCGCCATCGCCATCCTGCTCATCGTCTTCACCATCGCCAAAGGCGTGGCCGAATATTTTTCAACTTACCTGATGGCGCGCATCGGTCAGGAGTCTGTGCTCAAATTGAGGCAAGACCTCTACACGCACCTGCTCACGCAGTCGGCCGACTTTTTCGAGCGCCATCGCACCAACTATCTCGTCTCGCGTCTCGTCTCTTCGGCGGCGGCCATCGAAGCGGCCGTCACGGGGACGCTGCGCGACATGCTGCGCGAGAGTTTTACGCTCATCGCCTTTCTCGCGGCCTCTTTCTATTACTCCTGGCGTTTGACGCTCGGCTCGCTCATCATCGCGCCGATTATCGGCGTGATGACGGCGAAGTTCGGCAAGCGCCTGCGCAACCTCGCGCGCGAGACTTACGAAGGCAGCCAGCGGCTCGTCGATACGGCGCAGGAATCGCTCGCCAATCATCACATCGTCAAAGCCTATCGCGGCGAGGAGCGCGAGCAGCATCGCTTCACGCGCGTGGCACGCCAGATCGTCGGCGCGAACGTGCGTTCGGCACGCATCAACGGTTTCGCGCCGCCGATGATCGAACTCATCGGCGTCATCGCCGTCGCCGTCCTGCTCTATTTCGGCCGCCGCGAGATCATGGCGGGCAACATGAACCCGGCGCAGTTTCTCACGTTCCTCTTCTTCCTCTTCTCCAGCTACGACCCGATGCGCAAACTCTCGCGTTTGCAGAACGCGCTGGAAGTGGCGCTTGCCGCCGCGCGCCACGTCTGGGAAGTGATGGATGAACGAGCGGAGACGCCCGAACGCGCGGGCGCGGTCGAACTAAAACCCCTGCGCGAACGAATCGAACTGCGCGACGTTTCTTTCGAATACGCGAACACGGAAGACCGCACGGTGCTGCGTGAGGTCAACCTCAGTATTCCTGCGGGCCGGATGGTGGCGCTCGTCGGCGAATCGGGCGGCGGCAAATCCACGCTCTCGAAACTCATCCTGCGCTTTCACGATCCGGTCGCGGGCGCGATTCTCTGGGACGGCACGGACTTGCGCGACGCTCGCCTTTCGAGTCTTCGCCGTCACATCGGACTCGTCACGCAGGAGACCGTGCTCTTTAACGACACCGTGCGTTACAACATCTCTTACAGCCGCCCCGATGCCACAGACGCGGAGATCGAAGAGGCGGCGCGCGTCGCCTTCGCGCACGATTTCATCAGCGAACTTCCACAAGGCTACGACACCATCGTCGGCGAGCGCGGCATCTTTCTTTCCGGCGGGCAGCGGCAACGCCTCGCCATCGCGCGCGCCGTCTTGGCCGATGCCTCCGTGCTCGTCCTTGACGAAGCTACCTCGGCGCTCGACGCCGAATCCGAACGACTCGTGCAAAAGGCGCTCGCCAATCTGACGCGCAACCGCACCACGCTCGTCATCGCGCACCGCCTCTCAACCATCCGGCGCGCAGACACTATCGTCGTCATGGAGCGCGGGCGCATCATCGAAACGGGCAGGCACGAAGAACTGCTCAGGCAAAGCGGCGCATACAAAAAACTCTACGAGATGCAATTCGCCGATGAAGAGGAGATGGAGACGGTGAGCAGTAAGCCGTAAGCAGTAAGCAGTTTTAAAAACTGTCTTTCTTACTGCTCACTGCTTACCGCTCACTGCTTACTTGCTTATGAAATCAATGACCGGCTTCGGGCGCGGGACGGCGACGGGCGAGAATTTCAACGTCTCCGTCGATCTTAAGACCGTCAACAACCGATTTCTCGACATACACCTGCGCGCGGGCGCGGAGTTGTCCAGTCTCGAAACGTCTATCCGGCGACGCATCAGCGAACAACTTTCGCGCGGGCGCGTGGACGCCACCATCGTCATCGACCGCACGAGCGAAGTGGCCTACGAGATGAACCGTCCGCTCATCGCGGGCTTCATCGAAGCGATGCGCTCGGTGCAGCAGGAGTTTGCATTGACGGGCGAGCCGGACATCAACGTGCTGGCGCGTCTGCCGGGCGCGTTGCAGCCCGTGCGCGACGGCAACCTGACGGACGCCATGAAAGAGGGCGTCGAGCGCGCCGTCACCGAAGCGCTCGCGGAGTTGAACCGGATGCGCCAGAGCGAGGGCGAGGCTTTGGCCGCAGAGATGCACGCGCGCCTCGATGAGATCGAACGTCAAGTGCCAGTCATCGAAACGGTCGCAAGCGATCTGATCGAAGCATATCGCGCGCGCTTGCAGCGTCGCATCAGCGAACTGCTGGCGCGCGACGGCCTTGAGATCGTCGAACTGGATCAGGGCAGGCTCGCGCAGGAAGTCGCTTATCTGGCCGACCGCAGCGACATCAGCGAAGAGTTGGCGCGTCTGCGCAGCCACGTCAAACAGTTCCGCGAGATCATCGACAGCGAAGGCGACACGGGCAAGCGGCTCGATTTTCTCTTGCAGGAATTCAATCGCGAAGCCAACACGGTGCTCTCGAAATCGACCGACATGGCGATCAAAGAGGCCGCGCTGGCGATCAAGGCCGAAGTGGAAAAGTTGCGCGAGCAGGTGCAGAACGTTGAGTGAGACGACGAAGGCGGACACGACCTGTTTAGCTACGGCGTCCGACGCCGGGCGCGGGATTCTCTTCGTCATCAGCGCGCCTTCGGGCGGCGGCAAGGGCACGCTCGTGCGTCACCTGCTGGCGAACACGCCGCGCCTCGGCTACTCAGTCTCATGGACGACGCGTGCGCCGCGTCGTGGTGAAGTAAACGGGCGCGAGTATCATTTCGTCACGCAGCAGGAGTTCGAGGCGGCGCGCGAGCGCGGCGAATTTCTCGAATGGGCTTCCGTCCACGGAAATTTTTACGCCACGTCGCTCAAGGTGGTCGAGCGCGAGTTGATGGCCGGGCGCGACATCGTGTTGGAGATCGACGTGCAGGGCGCATCGAACATCCGCAGCGCCGGGATCGAAGCCGTCAGCATCTTCATCCTGCCGCCGTCTTACGAGATCATGCGGCGGCGTCTCGCGGGGCGGCAGTCGGAAAACTCCGAAACGCTCGCGCTGCGCTTGCAAAATTCGCGCGGCGAGGTGGAACATTATCGTGAGTTCGACTACGTGGTGCTCAACGACGACGTTGACCGCGCCGCGACGCAACTGGCCTCAATCGTGTATGCTGAGAGAGCGCGCCGCGTGCGGCAGGAGCGTCTGGCCGAGCGCGTGCTCGCCACGTTCCCCTGAAAGCCGCCGAGACAGACAGCGCCCCCGCACGCGTTTTTGTGTGAACTTATCTTAACTATTATCAGGAGAGCCGGACTTGCTCCGGCATGAATGGAAAAGAAGATGGCTAAAGCAACTCAAGCGAACAAAGAAGAGACTAACGAACCCGTCGAAGAAAGGCAGCAACCCGCATTGGATTCCAAGTACCGCATGATCATCGTCGCCGCGCAGCGCAGCAAGCAACTACAACGCGGCGCGCGCCCGCGCATCGAGATGGATACGCAGCAACACAAACACACGCGCGTCGCTCTGCTCGAAGTCGAGCAGGGCAAAGTCGATTTCAAGATCAAAGACGACGAGTAAGACTTACTGCCGACTCGTCAGTTCAACACCAGACTCTAGAGTGTAGAGAGCGGCACGCGTGCGCGCCATTCGAGATAAGCGGCTTCGGCCGCGCGCGCCTCTCTCTCCCAACTGAGTTGCTCGTAAGCCTTCATCCTCGCACGCGCATCGAACCGCCCGCCGCGCACCAACAACCTCAGATACTCGCGCGCGTAAGCGTAGAGAAACGGCACACAGCCCACACGCTGAAACTGCCGGACGTGCGCCGTCTCGTGCGCCAACAGCCAACCCTTGATCGTCTGACGCCCATGCGCGTCTCGCCACACGACTTCACGCGCGACGAACACGTGACGCCCGAGCGTGAGCGCCGCCACGCGCAAAGCTCTCGTCATGCTCTGCGACCAGAACCCCGCGTGAATTTTCAACGAAGGCAGATGCAACGCCTCGTCCCGCTCATACGAACGAAAAAACTGTTCCAGCCGCACACGCGATTCTTCCGCCAGTCGCATGGGAGAAGATGGTAAATGGTAAATGGTGAATGGATGAAACTATCTTTCTCCATTCACCATTTACCATTCACTATTCACCAGATCACATATTCTTGTAATCAGGCCCGCCGCCACCTTCGGGCGTGACCCAGTTGATGATCTGGTAGGGATCCATGATGTCGCAGGTCTTGCAGTGGACGCAGTTGGAGAAGTTGATCTGCAAGCGCCGCTTGCCCTTGTTCGCAGGGTCTTCGACCATCTCGTAGACGGCCGCCGGGCAAAAGCGTTGACAGGGGTTGCCGAACTCTTCGGCGCAGCGCTCCGCGCAGATGTTCGTGTCGAGCACGTGGAGGTGCGCGGGTTGATCTTCGTCGTGGCCGACCGCTGCGTGATACACGTCAGTCAGTTTGTTAAAGGTGAGTTTGCCGTCGAAGCGCAGGCCGTCGTAGCGTTGTTCGATGGAATCGCCTTTGTAGCCGTATTCGGAAAGTTTCTTGAGCGCGGCGTGGCCGGGTTCGGTCGAAGCGCGGTCGAAGAGTCCCCACGAACGGCCGCCCGTGATGAATTGCAGACCGGCGTTGGCGAGTCCGAGCCAGCGGCCACGTCGAAAGCCCGCGTGGAAATTTCTCACCTTGCGCAGTTCCGCCATGATCCAACTTTCCTCGACGAGCTTTTCGTAACGCCCGAGTTGCCGTGCCGAAAAATCTCCGGCCACGAGCGCCTCGAAGATCGTCTCGGCGGCGAGCATACCGCTCTTGATGGCCGTGTGGATTCCTTTGAGGCGCTGCGAATTGAGGAAGCCCGCGCAGTCGCCCACGAGCAGCACGCCGTCGGCGTAGAGTCGCGGCATGGCGTAGAAGCCTCCGGCCGCGATGGTCTTCGCGCCGTAGCGCAAAAGTTTTCCACCTTCGAGCAATTTGGCGATGGTCGGATGCTGTTTGAAGCGTTGAAACTCCGCGTGCGGATCGAGCAGCGGGTCTTCGTAGTCGAGTCCGGTGACATAGCCGATGTTGAGGATGCGATTCTGCATCCCGTAAATCCAGCCGCCGCCGTAGGTGTGCGTGTCCGAAGGATAGCCGAGCGTGTGCGTGACGCGCCCGGCCGGATAACGGTCGTCCGGCAGTTCCCACAGTTCCTTAACGCCGAGACTGTAGACTTGCGGCTCGCGCCCTTCGTTCAGGTTCAGACGCTGCGAGAGGCTTTTCGTCAGAGACCCGCGCGGCCCTTCGCCGAGCACCGTGACCTTCGCCAACAGGTCAACGCCCGGCTCGAAGTTCGCCTTCTGCTTCCCTTCCTTGTTGATGCCCTTGTCGCCCGTACGCACGCCGACGACTCGATCCTCTTCGTCATACAACATCTCCGCGCCGGGAAATTCGGGGAAGATGTTGATGCCCGCCTCTTCGCATTTTTCGCCGAGCCACGCGACGAGTTTGTTGAGAGAGACGATGTAGTAGCCGTGATTCTTGAGCGGCGGCGGCGTCAGCGGCGAACGTATGGCACGCGTCTTTGTCAGGTACAAAAACTCGTCCTCTTTGACCGGCGACTCGACGGGCGCACCCTGTTCGATGAAATCGGGAATCAACTCTCGCAGAGCGCGCGGATCCATCACCGCGCCCGACAGAATATGCGCGCCGACGTGTGCGCCTTTTTCGATGACGCCGATTTCGAGTTCGCCGAGCGGCTTGCCCTCGCGCCGTCCGGCCGCGACGGCCTCGTTGTGCTCTTTCACCAGACGCGCCAGATGCAGCGCCCCGCTCAAGTTCGCCGGCCCCGCGCCGACGAACACCACATCCATCTCTAAACTCTCTCGTTCCATTCTTCACCCCAAAAGATCAGTCCAAAAGTAGTCATACTAAAAGCGCGCGGCTCCCGAAGTTTCGACACCCCTCGCGCGCCGCTTCAATCAAAAACAAAATGAATGGCTATTCATTTCCCACAGTATAGCAGAAGGAAACGATAGACAGGTAAATGGTAAATGGTAAATGGTGAATGGAAAGAGTTGTCTTTCACCATTTACCATTCACCATTTACCATTTACCACCGTTACTTCATCGTTTCTACCATTCGTGCAACAATGGGCGAAAACCAAAAAGCGAGGTCAAGGGGAGATGTCGGAACACAAGCACACGAACCGTCTGCAAAACGAGACCAGCCCGTACCTGTTGCAGCACGCGCACAACCCTGTCGATTGGTATCCGTGGGGCGAAGAGGCTCTAGGGCGTGCGCGCGCGGAGAACAAACCGATCCTGCTCAGCATCGGTTATTCGGCATGCCACTGGTGTCACGTGATGGAGCGCGAGTCTTTTGAAAACGAAGAGATCGCGCGTTTGATGAACGAGCATTTCGTCAACATCAAAGTTGACCGTGAGGAACGCCCCGACCTCGACCAGATTTACATGAACGCGGTTCAGTTGATGCTCGGCCACGGCGGTTGGCCGCTCACAGTCTTTCTCACGCCCGACCTCGTGCCCTTCTACGGTGGCACTTACTTTCCACCCGAAGATCGTTATCGCCTGCCCGGCTTCCCGCGCGTCCTCGCCGGCGTGGCCGACGCCTACCACTCGCGCCCCGAAGAGATCGCGGAAACAACCACGAGTTTTCTCAACGAACTGCGCCGCATGAACGTGGCCTATGAATCGGACGAACCGCTGAACACGGAAGTTCTCGACGCGGCCGCGAGCGCGCTCGCGCGCAGCTACGACAAACGCCACGGCGGTTTTGGCGGCGCGCCGAAGTTTCCCGCTTCGATGAATCTGGAATTTCTGCTTCGCGCGCACGCACGCACAGGCGACGCCGAAGCCCTACAGATGGTGACGCACACCTGTCGCAAGATGGCCGAAGGCGGTCTCTACGATCAACTCGGCGGTGGCTTTCATCGCTACTCGACAGACGCGCACTGGCTCGTCCCGCATTTCGAAAAAATGCTCTACGACAACGCGCTCCTGTCCCGTCTCTACCTGCACGCGTTTCAGGCCACTGGCGACGACTTCTTTCGTCGCATCGCCGTCGAGACTTTCGATTACGTCATACGCGAGATGACGGACGCGGGCGGCGCTTTCTATTCGACGCAGGATGCGGACTCGGAAGGCGTCGAAGGCAAGTTCTTCGTCTGGACAGTGGAAGAGCTCGAAGAACTGCTGGGCGCAGAGGACGGACGCCTCGTCGCAGCATATTACGGCGCGACCGCCGAGGGAAACTTCGAAGAGAAGAATATCCTGAACGTGCCGCGCACGGCGCATGAAGTGGCCGCTGAATTGAATGTAACGGTCGAGCGTCTGCTGGAAACGGTCGAACGCAGTCGGCCGCGTCTCTTTGCGGCGCGGGAAGAGAGAATCAAGCCCGGCCGCGACGAGAAGGCCATCGCCGCCTGGAACGGTTTGATGCTCACGAGTTTCGCCGAAGCCTCGTCCGTCCTCGAACGCGCCGACTACCGTCGCATCGCCGAACGTAACGCCGAGTTCATCCTCACAACTCTCAGGCGCGAGGGCGCGCTCCTCCACGTCTACAAAGACGGACAGGCCAAGCATCACGGCTATCTGGACGATTACGCCTGCGTCGCCGCTGGCCTGCTCGCGCTCTACGAAGCGACGGGCACTGTGCGCTGGCTCGGCGAATGTCTCTCGCTGACCGAACAGATGTGCGAGGAATTTTGGGACGAAGCGGAGGGCGGCTTTTTCTACACGAGCACGAAGGGCGAACAGTTGATCGTGCGCAACAAGGATTTCATGGACAACGCCACGCCCGCCGGAAACTCAGTCGCGGCCGAACTGCTCCTGCGTCTCGCGCTGCTCACGGAAAATCAGGAGTACGCCCGCCGCGCCGTCACCATCTTCCGGCTCTTACGCAACCAGATGGTGCGCTACCCGACTGCCTTCGGCTATCTGCTCGGCGCGCTCGACTTTCATCTCTCCACGCCGAAAGAGATCGTCATCGTCGGCCAGCCCGGCGCAGACGACTCGCAGGCCCTGCTGCGCGAAGTCTGGAGACGCTACCTGCCCAACAAAGTCGTCGCACAGACGGCGGAGCGCGACGAGGAAGCATTGAGCCTCGTCCCGCTCGTGCGCGAACGCCCCGCGCTCGGCGGCCGCGCCACCGCCTACGTCTGCGAGAACTATAGTTGTCTCCAACCCGTGACCACGCCCGCAGAACTCTCCGCACAGTTGGATTAACAGGAAACGATGAAGGATGGACGATGAAGGAGGAACGTAAAGCAAGTCGCTTTTACTTCCTCCTTCATCGTTCCTTCTTCATCGTTTCCCGTTAAAATCCTTGACTATTGCCGGAAAATTGACTAATTTGTCTGTGCCAACATTGTTTGGCACAAGTTTACTTCGACAATCCCACCGCTTCGTGCTCTCAAGACGAGCAGGCACACCGTAACAACTCACGGACTTTTAACCTTCGTTACCTTCGCGGACTGAGCATCATTATGCCTAACGGAAATTGGAAAAGCCTTGCGCTCGTATGTGGAACGGGGGCGCTGGCGGCAACGCTCCTGTTTGTTTGCCTCGACGGCCTGCTGTCGTTCACCACATCCGGCCTGCTCTGGGGCGCGGCGCTACTGGCTCTCACGGTCGCCGCCGCAGTGCGTTTCACAGTCCCGCTCTTTAACGCCGACGGCGCGAGCAACGGCAGCAAATCCGTGGCCGACTCGCTCATCTTTTTAGCGGCGATGATGTTCGGCGCGGCTCCGGCCGCCATCCTCGCGGGCGTCGACGGTTTTATCTCGTCGAGGGGCGTGGCAGACCTGCGCCTGCGTCTCTTCCGCACATTTTCGGCCATCGTCTCCACCTGCCTTGCCGTCTTCGCCTACAACTTGCTGACGCTCCTGACCGTCGGCAACGCAGCGACGGCGGGCGCGCAGAACGCTCCGCTCGAACGGCTGCTCTTTCCGCTGCTCGTGCTCGCGCTCGTGCAGTTCGCCTTGAACGCTCTGGCCTCCGCCTTCTACGTCGCGGTTGAAGGGGGAACGACCCGGTTGCAGTTCTCGCGCGAAAGCCTGTTCTGGACTTCGATGACGCAACTGGCGGGCGCGGCCGCCGCTGCACTCTTCTATTCGACCTTCATCGGCGGCGGCTTCTCGTTCCTCATCGTCGGCGTGATGATCTCCACGCTGGTCTACTTGCTGTTCCTGTTCGACGACAAGCGCGTGCGCGAGACGCGCCGGGGCGAAGAGGAGAAACTTCGCCACATACAGGAGATCGCAGACCTCCACATGAACACCATCGAGTCGCTCGCTATCGCCATCGACGCGAAGGATCAGACGACTCACGGCCACGTCCGCCGCACACAGATTTACGCGATGGAACTCGGCCGCATACTCGGCGTCAGCGAATCCGAGTTGCACGCCCTGCGCGCGGGCGCGCTCCTGCACGACGTGGGCAAACTGGCCGTGCCCGAATACATCTTGAACAAGCCCGGCAAGCTGACGGCCGCCGAGTTCGATAAGATGAAGATTCACACGGTGGTCGGCGGCGACATCATCAAGCGTGTCAACTTCCCTTACCCCGTCGAAGACATCGTGCGCTTTCATCACGAGAAGTGGGACGGGTCGGGCTATCCGAAGGGACTGCGCGGCGAACAGATTCCGCTCGTCGCACGCATCATCTCCGTGGTCGATTTCTACGATGCCACGCGCTGCGACCGCCCCTATCGCGTCGGCATGAAACGCGAAGACTCGCTCGCCCTCTTGCGCAAGATGGCGAACAGTTCTTTCGACCCGCGCGTCGTCGAAACCTTCGTCGGCAACATCGAATACTTCGACAATCTGATCGCCGAACAGGACATACAGGAACAGGTCGCCTCTGAGGAAGATGAGTTGAACTGGGCGCGTCCTGACGCCGGACTGGCCTCGGACATTCTCGGCTCGACCGACGCCGATTCCGGTTTCCGTTCCATCGTTGAAGCGCAACGCGAGGTCTATGCCCTGCACGAGATCGCGCAGACCATCGGCTCGTCGCTCAACTTGCAGGACACCGTCACGCTCGTCTCCAGCAAGTTGCGCTCAATCGTCCCGTTCGACACCTGCGTTATCTATCTCGTAGACGACCGTTCCGGCAAGGCCGTCGCCGTGCACTCGTCGGGCGAGCATGCCGAAGCGTTCGCGCGCCGCCGCATCACTGTCGGCGAAGGCATCTCCGGTTGGGTCATCGCCAACGCGCGTTCGATGTGCAACACATCGCCGGAACTAGACCTCGTCGGCATCCCCGAAGAAATTTCCAGCAACATTCGCGGCGTCCTCGTCTCTCCGCTCATACGCGAAGACGGCGCGTTCGGCGCGATCACTGTCTACTCGAAGACGCGCGCTTCTTACACGACCGAACACGTCCGCCTGCTCGAATCCGTCTCGCAGCACGCCTCCATCGCGCTCAACAACGCGATGACTTTCGAAAAGACCAAAGAGAGCGCGCTCACGGACACGCTCACGGATTTGCCGAACGCCCGTTCGTTCCATCTCGCGCTCGAACAACGCATCGCCGAATGCCAGCGACTCAACCGCGAACCGCTCGCCGTGCTCAGCATGGACTTGGACGACTTCAAAACAGTGAACGACACGCACGGCCACGCCATCGGCGACCGTATGCTGTCGAGCGTGGCCGCGATCATCAAGAAGCAGTTCCGGCAGATGGACATACTGGCGCGTTACGCCGGCGACGAATTTGTCGCCATCATGCCGATGGCTTCGCGCGAGGTGGCCGAGATGGTAGCCGCACGTATTCGCGCGGCTGTCGAGTCGCACGAGTTCACCATACGCACCGGCCGCACCACCAAGATCGGAATCAGCATCGGCATCGCCTGTTTCCCGGACGACGGCGAAACGCCCGAAGGACTTCTCTCGCAAGCCGGCCACAACATGCAACAGGACAAACACGCGCGCAAACTCAATCCCACGGCGACGCCGCACGCCAACCAGAACGTCGTGCTCTCGATAGACTCTTTCAGATAACAGACAGTTTAAATCGTCGCACCAGCGGCGAGCACACGCGACGACCGTTCGGACATTCAATCCAGACACACAGAAGGCGCACCGCGAATCTCAATTCCGGGTGCGCCTTTGTGCGCGTGGCGACGCCTTTTTTGGGCTGCTTTTGCAGAGCGGCGCGCATCTCGCGTATAATCCGGTTTTGCTTTCAAATAAATAGTAGTTGGGCTTCCGGTCGGAGATGCAGATGGCCGCTCGCGGCGGTCTTCGAGCCTTCCGCCTTATCGTCGTCGCACGCGCCCGCCAGGGCTTGAGAGAATACTTTCCATGAGCGAACTTAAAGTGACACCCTTGAAACCGCGCGACCATTCGACGGGTGAAGGAGCCGCCGTCGCAGGCGTCTCCGACATAGACAGCACAGACAGCATCAACCCTGCCGAACTGCGCGAGGAACACCAGCAACGCCAGCAGCACCAGCACCAGCAGATCGAAGAGATCGACCCTGAGACGCTGCGCCAGATGCTCTATCAGATGGTGCTCATCCGCCGTTTCGAAGAGAAGGCGGCCGAAGCCTACACGCTCGGCAAGATCGGCGGCTTCTGCCATCTCTACATCGGGCAGGAGGCGGTCGCCGTCGGCGCGCTCTCGGCCATCCGGCCGGACGATTACGTGATGACGAGCTATCGCGACCACGGCCATGCGCTTGCGCGCGGCACTTCGGCCGACGAAGTGATGGCCGAACTGTTCGGCAAGGCCGGAGGCTGCTCGGCGGGCAAGGGCGGCTCGATGCACCTCTTCGACCGCGACAACCATTTTCTCGGCGGCCACGGCATCGTCGGCGGCCAGATTCCGCTCGCCACGGGCGTGGCCTTCGCCGCGAAGTACAAGGGCACGGGTCAAGTCTCGCTCGTCTTCTTCGGCGAAGCGGCGGTCAATCAGGGCGCGCTGCACGAATCTTTCAACATGGCGCAGCTTTGGAAACTGCCCTGCATCTACTTCTGCGAAAACAACCAGTACGGCATGGGCACTTCGCTCGCTCGCGCCATGTCTCTGCAAGACGTGTCGCAGAAGGCGCACGCTTACGACATGGCCTCCGAGTTCGTCGATGGCATGGACGTGCTCGCCGTGCGCGAGGCGACCGAACGCGCCGTCGCTCGCGCGCGCAACGAATCGCTCCCGACCTTGATCGAGGTGCGCACCTATCGCTTCATGGGACACTCCATGTCCGACCCCGGCAACTACCGCACGCGCGCCGAGATCGAAAAATATCAAGAGCGCGATCCGATCAAACTTTTCTCTGACAGCCTCAAATTCAAAGGCGTCGTGGACGACGCCGCGCTCAAAGAACTGGAAGACCGCGTGCGCGCAGAGGTCGAACACTCCGTCAAGTTCGCGGACGAAAGCCCGCTGCCTGCGCACGAAGAACTCTACACGCACATCTACGCCAACCCGCCGCGGAGCAACGGGCAATGAGAAAGCTCTGCCTCGCCTCGATAATTCTCGTTGCGTTGGCGGCGTTCACGGTCGCAGCGCAGCAGCAGGAGATGACTGTCCGGTGGCCTCGGCTGATGCCGGAGAAGGAAGCCTTCTCCATCCTGATGCCGGAGCCGCCCCTGCGCGTCAAGCGCGTCATTCCATTCTCTGATGATTTGAAACTGCCGACGACGGTCTACGAGGTGAAGTATCAGGGCATCCTGTTCTCCGTCCTGTCAATTGATAAAAAGGCGGTGGTCTCACTCAAGACTCCCGAAGATTTCGCCGCCGGTCTGCGCCACGCCATCCAGCACAGTTCGCGCGCCGCTGATAGCGAGTTGACCTTCAACAGCGAGGTGGTTGCCAACAATGAGGTCGCGAAGCAATACGTTGTGCGCGCCGAAGGTAACGAGGGGACGGCGCAGGTCTACGAAACCGCGGCGCATTACTACGTGCTCATGACGCTCGGCGCGCGGGCGTCGCAGTTGTTGGCGAGAAACTTTTTCACCTCCTTCACCCTCGACGCCGAACGCGCGCGCTCTGATTCGGATGAAGTCACCGTCATTCAGAATTTCTCTGTGTCGCCGCGCGCCCCGCAACCTCTGTGGCCGGTGGCCGGAGAGTCGTCGGCGGTCGGGTCGACGGGTGCGTAGGACGGCGCGACGCCGCATGACTCTGCGCCGAAAATCTCCGGCGGCGGGGTGATGAACGGCAAGGCGACCAGCAAGCCAAACCCGCCTTACCCGCCGATTGCAAGAGCCGCGCGCGCAGGGCACGGTGGTCGTGGAAGTGACCGTGGATGAAGAGGGCTACGTGATCAGCGCGCGGGCGATTAGCGGGCATCCGCTATTGCAGCAGGCCGCCGTCAAGGCGGCGCGTCAGGCGCGTTTCGCGCCGACCCGGTTGTCGGGAAAGCCGGTGAAAGTGAGGGGCGTCATCACCTACAATTTCGTCCTTGCGCCCGACCCCGCCGAGCCGCCGACGCAGAAGTACTAAAGGCGGGGAGCAGATTGAGTTTAGTTAACAGTTCGGAGGTTTGTTGAATGGCCGTAATCACGATTCGCGAGGCTTTGAATCAGGCGCTCAGCGAAGAGATGCAACGCGACGAGAACGTCTTTCTGCTCGGCGAAGAGGTCGCCGCGTATCAGGGCGCTTATAAAGTCTCGAAGGGACTGCTGGAAGAGTTCGGCGACAAGCGCGTGATCGATTCGCCGATCACGGAACTGGGCTTCGCCGGTCTGGGCGTCGGCGCGGCGATGGCGGGCTTGCGCCCCGTCATCGAGTTTATGACGTTCAACTTCTCGATCCTCGCCACCGACCAGATCGTCAACTCGGCCGCCAAGATGCTCTACATGTCGGGCGGGCAGTTCAAAATCCCGATCGTCTTTCGCGGCCCGAACGGCTCGGCTTATCAAGTCTCTTCGCAGCACTCGCAGGCGCTCGAATCCTGGTACGCGCATTTCCCCGGCCTCAAGGTCGTCATGCCTTCCACGGCTGCCGACGCCAAGGGCTTGCTCAAGAGCGCCATCCGCGACGACGACCCCGTCATCTTCATGGAGCAGGAGCGCATGTACGGCATGAAGGGCGAAGTGCCCGACGACCCTGACTTCACCATCCCGCTCGGCGTCGCGGACATCAAGCGCGAGGGCAAGGATGCGACCATCGTGGCGCGCTCTTTGACCGTGCCGCTTGCCCTGAAGGCGGCAGAGGAATTGGAGAAGCAGGGCGTGAGCGTCGAAGTCGTAGACCCGCGCACGATCCGTCCGCTCGATATAGATACGATCATCCGCTCGGTGCAGAAGACGAACCGCGTCGTTATCGTCGAAGAATCGCACGCCTTCTGCGGCGTGGGCGCGGAGATCAGCGCGCAGATCATGGAGCGCGCCTTCGACTACCTTGACGCGCCCGTCAAGCGCATCTCCAGCGCCGATGCCCCGATGCCCTACGCCAAGAACCTTGAGCAACTCGCTCTGCCCGACGTAGCGAAGATCGTCGCCGCCGTGCGCGAAGTTTCGTATATGGATTAGTGGATGGTGAATAGTAAATGGTAAATGGTGAATAGTTAAAATCCGTCTTCTTCCATTCACCATTCACCATTTACCACTTACCGCTTTTCTCAAGAGGAAAACATAATGGCAACTCAGGTGGTCATGCCGAAACTCTCTCCGACGATGGAGGAGGGGCAACTGGCGCGTTGGTTGAAGAATGAGGGCGACAAGGTGAGCGTGGGCGAACCGCTGGCCGAAATCGACACCGACAAGGCGACGATGGAAGCACAGGCTTTGGCGACCGGCGTGCTGCGCAAGATTCTCGTCGAGGCCGGAACGACCGTGCCGCTCGGCCAGGTGATCGCCATCATCGGCGAGGCCGACGAAGACATCTCTGCGCTCGTCTCAAGCGCCGCTTCGGGCGAGGCGGGCGCGGCCAATAAGCGCAGCATCGAAGAGAACGTCGAGGCCGGGCAGGACGGCGCGCAGCGCGAGTTGGCCGGAGTCGTCGTCGAAGGCGCGCGCACGCAGGCCACCATCGAAGGCGCACCGCTCAAAGGCGACATGGGCGGGCAGACTTCAACCGGCGGTGCAGAAACATCCGGCGGCGCGTCTGCGCCGACCCAAGGTGCGACGAGCGCGGACGGCGGCGGCACGTCGGGCAACGGTCAACGCGCTGGCGGGCGCGTGGTCGTCTCGCCCATCGCCGCACGCATGGCGGCCGAGGCGAACATCAACATCAATTCGCTCAAGGGCAGCGGCCCCGGCGGGCGCATCATCAAACGCGACATCGAAGCCGCCATCAACGCCGGACAGCAAACCTCTCAAGCAGCACCGGCGGAAGCGCGCACGGCAACGCCGCAAGCCGAACAAATTCCCGCGCCGACAGTCGAAGCGCGTGCGCCGCAGCAACAACCGGCGGTTGAAGGCGCTTCGCCTTATCGCGAGGAGCCTGTTTCGACGATGCGTGCGACGATTGCGCGCCGTCTCACGGCTTCAACCGGTCCCGTGCCCCACTTCTTCCTGACCACAGAGATCGAGATGGATCGCACGGCCGAACTCCGCGCGCAACTCAACGCGCTCGACACGGAGAACAAGGTCAGCATCAACGACATCATCATCAAGGTGGCCGCCGTCGCCCTCGTCCAGCATCCGCAAGTCAACGCCTCTTTTCAGGACAAGGTCATACGCTACTACGAACGCGCGGACATCGGCGTCGCCGTCGCGATTGAAGAGGGACTGATTACGCCCATCGTGCGCGCGGCCGACCGTAAGTCCATCGGACAGATCAGCCGCGAGGTGCGCGAACTTGCCGGGCGTGCGCGCGAACGCAAACTACAGCCCGACGAATACATGGGCGCGACCTTCTCGGTCAGCAATCTCGGCATGTTCGGCATAGACGAATTCACGGCGATCATCAATCCGCCGGAGGCCGCGATTCTGGCCGTCGGCGCGATGACGCCGAAGCCGGTCGTGCGCGACGGTCAAGTCACCGTGCGGCAGTTGATGCGCGTCACGATGTCCTGCGATCATCGCATCGTTGACGGAGCGACGGGCGCGAAGTTCCTGCAAACTTTCAAGAAGATGCTGGAAAATCCGCTGCTGCTCATGCTCTGAAAAGCCGCAGCGGTCGCTGGTTGGTCGCAGCCGTCGAAAGTCCGGGCAGGTCAAGGGGTTCGCAAAAGTTCTTTACATGAACGCCACACACGCGCCGTCAAAGTCTACCAGTCTCAAACCACACGGCGCGCTCTTTGCCGTGCAGCTTATCTTCGGCACGTGGCCGGTCGTCGGAAAACTCGCCCTGCGCGCGCTGCCCGCGACGGGTCTCGTCACCTTTCGCATCGTCGGCGCGACCCTCGCCTTTCTGCTCATACGTCGCGTAACGAAGCACACGCCCATCGAACGCAAAAGCGACTACGCGCGGCTCGCACTCTTCAGCCTGCTCGGCGTCGTCCTCAACCAATTTCTCTACGTCAAAGGACTGGAACTCTCGACCGTTATCAACTCCGCGCTGCTCGGCACGACCATTCCCATCTTCACGCTTCTCGTCAGCGTCGTGCTCGGCTACGAGAAGGGTTCATGGCGCATCGTGATTGGCTTGCTGCTGGCGGCCTGTGGCGTCGTTTATCTCATCAATCCGGCCGAGGCCAATTTTTCGCGCGAGACGAGCATCGGCAACATCATTCTCCTGTTCAATTCGATGTCCTACGGCGCATATCTCGCCATCTCGCAGGACATGATCAGACGCTACGGCCCTTTGACGGTCATCACGTGGATTTTCATCTTCGGCAGCATCGTGACGCTGCCCGTCGGCGGCGTCTACCTGTCGCAGACTTCACTCACACATGTACCCTTGAGCATCTGGCTCGCCGTGCTCTACATCATCGCCATTCCCACGGTGGCGACTTATTATCTCAACGCGTGGGCTTTGGAGCGCGTCGCGCCGAGCGTCGTCGCCATCTACATCTATCTGCAACCGCTCTTTGCGTTCGCGGTCGCGCCGCTCATTCTCGGCGAGAGTTTGAACTCGCGGACGTGGCTGGCCGCCGCGCTCATCTTCGCGGGCGTGGCGACCGTCACGCTGCGCACGCGCAGTCGCACTATCGAAGAAGTTTCGGAGCGGCCCGAAGCGCTCGGACATTGAAGCCGATCGTAGCGTGACTGCTCGAAGAAGTTGTGGCGAGCGGTCGAATGTTTTATCAGTTGTAAGCAAGAAGTAATGTCAGTAGAAACGACGCGAGAGACGAACGTGCACGTCCACGCTGAAGAGGCGCGGCTCAAGAGCACTGCCGCGCGACTCTCGATCCTGACGGCGGCATTTCTCATTTTGCTGAAGACCGGGACGGGATGGGTGACGGGTTCGATTGCGGTCTGGGCGTCGCTGCTCGACTCGGCGATGGACATCTTCGCATCTTCGATCAACTACCTCGCCGTGCGCGCTGCCTCGCGCCCGCCCGACGAAGATCACAACTACGGTCACGGCAAAGCCGAATCTCTCGCCGGACTCTTTCAGGCGGCGGTTATCACCCTCTCCGGCCTGTTTCTCATCCGCGAAGCCATCCAGCGCATGCTCCAGCCGCAGCCGACACAGGCCGAGGGGGTCGGCATAGCGACGATGATCGTCACTATCATTGCCAGCCTCGCGCTCGTGGTGCGGCTCAGACGCGTGGCAAACGCGACCGACTCGCCCGCGCTCAGCGCCGACGCACTCCATTTCGCTTCGGACGTGTGGACGAACGGCGGCGTGCTCGTCGGACTGGTTCTGATCTATTTCACGGACTGGACGATCCTCGACCCCATCATCTCAATCGCCATCTCGATCTACATCCTGGCCTCGGCACTCGCCGTCGGCCGCGAGTCGGTGGACGTGTTGATGGATCGTCGTCTGCCGCCGGAGGTGGACGAACAGGTCGCGGAGATCGTCGGCCGTTTTCGCGACGAGGGCGTGCTCGGCTTTCACGACCTGCGCACGCGTCGCTCCGGCTCGCAGAAATTCATAGACCTCCATCTGGAAGTGGAGCGCCACCAGACACTCGAAGATGCTCACGCCACATCCGTCCGCGTCCTACGCACCATCGAAGCGGAAATCCCCCGCGCCAAAGTGCAAATCCACACAGACCCGGCGTGAGAGAAGAAAGGATGATGGCGGAGGGATGAGGGATGAAGGGAAGACAGTGGCGTTCCCTTCATCCCTCATCCCTCCGCCATCATCCTTTTTTTACGCTGTTCTAATCGCGCGCACTTTGTGGGGTTCGTCCTCGGCTTCTTCGGCCAGCCGGCGCAGTTCGAAAAGTTTCATGAGGGCTTCGACGGGTGCGAGGGCGTCGGGGTCTGTTTGCATCAAGGCTTGAACGAGTTTTGATTCGCGTTCGCGTGTGTGAATTTGGGCGGGCGGCTTGGTTGTGTTCTCGGCGGCGAAGGGGCGTTCGCTACCATGCGATTCATATTCGGCCAGGAGTTCTTCGGCACGACGGATGACGGGGCGTGGCAACCCGGCGAGTTTGGCGGCGTAGACGCCGTAACTGCGTTCGGCGCTGCCAGGGCTGATCTTGTAGAGGAAGACGAGTTCGCTCCCCTCTTCCGCGATCTCGACGTGTAGATTTTCGAGGCGCGGAAGAATGGCGGCGAGCGCGGTCAGTTCGTGATAGTGCGTGGCGAAAAGCGTCTTGGCGCGAAGCTGCGGATGGTTGTGTATGTATTCGACGACGGCGCGTGCGACGGCAAGGCCGTCGTAAGTCGAAGTGCCGCGCCCGAGTTCGTCGAGCAGGATCAACGAACGCTCCGTCGCGTGATGAAGTATCTGCGCCGTCTCGACCATCTCGGTCATGAAAGTCGATTCGCCGCTGCCGAGACGATCGTACAAGCCTATGCGCGTGAAGATGCGGTCGCAGAGGCCGACGGTGGCGTGCGTGGCTGGGACGAAGCTGCCCGCCTGCGCCATCAGGACGATGAGCGCCGTCTGTCGCAGGTACGTCGATTTGCCGGACATGTTCGGCCCCGTGATGAGGGCGATCTCCGGCGCGTTTTCGCCGCCGAGCTTCGCGTCGTTGGCGACGAACGTGCCGTCTGTGAACATCCGCTCGATGACGGGATGACGACCGGCCGTGATGCGCAGGACGGGCGACTCCGAGATGACCGGGCGGACGTAATTGAACTGCGCGGCGACTTCGGCGAACGAGGCGATGGCGTCGAGGTGCGCGACGGTCGAAGCAGCAGCGAGTATGTCGTCGCGCCTGCGCCCGATCTCTGCGCAGACCTGACGGAAGATGTTCGTTTCGAGTTCCGCGATGCGCTCCTGCGCGTTGACGACGAGCGATTCGTGCTCTTTGAGTTCGAGCGTGACGAAGCGTTCGGCCTGTGTGAGCGTCTGCTTGCGCGTGTAGCCTTCGGGGACGAGATGCAGGTTGGGGCGCGTGACTTCGATGTAGTGGCCGAACACTTTGTTGTAGCCGACGCGCAGGCTCTTGATGCCGGTGCGTGCGCGTTCGCGCTGCTCCATCTCGGCCAGATAAGTTTTGCCGTTGCGCAATAGTTCGCGCAGTTTGTCGAGTTCGTCGGAGAAGCCCGCGCGAATGATACCGCGTCCTTCAGTGCGTTTCGGCAACTCGTCGGCGAGCGCATCGCGTATGACGCGCGCGGCTTCGGTGCAGGCGGGAAGCGCGTCGAGCAGCGCGGCGAAACGCTTCCCGTCCTGCTGCAAGACGGCGCGTATGCGCGGGAGCGTTTCGAGACTCTGGCCGAGCGCGAGCGCCTCCTGCGGCGTGGCGACGCCCGTGCGCGCGCGTCCCGACAGGCGTTCGAGGTCGTGCACAAATTCAAGCGCGGCGAACAGTTCGGCGCGCGCCTTCGCGTGTTCGACGAACCATGCGACTTGATCGTGCCGCCGCATGATCTCGGTCACGTCGAGCAGAGGTTGGCGCAGGTATTGTCTGAGCCGTCGGCCGCCCATCGCGGTGCGCGTCTGATCGAGCGTGGAGAGCAGAGAGGGTGCGCCGCCGAAGGTGTCGAAAATTTCCAGAGAGCGAAGCGTCTGCGCATCGAGCAGCATGAAGTTGCCCGTGTGATAACTGGTCAAGCGCGTCAACTGCCCGGCCGATGCCGATTGAGTGTCGCGCAGGTAGGCGACGATAGCCCCGGCGGCCGAGGCTGCGAGCGGTAAGCGCGAGAGGCCGAAGGCGGCGAGCGAACGCGTCTCGAAATGTTGAAGGAGCGCCGTGCGTGCGCGAGCGGCGACGAAGTAGTCGTCGTTGCAGCGCGTGATGAAACCAGGAAGTTCCGCGTCGGAAATTTCGAGGCCGCGCGGCACGAGTATCTCGGCGGGCGCGAGGCGTTGCAGTTCGGGAATGGCGGCTGCGGCTGCCAGTTCTGTCGCGGCAAACTCGCCGGTCGTCACGTCGGCGTAGGCGATCCCTGCGCGGCGGCCGTCCGTGCAGAAGGCTGCAAGGTAGTTGTTGACTTTACTGCGAAGCAGTCCGGGTTCGATGATCGTGCCGGGCGTGACGACGCGCACCACGTCGCGCTCGATCAAGCCGCGCCCGGCCGCCTCGCCTTTGACGGGCGCAGCCGTGAGCTGTTCGCAGATGGCAACGCGATGACCGCGCGAGATGAGCGTGGCGAGATGGCGTTCGAGACTGTGATACGGCACGCCCGCGAGCGGGACGCGCACATTGCGTCCCATCGGTTTCGAGGTGAGCACGATGCCAAGTTCACGCGCGATCAGGCGCGCATCGTCGTCGAAGGCTTCGTAGAAATCGCCGATGCGAAACAGCAGAATAGCGTCCGGGTGGCGACGCTTGATGTCCAGATATTGCTGGCGCAGGGGTGTGCCGATCATCATCGTTCGATGAAGTTTGCAAGCAGGTCTTCGACGGACGTGAGCGCGCGATGAAGCCGGTGCAGTTGCTCGAAGCTGAGAATGGTCGTCACGCGTCCGATCTCGTGGAACGCGCCCGTGCGCGCCAGACTCAACTGTAGATTGGCGCGGTTCGTGTCGCGCTCGCTCGCCACGACGAGGAAGGGTTTCGAACGCTGCGATTCATAAGCGCGTTTGAGTTTCGCCAGCGCGGCATCGACGTTGCCCTTGCGCTGCACCTCGAAGATGTGACTGAGGCGCGGGCTCGTCTCGCCCGCACGCCACACCACGTCGTAATAATCGAATTCGCGCTCGGCGTGATGGCCGAGCGCGCGGCCGATCTCGCAGAGCATTTGCTGCACGTCTGCGTGTGAGAGGGCGGAAGCGCCGACAGGCTGCGGGGCTGGTTCAACGTCAAAAGAGAAACTGGGCGCTTCGTCTTCGATGCGCTTGCGGCCTTGCGGCGTGATCGTCCACAGGCCGCGCCGTCGGTCAATCAGTCGCTTGTCTGCCAGCTCGCGCCCGGCGCGCTGGACGTGTCGCTTCCATTGACGGAGTTCGCCGTTGCTTTTCTCTTTGTGCGTCGCGCCGTCGAGTTGCGGAAAGTAAGCGACGAGGCGTTCGTAAAGATAGCGCACGTCGTCCACGCCGCCGGTGGCGACGAGTTCTTGCAGGATGGGTAGTTCCAGACGCGAGACGCCGGGATAAGTCATGGCCTGATCGGAGGAACGTTCGGGAGTCAGGGTCAGGTGGTGAAATCAACTAGCCTTCGCACAGAAAAATTACAAGAGATACGGCGGACAATCAAGCGGAGAGACAAAAATTGCAAGCAGATATAACAACAAAGATTGCAAGTAGATAGAAAATAAGAGTTCGCTGTTAGTTGATAACGAGATCGCCGGGATAGAAACTCGAAGGCGGCCGGAGCATATTTAGCTGCTCTGGCCGCCTTCGAATTTTAACGTTTTTTCGAGTTGAGGGTTACGCCGCTTGGCTCGCTGCCTTGAGGCCGAAGCACTCTTGAATCTCGTCAGCTTCGAGCGTATCGCGCTCCATCAAGTCTGCCGTGAGACGCATGATCTCGGCGCGGCGCGCTTCGACGATCTGGCAGGCGCGCGTCATCTGCGCGTTGATGATGTCGCTCGTCGCATGCTCGATGCGATCCAGGAGAGTCTGGCTGTGCGGGTCTTCCGGCTTGCCGAGGTGGATCGCGCCGAGCGGACTCATGCCAAACTCCGAAACCATCCGGCGCGCGATCTCGACGGCGCGTTCGATGTCGTTGGACGCGCCCGCCGTCATCGTCTCAAGGAGAATCTGCTCGGCCGCGCGCCCGCCGAGAAGCATCGCGATCTGATCTTCGAGATATTCGCGCTTCTTCATCAAACGGTCGCGCTCGGGCAAGGATTGCGTGACGCCGAGAGCGCGCCCGCGCGGCAGAATAGAGACTTTGTGAATCGGGTCGCCGTGTTTCACGTCGAGGCCGACGGCGACGTGTCCCGCTTCGTGCACAGCCGTCGCGTAGCGTTCCTCTTCGTCCATCATAAAGCCGTGACGTTCCGCGCCCATCAGGATTTTATCGCGCGCGTGTTCGACGTGCTCGCGGCGGATGCAGTCGGCGTTGTGGCGCGTGGCACAGATGGCAGCTTCGTTAAGCAGGTTGGCGAGGTCTGCGCCGGAGAAGCCGGGCGTGCCGCGCGCGATCCAAGTGAGTTCGAGTTCGGGCGCGAGCGTGAGTTTGCGCGCGTGGACTTGCAGGATGGCTTCGCGGCCGCGCACGTCTGCGAGGTTGACCGCAATCTCGCGGTCGAAGCGTCCCGGCCGGGTCAAGGCCGAGTCGAGAATGTCAGGGCGGTTGGTCGAAGCGACGACGACGACGCCTTCGAGTTGTTTGAAGCCGTCCATCTCGATCAGGAGTTGGTTGAGCGTCTGATCCTGGTCGGCCGAGGCGGAATCACCGCTGCGACCGCGACGACGACCGAGCGCGTCGATCTCGTCGATGAAGACGACGCAGGGCGCGAGTTTGCGCGCGCGTGCGAAGAGACGACGGACGCGCGCCGCGCCGAGGCCAGCGAACTTCTCTTGAAAGCTCGAACCCGAAACGGACAGGAAAGGAACATTCGCTTCGCCTGCGGCGGCGCGTGCGAGCAAGGTCTTGCCCGTGCCCGGCGGGCCGGACAGGAGGATGCCGCGCGGCGCGCGTCCGCCGAGGCGTCCGAAGCGCATCGGGTCGCGCAAAAATTCGATGGTTTCGGCCAACTCGTGTTTCGCTTCGTCAACGCCCGCGACGTCTGCGAAGGTGGCCGTCTGTGCGCCGCTCGCGTCGGTCAATTCGAAATCGCCGTGGCCGCCGCTCATGCTGGCGTAAAGTCGCCAGCCGACGAACCCGATCACGCCGAGCGTCAGGAGCGCGATGATCCAGTTGAGCGCCGAGGCGAGCCGTCCCGGCTGTACGGTGTTGAAGACGACGGGCAGTTTCTTCTGTTCGAAGACGCTGACGATCTCCTGTTGGGCGACGGCGTTGGTGACGATGGCCTGCGCGCGCGTGCCATTAGCGAGTTCGACGAGCATCAGTTCGCCATCGACCGTCAGAGACTTGACGGCCGCGTCCTGCGTCAAGACGCGCAACTCCGTGTAGTTGACGTTTTGCACGACGGGCTGGCGCGCGGCGTAGAAAGTCTGGAAGAAGACGACCGCAAGTAGCGCCGAGATCGCGCCTATAGAAACGAGCACGAGACTCGTCTTTTGCGTGCGGGGGATCAAGCGTGAAAAAGGCATGTGTAAATTCTCCGGTCGCGGCGCGAAGAAAGTTTTCCAGGGGAACAGGCGTTCGCGCCGCCGTTGAGCTATCAAGAATCTAAAATTATTTACAGAGGAAACAGACCTGACTGAGTAAGGCCAACGCGCGGAATTTGCGGTAGGAGCCTATCTACTTACGGGACGCGGCGCGTTATTGGCGACCGCTAACCCTGAAAACACTCTAGCATCCGCCGTCCCTTTAAGTCCAGCCGAATGTCTTTTTTTTGTGTCAAAGGCGATGCGCGAAGAGTTTCAGGGCCACGCACGCGCCATTTGAGGTCTTGTCTCCTCTTCTCCGATGATAAAAAAATCCGTGGAGGTTGCCGCGCCGTGCGCCGTGTGGGGTTGATTTCAACGCTTTGGCTTGATTTAGAACACAGGCCATGGTGACCGGGCGGCGTATTTTCATACAAGAAGGCGTGCGTTATGGCGTGTTGTTTCGCGGCCGGCCGCGGATTTAAATGGTCAAAGTCAGGAATCACAAGGCTTTAGGTTTGAACGCAGACGGATAGGCGAAGGATGGCATGGCCGTTGCACTAGGGGAGAGCAGGCGGGTTCACAAGAACCGGGAGATTTCTTGACATCAAACTTTTGCTAAGGAGAGTGTGGACATGTTGTGGACGATTCTAGTGGTACTTCTGGTGTTGTGGTTGCTCGGTATGCTTGGCGGCATCGGCGGCACGCTCATTCACCTGCTCTTGGTCGTGGCTTTGATCGTGCTCGTGGTCAATCTCTTGACCGGCCGACGCACGGTTTAGTCGCCCGACGCGGACGACACATAAAACTTGGGAAAAGGGATGCGGTCTTAACTGAACCGCATCCCTTTTCATTTTAGCGACGCGATCATTTTAAAGCGCCGCGTCCTGCTTCCCCGTAATCTAAGCCTCAACGAAAATCCACGAGCCGCGCCTTGAACGGCGTAGTGATGCGTCCGACCGGGTAGAGATTCATCAGCGGGTCATAATAGGGCGAGCGTTCGTAGAAGAAGCGCAGGCGCTCGCGTGCATTCGAGGCGAAGGCAGGCTCGTTCGCCACGCGTTTTTCGAACTCCCGCCGCAAGTTCTCATCTTTCGCCAGCATCTCGCGCGCAAGTTTTTCCAGCATGTAGCCTTCGCCGTACTCTTTCTGCTCGAAGATGGAATTGAAGAAGCCCCAATAGACGAACGAATCGGGCGCGTCCGGTTCGAGCAGGTTGACGACGAGACGCCCGGCGGGCTGTGCGAGCGGGACGACGACCGAACCGGCCGGATACGTCCGCTGCTCCCGCACGAGCGTGTTCTTCTGCGAGACAGGCAGGCGATGTTCAAACGACGCGCTCGCCCATTTCACTTCCGAGAAACGATAGCTTTCGACTTCGATGGTCAAAGGCTCGGCCAGGCGTTGCAGGCGGACGCCGTGCGCGGCGAGCACTTCGATTGGCTCAGTCCACTGCGTCGGGATGATGTAATGAAGCGGCGTCGGAACAGAGATGACGGCGCGGCTCTCGTTGTAGAAGGGGACGGTGTAATCGTAAGGCTTCGTGCCGTAGACGACGCGCACCGCGCCGGACACGTCGCTCAACTCGCGACGAAACTCGACGCCTTTGATCACGCGCGGCACAGACTTATCCGTGAACGCGATGCGCAGGGCGACTTTCCGCTCCGGGTCGTAGGCGCTTCCCTCTTCCGTCACCTTTTGATCCGTCTCTTTAGCGACGCGCAGCCAGCCCGCCGGGTCGCGGTTCACGTCCTCCAAGGCGGTGCGCAGCAGATCGTAAGTGGCGCGCACGCGCGTGCGATAGTCTTTCAGCATGTGCGTCTCGATAAGGAGGGCGGGGCGGTTGCGCAAAGGCGCGTAGCCCGTGGCGAAACGCGGCGTGCCGATGAAACCTTCGACGCCTTTGTTGATGGGATCGCGGTTGTCGCGAAATTCCATGTAGGTCGTGAGCAGGTTGCCGAGCGCCTCAGTGGCCGGAACGATGCGCCCCTCGAAAGCCTCGCGCATCCAGCCGCGCAAGGGTTGCGGGATGTTTTCGTGCTCCTCGAACTGGTAGGTCACGTTGTAGCGAAAATCCGCGCCGTCCGTGACGTGGCAGTCGATGAACAACTCAGGATTCCATTCGTTCCACAGGCGAAGCCATGCGCGCGTCTCCGGCGCGTCGGCCTTCATGTAGTCGCGGTTCAGATTGAGGTTGGTGGCATTGGCACGCCAGCCCATCTCTTCGGGGCCATTCTGGTTGATGCGGTTGTAAGGACTACGACGCTCGTGCCCGTCAACGTTGTAGATGGGGACGAACAGCAGCGTGACGTGTTCGAGCAGGCGCGGCTGCGTCTTCAGGACGACGATGTCGCGCAGCAGCGCAAGCCCCGCGTCCTTGCCGTCAGTTTCGCCCGCGTGGATGTTCGCCTGCACGAACACGACGACCTTGCCGGCGCGGCGCGACTCGGCGGGCGTGAAGGTTTTGCCCGTGGCGGCGATCAGGAGCGGCAGGGGGCGTCCCTGTCCGCTGCGGCCGAAATCCGTGAGCCGGATTTGCGCGGGCGCGGCGTCGGCGAGTTTGCGGCAATAGGCGAGCGTCTCTTCGTAGCGCGGCGTTTCGCGATAGTCGGTGCGCTCGGCGTGCGTCTGCCAGTCGGGCGGGACGGGCGGCGATTGGCTCTGGGCGTTCACAGTGTCGTCAGTCATGGCAATCAGTAAAAACAGCAGGGCACATAGGCCGCTCAAACGTTGCATCCGGCAACTCCAAATTCCGAAAACCTTGCTCCCGGTCTATCACCGGCGTCTCTACTTCAAAGCGTGGCCGCAGGAGCGACATGCGGCGCGGCGGCGCGCGTTGAGCGTGGCGCACGCGGGGCAGCGGTTATACATCGTGCGCGCGAACCAGTTGGTGATGAGCGCGCTCGCGATGAGAATCGCGGCGAGTACGGCGATGCTCAACAGAGTGTCTTTCAACTGCGATAACGCTCCCGCAAAGTTTGTTGATAACTCTGCCCGCGCTCGTAGCCGCAACGAAACGCGTCGTGTTCACAGGCGTCGCCATACTTTTCGCGCAGACGCTCGGTCGAATCAGCGTAAGACGCGCCGCGCAGTTGTGGGTGCAGGGATGCTTCGAAGCCGCGCCTGTAGACCGACTCGTCCGCCTTGAAATCTTTTCCCTGCCCCGTGTAATCAGCGTCCTCCGCGTCGCGCAAGCCCACCCACCAACTCTCTCGCGCGGCATCGACGCTCTCCGCGCCCGCCGCATCGAACGCCGCCTGCACGTCATAAACCTGCCCGCCGTCCTGCAACTGCGCGATGACGACCGTGCGCCCCTGCCTGAGCGCGTCTTCATAGACGAAAAGCTCGTCGTGCGGCAGACCGTGCGCCAACGTGTCTTCGAGCGCGCCGCCCGCGGCCATCCCCGCAGCCGCGCCGCCCGCACCAAAGAGAGCCGCGCCGACGATTCCGGCCGCCATCACGGGGCCGACGCCTGGCACGAGCAAACTCGCGGCGGCCGCGCCGAGCGTCATGCCGCCCGCAGCGCCCATCGCGCCGCCGACCAGTCCGCCGAGCGCGTTGCCCATGCCCGGCTGTTCCGTGTCGCTCGTCGGCACGTCCGTGTCTGTCTGCGCCTGCGTCGTGCCCGGCGAGAGCAGACTCAAGTGCTCGTCAGACAAGCCGAGGCTGCGCAATTGTTCGACGGCGCGCTCTGCCGCATCGTGCGTCTGGAAAATTCCGGCGACTGTGTTCATCGCTGTTAGAGTCTCCTTATTGGTTTAGGTGCGCGTTTAGTTTTATCTCTTTACGTGAAGACATTCAAGCAAACTTTCGACCGGACAGCGTAGGAAGCGCGTGGGCAAAAAGTTGATTGAGCCTCAACTATGGTCGTGTTAAAGTGTTGTCCGCACGTCCGACCACGAAACGCCGCACTCTGGAGAGAACACGCGCATGTTCGAGATCATCGAAAAACACTGGCCGATGTCTGTGGGCGACGGGAAAGCCGCGCGCAAGAAGAAGCCGCGCATCCTCGCCATCACGACCGACTGCTGCACGGGCTGTGCGGGTTCGCCCGCTTGCATCGAATATTGCCCCATCGAAGCGTGCATGTTCTGGGTTCCTGACGAGGATCACCCGCCGTTCGGTCGCATTGAAGTTGATCCGGAACTCTGCATCGGCTGCCAGAAGTGCATCAGCAAAGGGCCGGAAGGCGCGTTTCTCGACGGCTGCCCGTGGGATGCGATCGAGATGGTTCCGACCGAAGATTGGGAAGCCGCACACGGCATCACACTGCCCGACGCACCGGCCGCGCGATAACAACAGCGAACACCGCGCGCTCTAAAAATTTTCACCGACTCTGATTGCGGCGCTTGATGGCTTCGGCCGTCAGCGCCGCTTGCTTTTTGCTCTCTTCGGACATCCCCGCCACCTCGCCGCGCGCGTAACGTTCGATCTCCGGCAGGTCTTCCGTCGTGCCCACCAGGTAGAGCGCACGCAGCGCCTCCCAGACGTTCTTGCCATCGGGCGCGAGCACAAGCAACTCTTCGCCCGCGCCGAGAGTTCGACCGTCAACTGCCGTCGCGCTCTCGATCTTTCCCGCCACAGGCGCGCGCACTTCCTGCGCCGTTCCCCGTTCATCGCGCACGCGCGCCACCATCGCCCCGCGCGTCACGACCGAGCCTGCGGGCAAGACGGTCAGCGGCGTCCCCGCAAACGGCAGCTTCAGGCTGAAAGGTTTGAGCATCGCCAGCAACTCAGCGCGCCCACTCGCGTCGTTGAAGCGCGAGAGCGAGAGCGCGGCCATGCGGCGCACGGCCGGTTCTTCGTCTTCTACGAGTCGTCTGAGCGCCGCGTGAAACTCCGCCGACCTGTTGTCGTCGCCCATCACCCAGGCGGCGGCCATACGCAGATCAGGCAAAGGATTTTCCCCCACCCGCAACACCTGCGGATACCAACGCCTGACGCCTTCGTCGCCTTTGACGATGCGCCGGTCGATCTGTTCGAGCGCATGTTGCACGTGGCGCGGCTTCTCAGTGTCGTTCAGATATTTCTCGATCTCTTCGTCGTCAAGTTCGCGCCAGAAGGTCGTGCCGTACCAAGAGAGAAACGGAAGGATGATGAACAGCGCGGCGACGACCATGAGCGGCCAGGGCGAACGACGGCGCTGCGTCTCCGCTTGCGGTGCGGAAGCAGCAGCGTCGTCGTGCGCGCCCGCGCGTCGATTGCCGTTTGAGTTATCGCCGTCCATCTTCGTCCCAGTGGTTTTCCGCGAGCCGCACGAATGTCAGCGCGAAGGGTAGAGTTGATAAAGCATGAGATAGACGAGGACGCCCGTGATCGAGACGTAGAGCCAGAGCGGAAACGTCCAGCGCGCGATGCGCCTGTGTCGTCCGAAGTCGCCGCGCCACGCACGCCTGAGCGTCAGGACGACGAGCGGAACGATCACTGCGGCGAGAACGGTGTGCGTCAGCAGGATGAAAAAATAGACAGGGCGAATGTAGCCTTGTCCCGTGAAACGCGTCGAGCCGTGATTGTAATGATAGACCAGATAGGACGCGAGAAAGATGCAAGAGACTGCGAGCGCCGAAGTCATGCATCGCAGGTGCGCCGTGATGCGGCGTCGCATGATGAAGTAAAAACCGGCGACGAGAAGCAGGCCGCTCGTCGCGTTGAGCATGGCGTTGACGTGCGGCAGTATCGAATAATCCATGAATTAATTCGCGGCAGAAAAAAGATGCGCGGATTATAACATCCGCGCCCTAGTGCCGGTCGTAGCTGTCGAACATTATCTGGCGAACCTCAACGCGCCAACTTTAGTCTTCCGTTCTTTGCGTCGCCGCTAGCCTTCCGTTTTTTTCGCGGCGTGGGGCGCGGCCTTGCGCGCGGCCTGTGGTCGCTCGCTCATCTGCTCGTAGCCGCAGCGTTCGCACTGCCAGAGCGGGAAGACGGCCGACGGGTCGGCCTTGCTCTCGTAGAGCGCGCGGTCGGACGGAATGATCTTGCCGCCACACTGCGGGCACGCGCGTCGGCGGATGCTCGGTTGGTCGTCTGTCGTAGCGAGCGCTTGTTCGTCTGCCATTTTAGATTTTTTCCGAAGTTGACGCGTCTTCACGCTCGCCCGGCGCTTTGCGATGCTTGTAGGCAACGACAAAGATCGCGCAGAAGATGGCGACGGGCGGGCACAGCAAGATGAGCGTCGCAAGATTGAGCGTGCGCGCCGAAACGCGGTCGAGATTCGCGGCCGCCGCCTTGCACATGGCGCACTGCGCGAGCGCGTCGGGCACGAGCACGGTTAAGCACGCCGCCAGGAGTGCGAGCCAAAAAAGCAGGTTGCGCGTCGTCGCCCGTTTCATCTTTCGTCACCTGTAGGCGCGCAAGCCCAGTTGCCGGAAGCTGTCCGGGAACATGATAAAGAGCAGGCAGATGCAGATGACAAGCATCGGGATCAAAGTGTAGACCAGACTCATGCGCTCGTAGCGCAGGTGCATGAAATAGGCGAGGATGAGCGCCGCCTTGATGAGCGACAGGCCGACGAGGATCGTCAACATCAGGAAGAGCGGAACCTGAACGTAGGCCAGAAGGACTTCGACCAGAGTCAGGACGAGCAGGAAGCCGAGGACGGAGAGGAAAAGTTTCGTCGTGCCCTCGAAGTGGACGGGGACGGGTTCGGCCACGGGCGCGTCGTCGCCCTCTGCGGCAAACCAAGTTTTCAGCAGGCCGTTTTCATACGCCCACATCGCGGGGACGACCATGAAGATACCCGCGAGCAAGAGGCTGACGAGCGTGATGAAAAGGCTGTCGATGGAGAAGAAGTTGCCCGCCCAGCGCACGTTCGACAAGGCCATGAGGACGAAGCCCGCCGCAAAGAGCAGGCAGACGGCGTTCAGGATCAAGTCCTGCTTCCCTTTCAAGTTGCCGAGTGATGCGAAACGTGTGCTCATGCGTCTTTAGTCCACCTCTCTTTGAGAAAGTTTACGCGTCGAAGTCCTTGCTCAGTGCCCCGGCGGATGGAAATCAACCGACAGCAGATAGATCAGCGGGAAGACGAACATCCAGACGAGATCGACGAAGTGCCAGTAGAGGCCGCTGATCTCGACGTCCTCGTGCGTCTTGCGCCGGATGCGCAGCGCGATATAGCCGAGATAGAGCACGCCGGTCAGGACGTGGAACATGTGCAGGCCGGTGATGGCGAAAAAGGTCGCGCCGAACAGGGGCGACGCCTGCGGCCAGCGTTCGAGCCATGCGGCCGGAAGCGTGAAGGGCTTGAGGCCGTAGTCGTTAATGAGGTGCATCCACTCGTAAATGTGTAAGGCGAGGAACGTCAAACCGCCGAGCATCGTCGCGCCGATCCAGCGACGCGCTTTCTTACGGTCGCGCCGTGCGGAGGCGGCCACGGCCATCACCATCGTGAAACTCGAAGCCAGAAGGCAGAGCGTCATCACCGTCGAGAAGATGATGCTCGGATAGAAGGCGAAGGGCGCAGGCCACGCGTCGCTCGACACGCGCACATAACTGTAGCCGACGAGCAAGGCCGAGAAGGTCAGCGCGTCGGAGACGATAAAGAGCCACATGCCGAGTTTCTTGTGGCCGACGTGGTAGGGAAAACTTCCGCCGCTCCAGTCGTCGGTGGCGGTCAAAGTCTCTACTGCATGCGCGTGTGTGCTCAACGTGCCTTACCTCCACAGAAAAAGGAGTGCGAACAGATAGACCCACAGCCCGTCCATGAAATGCCAGTACAGCGCGACAGCATCGGCGCGTGCGCGCTCTTTCGCCGCCTCCGCGTTTGTGCCCGCGAGCACGCGCCGCGCCCTGAGCGTCAGGTAACATAATCCAGCGATTCCGCCCAGAAGGTGCAGCGCGTGCAGGCCCGTCAACAGATAGAAGAAAGAGCTATGCGGGTTGGTAGCCAGATAAATCCCCTGCCCGGCCAGTGCGCGCCACGCGAGCAGTTGCGCGACGAGAAAGCCGAGGCCGAGCGCGAGCGACACGACGAGCCAACGCCTGTAGGCCTCGCTTGCGCCGCGTCTGAGCGCCCGCCGCGCGACTTCAAACGTGGCGCTGCTGGACAGGATGAGCGCCGTGCTGACCCAGAGCATCGCGGGCACGGCGAACGCCTGCCACATCTGCTGCGCGCGTGTGGAGCGAAAGACGTAGGCGCTCGACAGTGCGGCGAACATCATCAGGATCGCAGACAGCGCGAGCCACATGCCGATGCGATACTGCTGCGCGGAATCGTGAAAGGCGTGCCCGTGGCCGTTGCCGCTGCTGTTGCCGTTAGGCGGTTGCCCGCCGCCCCCGCCGGTCGGGCGTCTGCCCGTCCCGCCGATACGGACGCCCTTCTTCTCCGTCGAGACGCCGCCCGCCGTCTTAGTGCTGACCGTTGTGACCATTACCTGAACTCCCCTGTACTCCTTGAACTCCTGCCGTCGGCGCGGCGTGCCCGGACAAGCCCGCCGGAACGTTTGGCTGTGTCTCGTCTGGCGTCGTCTGCAAGACGTAATCCTCCGGCGCGTCGGGCACTGCAAACTCGTATGAGCCGCGATAGACGACCGGCAGTTGCCCTGCGAAATTGTCGTGCGGCGGCGGCGTGGTCGGCGTCACCCATTCGAGGGTCGTCGCTTCCCAGGGGTTGCCGCTCGCGCGCTCGCCTTTGAAGATGCTCCAGATGAAATTGTAGAGGAAGATGAACTGCGCCGCCGCCGTCACGATGGCCGCGATGGTGACGACGAGCACGAGCGGGTCGAGCGGGCGCAGGAAATCATACTCCTGAAACGACGCATAACGGCGCGGCATCCCGACGATGCCCATAATGTGCATCGGGACGAAGATGCCATAGACGCCGATGAAGGTCGGCCAGAAATGCAACTGTCCGAGCCGCTCGCTCATCATCCGTCCGAACATCTTCGGGAACCAGAAATAGACGCCCGCGAACATACCGAAGATGGCCGCCACGCCCATCACTAGATGAAAGTGCGCCAGCACGAAATAACCGTCGTGGATGAACAGATCGAGCGAGGTCTGCCCGAGCACGAGTCCCGTGATGCCGCCCGCGACGAACAGAGATACGAAGCCGATGGCGAACATCATCGGCGAGGTGAAGCGTATTTTCGCGCCCCAGAGCGTGCCGAGCCAGTTGAACGTCTTGATGGCCGAAGGCACGCCGATTGAGAGCGTCAGGACGGAGAAGGCGATGCTCGTCCGCGGATCCATACCGCTGATGAACATGTGATGCCCCCAGACGAAGAAGCCGAGGAGGCCGATAGCGAACATGGCGAAGACCATCGCGCGATAACCGAAGACGGGCTTGCGCGCAAAGGTCGAGAGAATGTGCGAGGTCGCGCCCATGCCCGGCAGGATGGCGATGTAGACTTCCGGATGACCGAAGAACCAGAACAAGTGCTGCCACAGAATGGGCGATCCGCCCTTGTTCGGGAGCACCGCGTCGCTGAAGACGAGGCCGCCCGGAATGAAGAAACTCGTCCCCGCGTGCCTATCCAACAAAAGCAGTACGCCCGCCGCGAGCAGCACCGGAAAGGCTAAGAGCGCGAGGATGGCCGTCGTGAACCAAGACCAGCACGTCAGGGGCATGCGCATCAGAGACATTCCGCGCGTGCGCATGTTGAGAAGCGTCGTGATGAAATTGAGCGCGCCGAGCAGCGAGGCGATGCAGAAGATGGCGATGCTTACGACCCAGAGAGTTGCGCCCGCGCCCTGTCCGGGGCCTGCGATCTTGCCGAGCGCGGAGAGTGGCGGATAACCAGTCCAGCCGCCGATAGGGCCGATGGTTCCTGAACCTCCGCCGCCGAGGAAGTTGTTGACGAAATCCGTGTTGCCGAGGATCGTGCTGCCCTCTACGAAGATTGCCGAGATGAGCACGAGCAGACCGATGAGCGTCACCCAGAACGAGAGCATGTTGAGGACTGGGAACGCCATGTCCTCCGCGCCCACCTGTATGGGGAGAAAGTAGTTACCGAAACCACCCTGCGGCGCGGTCGTCAGCACGAAGAAGACCATCACCGTACCGTGCATGGTGACGAGCGAGAGATAGAACTCCGGCGTCATCACGCCGCCCGGTGCGCCGAGCGGAAACAGCGTCTCCAGAATCGTCCACTTGCGTCCCGGCCACGTCAGATTCAGACGCATCAACAGAGACATGAACATCCCGACGAAGGCCGCGAAGATGGCGAGCAGCAAATACTGGATGCCGATCACTTTATGGTCGATGCTGAAAATATATTTGCGTATAAATCCGGTCGGCGGCCCGTGGTGGCCGTGCGGCGCGGCATGGTGCGCTCCTGCGGCGGCGTCGTCGTGGCTGTGCGCTTCGTGCTCCCCGGCGGTCTGGGGGGTCGTGACCTCTTTCATATTTAGAAAGACTCCTCTCTGTTGAGGACGAACGTGGTCGGGTGCTTATCTCGGCTTATCTGGCCTTATCTGGATTGCGCGACGGTAGTTTCGTCGGCGCTCGTGGCGTTGGCGGCGTTCGCCGTCGCTCCTTTGATTCCCAGCGGGTACTCCTTGATCAACTGCGTGATGCGTCCCTGAAACTCGGCCTGCGGCAAAGCGACCAACTGGTCGTAGACGTTTGCCGGAAGCGCGATCAGATAACTCTTCATCTTGTAATGAAGCTGGCCGCACAGTTCGGCGCAGGCGAGTTCGAAACGCCCTTCCTTCGTCAAAGTGAAGTGCATTTTGATCCGCATGCCGGGCACTACGTCCTGCTTGTAGCGCAGTTCCGGCACGAACAGGTCGTGCGTTACGTCCTTGGATTCGAGCGTGAGTTCGACGGGGCGGCCGACGGGAACGGCCAGAGTCGTCACCACCTGATCGTCTTTCGCGGCGGCGTCCTGCTCGTCCAGACCGACGAAGTTCAACTCTGAGTCTTTGACAAACTTCGGATCGGTACGGCCGAAGGTTTTGTCCGCACCGGGGTAATGAAAATTCCACTGGAACTGTTGCGCGACGACGTGCACTTGCGTCGAGCCCGCGGGCGCTTCGTTCAAATGCAAGCCCGCCCAGACGCGCTGCCCCATCAAACCGAGCGTGATGAAGATGAGCGCAGTGATGGCCGTCCAGAGAATTTCGAGACGATTATTGCCGTGCGAATAGACTGCGCGCTCCTTGCGGTCGCCGCGCGACCCGTAACTCCAGACCGCCCAGCCCAACCCGATCTGCGCCGCCGCAAACGCCAACCCCACCACGATGATCGTGATCAGGAACTGCCGGTCGTAGGCCGGGCCATGCTCGGAGATGTAGGGCGGCAACCACCAGCGGCCGCTCACAAACAGCCACACCGACACAATCGTCAACAACCAGATCAACGCTGCCAGCGCACGACCCATGACGTTCTCCTTTAGCTATTAACTACTAGCTGTTAGCTGTTAGCTAAAGCATCTGGCTAACAGCTAACAGCTAGTAGCTAACGGCTCACTGATTAATGACCATCAGAACAAAAAGAACCGGCAAGTACAGAACGGAAGCCAGGAGCACGCGGCGCGCGTTGCGACGTGAGAGCGTGACGGCGGCAGCGATGCTGCTCCACAGAAAGAGCGCGCCTAAGAAGAGTGCGCCGAAGAAATAGGTCGTGCCCGAGATGCCGAGCGCCGCCGGGGCGAGGCTGACCGGCACGAGCATCAGCGTCCACAAGACGATCTGCTGCTTCGTCAGACGCCCTTCCGGCTCGACCACCGGCAGCATCAAGATACCCGCGCGCGCGTAGTCTTCGCGGTACATCCAGGCGATGGCGAAGAAGTGCGGGAACTGCCACAGAAACAGGATCGCAAAGAGCGCCCACGCCTCCGTGCCGACGTGATTGGTCGCCGCCGCCCAACCAAGTAGCGGCGGAACCGCGCCGGGGAAAGCGCCGACCAGAGTGGAGAGCGACGTGCGCGTCTTGAGCGGCGTGTAAAGAAGCAGATAGCCGACGATGACGGTCGCGCCGCAAAAGGCCGAGAGCACGTTGACGAACGCCGCCAGATACGCTTCCGCGCCCACGGTCAGGGCGAGTCCGAACAGGAGCGCCGCGCGCGGACTCAAAATGCCGAGCGGGAGCGGTCGCCGCGCCGTGCGTCGCATCAAGCGGTCGAGGTCGCGCTCCATCCATTGATTGAGCGTAGAGATGCCGGAGCACAGAACGGCGACGCCGACAAGCGTGTGTGCGAAAAGCGCGTAGTCGAACGCGCCGCGCGTCGAGCCGAGCAGAAACCCGGCCGAGGTCGTCAGCGCGACGAGAAAAGTGATGCGCGGCTTCGTCAGTTCGTAATAGGCCGACATCTTCTCGCGCGTCTCGACGCGCGCTCGCACCGCGTCGCCTGCGGCGGCGGCAGGAGGCGCAACTGACTGTTCGATCTCTTCGACAGCGATTGTTTCCATGTAGTGCCTGTGAAGCGAAACTCAGAGTTTAATTTTTCTGTTTGAACTTGACCCCAAGTGTCGCATCCCGCGCGGCCACGCGGCAAGCCGCCCTCTCGTGCCGAAACATGAAATAAATTAACTTGGCGAGCGCGCCCGTCTTAATGTTTCCCGTGCAGCGGAAACTCGATGGCGGGCATCACTTCCAAGAGGCCGAGCGAAGCCGTCTTGCCTGCGGCCGCATCGACGGTGAAGTCCTGCGTCTTGATCTCTTTCGCGCCGACCGTGACCGACTGTGTCTTCTCTCCGTAACGCTCGTGCCAGATGGCAACGGTGTACGTGCCGGGCGGAACATTCTTGATCTCGAACGCGCCGTTCTCGGCGCTGACCGAATAGAGCGGATGTTTAAGGACGCCGATGTTGGCCTTCATCCAGGGGTGCTGGTTGCACTTGACCGGGACGACCACTTCGGGACGCGTGAAGGTCTGAATGATCGGCGCGGCGTTCGCCGGTTGCGACTGGTTCCATTCCTTGTTGCTCTTGGGCGAAGGATGCACGTTGTGCGCCGTCGGGTCGCTGTTCAGGACTTTCAACTTCTGCCCGGCCATCATGCCGAGGACGTGCGGGACGTAGCGACAACCTTTCTGGTCGAGCGTCACTTCGGTGGCCGGAACGTCGAAGGCGAAGCCCGTGATGTTCTTGCCGTCAGAGGTCTTGCCGTCTTTGATGTAGACGAGCACGTTCGCCAGCTTTCCGTCCTTGACGATGGTGTCTTCCGTCAGCGGATTCGGGTTGGACTGCGCGCAGGCCGGGTCTGCATCCATGCTGATCGGTTTCGGTGCGGGCGCTTCGCCCGTGAAATTGATCGCGCCCGTGATCGAGCCTTCGTTGCCGCTCGGCTTGTAGGGCACACCCGCCGTCTCCGTCGCAGCGCCGTCTTCCTCGGCCACGTCATCGTCGTCGTCGCTGCCTCCGCAGGCGAGCGTCAAAGAGAGCATCGCGGCGGCGAGCATCAAGACCAACATCCTGCGGACTTGCTTGAATGGCATTAGTCAGTATCTCCTGAAATGAAATTTCCCAGATTCTACCAAGAACGCACGCCCCGCGGCGAACGGCCAAACGACTAGCGCCGCGCGAACACGATCACGTCGCGCCCCATACGTATATCGTCTCGCCGCTGCCGCACTGACGCGCGCATCATGTCCCGACGCCGACCGACAGCGGCGCGCTTGTCCACACGCCGAGCGCGCGAGACGGCCGCGCGCTGTTTGTACTTCGACTTCCGCGCCGTCGCCTTCCCGCGCGGGGCGTGGTGCGTGCTCGACTGCGTGGTGGCGTTCGTCGTCTCGCCCGTCGTGGTCGTGCCGCCCGTGGCCGAAGGCGAACCGGAGGCGAGACGCGCCTGCTCTGCGGGCGTCAGTTGCAGCATGTAACGGACGAGAAGGTCTGCGTGGTCGCCCTTGTATTCGTTAAAGCTCGCGGGCAGTTCGCCGTTGAAGACCCAACGCTCGCCGTCGCGTTTGAAGAGTTCGGAGGGCATGGCCGTGCCCGGCATGACCTTCTGCGGATCGAGCAGCCAACGGAACGTCCAACCGGGTTGGAGGCGTTCGCCCGCCTGCAAGAAGTTCGGGGCGGAGGCGTTTTTGTCGTGCGTCGGATTGCCCGTCAGGTGACACTTCAAGCAGGGCGCTTGCTGCGAGGTGAACAACTGCCGCGCAAGATTCCGTTCCTCGTCCGTCAAAGGAGCGGTCGGCTCTTTGATGAACGTCTCCGGCTGCGAAGAGACTGCGAGGAAGAAGCGCACGAGCGTGCGCAACTCGTTCGGCGAGAAGTTGAACGTGGGCATGCGCGCTTTCAGGTAGAGGCGCACGCCGTTTTTGTTCGCGCCCGGCTGCGGCGGCAAATCCTGACTGTCGTTGTTCGGCCGCGTCACGGCCGACTGTGCAGACGAGGCCGCGCCCGGCGACGCCGCGCCGCCGCTATTCGCCTGCGGCTGGTTACTGGACGCGCCGCCCTGCGCTTGATTACTCGTCGCGCCGCTTGGCGGTTGATTGCCGGTCGCAGCGCCGCCGCTTGCTTGCCCGCCGCCGCCGCTGTTCGTCCCGCCGCTGCTATTTGCTCTCGCGCCGCCGTTGTTTCGCCCAGTGAGGCCGCGGACGGTCGGGTCGTCCGTGCCGTTACTGAGCGAAGGGTCGGTCAGGAAGCGCAAGAGCCAGTTGGGATCGACGCGCGCGCCTTCGGTCATCAACGCGGGCGGCAGTTGGTCTTTGCCTTCGGGCGTCAGGTATTGCGGCAAGTCCTGTAGCACGGATTTCTGCCCGACCTGAATCGAATGGCAGCCCATGCAGTTGTATTTCTTGATCACCCACCAGCCCTCTTGTATGTCCTTGCCCCGGTCGTTCGGCTGGTAGAAGTATGAAGCGGGAACGTTTGCGCCTTCCGCGCCGACGCTGCCGAGGAGGAACGTCGTCAGCGCATTTTTCCATTCCGGCGTGAGATACGGATCGGGCATGCGCAGGCGGTCGCGCGGCTCTTTCTCCTTGCCCTTGTCGTAGATGCCCGGCTCTTCCAGTTTGTGTTCGAAGAACCCTTTGCGGTTATACCACTTCTCTTCCACGCCCTCTTTGCGCGGGTACTTTTGGCCGGTGAAGGGATTGATATTTTTTTCCGCATCGTGCGTGAGCAAAGCGAAGTCGAGTCGTTCAATCGGCGTCGCGCCTTCGGCCGTCAACTCTTTGCCGATGCGCTGCTCGTCCTCGAAGCCGCGAATCTCGTGGCAGTTGGCGCAGCCGTACTGCTTGATGTAATACGCGCCCTGATCCTTCAACTTCGGATCGTCCATGTAGGAGGCATCAGGCCACTGCGTTCCTTTCGAGAGCGAGAAGAGATAGGTGGCGATGTCGCGTGAGTCCTGTTCGGAGAGACGGAAGTTGGGCATCACCGTCATGTTCTGCACTTGCAGTTCCGCGCCGTCGTTCGGGCATTTCGAGTGGCCTTCGGTGTCGAAGCGATAAGGCTTGCCGTTCCGCTCGTAATCGGCGCGCGTGAGATCGCGTTTCTCCTTCGGGCAATAGGGTGCCCAGCGTTCGCGCGGGTTGTAAATCCAGCGGACGATGTAGTTGAAATCCGCTTTCTCGCCGACGCGCGTGAGGTTCGCGGCGAACGTGCCGCCGACCTGATTCTCCACGCCTTCGCCGATGGCGTGACAGGCCATGCAGCCCTTCGTCTCGAACAACTCTTTGCCGTGCGTGGCGTCGCCCGGCTCCTGCTTCGGCACTTGCCCCTCGAAACTCGACTGCCACAGGTATGCGGAAATCGCCGCGCGTTCGTTGTCGGCGTTCTGTTTGAAGTTCTTCGATAGTTCGTGGTCTGGATTGAGATACCAGAACGTCGGCATCTTCGTGCCGGGGCGGAAGCCCTGCGGGTCTTTGAGCCACGCCGGAATCCATTCCTTGCGTAACTTCAAACGCACGTCTTTCAGATTCGGCCCCACCTTCTTCTGATCCTGCATCAGGTAACGCGCCTGCACGTTCAACTGCTCGATGCGCGCCTCGATCTGGCTGTTGGTGACGCGCAGGGAGACTGCGCGTGCTAATTTCCTTTGCGCCTCCGCCTCGTCCGCGACCGTGCCTGCTTCGGCGTCCAACTGTCTCGCCTCGCGGTCGTTCATGGCGAGTTGTTCTTCGAGTTGCTTGATGGTCTGGCGCGAGTTGGCGAGGCCGTCCGTCTCCCGGTCGAAACCTTCGTAGCGGTGGCAACCGACGCAGCCGCGTTCCTGGAAGAGGTCTTTGCCTTTCGTCAAGACGTTTGCGCCTTGCAGCACGCGATCCTGCGCGTGACACTGCTGGCAGCCCGCTTCCATGTTCTCGCGTTCGTAGAGCGGGTGGAGCCAGAAGCGATGACGGCCGTGGCCTTTGACGACGCTCGTGGTGGCGCGTCCGTTGCCGCCGTGGCAACTCGAGCAGCCGAAGCGTTCGGGGTTGTGTATCTGCAACAACTCCTTGCTCGGGTGGCTGACGAAGGCGCGCGCGCTCGCGTCGATCTTCTTGCCCGGCCGCTTGAAGTTGACGGGTTTGAGTTCGAGAGGTTCGCGGATGCCGAGGTGACAGGTCTCGCAACGATCAACGAGCTGATCGCCGTTGACGTTGATCTGGCGAATCGAATAGTCGAACCTGTTGTTCTCTGTGATCAGCCTGTCGATCTGCTCTGCGCTCACGCCGATGACGTTGTCTTTCAGGTAAGTCTCGCGATTCTTCTTCAACTCGTCGGCCTCTTTCGAGACCGCCGCACTCTCCGTCAGCAGCGCGGCCTTGCGATCCTTGAGCGCGAGATACTTCTGTTCGAGTTCGGTGTAGTTGAGTTTCTGCGCCTCGGTCTTGTCGGAATGCGGGTCGACCGGCATCTCGACCTCGACCCGTTCGCTCTTCTGCTCCTCAATCTCTTCGCGCAAATCTTTCCTGTCCGATTCGTCGGAAGTTTCAATGCGGTAGTTGACGACGGTGATATAGCCGCGTTTGTTTTGGAAGGGATCGGTGATAGCGGCGAGTTGGCGGTCGATAAACTTGACCTCGTCGTTGATCTCTTTCTTACGCGGCGCGGCGGCCTGTTCGGCTTCGCGCACGGCCAGATCAAGTTGCTTGTAGGCGTCCGATTCCTTGACCTCTTTCTCCGACTGCGTGCCCGTGCGCTTCAAACGCCTGAGATAGCGGTTGTAACGCGAGACGAACTCCTGCTGCATGCTCTTCCAGGGGCGCTGGCCGTAGGCTTCGTCGTACAAAGCCCACGCGAGCGAGGCCATCAACAGGAGCGCGCAGACGAGCAGGATGTTGCTCGTCGAGCGGCTAATGATCGGGTCGCGCGCAGGCTGAGGCGCAGCAGTCGCCTCCGGCTCTTTTCGGAGCGCCAGCGCGTCCGTGTCGGTCTTAGGAGTCTCGGCCACCTTCGTCTCCCTCCAGAGGAATCAAGCTCAGATGTTGAACCAGGGCGTCACCCACACGTACTTGATCGTAAAAGCCAATCGCAGAAAGATTTTGACCGGCAGCGCGATCAAGACCGAGATGGCGAAAAACTGAAACGTCAGATATTGCAGCAGACTCGTGCGCGCGAGCAGTCGCGTCTCCAAATCGTCCGGCACGGTCGCCCAACGCTTGAAGTCCTGCCACGAAGTCAAATATTTCAACTTGAACTCGCCCCGCTTCATCAGCCAGTGCAGAAACGCGCCCGCCAGCAGGTAGAACAGACCGACCACCATCGCGCCGAAGGCGATCTGCATCCAGATCGCAGCGTCGCCGAAATTCGCGCGCGTGATGCCGAAGATGTCGTGCAGGTCGCGGTTCTTGTCGAACACCACTGCGTTGTGATCCCACGTCTGACCCGGCCAAAACCAGACCCAGCCGGGGCCGCGTATGAACGTCCCGATCACGATCAGGATGATCCACGTGAACCAGCCGATGCCGAACATGGCGAGCGCGAAACGGCGCTGGCGTATCGTGTAGTAGCCGTTGCCGAGCGGGTTCGAGTCAACGTAGGGAAAGACCATCAAGCCGACCATCATCAGTCCCGGCATCACGACGCCCGCGATCCACGGGTCGAAATAGACGAGCATCTCCTGTAGGCCGAGGAAGTACCACGGCGCTTTCGAGGGGTTCATCGTCAGGTTCGGATTGGCCGGTTCTTCCAAAGGCGCGTCGAGCGTGATCGACCAGATGAAGAGGATGACCGTGACGATGACGGCGGCGAGAAATTCCACGCGCACCAAATACGGCCAGACGTGAAGTTCGCGCGCCCAACCGGGTCGCCACGGCAGCGTCTTGCGATGATGCGTCTTGGCCTTCGCCGGATCGTTCTCCAGTTCGACGATCAATTTGTCGTTCTCGCGCGCCTGCTTCAACCCGTACCAGGTGAAGAACGGCACGAGAAACAACATCCCGACAATCGGCACGTTGTCCGGCGCGGAGGTGATTACCCAGAGTTGATGCCAGTCCATAATAACCTCAAGGGATGAGGGCGGAGGGATGAAGGATGAATAAGAGAGAATGTTTTAAGTTCATCCCTCATCCCTCCGCCCTCATCCCTATTTCTTGCCCGCTTTCATTTCCGATTCGAGCATCACGGGCGCGGGGCCGGAGATGCCGCCGTCTTTGCGTATGCGCCAGAAGTGGACGGCCATGAAGATCGAGGCGACGAGCGGGATGCCGATGCAGTGCCAGATGTAGGAACGCAAAAGGGCGTTCGCATCCACGATTGAGCCGCCGAGCAGGCCGAAGCGCACGTCGTTGTAGGGCGTCATGCCGAGTTGCGGGCCGAAGGGGCCTTCGCTGCCGAACATGGGTGTGGCGCGCGCCATGTTCGTCCCGACCGTCACTGCCCAGAAGCCGAGTTGATCGTCGGGCAGCAAGTAACCCGTGAAAGAGAGCAGGAGCGTCAGGACGAGGAGCACGACGCCGACGCACCAGTTGAACTCGCGCGGCCGTTTGTAAGAACCGGTCAGGACAACGCGGAACATGTGCAGCCAGGTGGTGATAACCATCAGGTGCGCCGCCCAGCGGTGCATGTTGCGCAGTAGTTTGCCGAACGGCACGTCGTGTTCGAGATAGAGAATGTCGCGGAACGCCTGCACCTTCGTCGGGTGGTAGTAGAACATCAACAGGACGCCCGTGAAGGTGAGAACGATAAAGAGGTAGAAGGTGATGCCGCCCATGCCCCAGGTGAAACCGTAGCGCACGGCGTCGCGGTTGATCTTCGCCGGATGCAGATGCAGGAAGACGTTTGAGAGAATGGCGAGCGAGCGGTTGCGCGGGTCGGAGCGGTCGTGCGAGACGCGGAAGATCGACTTCCAGAGTTGCGTCTGCTGCGGGTCTTTGTAAGTCTCGGCCTCACGAACAGCGCGGTCTTTGAGCGCGAGTCCCTGTTCGCGCGTGCGCCCGACGAGGCCGACGCCGGAAGCGCGGCCACCTTCGGTCGTAGTCTCACCGGGCGCGGCCACCTTGCTCCCGGCGGGTACGCCGGAAGCGGCTCTCAGAAGCGACTTGATGTCGTCCGCGTCGCTCGGCTTTTGCGATGAACCGTTCCCCGCCTTCGTCGGCTGGCCCGGCTTCTCTTCAGGACGTTCAGAATCCATCCCCTTCTCTCCTGTCTTCGCACGTACACGAATCTGGCCGACAACCTACACTTGCGTCTGTCGAAACACCGGGAGACCGCTTGACTCGAACTGTGATGAAACCGTTTGCCTTGATCTTGATGAGAAACCTGCGTGTAGAAAAACCCGCTTGAAGAAAAACCGCACGCCGAGATTTTTAGAGCGGAATGTATGCGCCCTCTTTCTCGAACTTGTTCTCGCCGCCCTTCGGCCAGTCGTAGAGGATGCCCTTGTTGACGACGATGTGCCCCTCTGCGTTTAGTTCGACGTGCGCGCGATCCATCGGACGCGGGGCGGGGCCTTCGAAGTTGATGCCTTCGCTGTCGTAGCCGCTGCCGTGACAGGGACACTTGAACTTGTTCTCGCTCGCTTTCCAGTCGGGCGTGCAGCCGAGGTGCGTGCAGACGGCGTTGATGACGAAGAGACGGTCGGAAGTTTTAACCACCCAGATGCGATATAACTGCTGGTACTTCGTATCTACGCCGATGCCGTAATCGCCGGGGAAGCCGACGCTGAAGATGCTCGACGGCTCGAAGATGGAGCGCGGCAAAAAGAAGCGGAAGAACATCAACAGGCTCGTCCCCAAAAACCCGATGATGCTCGCCCAGACGATGCGTCGGCGCATCTTGTTGATGGGCGGGTCGGGGACTGTATCGACGACCGTGGGATGCTGCGTGGCGGCGACTCCTTGCGGGATGCCTTTGGCGACGCCCGCTGTCGGTGATGTGCTCGCACGCGCCGCACCGGGCGCGACGCGCGCTGCGGGCGGCGTCCCGGCGGGCACTTCCCTCGCGGGCGCTGACGGTGCGTTTGCGACCGTTGCCTGCGCAGGGGGCGGCGCGGCGGTTGCCGTCTCGCTCGCGGGCGTCGTGGTGGCGGCGCTGCCTTTGGCGGCCATCTTCGCGGCGGCTTTGGCCTTGGCCTCTGCGATGATGCGTGCGCGTTTCTGTTCGGGCGTCTCGTCTGCGGGAGCTTCGCCGCCTGTGGCAACTGCGGCGGGCGCGGTCGCAGCGGGAGGCGCTGTGGTTGCGGTTTCGCTCTGTGCGTTGACAGTTGGAGCGGTTGGGGCTTCCGGCGCGGGCGTGCCGCCTTTGGCGGCCATCTTGGCGGCGGCCTTCGCTTTGATCTCCGCCATCATGCGTGCGCGCCGCTCTTCCGGAGTCTCGCCCGAGGAAGCGGAGTCGGACGCGCCTCCGGCAGTCTCGACCGGCTGGTTAGGGTTGTTTTCGCTGTCCAAACGCAACCTCCGTGTCAGGAAATGTGAGGCGAGCGCGCTCACACGTTCGGGAGATAGACGAACCCCCTTGTAGGCCACACCAAAGAGAGTTGGTAGGACTCTCCGTCAAAGAGGTGTCTCGACCTCTCTTCGGCGTCGGGTATGCGGATGCTATGCGTTACTTAGAAGAGCTACCGAGCTAATGAAATTATAGTAAACAGCTCTGGCGTGTTCGCAATTTATACTCTTTTCACAGCCTTGTGGCAAGATGTATTTTTTTGTATGACGCGGACCATAAAGGCGACGAAAATGGACGAAACCCAAGACAACGGCGACGCGCTAAAAGCGCAGGTCGTGCTCTACACGCGACCCCGATGCCACCTCTGCGACGAGGCCAAACAAGCGATGCGCGCCGCTCGCTGCGAAGGACAATACACGCTCCGCGAAGTCAACATCGACCTCGACCCGGAACTCAAGCGCCGTTACGGCTGGGACATCCCGGTCATTCTCATCGACGGCGTGGAAACCTTCAAACACCGCCTCACCGCGTCGGAATTCGAGCGTGAAATCCGGCGCGCACTCTCTCGTTGAGCGAGCACAGAGAAACTCGCTGTCCCGTCTCAATTTTTCATCGACGAAGTTTTGCCGGGAAGTTGATCCGCGCGCGAAGATGGCGAGTGCGGGCGCGGATCACTTGAACGGAGCGCCGATGCGTGTGCGCCCGTCAAATTTATAAGAGGTGAGCGCCCCTGCGGCGTCCACGTAGTGGAAGAATGCCTGTATCCAATAACGCCCTTCGAACCCCTCGCGCCAGTGCGGAAGTTCGCGCCCCTGATACAGGAGCATGTCGCCCGGCCGGAGCAAGACGGAACGAGACTGCTGATTGCTTTCCAGCCAGAGAGGCCAGAGTTCCGACGCGTCGTAGCCGATGGTGAGCGAGGCACTGATTTCACAGGAAGGCCGGTCTGTATGTTTCGTCAGCACTGCGCCCGTCTCGTAAATACGCAAATAAGAGTAGGTGGGCAACAGGCTCAGGCCGGTGGCGCGTTCGAGGGCGGGTTGGAGGTGGAGCAGAAGGCTCTCCATCAAAGGGTCTGCGTATAGATCATAAAATCCCGCGCGCCCCTCAAGCGGCCTGAAACGGTTGTTGGACTGCAACATCAAGGCATAGGTCGTGTAAATCTCCATGCTCCGTTCGTCGAAGACGCCGCGCACCACCGTGTAACGGTCTTGCTCGAACGAGCCGTCGTGTTCCTCTGTCTGTGATTCGTCGAGAGAGAAATTTATCTTGGGCTGCTGATCGTGCGAAAGGTCGCTGCGCGTTTGACCGGAGGCAAGTCCTGTTTTCATAACCATGTCGTGATTCATAAGTCGGCGTTTGACTGTTAGTGCGAAGTAGCAGGGAGAGTCGGACGCGGAAAGCGAATTTCACGTCCGACTCTCATCCGCGCTGTCTGACGTTCGGACAATGTCCGATTCAAACGAGCCGGAACATTGCCTCGCCCCGTGGCGAATTAGTTCTCCGGGACTCCGGGATTAGGTGCTGCGGCGCTCCGGTCTTGAGGCTCAGGAGCGGCTGGCGTGCGTTGAGCATCAATGTTACCCGGCGAGGGCTGAGTGGCTTCAGGCGAGGGCTGCGTAGCGTCCGGCGAAGGCTGACCGCCGCCACCGCCGCGCGCACCGCCGCTTCTATCTTCAGCATTCAACTGTTGATCAGAGGCGGGCAGGTCTGCGATTCGGCCGCCCGTTTGTTGAGCATCATTCGTTCTATCTTCCGACATAAAACGCTCCTTTCAAATTGTTAAGAGATGAAGCCGTCGCCGAAAATAAACAAAACACGGCTGAGGCATCGAGACAACACCGACGCAAACCGTCTTCAGAGGTTTGCGACCTAAAGGCTCGCTGCGACGCGAGCGGCGCGACGAGCGCCTTTCGCACGGGTACGAACGGCGTCCGCGCGCGTGCGAGAGTCCAGGAAAGATTGAAGGAAAGGAAGCTCTCGAAATCTTCTAAACCCTTGCATGAGCAGTTCGGCTTCCGCGTCGGAGATGACGTAAGTTCGACGCAGTTCGCACAAAGCTTCTGCGTCGGACAGGCCGCCGAGCAGGTGTTCGATGATCTCCGCTCCGGCGCTCCCCAGACGCAGCCGGAGAGCCTTGTCCGCATCCATCTCAGACAACCAGCGTGTGAGCAGTGCGCGCCAGTCGTCAGCGTAACCGTGGCGTGCGAGCCATTCGATCACGGGCTGGCGTTCCGTATAAGTGCTGAGCAGGGAGATGAGCAGGCGATGTTCCGTCTGTTGCAGGCGATGCCAGTAGACAGACTTCAAAGGATGCGCCGCACGCATGACGGACAAGCCCGTCTCTATCCAGAGACGATTCCGCGCGGGCAGACGCGCGAGCACGCCTTCGAGTTCCGCCGCGTCGTCCGTGCCGTTCAGGTAGAAGGTCACGAGGTCGCGCAGCAGCAGGAATAGTTCCCACCCGCGCGCGTGCCGGAGCGTCGCTTCGCAGAGGGCGATGCGGCGTGGATGACGACTGCGGAAATGGTAGCCCATGAATTCGCGTCGCCGCTGAAACTCGACGGGCGGGCTGGCACGGTATTGAACCGCTAAGCCTTCCGGGAAATAGGTGTACTGCCTGAGGTTCGCCTGGCGTTGGGTGGTGCGCGCAACGAGTGTGATGGTCGGGCAGTCGAGATGCCACACGCGATGGATGAACCTTGACCCGCCGACGATAGGACAGACATCACCCGGCATCACGTAGTCGGCGTGTTTGAAGGCGAGCGATCCGGTGAACAATCCTTCGCCGTGGCGAGCCGCGCGCTCGAAGTGATATGAGCAGTTCAGACTGTGGCCGACGAGATTGGTGAAAGCGCCCGAGAACGCATGGTCGTGGATGGAAGTCTCCGTATCAACCCAGAAGTAGAGATCGAGGACGAAGCGTTCGTTGCGCCAGACGGTCAAAGGCGGTTGACCGAAACGCGAACGCGGGTCTAACTGCGGCGGCAAATTCTCAGCGCGGTTGACCCACGCGATGATCTCGTCTGCATCAAACTTTTGGTGGAACGCGGCTTCGCGCAGACAATCCGTGGCGATGTGATGAAAGAAGTTGAATCGGTGACAGCGACCTGCCCAGCGCCGTTCGATCTCTTCGCCGATCTGCGCCAGCGCCGACACGCCTTGAGGAAGACGCGCCTTTCGCGCGCGAGCGCTTTTCGATGCCTGCATATCAAACCTCTGTGATGTTTTGTTCTATGAAGAGCTTGAACCGGTGCGAAAGATAAACGTCTGCGGACGACGTTTGCACGGGCGTCTGTCGAGGTAGACCACGGCGAAGCGTTCTGTCGTAATCGGAACGTGCCCCGCGCGCGTCGCAGACGAAACAATCTGTGCCGTTGATGCTTTAGGAAATGCTACTAACGATTGCGAGGCGCAAGATTAGGAGATGATGAACTTTTCTGTCAAGACTGTTTGCAGGCCGTTCGTGTCCCGGAGATTCTTACTCATATCCAGCGAGGTGAGCGGAAGCGGCCGTCTCTTCAATTGAGCGGAACAGTTGCTCGCGTTCGTCTTCGTCGGCGGTCTGCCGATAGGCGAGCAGCAGTTCCTTGAGCGCGGCGAGGTTGCGATAGAGTCCGGCGTCTTCGACGGGCGGCGTGAGATAAGAGATCAGTTCGGCGTAGGAGCGACGGCGCGCGATTGAACCTTCGGAAGGATTGTTGACGCTGTAGACATAGAGGTTCGGCAACTCGCCGACGAGTCTATCCGGCCAGCAACTTTCCGACAGGCCGACCTGTTTCCCCGGCATGAACTCAAGCGCACCGTGCGTCCCGACGTGTACCAACGCATCTGCGCGGAAGACTTTTTCGACGAAGGCATAGAACGCCGCGAAGCCGTGATGCGGTGCGCCGCCGCGCGCCATCAACATCTTCATCGGGTCGCCTTCGTAACCGAAGGTCGGTTGCACGCCGAGAAAAGCGTTGCCGAGTTGTAAGCCCTGCACAAGGAGCGCCCCGCCGAAAGAATTGATTGCGCCGGGCGCAGCACCCCACTCCGCGTCTATCTCCGAAGCAAAAGGACACAGGCGACGATACTCTTCGACCGTCATACGATAGGCCACGTTCGTCGTCGCGCCGAAACTTTCGGCGTTGCCGCCGATGAGTCTTTCGCGTAACTCGTCTGCGCTCGACGGCACTTCGACGTTGTAGCCCTCCACCCTTAAACGCTTGAGCATCTCCCACACGCTCGGAAACACGTCGAGGTCTGCGGCCGTGCCGACGTTCCCTTTGTTCGGCGGGAAGCAGAAGACGATGAGCGCGAGTTTGACTTCGGAGCGCGCCGCCCGTTGTAAGCGGTTCCAGCGCGCGAGTCGCCGCGCGATGCGGCGGCAACGGTCTGCGAGCGGGAGCGGCGACGCGCTCGACTGCGACATGCCGCCGTAGACGAAAGGCTCGGTCGCGCCGTCGATCTCCGGAATCGCGATCTGCATTCCGGCCTGCACCGGATTCAATCCCGTCCACGAATCGCGCCACGCTTCAATCGTCTGCACGTCCAGACTCACGGCCGAGCGGAAAGGCACGTTCAACTCGCGCAGGAATTCGACGGCCGCTTCGCTGTCGTTCATCGCGGGGCCGCCGACGAAGCTGAAACCCGTCAGCGACACGATCTGGCTCGCGCGCGTACGCCTTCCCGCATCGGTCTTCTCGACGAAGAACATCTCGCACGCCTCTCGATTATCCATGAAGGTCGAGATGGCGGGGATGACTGCCAAGCCCTCCGCTTCGATGGCGCGGATGAGCGCGTCGTAATGCGCGTGCGCGCCGCTCACGATCTGCGGCCGCATCAAGAGCAGGCCGATGGTGCTCTGCGGATCGAGTTTGACATGGCCGCTCTTTTCCGCGCGCCGCTCGTGCCACGAACGATATGCGTCGAACGTTTCGAACAGCCCAGTCGCATCCGGGTGATAGATGGCGACGGTGGGCATCGACTGTGGCGGCGGCAGTTCGAGCGAAGCGAAGCGTTTGTCCGTCGCGTAGTGCTTGAGCGCGACGAGCAGCATCGAGCGTATATTGGCGGGCGTCGGTTGCAGGAAGTAGCAGAAGATCGAGAGGTAATTTTTCGCGTCGCGCAAACGTCCGGCATTGGGGATAACTCGTAACAGCGAGGGCAGGCGTTCGACGTAACGCAGGTATTGCGTGTGGCTTCCGCCGCCAACACGCTTGCGCCCGTTGCGACGGCGCGCACGCGCCTGCTCGCCCATCCACGCGCCGACGCGCCCCACCAGACGCCGGGCCATGTGGTCGCTCCTACCGCCCGCTTCTCCGGCGCGCCCTCCGGCGCTTCCCTGCTCCGTCTCGCGCCCGAAGCGCAGACGCCCCATGCGCGTCCGCCGCATCAAGTCCGACATGCAGTTGATGACGACGACCGCCGCGTGCGTCCGCTTATATTTTTCCAGTAAAGGAATCAGACGCGACGCGTTCTCGCCGTCCGTGACGTGTATGACGAAGACGACGCACGACTCGCTCAACTCGCGCTCGATCTCGCGCCACTCCGTTTCGTCCAGCGGTGCGCCGAAGTTGTAGGCGGCGACGCGGACGCCTGCCGCAAACTCGCGCTCGATCTCGCGCTCTGCCGCTCTGAGCGGCGCGAGCAAACTTGAGCCGACGTAGCAGACGGTGATCTTAGGCGACGCCTTCAATGCGATCCTCCAAGCCGTCGAAGATGTCGCGCAGGCGCTCGATCACTTCCGGGTCGGGACGCCAGAAGCCGCGCCCGTTCGCTTCAAGCAGGCGCGCAGCGAGCGAGCGCGCCGAGTGCGGGTTGAGTTCGCGCAGGCGTTCGAGCATCCGCTCGTCCAACACAAACGTCTCGGCCACTTCCGTGTAGACCCATTCGTCAACCGCGCCCGTCGTCGCGCTCCAACCGAACGTGTTGGCGACGTGGCTCTCGATCTCGGCCACGCCGCGAAAACCGTGACTGAGCATTCCTTCGTACCACTTCGGGTTGAGCGTCTTCGTGCGCGTCTCAAGCCTGATGGTCTCTTCCACGGAACGCACGCGCGCTTCGGGCGACAGGGCGTCAGAGAGGTAGATGGCCGGGCGCGCGTCCCTCTGTTTCTCGACGGCCTTCGAGACGCCGCCCAGATACTCGAAGTAATGATCAACGTCCGTGATGCCGATCTCGAACGAGTCTATGTTCTGGTAAGTCGCCTCCACGCGCGCGAGCGCACCGTTGAGTGCCGCACGCGCTTCGCGTCCTTCGAGCGTGCGCCCTTCGGCATCGCGCCCGTAGGCGAAACACTTGCGCGTGACGAAGAGGTCGGCCAGAGAGTCGTCCGCTTCCCACTGCGAATCCATCACCATGAAGTTGACGTTCGTGCCGTAGTTGCCCGCCGCGTTCGAGAAGACGCGTAGAGCGGCATCCTCAAAAGCGCAACCGTCCGCCGCCATGCGCGCGTGTATATTGCGCCGCACGTAGTTCCATTCATCCGGTTCGTCGAGCGCGGCCACAGTGCGCACGGCGCGGTCGAGCAGGTTCATTGTCGCGGCGAAGAGATCGCGAAAGATGCCGGAGACGGTCATCACCACGTCGATGCGCGGTCGTCCGAGTTCTGCGAGCGGGATGGCTTCCACGTCTGTCACGCGGTTCATCCCATCTCGCAACGGTCGCACGCCGAGCAGCCACAGAGCTTGTGCCACGCCCTCGCCCTGCGTCTTGATGTTGTCGAGTCCCCAGAGGACGAGCGCCATCGCCGCAGGGTAGCGGCCGTGCTCGGTGCGGTGGCGTTCGAGCAAAAGTTTGACGACGCGCTCGGCGCGCGCGTAGGCGAGCGTGGAGGGTACGCCATATGGATTGACGGCGTGCGTGTTTCTGCCGGTGGGCAGGACGCCCGGGTTCTGCACGATGTCCGCGCCCGGCCCCGGCTCGATGTACTCGCCGCGCAAGGCACGCGCGAAGGCGTCCAGTTCGCAATTCTCTTTCAGTTGCGCCGCAATCTTTTCCAGCAGCGCGAACACACGTCGCGATTCGTCCGCAGACACGCGCGCCGCAGTCTCCAACCAGACGCAGGCCGCCTCGCCGCCGTCTCTTAAGAAACGAGCGACGGCTTCGCGCGTGATCGCATCGACGCGTTCGCGCGCACGCAAAGTCTCTTCGTTCAACTCAGGCGCGCCCGCAGTTGAAGAAGAAGACGTGAGCAGTCGCAAACCTTCTTCGACGAGCGTGGGCAGAGCGCGTGCGCCCGCTTCGGGGCGGTCGAACGAGGCGACCATGCGCAAGAGGTCTGCGCGCTCGGCCTCGGCGGAGGCGCGCCCGAAGACGTGCAGCCCCGTCGGAATCAAGCGACCTTCGATCTCGGCCACCTGCTCGCATAGTTCGAGCACGCGCCGGTCGCGCTCAGCTTTAGTGAGCCGTTGTGGTTCGCGTTTCTCGCTCATGTGTGAATCAAATGGGCTTCGGCGGCAAGAGTAGAGACTTACACGGAACGGACGCGCATAAAATACTCAGGTTTCCCACGCTTTGTAAATGAGGTGACTGCCATGCGCGCTCGTTTCGTCGCGTTCCTGTTCACGTTCATTGACGCGCCTCGTCTTCGCCCGTCACTCTCGTCCACGTTCGTGCGACCTCTGCGAGCTTCTGCCCGTCGATCACGTAATGCTCGAAATAACCGCAACTGGTACAGACGAAAGCCACGGCCGGCACGGGCGTCGTCACCCAGGAGGTGTAGATGAATACTCCGTTGCTGTGATCGCCGACTTTGAGCCCGTTCTGTCTGGCGTAGACAGTCAACGCGCCGCAACTGCGACACTTCCCGTCACGCATACTTTCTCCTACGTTTGGAATTAAGGAAGGCCGTCAACATTCGTTCGCTTCTGCTAAAGAGTCGAGACGCCGAACCTTCAAATCGAACCGTTGCCGGACGAAGGCAGGTGCGCGTAATGCCCGCCGAGAGCCTCTGCCAACGCGCGCCCCTCACCGCCCGATGTGAAACGGTTCTGCGTGTCCACGACGACGGAAGCTACGCTCGCGCGTTGCAGCGCGACGCCGATCCGTTCGACCTCGCTTTTGATCTGTCGTCGCACGCTCGCGCGGTCTTGGCCGACCTGCCGGTCGCCCGGCACGTTCGCGCGTCCATCCGTGAAGACGAGCAGGCGTATGCGCTCGGTTCCGCGTCGCGCGGCGCGCTCTGCGATTTCGAGCGCGCGCAGCAGGCCGGACGTGAGCGGCGTCGCCCCGCCCACGGGCAACGCATCGAGCAGGCGACACGCACGCGCGCTCGACGCCGACGGTTGCATCAGCACGCGCGCGTCGCGTTCACGAAAAGTGACGAGCGCCACGCGGTCGCGTTTGACATAAGACTGGCGCAGCAGGCGCACGAGCGCGCCTTTTGCCTGCGAGATGCGATTGAGCGCCATGCTGCCCGAAGTGTCTACGGCGAAGATAAAGAGCGTCCCGGCGCGTCGCGTGAACTGCTTGTAGCGTAGGTCGCCCGATTCAATAGCAAACGCGCGCGGCGAAATTTCATCTCGACGTCTGGACGATTGCGAAGCGGCGGCGACACGCAGCGTCGCGTCGAGCGCGACCTTCGCATCTCCCGTGCGATGCGCGACGGCGCGCGCATAACGCCCACGCGCACGTCTCGAAGTTGAACGCGTCTGTGCGCGACGACCGGCGTGCGCATCAGACTTGGCAGCCTTAGCAGATCGAGCGTGCAAACTCTTCGCGTCCGATCTCTCTTGAAGCGAATCGGGCAGGCGCGCGTCGAGCGTCGGCGCGGCGCTTTCCTGAGCTTGCCCTCCTGCGTCGTGTGCGTCGCCGTCGCCGCGCGGCGCGCGCGCGCCCGTCTGTTGATGCGACGCGTGCGCGCCGTTTGTGCGTTGCGGTTCGCGTCTCGCGCCGCCTGTGCCGTCGTCGCTTCCACCCGTCTCGTCAGGTGGAGTCTTTTTCGAGGCGCGCTTCTGCTTGTCCTTCGCTTCGGCTTTGTCGTCGCCTGCGCCGAACAGTTCGCGTGCGGTTTGTTCGACCTGCGAAGCGCCGCCCGCAGTGTGTTCGAGCGGATCGCGGCGCAGGCGGTGGCGTAGAGCCAGAGCGGCCACGCGGCGCACGTCCTCAGGCGCTACCTCTTTCCGATTTTCCAGAGCGGCCAACGCGCGCGTGGCGCGTGCGATGGTCAACTCGCCGCGATGCCCGTCCACACCGAGCCGGGCGCACAACTCTGCGATGCCGCGCACTAATTCCAAAGGGAGATGCACGCTGCGGAAGGCCGCGCGCGCGCGCAGGAGACGACGGCGCAAGCTGGCCTGTTCCCTCTCCCACACGGCGCAGAAAGCTACGGGGTCGCGGTCGAAGGCTTCGCGGCGCGTGATGATCTCGACGCGTTCGTCCAGATCGGCGGCCGTGCGAATCTCCGCGCAGAGGCCGAAGCGGTCGAGCAGTTGCGGACGCAGTTCGCCTTCCTCCGGATTACCCGAACCGACAAGGACGAACTCGGCCGGGTGTTCGACCGACACGCCTTCGCGCTCGACGCGGTTGCGCCCCGAGGCGGCCACGTCGAGCAGGAGATCGACGAGATGGTCTTCGAGCAGATTCACCTCGTCGATGTAGAGGAATCCGCGATGCGCGCGCGCGAGCAGTCCGGGTTCAAAAGTCTTGACGCCTTCTTTGATCGCGCGTTCCAGATTGATCGCGCCCGCGACGCGATCCTCCGTCGCGTTCAGCGGCAACTCGACGACGGGCACTGGTGCGTGCTCCTTACGCAACGCGCCCGAGGCAACGACTTGCGACTGGCAGTCGGCGCACAAGTTCGACTCCGCCTCAGTCGCCGCAGGGTCGCAGCCGTAGAGACAGCCGCGCACCTTCGAGATGGGCGGCAACAGTTCGGCCAGCGCGCGCACGGCCGTCGATTTGCCCGTCCCGCGATGCCCCATGACGAGCACGCCGCCGATGGAAGGCGCGACGACGTTCAAGAGCAGACCGAGTTTCAACTCCTCTTGCCCGACGATGGCCGCGAAGGGATAGACGCGCCGCGCGTGCGACGTTTGAGCGATCTGTTTTTTGGATGAATGAACGGGGCGCGTCATCTGGTCGTGGCTGCGTCGGCCGCGGAACAAAATGGCGAACTTCGTGTAGGAAAGTGCGTCTTCTACTGTCGCGTCTCAGCCGAGACGATCCAGCGAAGTCGCGTTGACGCGCAAGGCCGCGTAACGTCTGGTCAGGACGTGGCCGACGAGCGAGAGCACGCCGACGGCCAACAGCGACAGCACGACGGGCGCGCTCACGGCATCGGCCGCCGAGCCTGCACCGGCCGCCGCATGCACGGCCGTCGCGTAGACGTAAGACTTCAGCCCCATCGCCGCGAGCGTCGCCAGCAGAAAGCGCGCGGGCGAGATGCGCGCCATCCCCGCCGCGTAATTGACGATGCCGTGCGGGCTGGGCGCGAGCCGCAAACCGAAGAGAGCAAGAAAGCTCGAATGCGTTGACAGGAAACGCTGCACGCGCCCGTCGCGCAGACGCTCAACCCAACCGCCGCCGACGAAGCGCGCGAACAGGTAGCCGCCCGCCGCGCCGAGCACGCAGCCGGTGGTCGTGATCACGGTCGAGAGATGCGTGGGAAACAGGAGCGGCGTGAGGATTAAAAAATAAGAGGCCGTCAGGCAGCACGTCAAACTCGCGGCCATGATCAGGATGATGACGAGCGCCGTCAGGAGACTTGCGCCGCCCGCCTGCCACGCGCCGTGCGAAGACCACGCTCCGCCGCGAAAATAGAGTACACCAGCGACCACGAGCGCCAGCAACACGACCGCCACGCGCCACGCCGTCGCCGCGCGCCCGCCCGCGCTCTCGTGCGGCGGCTCTCCCTCCTGCCGCTCTCGCTCTGCCATTCGCTCGCTCAAATTATTACCCGGCCGAATTTCTCAAACGCATCTTAAAGCCGCGACACGTCGGTCAACTTTCCTTTTGCTTCAAGGCTCGATTGACATGCGCAGCACGGCCGTCATCGGCTGGCGCTCGGTCTTCCCGTTCTTCGAGACGATGACGAGCACGCCGTTCTCGACCGTCACGCGACGGATACTCGCCATGTCGCGTTCGAACGTCTCGCCGTCGCGCATGACAAGCACGAGCCGCGCGCTCGCGGGCGCAGGCGGCGCGGTCGCTTCGGCGGGCGCGGCCTCTGCGGGCGGCGTGTCGGTTCTTCTCGCCGCCGTCGTGTTTCTGTTGCCGCGCGCAGCACGCGGCACGCGCACGGGGCGCGCCCGCTCAGGCTTCGTCGCAGGCTTTTCGCCTGCGTCCTCTCCGGTTCGCGCTGTGGCGTCGTCCTTTCGCGCGGCGTCTGCGGTTTCGTCGTCAGTCGTCGCGGGCCGCGACGCATCGGTCTTCGCCGCGTCCGCTGCTTCACGGTTCGACTGATTCCTGCGTGCCGTCTCGCTGCGCGAGGCTCTGCGCCCGCCCGCACGCGTGCGCGCGTTTCTGGGATTCGGCGCGGGTCTTCGTTCAGGTTCGGGCGTCGGCTCGGGCGTGGCCTCGGGCGTCGGCGCGGGTTCTTCCCTCGCCACTTCCACGACGGGTTCTTCGATGCGCGCGCCGACCGACGTGACGCGTTTCACTTTCCTGTTGCCGCCCGTCGTGCCTGCCGTGTTTGGCGAGACGTTCGCGGCCGTGGATTCGTTCGGCGCTGTCGTCTCCGCGGCGAGCGCGCCCGGGACGGGACGGAATGTGCCGCCGAAGCGTATGCGATAAGTTCCTTCCGCGTCGTTCGGCGTGCGTGCCTGCACGCGCAGGATGAGCGGCTCGGCGCGGCGCAGGTAGACGGTCTTCGTGCTGCGGTTGACGCTCGCGCCCGCGTAGAGCGTCACCTTCGTCAGCGGCCGCATGTTGCCCGCGAGAAAGATGTCCACGTCGCCATCCAGATTGCGACTCTCGACCGTCAGTTCGAGGTCGCCCGGCAGTCCGTTGAAGGTGTAGAAGTAGCGTGTCGAGCGCGCGTCGCCGATGTCGAGCGGGGCGATGCTGCCCGCGATCTCGTTGGAGACTACGGGCGTCGGCGAGTTCGGATCAATCGACTGCGCGCTCAGCGAGACGGCCGCCAGAAGCGCGAAACTCGCCGCCAACAACAATCGTCGGGTCGCTGTGTGGAATTTGAAAACGGTAAAAGCCATCGGCGTATCGCTAGAAGAAACTGAACGGAGCAGAGTTTAACAGCCTCTCGGCGCGCGAACAAAGTCTTCAGGCGCGAAGGATGCGCAGGAAAACGAAAGGCGCGGAGAGTTGACCGAATCAACTTCCCGCGCCTTTTCCGACGGATGCCGAAGGGGGGACTCGAACCCCCACGAGTTACCTCACACGCCCCTCAAACGTGCGCGTCTACCAGTTCCGCCACTTCGGCTGATGAAATTGTCAAAGTCGCACGTCCCTTCGTCGAAGTTCAGACGAAGCGTGCGCTTTCGTTCGAGTTACTTGTTCTGCTGCGGCGACCCTTGCGGCTGCGCGTTCGTGTTGGCGTTACCGCCCGCGTTTGTGTTCGCCGTGTTTGTGTTCGCGGCGGGCGCAGTAGTCGCTTCGCCGCCCGGCTGTGTCGTCGTACCCGTCGCGGGCGCGTTCGTGTTCTGCGCGGGCGCGGCGGGCGTGGCGGCCGGTTGCGCCGGTGCTGTGTCCGACTCGCCGGAGACGACCGAGCGCGAACCCGTCACGTAGGGCAGCGAAAGCGTCAAAGCGGCGAGCATGAAGACGGCCGCCGCGCCAATCGTGATCTTCGCCAGAATGGTCTGCGTGCCGCGCGGCCCGAAGGCCGTGCTCGACACCGAACTCGTAAACAGAGCGCCCGCGTCGGCCTTACCCGGCTGCAACAGCACCGCCACGATCAGCACGAGACACGACAAAATAAAAAGCCCGTATAAAAAATAGATCAACAAATCACGATCCTCGACTTTAAAAAGTTTCAAGTCTCGGGTTCTAAGTCTCAAGTTAAAACCAAAGAGACTCAGTCTTGAAACTTGAAATCTGAAACTTGAAATCTAAACGTTGTAATGCACGATCTGTGCGAACGTCTCGGCTTCCAAACTCGCCCCGCCGACGAGCGCGCCGTCAACGTCCGTCTGTTTCATCAGTCCGGCGATGTTATCGGGCTTCACCGAACCGCCGTAGATGATGCGCAGGGCATCGGCCAATTCCGGCGAATGCCTCTCCGCGAAAACGCGCCGGATAAACGCATGCATTTCCTGCGCTTGTTCCGGCGTCGCGGTGTGTCCGGTGCCGATCGCCCAGACCGGCTCATACGCGATGATGATACGGGCGAGGTCGGAGGATGTCAAACCGCGCAAGCCGCCTTCGACCTGCCCGCGCACGACCGATTCCGCGTTTCCGGATTCGCGCTGCGCCAGCGTCTCGCCCACGCACACGATGACCGTCAAACCCGACGCGAGCGCCGCCTGTGTCTTCTGATTGACGAACGAATCGGTTTCAAAATAATACTGCCGCCGCTCCGAATGGCCGACGATGACGTGCGTTGCGCCCACGTCTTTCAACATGTCGGCCGCGATCTCGCCCGTGTGTGCGCTGTGCTTCACTTCGGTCGAACAGTCCTGCCCACTGATGCGTATGTTCGACCCTTCCAGACGATCCGCCACGGTCTTGAGCGAGGTGAAAGTGGGCGCGATGATCACCTCGCAATGATTCGCGTTTGCCACCAGCGGGCGCAGACTGATCGCCGTCGCCACCGAATCGGCGACCAGCTTATACATCTTCCAATTTCCGGCGATGACAGGTTTTCGCAATGCAATATAGGGATGAGGGATGAGGGATGAGGGATGAAACAAAGGCGGCTTCGCTTCTCCTATTCATCCCTCATCCCTCATCCCTCATCCTTTCTTTCGCTGAGCGCGGCGACGCCGGGGAGTTCGTCGCCTGCGAGAAATTCGAGAGTTGCGCCGCCGCCCGTGGAGATGTGCGTGATGCGTTCGGCCACACCGGCGTCATTGATCGCTGCGACCGAGTCGCCGCCGCCGACAATGACGGTCGCGCCCCTATCGGCCGCCTCGGCCACGGCCTGCGCGATGCCGATTGTGCCCTGGTCGAAACCCAAAGCCTTTTCCTCGAAGACGCCCATCGGCCCGTTCCAGATGATCGTCCGCGCATCCGACAGGGCGCGCGAGAAGTGTGCGACCGTTTCGACGCCGATGTCGAGTCCGACCAGACCGGCGTTCGTGAATTCGATGGGGATGGTCTTCTTGCTCTTGAGCGGATCGAAACTATCGACCACCTGATGATCCGTCGGCAGCAACAGTTCGACGCCCGCCTCGGCCGCCCTCTCTTTGATCTCGCGCGCCGTCTGCAACTTATCGTCCTCGACGAGCGACTTGCCGACCGTAAAACCCTCGGCCTTGAAGAACGTGTAAGCCATCGCGCCGCCGATGAGAAGTTTATCGACGCGACGTTCGATGAGTGCCTCGATGACAGCGATCTTGTCAGACACTTTCGCGCCGCCGAGGATGGCGACGAACGGGTGCTCCGGGTCATTGATGACGCGCCCCAGATAGTCCAGTTCCTTCTGCATCAACAGACCGGCGGCCGACTGTTTGACGTGCTTCGTGATTCCCGCGGTCGAAGCGTGCGCCCTGTGCGCCGCGCCGAAAGCGTCGTTGACGTAGAGGCCGTCGCACAAACTCGCAAGCTCACGCGCAAACGCGTCGTCGTTCTTCTCTTCCTCGGCGTGGAAGCGCAAATTTTCGAGCAACAGCACGTCGCCGTCCTTCAACTCGCCGACTCGCGCACGCGCCGCTTCCCCGATGCAATCATCCGCGAAAGCCACTTCCCGGCCGAGCAACTGCGAAAGGTGCGCCGCCACGGGTCGCAAACTGTATTTCTCCACGCGCTCGCCCTTCGGTCTGCCCAAGTGCGAAGCGAGAATCACGCGCGCCCCTTCCGCACACGCATACTCAATCGTCGGCAGCGCGCCCCGCACACGCGTATCGTCCTCCACCACGCCCTCTTTCAAAGGCACGTTGAAATCCACGCGGACAAACACGCGCTTCCCCTTCAAGTCGAGGTCTTTGATTGATAGTTTCATAAGCTGGTGAATGGTGAATGGTGAATGGTGAATGGTAAAAACCTGTCTTCCACCATTCACCATCTACCATTTACTAATCACAGTCCTTTTTGCGCGATGAATTTGACGAGGTCGCGGACACGGCAGGAGTAGCCCCACTCGTTGTCGTACCAGGAGAGCACCTTGACGAGTTTGCCGCCGATAACTTTGGTGTAGTCTGCATCGACGATGGACGAGTTGGGGTTGCCGCGAAAGTCTATGGAGACGAGCGGTTCGGCAGAGAAAGCGAGAATGCCTTGCAGTTCTTCGCCCGCCGCGTTCTTGAGCGCGTTGTTGACTTCCTCGGTCGTCGTTTCCTTCTCGACTTCGATCACCACGTCCACGAGCGAGACGTTCGGCGTCGGGACGCGCACGCTGATGCCGTCGAACTTGCCTTTGAGTTCGGGCAGGACGAGCGCGACGGCCTTAGCCGCGCCCGTGGAAGTCGGGATCATGGAGAGCGCGGCGGCGCGTGCGCGGCGCAAATCCTTGTGCGGCAGATCGAGCAGTTGCTGGTCGTTCGTGTACGAGTGGATGGTCGTCATCTGCGCAAACTTGATCCCGAAATTATCGTTGATGACTTTGGCGACGGGCGCGAGGCAGTTCGTCGTGCAGGAAGCGTTCGAGATGATGTGATGCGCCGCCGGGTCGTACTTGTCGCCGTTGACGCCGAGCACGATGGTGATGTCCTCGTTCTTGGCGGGCGCGCTGATGATCACCTTCTTGACCGTGCCGCGCAGGTGCTTGCGCGCGTCTTCGGCGTTGGTGAAACGGCCGGTGGATTCGATGACGACTTCTGCGCCGACCGACTCCCAGGGAATCACCGCCGGGTCGCGTTCTGAGAAGACGCGCACTTCGTCGCCATCGACGGTGATGCTGTTGTCTGTGGCCTTGATCTCCTGTTCGAGATTGCCGAGCACGGAGTCGTATTTCAAGAGGTGCGCGAGCGTCTTCGTGTCCGTGATGTCGTTGACGGCTACGAAGTCGAAATCCTTGTCGCCGAGGGCGCTGCGCAGGATGTTGCGCCCGATACGGCCGAAACCGTTGATGCCGACTTTAACTGCCATGTTAATCCAGCCTCCTCACCATCGTTATGATTTAAGAGCGACGCGCCCTAGTGCGCCTCGCGGGTCAAACGCGCCCGACTGTGCGCGACCGAACGACGCGCGCAGTCGCCGCCGGCGCTCTTGCTCTCAGACGTGAAAATGTTGTTCAAAATAAGATTGGCAAGATAATGCCCGCGCGCTTCGACTGTCAAGGAAGGCGGCAAGCCTGCGCGCGCCGTGACGCCCGGCTGTGCGCTCACCCGTTCGGCGACGAGTGTGCGGCGTTTCGATATTGGGATGCGCGTTTGACGTTTTTGCGACGAAGCCGCTCATGCCGTTCGATTTTACACGCGTGCCGACAGCGAAAAATGCGCTTCCGCTCTGGCCTTTGAGTTGCTTCGGGAGATACGTAATTTTGAAACTCCCCTCGAACAGGTGTCGTAGTATTGAACTGACCTGCCGGGTTGAGTTTGAAGAAGCAAAACGACAGACGCGCCCGCGTCGGGAAGATCAATCAAGTTTCAGTCTGGTTTCAGCCGAGTTTCAGACAAGGGAGTTTCCGGTTTGATGTTCAGTAATCGCCTGCGTTCAACCTTGCAGACCGCCACGATCTGGTTCGCCGCCTGCGCCACTGTGCTCGCGCAGACGCCCGCGCCGCAGACCCCCGCGCAACGCGAAGCGACGCGTCCACCCGCCACGCAGCAGCAGCCGAGCGACCCGGTGCAGCGTCCCACAGACCCGACGCAGCCTCCGGGCACGCAGCGCATCTCGCCGCGCACGCCGCCGGGCACGACCACACCCGCGCCCAGACCCTCGACGCCTGCCACGACGCAGCCCACGACGCCGCAAAGCCCGGCCGTCAATCCGCAGGACGTTCAGCCGACGCCGCAACAGTCTCCGCTCCCCACGGACGCCGCACCGGCCGACCCGACCTTCCCGACTGCGGAGCGCCGCCCCGTGCCGCCTATGCCGTCGCTCGTGCGCCTCGGCGTCGAGAGCAGCAACACCATCGCGCTCACTTTGAACGAAGCCATTCGCCGGGCGCTCGCCAACAACAACGACATCGAAGTGGCCCGCAACGACGTGCGCTTCGCCGAGACACAACTGCGCGCCCTGCACGGCGTCTTCGATCCGGTGCTCACCTTCACGCCCGAAATCAACAACAACATCAGCCCTCAGCCCAACATCTTTGGCGGCGCAGGCGAGTCGGGCACGGTTTCAACCACGGACATCAACAACGACTTCTCGGTGACGAAGCAGTTCGGCAAAGGCGGCGGCAACTACACCTACTTCTTCAACAACACACGGAGGAGCACTTCCGCCACCAACACGACCCTGACCCCCTTCCATTCGGTCACACAGGGCTTGACCTTCACGCAACCGCTCTGGCGCAATCGCTCCATCGATTTCAACCGCCGCCAGATTCGCATCCAGCGCAAGCGACTCGAACAGACCGACGCGGACTTTCGCCGCCGCACCATCGAAGTGATTTCGCAGGTGCAGCGCGCCTACTGGGATTTGGTCTTCGCCCTGCGCGACGAACAGAACCAGATCGCCAACGTCAACCTCGCGCGTGAAAACTTCCGGCGCACCGAAGCGAGCGTCGCCGCAGGTGCGTCCGCCCCGCTCGAACGCGCGGAGGTGCAGGCCGAACTTTCCAATCGCGAGTCGTCGCTGCTGCTCGCCTCGCAGCAAGTCTCTTTCGCCGAGAACGCGCTCAAGCAGTTGATCATCAAAGACCCGCTCGCGCCCGAATGGTCTGCCGCCCTGACGCCGACCGATCAGCCGAACTTCGACGAAACGCCCGTCAACTTAAACGACGCGCTCACGGAAGCACGCACCAATCGTCCGGAACTTCGCCGCCTGCGACTCGAAGATGAGATCAGCAACATCGACATTCAATACTTGAAGAACCAGACCAAGCCGCGCGTCGATCTGACCGGCACGCTCTCGACCAACGGTCTGGCGGGCACGCCCGGCCTGAGGGAAAATGCGGCCGGTCAACTCGTCCCCATCCCCGCTTGCACGGGCAACGAACAGCCGAATCAAGCGTGTCTCCCGCCGAGTTTCGTCGGCGGCTACGGCCAGACCTTGCAGAACGTCTTCAGCTTCAACACGCGCAGCGTCGTCGTCGGCGCGACGATCCAGATTCCTTTCCGCAACCGCGCGGCACAGGCTAATCTGGCCGGTGCGCGCATCCTCAAGGAACAACTCGTCGCCAGCACGCGCGCACAAGAGCAGGCCGTCGAGGTTGACGTGCGCAACGCCGCGCAGGCCGTCGAGACGGCACGTCGGCGCGTGCTCTCCGCGCGACAGGCGCGCGAAAACGCCGAACTCCAACTTGCGGGCGAGCAGCGTCTCTATCAGGTCGGCCGTTCGACGACCTTCCTCCTGTTCCAACGCGAGAACCAACTCGTCAACGCGCGCAATCAGGAACTGCGCGCCGAGACCGACTACAACAAGGCGCTCGCCGAACTACAGCGCGCCACTTCGACGACCCTGCGCGCTAACAACGTGATCGTCGATTCGCCCATCGAGCAATAACTCTCCGCCGCGCGCGGCAATCGAAACGGCCACGGCCGGACGACGTTTGTGAGGCATCGATCTCAAACGTCGTCCGGCCGTCAACTTTTTATCTCACGCTTCCCCGTGCGTCCTCGCGGTTGACGCTTCCGCGCGTCGCTTCGTATGCTCCACACGCGCCTTGCCTCGAACGTCTAACGGCAGCGCGCGGCCGTTCATCAACTTGAAGACCACCGCCACGATCATCACCTTCAACGAAGCGGACTACATCCGCGAGGCGTGCGAGTCCGTCAGTTGGGCCGACGAAATTCTCGTCGTCGATTCAGAGTCCACGGACGCCACGCGCGAGATCGCCGAAGGATGCGGCGCACGCGTCATACGGCGCGCGTGGCCGGGCTTCGCCGCGCAGAAACAGTTTGCCGCCCAGTCCGCACGCCACGATTGGATTTTCAGTCTCGACGCGGACGAACGCGTCTCGACGCAGCTTCGCGCCGCCATCGAAGATTTGCTCTACACTCCCGACGAACAACTCGCCGACGGCTACCGCATCGCGCGTCGCTCCTACTACATGGGACGATGGATTCGCGGCGGCGGCTGGTATCCGGATCACCAGTTGCGCTTCTACCGCCGCACGCGCGGGCGCTGGCAGGGCGCACACATCCACGAATCCGTGCGCATGGAAGCGGGCGCGCGCATCGAGACGCTTTCCGGCGATCTGATCCACCTGACGGGGCGCGACGCCTCTTATCATCATCGCATGATCGGCGAACGCTACGCGCCGCTCGCCGCGCGCCAGATGTTCGACGCGGGCAAGCGCACCACGCCGCTGCGCATCGCCCTCTCCGCCCCGGCCGCCTTCGCGCGCAGCTACCTGCTCAAAGGCGGCTTCCGCGACGGCTTCCCCGGCTACTGCATCGCGCGCTTCGCCGCACATCACGCCTTTCTCAAAAATTTATTGTTGTGGGAGATACAGAAGAGTAAGTAGTGATCGGCGAACAGTTAAAAACCTTTACTGTTGTTAACTGCTCACCGCTTACCGCTCGCTGCTTACTACCATGTTGTTGGGCGGCAACAACTGGCGATGTGTGCCTGCGGTCAGGAGGGGCGCTGGCTGGTGGCCGTTAAGGGTTTCGGCGAGCAGTTGGTCGGCCATCTGTTTGTGCTCCCAGATGCGGTTGCCCTGCGCGACGATGGCGAAGAGGATGGGTTCGCTGTCTCTGGTGAAGACGACGCCCGCGAGATTCGACATGCCGCCGTCGGTCGTCGTCAGCGTCCCCGTCTTGCCGACCAGCGAACACTCGAAGGGCGTGCCTTCCATGCGACGGCGCACCGTGCCCCAGTCGCAACCGGCGACGGGCAAGAGGTCTTCCGCCTTCAGTCCGTGCCGCGCCGCCTCTTCCAACAAAGCTTTGATGACCGTGAGCACGCCGCGCGGCGTCATGCGATTGTTATACAAGCCCGAAGTTGTTTCGAGCGAGACTTGTTCCGGCGGCAACTTCAACTCTGTGACCAGCACGCGCACGATCTCCTGCGGCCCGCCGAGAAACGCGCCGAGACGGTCTGCGACGAAGTTGTTCGAGTGCGCGTTCATGTAGAGCAAAATTTCGCGCAAAGGGTTGGAAGAGAGCGTGAACAGCGGTTCGCCTTTCGGTTCTTCCATCCCCGTCCCGGCCTGTTTCAGTTGCATCACGCGCGCGGCGTACTCGGCCGATTGTTCCGCGCGCTCGTTGTAGTTGAAAGAGAAACCGGGTGCGGCCAGTATCTTCCCCTTCACGCGCTCGATGCCGCGCGCGCGCAGTTCCTTCGCGATCAGATTGGCCGAGGCGTCGCCGAACGAAGGGTCGTTGCCCGCGAGATACAAATTGCCGTCGAGCACTTTGGACGCGTCCGTCTTGCCGTCCGTGTAGACGCGCGTGTGGAAACGATAATCGGGGCCGAGGCGTTGGAGGGCGACGAGCGTAACGGTCAGTTTGGCGAGCGAGGCGGGATTGAAAGTCGTGTCGGCGTTGTGCGAGGCGAAGACGCGCTTGCCGTCGAGCGTCTGGATCAAGACGCCGTGCCGTTCGGGTTCTTCGCCGCGCCCGCCGTACCACAAAGCCACGTCGTACTGCGGCACGATGGGCTGGCTCATCTCCGCCGCGAAATCTGGCGACGGCTCTTTGCCGAGCGAAGACTTGACGGCGGCGGCCACGCCGCGCCCCGCCTGCTTCACCATCGTGAGCGAATAAGGGACGAAGGTGAGGACGCCGATAATGATCGCGCCGACACAGGCGAGGGCGATGATGGGTCTGCGCGAATTCACGCTTACTCCTTTCCCGCGGTTCGTTAAAAATTTAGGTCTTTCGCAAACCCCTTCGAGGCTTTAATATGCTTAAAGTCGGCGGCGTGCGTCAAGCACAGACCTTGCCGCCGCAGCAGACACTTACCGGCAAACTCGACTCGCTATAAACACCGACAGGATGGTTCAACTGCAAAACTTAACTTCTTACGCCGACCCCTCGCTCGTGCCTTTCCCGCTCGCACTCGTCCTCGTCTCGGCTCTCGGCGCGCTCATCGGCAGCTTTCTCAACGTCGTCATTCATCGCGTCCCGCGCGAAGAGTCCATTGTCTTCCCCAATTCGCGCTGCCCTTCGTGCGGCACGGCCATACGGCCTTACGACAACATCCCCATCCTCAGCTTTCTCGTCCTTCGCGGGCGTTGTCGCGCCTGCGGCATCTCGATCTCGCGCCGCTACCCGGCCATCGAAGCCCTCACTGCGCTTCTCTTCGGCCTCGTCTTTCTGCACGATGGTTTGACGCTCGCCCTCCCCTTCGATCTCATCTTCGTCGCCGCGCTCGTCTCGCTCATCTTCATCGACGCCGAACACATGATCTTGCCCGACGTGATCACTCTGCCCGGCTTCGCCTTCGCGCTCGTCGCGCGCGCGCTCGTGCCGAACCTCTACGGCCTCGCCTTCTTGAGCGAAGGCTTGTTGCAGGGTTGGCCTCAGTGGGCGGTGTCCGTGGCGGGCGCACTGTTCGGCGCGGCCGTCGGCGGCGGCTCGCTCTGGCTGATGGGTTGGCTGTGGGAACGCTTGCGCGGCGTCGAAGCGATGGGACTCGGCGACGTGAAGATGCTTTTTATGGTGGGCGCATATCTCGGCTGGCCTCTGACGATCCTGACAATCTTTCTCGGCGTCGTGGGCGGTTCGTTCGTCGGCGTCGGCCTCATGCTCTGGCGGCGCGAGCGCGACATGCAGATGCTTCTCCCCTTCGGCATCTTCCTCGGCATCGGCGCAATCCTGAGCCTCCTTCTCGGCCAACAGATCATCAACTGGTATCTCGGCCACTTCGTTCCTTAAACACATAGGTCAGAGGTGAGAGGTCAGTTAAAACAGAACTGATTTCTACTAACCTCTGACCTCTGACCTCTGACCTCTGCTCTTATGCTTCCTCGTTATGAAAATCGCGTGCAGTTGGTCTTGGCGCTGGTGGTCGGGCTGCTGCTTGTGGCGAACTTGTTCACGCTGACGCTGGTTGCCATGACGCCGCCGGACAGAAGCGTGCGCGCGCCCGTCCTGTTCGCGGTCTTCACCATCACGCTGCTCGTAAGTCTGCCGGGCATCTTTCTCTTGCCACGCTGGCTGGTAAGGCCGTACCGCCAACTTCTGGGCGAGGCCGAGCGCGCGCCGGTCGAGGCACGCCCCGACGGCGTGCGGGACGAGACGGAGTTTGTGCTTGAGACGTTTCAGGCCGTCGTGGCGCAGTTGCGCGCGCAGCAACGCGAGTTGGAGAAGTTGAGCGCGCAGGCGAGCGCGCGCGCCGCCACGGCCGAGCGTTTCAGCGAGCGGGTGGTGGCGAGCGTCCCTTCCGGCCTCGTTGCCTTCGACGCGCGCGGCATCGCCACGATCATCAATCCCCCTGCACGCGCCATTTTGGAGACGAGCGGCGACGCCACCGGCCAACACCTCTCGACGCTGCTGCGTCTCTCTCCCGAACTTTCAGAGATGGTCGAACACTGCCTGCGCACCGGCGAACTCTATCGCCGCGTCGAAGTCTCCGCGACGACGGGCGACCGCCGCACGCGTCGCCTCGGCGTCACCGTCGCGCCCATCGACCCGCAAGGCACAAACGACGATGCGACGCAGACGGCGGACGGCGACACGTCGCAGGCAGCAGGCGTTGACACGTCGCGTCCTGCGAACGACGGTGCGACGCGCGGTGCGCTCTGTTTGTTGACGGACATCACGGAGGTCGCGCAGTTGCGCGAGGCTCTGGCGCTCAAAAGAAATCTCGAAAGTCTGGGGGAGATGTCGGCGGGGCTGGCGCACGAATTCAAGAACGCGCTCGCCACGCTGCACGGCTACGCGCAGCTTCTACAGAATCTCGATCTGGACGAACGCGGGCGCGGCGCGGCCTCCGCGCTCCTGCAGGAAGTACGCAACCTGACGCAGATGGTGACGGCCTTTCTCAACTTCGCGCGCCCGCAACCGCTCCAACTCTCCGAAGTCTCGCTCGAAGAACTGCTCGCCGACTGCGCCGCGGAGCTACAGCCTCTCTACGAAGAACGCCGCGTCTCTTTCTCCGTCGCGGGCGCGTTCAAGAGCGTGCGCGCTGACGAGTTGATGCTCCGTCAGGCGCTCCTGAATCTGCTGCGCAATGCCGCCGAGGCGATTGACGACTCACGCGCGGAGCGGCGCGTCAGCGCGCACGGAAGCGTTGAGCGCGACGACGCGGGCGGCAATTGGCTCGTCCTCTCCATCGCGGACACAGGCACGGGCTTCGCGCCTTCCGAGTTGCAACGCATCTTCATTCCCTTCTTCACCACCAAGACAAAAGGCCACGGCATCGGACTCGCCCTCGCGCACCGCGTCGTCACGGAACACGGCGGCACGCTCACGGCCTCGAACGCACAGGCGGGCGGCGCAATCTTCACGCTCCGTCTGCCTTTGCTGTCCGAAGCGAACGTTTGACGTGGACGCGTCTGAGACCGAAGGCGATGATGCGCGAGGGGATGGTGCGTAGAAACGGCGTGCGCAGGAAGAGACGCACGATGGCCGGGACTTGAAGCGGTTGATTCGACCGGAGCACGTTGGCGACGATCTCACGCTGGATGAACGCCTGCACGGCCTGTATGAAGCGCGTCGGCCAAATCCGCTTGCGTTGCACTTCGCGCAGATGTCTGAGTTCGACGCGGCGCGCAGCGAGCGGCGCGGCCAGAATGTTGGCGGCGACCGTGGCATCCTGTATGGCGTAGTTGATGCCGACTCCGCCGACGGGCGACATGACGTGCGCCGCGTCGCCGATAAGCAACAGCCCCGGCCTCCACCATTGCGTGACACGGCTCGATTCGACCGACAGCATCGCCACCTGCTTCCACTCCTTGAGTTGCGCGACGCGCTCTTTCAGTTCCGGCGCGATTGAGACGAGCGACGAGCGCAAGGCTTCGAGTCCGGCGGCGCGAATCTGTCTGTAGTCGCCTTTGAGGATGACGTAAGCGATCTGCCATTCATCCAGACGGTCGAGCATCACGACGATGTGGCCGCCGCCGATGCGCGCCAGCACGCCCTCCGGCTCGTCCTGCTCGCGCGGCAGACGAAACCAGAGCACGTCCATCGGCGGCGAAGTCTTCACGGGCTCCATCCCCGCCAGATGCCGCACGCGCGAACTGCGCCCGTCCGCCCCGATTGTCAGTTCGGCGCGTACTTCATGCACGCCCGCGTCGCTTTCATAACGCACGCCGCGCACCGCGCCGCCCTCTTCGATCAACTCTTCGACACGCGCGCCCATCCGCAGTTGAAAATTCGGATAACGCGACGCTTCTTCCACGAGGAATCCGAGGAAGTGCGCCTGCGGCAACATCATGATGTAGGGGAAGCGTGTGTTGAGTCGCCCGAAATCCGCGAGCGTGAGCGCGCCCGCGGGCGTCATAAAGGCGGCTGTGCGAATCTTGGAATGGCGCAGGGCGTGGAGGCGTTCGGCGAGTCCGAGTTCGTCCAGAATTTCGAGGACGGACGGGTGGATGGTGTCGCCGCGAAAGTCGCGCTCGAAATCTTCGTGCGCTTCAAGGAGAGCGACGGGGATTCCCTGCCGCGCCAGAATCAGGGCGAGCACCGCGCCCGCAGGCCCGCCGCCAACGATGCAACAAGCCGTCTCAAGCGTCTCTACAATCGCACGTTCGCTCATCTGTTTTCGCGTGCGAGGGGAGGATTAAGTTCAAGAGTGCTCACCAAACAAAATCACGAAACCACGAACCCACACGAAATAACACGAAAATCTTCGTCGTGTTGTTTCGTGTATCTTCGTGGTTTCGTGATTTTGTTCGACGCTCTAAGTCTCAGCCACCAGGTTCGTCTTCGGAAAATATTCGCCCCAGCGACGGTCGACGAGTTCTTTGATGTCCGGACGGACGACGAGTTCGTCCGGGTACGAAGGTTTCATGCGCGCGTCGATGACGAGGGGCGGAGTGTAAGAAAGATGATGACGCACGATGCTCGTCTGTTTGGCGTAGATGTCGGCGGCGGGTTCGAAACGAGTCCACGTCGCCCAGAGAAAATCGGCCGCCCTGTGCGCCACGCTCGCGTCGTCGTGCAGGACGACGAGCGGCCACGCGTCGAACGCTTCGTCGGTCGCAAGGCGCGCGGCCTGCCCCGGTTCTTCCGCGTAAGGCACGCCCTCGACGACGAGACAGCCGCCGCAGAACGTCTCCGCGCGCCGGACGCCGCGTGGTAGCCCGCCGCGAAATTCACGCGGCAGTTCGCGCACCGCATCGCCAAGGCCGAGCAGGATCGCTTTGCTGCCTTGATTGATTTTGCCGCTCGTGTAGTCGAGCGTGTCCATCGAGACGTTGGAGAAGATGAAGAGGTCGCTCTCGAAACGCGCGCGTGCGAGGATGTGTTCGAAGAGGCTCGGGAAGTCGCGCAGGTCTTGCGGCGTGTCCGTCAGCAGCAGGAATTTCGTGAGCGAGAGTTGGCCTTCGCCGAGTATGCGAAAGCCTGAGACGAGCGCTTCACGCGCGTAACGTTCGCGCACGACGGCCGCCGCCAGCGAATGAAAACCCGTCTCGCCGTAAGACCAAAGGTCGCGCACGCTCGACATGACGAGCGGAAAGAGCGGCGAGAGAAGCTGCTGCAAATAGTCGCCGATGAAAAAATCTTCCTGACGCGGTTTGCCGACGACCGTGGCCGGATAGATGGCATCGCGCCTGTGGCAGACGGCTTCGGCGTGGAAGACCGGGTAGTCGTGTTGCAGAGAGTAATAACCGTAGTGATCTCCGAACGGCCCTTCGGGTCGCCGCTCGTGCGGAGGGACGCGCCCCGTGATGGCAAACTCGGCTTCGGCGACGAGACGGTGGCCGTGCGCGAACGGGTCGCGCGTGACCGCGATCTTTTCGCCCGCGAGGACAGAGGCGAGCACGAGTTCGGGCACGTCTTCAGGCAGCGGCGCGATGGCCGCGAGGATGAGCGCGGGCGGGCCGCCGATGAAGATCGTGACGGGCAGAGATTCGTTCGCCGCCTCGGCCTCATGGTAGTGGAAGCCGCCGCCCTTGTGTATCTGCCAGTGGATGCCGGTCGTCTCGGCATCGTGCCGCTGGATGCGATACATGCCGAGATTGTGTTTGCGCGTGCGCGGGTGTTCCGTGTAGACGAGCGGCAAGGTGACAAATGCGCCGCCGTCTTCCTGCCACGTCGTCAGGATCGGCAACTCGTCGAGCCGCGCCGGGCGGTCTACGACTTCGAGCACGGGCGCGCGACGCACGCGACGCGTCCCCAACTTCAACGCTTCGAGCGCGAGCGAACGGTGCTGCCATAACTCCGCAGGGCGCGGCGGCAACATCGACTCGACGACGTGGACAACTTCTTTGACCAGCGATTCCGGCTTGCGTCCGAACGCCAACTCGATGCGGCGTGCCGTGCCGAAGAGATTCGTCACGACCGGGTAACGACTGCCCTTCACGCGTCTGAACAGAAGCGCGCCGCCCCCTTGCGCGATGACTCGGCGATGGATTTCCGCCAGTTCCAGATAAGGGTCAACTTCCGCGTCGATGGTGATGAGATCGCGTTCGCGCGCGAGTTGGTCGAGAAAGGAGCGAAGGTTTGGGTGCATAGGGGCTTGTTAGCTTTTAGCGTTTAGCTATTAGCTGTTAATAACACAAAAAATCGAAAAGGAGCGAGTGGGGTGCTCGCTCCTTGTTCGATTTTCTGTTCGATGTTGGATTAGGGAGTGTCGGTTGAGGGGTTGCCGGTTTGGCGCGTGCGCGTCTTGGTGTCGGGCGGCGTGGGCGCATTTAAGCGGCGCGTGATCTCGCGCGTGGCGAAGCGTGCGGCGTCGGCGATCTTGGGATCGACGGATGAGGCGTAAGGCTCGACGACCGTGAGCGTCCCGGCGTTGCCGGAGCGCGCGAGCGCTTCGAGCAGTTTGATCTGCGTGTTGCCGTTAACTTGCGGCAGCAGGTTGTAGAGCGGTTCGGGCGTTTCGAGTTCGCCCAGATAGGCTTCCGATTGATTCCAGCGGTTGCTGTCGAGGTCGCGCACGACCGAGAAGAGCGCGGACGTTTTGCCCATGCGATAGAGCGCCCAGTCGAGCGCGAGACGCACGCGCGCGTTCTTCTCTTGCAGGCGATAACCCTCGACGAGTTTGCGCTGCGCGGGCGGCGCGAGTCGCGCGAGGTCTTCGGCCGCGCGCTGACGCGTCAAAGGGTCTCTGTCCGTCAGACGGCGCATCAACGCGTTCACGTCCGCCTGCGCGTTCGCCGCATCAGGGTCTTGCCGCGACGACGCGTGCGATGCGACAGTCACGCTGAAGATTAACAGGACGGCGAAGGCAGAGCGCAAAAGAGCGTTTCGTGTGAGAGATGATCGCTTTGACATATCAAATTCCTCTCTGGATAAGGACGGGAGAGAGACGCGCGAAGGTCGAATTGAGGAGAGAACGAACGAGAACCGGAGATGAACGCGTGCGCTCAGTCATCAAATGCGACTGAGCGCACGCCTGCGTCCGTTGTTACTTCGTCTTGCGCAGTTGCGCGATGTTGAGGTCGAGTTCCGTCACCGGAATCACTTCCACGTTCTTGTACTGCTTTTGCAGTTCGGGCAGGAACTTCTTGGCGTCGCCGACGATGATGACGTTGGCCGCGCCCGCCGCGAGACGCGAACCGGCGAAGCCCTGCACGTCCTTGGCCGTGATGGATTGCACGTTGTTGATGTAGCTGTTGATCTCGTCGAAGCTGAGGCCGTAGAGCGCGAGGTTCGCCACTTGCGCGACCAGACCGCTCGCCGTCTCAAGATTGCGTGCGAAGCCGCCGATGAGCACGGCCTTGCGCGGCGTCAGTTCCGTTTCGGGCAGTTCGCCGCTGGCGAGGCGACTCAGTTCACCTAAGAGCAGCCCGGCGACGACCGCGCCCGACTCGTTCTTCGTCTGCGCTTCGGCCGTGAACGGCCCCGTATCGCGTCTGGTTTCGAGCGCACTACGCGCGCCGTAGCTCAGGCCGCGCTTGATGCGAATCTCCTGATTGAGACGACCGGAATAACCGCTCAAGACAGAGTTGGCGACGATGCCGCGAAAGAACTCGGGGTCGGTGCGACGGATGCCCGTGCGCGCGACGAGCACGGCGGCCTGCCCTGCGTCGGGCTTGTCAATCACCACGACGCGCTGTTGTGCGCTCGCCGCCGTGGCCGTCGCTTTGGCGCTTGCGGCCGGAAGCGGCGCGGTCGGCTTCTGCCAGTCGGCGAAAAAGCGTTCGGCAGTTTTGAAGGCGTCGGCCGCAGCGATGTCGCCGCCGATGACGAGGATGGCGTTATCGGGGCGATAGTAAGTGGCGTGCATGCGCACGATGTCGTCGCGTTTGATCCGCGCGATGGATTCGGGAGTGCCTGAGAGCGGGTGGCCGTAGGGCGCATCGCCGAAGACGACGCGCGATGCGACGTAGCGTGCGATTGAGCCGGGCTGGCCGAGCGCCACCGTCAGGTCGTCCAGATATTGCGCGCGCAGGCGTTCGATCTCTTCGTCCTTGAAGGTGGGGCGGCGCACCACATCGGCCAGTATCTCCACCGCGTTCGGGATGCGCGAAGACATGACGCCGACGCTGGCGGTCGAAGCGTCCCAACGCGCGCCGGATTCGATAGAGCCGCCGAGCGCTTCGATGGCTTCGGCGATCTGCGGCGCGGTGCGCGTCTGCGTGCCCTTCGTCAGAAGCGAGGCGGTCATGTCGGCCAGGCCGGCCAGTTGCGGCGGGTCAACTTCGCCGCCGTTTCTGATCATCAACGCGGCGGAGACGAGCGGCATGTTGCTGCGTTCGACCACGACGACGCGCAGTCCGTTTGGAAGCGTGCGCTCGACGGGTTTCGGGATGGGCACGTTGCGCGGCGCGGCCGGTGGCGGCGGCGTCGCCTGTGCTGTAGCGGCAGCGGCGGGCTGCTGCGCCGAAACCGCGACGTTGAACGCGGCCAGCAGGGCGGCGACGGCAAGTGATTTCGATGCGAGTGATCTCATGGCGTGCGAGGTCGTATCAAACGTTTGCAAGGTGCGACGCGAAAGTTCTTTGCAGATGCTCATGGCTTATTTCCCTCCCCCGGCCTCGACGCGCGCGCCGCGCTCGTGCTTGCTTGTCTGTCCGGACTTCTCTTCGGCGGGTTTCGCTGGGCGCAGGGATTCGGGCAGGTAGTAGATCACGAGACGGTTCGTGTCCGTCAGATACTTGCGCATCACGCGCTGCACGTCTGCGGCCGTCACTTTCGACAGGCGCTCGATGTCCGTGTTGGCGCGGTTCGGGTCGCCGAGGAGAACGGCCGCGTCGCCGAGCGCGAGCGCCTTGCCGTTGTTGGTTTCGCGTTCTCGCAGTTGGTTGGTGATGATCTGATTCTTGGCCTTCTCAAGTTCCGCGGCCGTGACGGGCGCGTCCTGCATCTTCTTGATCTCGGCCATCAGAGCGCGTTCCAGGTCGTCGGGCTTCTTGCCGCTGGCGAGGATGCCGAGGAAACTGAAGAGACTCAAATCCTCGCGCAGGTCTGCCCCGGCAGACGCGCTCTGCGCCACCTGTTGCTCGTAGACGAGCGAACGATAGAGACGCGACGATTCGCCCGAAGACAAGATCGACTCGGCGATGCGCAAGGCATCCGAATCCTCGCTCGCCTTGGGCGGCGCGAGGAACGTGAAGGCGACGGCCGGGAGCGGCACGTTCTGGCCGAATTCGACGAAGCGCATCTCGCCCGTGCGCTCAGGCTCTTTGACGCTCACGCGCGGCAGCGGCCGGTTGGGCTTCGGGATCGGAGCGAAATATTTATCGACCCACGCGTCGAGTTGTTTCTGGTCGAAGTCGCCGACGACGACGAGCGTCGCGTTGTCCGGACGATAGAAGGTCGAATGGAAGGCGCGTACGTCTTCGGTCGAAGCGGCGTCGAGGTCTTCGATGCTGCCGATGCCGGGGCGACGGTAAGGGTGCTTCGAGAAAGATTTCTGTTCGAGCAGGTAGAAGAGTTTGCCGTAGGGCGGCGCAAGGACGCGTTCGCGAAACTCTTCTTTCACCACGTCGCGCTCCGACTTGTAGTTGGCGTCGTCAACGTTGAGCGAGGCGAGGCGGTCGGCCTCCGCCCACAGTAGAGTCTCCAGATAATTCGACGGCACGACTTCGAAATAGACCGTCACGTCGTCGGCCGTGAAAGCGTTGTTCATGCCGCCCACGTCTTCCGTCAGACGATCCATCATTTCGGATTTCATGTTCTTCGTGCTCTTGAACATGATGTGCTCAAAGAGGTGCGCGAAACCGCTGCGGCCTTCCGGGTCGTCCTTCGAGCCGACCTTGTACCAGACCTGTATCGCCACCGTCGGGCTGGATTTGTCCACCGCGCTCAAGACTCTGAGGCCATTTGCAAGCGTCCGCTCACGGTAGTCGAGGCGCGGCACTTTCGTTTGCGCACGCGCACCGCGCGGCACTAGAACGCCGACGGCGAGAAGCACTGCGACGACGAAGGCGACGCCGGATAACTGGAGAACTCTCCGCGTAGATCGAAGCATAAATTGTTGGCTCCAAAATGAAGTGTAGGCCGACGGGCGGCGAACCCTAGTCCGCGCGTTTTGATGCCCGCCACAGCGCGTACTGTTGCACAAATAATCTTTCGGCGCGCGTTCGGACGTTTAAACACGGCGCAGGTTGCAAGTGGTTTACGAGTCGCCGCACGGTTTAGTTTTGCCGGAAACTTTTACGGAAACCGTTTGCGGCCTCATGCCCGGCATCACCCGCCGCGCATCCAACTAAACAGGTTCCGAATTAGCGAATGCCTGCTCTGCTGTTGGGTGCATGCCCTTGTTAGCTGGCGCGCTATTCTTCAGACTCCGCCTTGATAAGTTTCTGCCGTCTCCGTTCTGCCACGTCGAAAGCGCCCGGCATACTCATCCAGAGGAAGATGGCATCGAAGACATCTTCAATCTCGCATGAGGCGGAGAACGACCGCAATTTAATCTGTGCCCCGCACTTCGGGCAATACGCGTAGACTTCAAACGGGTCAACGGAGAAGCCATCGCCGCAGTGCTCGACTGTTTTAGCGAGAGGAAACGAGCCGATACCTTCAATCAACTCGGAATCTGCCCAGATAGTTTTATGCTTTTCACTTATCACAAAAGTCTCATTAACACGGAAGTTAGTTAACGCGTTTTAAGCCGCTTCGACTTTCCCGGTCGCTGTTCCGGCGGTGGCGGGCAGTTTCAAAAGCGCGAGGCGTTCGACGACGCGCCCGCCGACCAAGTGTTCCTCGACTATTTCCGGTACGTCCGAGGCGCGCACCTGCGCGTACCAGATGCCGTCCGGGTAGACCATGACGGCCGCGCCCACGGCGCAGAAGCCGACCGACGAACATTCGGTCAGGACGATGCTGCCCTGCGGGTTCTTGCCCTTCTTGGCCTTGCCGAACAGGAGCGCGCGCGCCTTTAGTTCCCGCTCGAAAGCCTCTTTCACTTCCTCGCTCCCGACGTTCGTGCAGGACTTGCCCGAACACACAAACACATGTAGACGAATCGGCGCGTAGGCCACGGGCGCAAGCGCGCACACTTCGTCTTTGTTTTCGATAAAAGAGATTTCTTTCATATTCACTCGTTCACTGAATAATGGCTAATTTTTGCCCGTATGGTTCATCTTAGTATAAAATAACGGGCGTTGGCGACTGCGCGCAAAATGACCGCAGAAGTTCTATATGAAGCGGTCGCGTTGCGGTCGCCTCTTCGATTAAGTGCAGGCGGGGCGGGTTCTTCGGAAGTTTCAAGACGTATGGCGAGTGGTCTGGTTGTACACGTAGAGGTCGGGGCGGATCGGCACACGGAAGTGTTGACGCACGAACGCATCCGCATCGGCTCGGATGCGGATTGCGAACTGCGCTTTCAACCCGGCGTGATCCCGCGCTCCGACGGCTTCCTGCTCGAACTCCAACGCACCAACGGCCATTACCGCGTCGGCGATTTCGACCGCTCCCTGCGCCTGACGCACAACGGCTCGCCGCTCGTCCCGGCCGCCCCAATCGAAGATGGCGACACCGTGCGTATCCCCGACACGGATTTCGTCCTCCAATTCTTCCCCGTCGAATCGCCGCCCGCGCTCGTCTCAAGCAAACAGCCGGACGTGCGCGTCGCGCCTTTCATCGAAAACGCGGCCATCGAATCGGCTGCCACCGCACGCCGCGACGACGCGAAAGTCTTCCTGCGCGAGTTCACACGCGAACTCATACGCGAGATCAATTTGAGCACGAAGATCATCGCGCTCCTGATCGTTCTGGCGCTTGTCGGCGGCGTTCTCTATTTCGGCTACGCGGGCTTCAAGGAACTGAAGCAGAGCCGCCGTCACATCGAAGAACAGAACGCGCAGATCGCGCGTCTCAATCAGAAGGTGGGCGAATCGCAGAACCAGTTCGAGGAGGTCAATCGCTCGAACAAAGACATCATCAACAGCCTCTCGCTCGCGCCCAAACTGCGCAGCGAATACGGCAACGGCGTCTGCCTGATCTCGGGCATGTACGTCTTCGTCGAGGCTGGAACGGGTCGGCCGCTTCGTTACCCGCAACGCACGGTCGCTGCCGACACTGAAGGCGACGGCGCGGAAGATGCGACCGAAGCCGGACAGAGCGAATCGCTCACGCCGGAAGGCACGGGCGCGATTGCCGAGTTTCCTTACGTCGGCACGGGCTTTCACGTCGGCGGCGGCTACGTCGTGACGAATCGCCACGTCGGCGTCGAGCCGTGGGTGGCCGACGAGCGTTCGCTCGTCTTGAGCAGCACCGTCAGCGGCAAGCCGCGCCTGACGCGACTGTTCGCCTACTTCCCCGGCCACGCGCAGGCGTTCCCGCTCAAGTTCCGGCAGGCTTCGACGCGCGACGATCTGGCCGTGCTCTATTTCGACACGATGGCGCGCGGCGCAGGCGACATTCCGGCGCTGCCGATTGACGATAACTCCGACGCGAGCGGCGTCGGCAAGTCGGTCGTGATGATGGGTTATCCTTCGGGGCCGGATCGCATCCTCGTCTCTCTGCCCGACGACGAGGCCAACGGCATCAAGCAGCGCTTCGGCTCGTCGCTCGACGTGCTGGTCGGACACCTCGCCGAACGCAATTTGATCAAACCCTTGACGACGCAGGGGCATATCACAGACTCGCAGACGCGCCGCATCATCTACGACGCGCGGACGGCCGAAGGCGGATCGGGCGCGCCTCTGTTCGGCCAGTCGGGACGCGTCATCGGCATCAACTTCGGCATCTTCGAGGGCTTGCAGGATGCGAACTTCGCCGTGCCCGTGCGCTTCGCCGTGCCGCTCTTAGAGCGCGCCGGATGGAAGCCGCCCACGCCGCCCGTCGAGAACGTGAACGCGACGGCGACGGCCGCAGAGGCGTCTGCCCAGAGAGACGGGCGCGCGCCGAACGCGCCGCAGCCACAGCCGCGCTGATTCTCCGCGAGTGACAATTTGCTAAGTGTCACAGCCGAAGCGCCGGTCAAGAGTTTCAAGTTTAAACTGAGCGCCACTTTGACAGGCCGCCGGAGGGCGCAGTAACCTTTCGCCTTTTGCCGGGACGAGTGCGCGCGTGTCGCGCGTGTTGCGCGTCACCCGGCATCGACCGGCATCGACTGGCATTGATTGTCCAGGCCGAACAATTTTTTCCGACTGGGGATTCGACGAAACTTTTGTCCGCAACTGCCGCAACTGCCGTCACGGCCAGCATCTCGCCCGAACTGTTCCACGGACAGAACGTGCGCGTGGCGAGCCGTGCGCTCGTCCTTGTCTCGCTCGTCATTATCGTGGCGGCGGGCTTCGGTTTCCGCGCGAGCGGTCTTGGCGCAGAAGGTCTGAGCGAAGACGAGTTGAACAAACTGCGAGCCGCAGCGGACTATCGCACTCGTGGTCTGACTTCGACCAACGGCGAGCATCCGTTTCTGATGAAGGCTCTGATGACGGCGAGCGTCTCGGGCGCGGAGCGTTGGAACGCTTCGAGCCTGGCCGCGACCCGCCCCGGCTTTCGCGTCTCGGAAGAGACGGCCTTGCGCCTGCCCGCCGCTTTGTTCGGCGCGTTCACGGCGCTGCTTCTTTATCTCGTCGTCTCGGAGTTGTTCGGCGTGCCGACGGCCTTGATCGCGGCGGCGCTTTGGGCGTTCGACCCGGCCGCCATCGGTTTCAATCGCATCGCCAAAGAAGACACCTTCCTGCTCTTCTTTTTCCTCCTGGCGAACGTCTTCTGGCTGCGCGGGCAGCGCGCGGCCGAATCAGGCGAGGCGAATCCGGAGCGTTACTACTGGGCGACGGCCGCCGCTTTCGGCGCGATGATGGCCTCGAAATACATGCCGCACCTGATCGCTATCAGCGCGGCCTACTATTACATCTTTCAAGGCATCCCTGAGACGCGCTGGCGTCTCGGCAAGCGCAAGTGGATTCTCTTTTTCGTCGTCATGGGCGCGGCCTTCCTCGTCTGCAACCCGACGATCCTCTTGCCCGGCACCTGGCACGAGATGCGCGTCTTCGCGGGCGAGCGGCGCATCGGCCACGACGCCTACGAGTTCATGGGGCAACTCTATCGCAACCAGATGACGCTCTGGCTCAAAGGCTCGCCCTGGTATTTCTACTACGCCTTCATCGCCTTCAAACTGCCGCTCACGGTGGTCGCAGCATTCATCATCGGACTGCCCATGTTGCTCTCCAAGCGACTCGGAGACGGCCGCTACTTCGTCTTCTTCTGGATATTCTTCTGGTTCTTCCCCTTCCCTCTGCTCGGCGGCAAGTTCACGCGCTATTTCACGTTCGCGCTGCCCATCGTGCTCGTCGTCGCGGCCATCAGCATCAACGCCGCGGGTGTTTGGCTCGCCGGAAAGTTACGACAACGCGCCGCTACAACAAGCGCGAGAGAACCGCGCAACTTTGTACACGCCGCGGTGGCCGTGCTCTGCATCAGTTCTTCCGTGCTGGCATCGGTGAACGCCGCGCCGCATTATCGTCTCTACACGAACGCGCTCGGCGGCGGGCACGCGCGCGCGGGAACCTATTTTCCACACGACGAATTTTACGATGCGAGCATGCGCGAGACGGCCGAGCATATCGCCGCGCTTGCACGCCCCGGCGCGCGCGTCGCCAGCGAGACGCCAGAACTCTTCACGCATTACGCCATACGCGCGGGCAGACGCGATCTCATCTCCATCTCGCTTTCAGACCGTGCGGCCTTGCGCGATCTGACTGTGGGCGACATCGTCATCAACGCGCGCGGGCGGCGTTATTTCAGCAACGATCAGATCGTCTCGAAACTCAATGCGGAGAGTCTACCGGTCGCCGAACTCTCGCTCGCGGGCGTGCCCTCCGTGCGCATTTATCAACTCGACGAACGCACGCAGAGCGCCGTTTACGAAATTATCGGGCGCTGACCTTGAAAAAATAGATTGCAACGGAGCGTCCTTCCGGGCGCATCGGAGAGCAAATCGTCAAGCTGTTTGTAAACATTTGGAGATGCCGCAGCGTCAATTATAAAGTTGGCGTGCAAATAGTTTCTCTCCCTAAAGCGGCACACGGGTTGCCATTCGATTATGCGAAACTCGCCTTCGACTCGACGGACGAAAGCGAGAGACTGCGCGCCGGTCGCTGGCCGGACGTTTAAGTGCAGTCGTGGCGCTCCAACAGGAGCGGTTTTGTGAACTCGCGGCAGGTGTCGCACGAACGCATGAACGATGTGATCTCGAACGGGAGAGCGCGCTCGATAGTTAGTCTCATTTTCGCGCTCCTGCTTCTACAACTGCCCTGCCAGCGCGGCTTCGTCGCCGTCGCGCAAGATACGCCCGTCGCCGCTCCGCACGCCGACGCCGCACCAACACAACAAACCGCCTCACAGTCGCCGCAGCAGACTGCGATGCCCGGCTTTCGTCTCGAACGCGTGGCGGTGGCAAACGGCGCGGAACTGTTGACCGTCTTCGGCAGCCTCGACGGACTCGCGCGCGACGCAAACCCGGACGTGCCGCTCGTCTCCATACTGCGCGACACGCTCGGCGACCATACGCCTGAGAACGACCGCCTGCGCTACGTCTGGATGCACACCTACACGCGCCCGACCATCGGCCAGCGCGCCGCCTCGGCCGTGCCGTTTCTCTACACGCGCGTCTCCAACAAAAAACGCGCGGGGCGCGATGCGCCGCCGCACCTGCTCGATCTCGCGGGCACGAAGCGCGAAGTCTGGCATCGCGTCTTCTGGAACGCGCTGCAAACACTCGTGCTCAATCCTTACAGCCTGACCGTCAAGACCACCACGCACGCCTATCGACGCAACGCGGACGACTATCGCAAGGCGCACGTCATACGCGCACTCGCCGTCCTCGCGCTCTATCAAGCGGAGTCCGGCGCGGAGTCGGTCTTCACCGAGCAGGAGGCGAAAGAGATACAGGCGCGCTTGATGCTCACGCAGAAAACTTTCGGCGGCCTCATCGACGACCTCTATCTCGGGCGCGTCTACGACAAGCAGAACTCGCAATGGCTCGACACGCGCGGCCACAACTGGGAACTCCTGCGCCAGCGCGCCGAAGCGGAAGGTCTCTACTTCGAACCGCTCGAACTTCCCGGCCGTAACACCACACACGCCCTCGTCTGGATCGCACGCGCAGATGTTGACTCGAAACGTTCCTACGGCGACAGGTTCTTGAATCTCTCGAACCCATACGGCGATAAACGCCTGCGCAACTGGCGCGGCTACACCGAGACGCGATACTACGACGCAGACAATCGCCGCGTCGCGCCCGATACGTCCGGCGCACGCGCGGTGGAACTCATCCCGCTCGCGCTCTACGGACTCGATCATCCGAAGATTCCGATCCTGCTCGTAGACTTTCGCGACAACTCGAATCCGAAGCGGCGCGAGATGTCGCGTCGCGTCTTACAGGACGTGGCGCGCACGACGGCGAGTCTCACGCATCTCGATCTGCCCTTCTTCCTCGGCCGCGCCGTCTACGATTTCGTTGCAGACCGACGCGGCGCGGACATCAATCAGCCCTCGCGCGTGCGTGCCTACTCGCAACTCAAACTGCTGCTCGCGCTCGACGCCTCGCTCGATCCGGAACTGCGCGAAGAAGTCTCGCGCAAACTCGAAAGCGTGTCTTTGAACCCGCTTGAAAACGACACGGAAGCCGAGTCGCGTCTCGCGCGCGAGCAATACGCGGCGCTTCTCGAACATGCGCGACGCCCCGCCGGCGGGCTCCCCGACCAACTCGAACGCGACCGCCGCGCCGAACTCGTGCCGCTCGTTCACACGCGCACGGAACAAGCTCTGTTACGCGTCGCGGGCGTCGCCACCTTCGGACTCTACAAGCACCGCGAAGACAAAGCGACGAACGAACAGTTCGCCACGCTCGACATCGCGCGTCGTCTCGCGCATCATCGCCAATTTTTGCGTGAAGTCGCCGCTTCGAGCGCGGCCGTCGAAGTGCAGTGGAACATCGCAGACGTGCGCCGCTCGCTCGCCTTCGTCAACGAACACGGAGCGCGCGCCGACGGGAAGACCGCCGCCGCTGTCGGCCGCATCTTCGCCCACACGAAGGACGAAGAGACGCAGCGCCTCTGTCTCTCAAGTCTCTATCGCATCAACAACGAGACGGCCAAGACGACGCTCGTGCGCATCTACCGCGACGCGGCCGCCGATGCACGCTGGCGCGCTTTGAGCGCCGAATACCTGCGCCGCGCCGCGCGCGAATCGCAGCGCATCTCGCAAGGCGACGCGCGCATCATCGCCACCATCTCCGCGACGGAGGGACAGTAAGCGCGCGATGGCGAACGAGCGACACGCAAAAGCGACTGCACCGAACGCACCATCCTTGCGCGCGATAACGCGCCGCTACGCGCTCGCCTTCGTCACGTGCGCGTGCCTGCTCGTGGCCGCGCCGTCGAATTCTTTTGCAGAGGCGCGTCGCCTCGTCGTCGTCAAAATCGATGGTCTGTCGCAGGACGTGATTGATCGCTTCGTGCATGAACGCGACCCGCGCACGGGCAAAAGTCTGCTGCCCTGGTTCGAGCACATCTTCTACGAGCGCGGCACGCGCGTGGCAAATTTTTACGCGCGCGGCGTCAGCCTCTCCGGCCCCTCCTGGTCGCTCATCGACACGGGACAGCACTTGCAGATCAAGGGCAACGTCGAGTTTGACCGTCTCACACTTCACTCTTACGACTATCTCAACTTCATCCCCTTCTGGCTCGGCACGGCCGGCAAGGTGCGCGTCGATATGCCCGGCACAGAACTGTTGGACGAACTCGGCATCCCCCTGCTCGTCGATTCCTACCCTTATGACGAACGCCACATCAGCTTTCAACTCTACCAGCGCGGCACGCGTTGGACGACGCTCGAACGCGGTTTGAAAAACCGTTTCCTCAAGCGCACGCCGCGCGAGTTGTTCGACGAGTGGCTGGTGGAATTCGAGGGGCGCAACATCGTCATGGATCAGTTGGAGCGCGAGGTGCTGGAGAAGTTGAAAGACCCGCGCATACGCTATCTCGATTTCTACACGACCGAGTTTGACCACGCCGCGCATCACAACCGCGAGCGCGAGACGCAACTCGTCGTCTTGCGGGAACTAGACCGCATCATCGGCCGCATCTGGACGACCATCGAAGCCACGCCCCAGGCGGCCGACACAGCTCTCGTCGTCGTCTCAGACCACGGCACAAACTCCGACGAGCGCATCTATAGTCAGGGCTACAATCTCGTCAAACTGCTGGGGAGCCGCACGGGCGGCGGTCATCACGTCATCACGAAGCGCAGGCTTCTGAGCGACTACGCCCTGAAAAGCGTCTACCCGCTCGTGCCTTTGATCACCACGACGACCGAGGATTCTTACTATCTCAAAGGTCAGAGCACGGCCTACCCCACGGCGCTCGTTGATTTCGACGGCAACGAACGCGCCTCGATCCACCTGCGCCACAGCGACCTCAACGTCCTGCACATCCTGCTCGAAGAATTGCGCGGTAAGCGTCTCTCGCCCGCACACAAACGCGCTGCCACAGACGCCTTCTTCGCCGTCCTCGAACGCAGGCGCGCCGACTGGCAAACGTTGCATGCGAACATGGTGGAAGAACTCGGCGCGCTTCGTCGTCTCGTCGGACGAGAACGCGCCGCCTTCGCCGCGCAGCCGAAGAAATGGACGCAGGCCGACTCGGATGCGGGGCGCGACAAAGAGGCGCTTCGTGCCAAAGCGCGCGCCGATTCGTGGGAGACGGACGAACGCAAATACACCGAATACCTGCGCACGCTCGCAAACCTGCTCTCGCTCCGCCGCGAACGGTTCGACCCTGCGCGCATCAACATCCCTGACTACATCGCCAAAGGTGCGATGGGTGAACAGAACAGCGTCGGCGAGTTGCAGAACTACGTCGTCGGCCTTGCGCCCACAGGTCTTGCGCTCGGCACGGACGGCTCGCTCGACATGGCGCGAAGTTTCGCGCGCGTCAACTACTTCGCGCTCCTGCGCGACGTGCGCGTGCGCAACAACGTGCAGAGCGGCGTCGAGAGTCGTCCCGTCGATTTCATCGCTGCGCGCGTCCCGGCAGAAGCCTTGCCCGATACTTACGGCAAAGAGTTTCGCGCCGACGAAGCCGTCTGGCTCTATCGCGGCGAAGACAATCAGGCGCTCGTGCTCGCGCGACACGAACGCAGCGGCGAACTGCGCCTGCGTTATGTTCCCGTCGCCAATCTGCGCGGGCAGCCCGACGGCACGATCCAATACGAACGCGCCGCGTGGCGTGCCGAACTCCCGCTCAAGATGTGGGAAGACCCGAAACTCTCTCTCCCCGCGGGCGTGCGGCGCGAAGACTGGTTGAACGATTGGCACACAGACCTCGAATGGCTGCGCGCGCTGCACCTGACGACCTACTCGAACGGCATCATCGGTCTGCAAGAGCATTTCGGACGGCACATGACCCCGGCCATCGAGCCGGACGTGCCCGGCCTCTCCGTTGACGAACAACTCATTCGCCGCCTGCGCCGTCGCCAACGCCTGCTCGTCGAAACGGACATGCTCGTCCTCGCCAACAGTCATTGGAACTTCGACGTGCGCGGCTTCAACCCCGGCGGCAACCACGGCTCTTTCTTCCGCGTCTCCACGCATTCGACCCTCATGCTCGCGGGCGGCGCATCGACGCGCATTCCTCGCGGATTGGTCATCAGCGAGCCGTATGATAGTTTGAGCTTCGTGCCGACAATCTTAGCCCTCACAAACCAACTGCCGCGTCCCGCGCACATCTCACCCGCGCGTCTGGACGAACGCAGCCCGCGCCCCTACCCCGGACGCATCATCAACGAACTTTTCGATCCCAAACGCACCCCCCCGACGCATCCCGCGACCGCCACCGCGGGCGCGAGAAACAAAGCGGAGGTCGCGCCTTGATCTCGGTCGAAGAGAAAGTCAGAACAGACGCGACGGTCGGGAAGGACGAAGCGGCCGACGCATCCCGCGCCGAACGTGCGACGCGCAAAGGCAGTCGCCGCGTCGTCTGGATGCAACTCATCGCTTTCGCGTTCGGGCTGGCGCTGCTCGTCTACGTCGTCAACCGCGTCGGCGTGCAATCAATCTTCGACACGCTGGCGCGCATCGGTCTGGGCTTCTTCGTCCTGCTCGGCATCAGCGGCACGCGCCATTTCTTTCGCGCCGTGCCGATGTATCTGGCCGTCCCGCCCGGTCATCGTCGTTTCAATCTCTGGCAAGCGTTCACCACGCGCCTGAGCGGCGAAGCGATCTCTTTTCTCACCTTTACGGGGCCGCTGCTCGGCGAGGCGACGAAGGCCGCGCTCCTGCGCAAACGCGTTCCGCTCGCGATGGGCGTGCAGGCGCTCGTGGTCGACAACCTGCTCTACAACCTCTCGGTCGCGCTCTTTATCCTGAGCGGCGCGTGCGTCATGCTCGCTTCCTACGACTTGCCGGACGCCGCGCACTACACGCTGCTGCTGATCGCAACGTCGGCGATGCTGACTCTGCTCCTCGTGGGCTTTGCCGCCTCACGCCGCGTGATGCCTCTGACGTGGTTCATCGAACGACTGGCCGCGCGCGGTTTCGAGCCGCGCGCACTCGCACGCCGCCGAGCACACATCTCTGAACTCGAATCCAACATCCACGATTTTTACCAAGACCGTCGCGGCTCTTTCTTCCTGATCGTCGCCTTCGATCTTCTGGCGCACGTATCGAGCGTCTCTGAAGTCTACGTCACCCTGCGGATGCTCGGCTTCCGCCCCGGCTTCGACGCGCCTTACGTGATCGAATCTCTGACCAAGGTGATCAATTTCGTCTTCGGCTTCGTGCCCGCGACCATCGGCGTCTACGAGGGCGGCACAGAAGTCATCCTGCGCACGCTCGGATTTGCCGCCGCGACCGGCGTGACGCTCGCGCTCGTGCGCAAGGCCGGGATGATCTTCTGGACGGCCATCGGCCTCGCCATGCTCGCCACCGGCACAGTTCCCGAAGCGACCAGACGCCTGATCGAGCGCCATCCGCGTTTACAAAAAGCTATGGACAATCTCGTTCTCTCAAACATCGCACACCGCCCGGCGCGCACGCTGGTGAGCATCGCGGGAATCGCCGTCGGCGTCTTGCTCATCGTCTTCACGGTCGGATTGGCGCACGGAGTTTTGCGCGAACGCGGGCGGCGCGAAGCGGGCGTCGGCGCGGAGATCATGCTGCGCGCTTCGGGCACTGTAGGCTTGAGCGGTTCGCAACCCTTTGCCATGCCCGTCTCACACGCCGCTGAGATTGCGCGCATCGAGGGCGTGCGCGCCGCCGTCCCTCTCGGCCAGACGACGGCCAGCAGCGACACGGGCTTCGGCGTCCGCCTCGTCGACGGCATCGAGTTTAACTCTTACGCCCAACTCGCGGGCACGCGCATGGTCGAAGGCCAGACGCTTCCCGACAGCGGCGATGTGGCAATCGTCGATCCTATCTGGATCGAACAACGCAAGGCGCGCGTCGGCGACACGCTCGAACTTTACGGTCGCCCCTTCCGCATCGTCGGCATCTACGAACCGCCCGGCGGCGCGCGCATCAAGATTCCGCTCAAGACGATGCAGGAAGAGGTGGGAAGCGAAGCGAGTTGCACGAGCATCCTCGTCGCTGCCGCGAATCCGGCCGAGCAGGACGCGCTGGCCGAACGCATTCATCAAGCGTTTCCCGAAGACCAGATCATCTTCACGCGCGACCTGCCGGAACTCTACGCGACGGGCGTGCCCGCCCTGAACGTCTTCATCAGCGTCGTGGTCGCTATCGCCGCAGCCATCAGCATGCTCGTCATCCTGCTTGCGATGTACACGACGGTGACTGAACGCACGCGCCAGATCGGCATCTTGAAATCGCTCGGCATGTCAAACACAACCATCGCCTGGGTGATCGAGCAGGAGGCGCTTTTGGTGAGCGTGCTCGGCGTCTTGTTGGGATTGGTGCTGACGTTTGCGGCGCGCTTCGCCTTGATGCGGGTCAGCAGCCTGAGCGTCGAGATCGAACCGCGCTGGGTTTTGATTTCGCTCCTCATCGGCGTCGTCGGCGGCAGCATCGGCGCGCTCTACCCAGCCCTCCGCGCCGCACGCCAGGATGCTGTGGACGCGCTCAGCTACGAATAGCCCGTCGCCGCTGTCCGAAAAACCTGTATTCACGGCTTGAAGGGAGAGACGATGCCAACTTCACCCGTCTCGCACTCAGACAGCGAACAGTTACTCACCCACGCCGACATCCGGCGGGCAGGTGCGGAAGGCATCATCTCCGTGGGCGATGCCGAACGGTTAATCGAGTGGGCATCCGTGCATCGTTTCAACTGTCCCTCCGCGCCCGAACCCTCCACGTCCGCGCCTGAACAGAGCAAGGGCTTTAACGCCGTCACGGTAGCTTACTACTTCGGTGCGTTACTGATGATCTCGGCCTGCGCGTGGTTTCTCGGCAGCAAGTGGGAAGCGCTCGGCAACGCGGGTATCTTAGCTACCGTCGTCGTCTACATGTTGATCGCGATTGGAGTGGGCAGGTTTTTGCGTGCGAGAGGCTATCCGGTGGGCGGCGGGTTGCTCATCACCGTAGCCGTCTCACTGACGCCGCTCTTGGTTTATACGATTGAGGCGATGCTCGGCCTCTGGCCGGGCGATCATCCGGGTGCGTATGAAAATTACTATCCCTTGATCAAAGGTTCGTGGATCGTGATGGAACTGGCGACGATGGCCGCCGCGCTGCTGGCATTGCGCTTTGTGCACTTCGGTTTCTTAACCGCGCCGCTGGCTTTCTCCTTCTGGTTCTTTTCTATGGATGTGGCCGAATGGTTTGTCGGACGGGATTCCTGGAACACCCAAGGCCGCGCGTGGACGAGCATCGTCGTCGGTTTGATCACACTGGCGGTCGGCTACGGGCTTGAACAAATGCGCCGGAGAAGCGGCGAAGCGCAAACCGAAGATTACGCTTTCTGGTGTTATCTCTTCGGGACGCTTGCTTTCTGGGGCGGCCTCACAATGATCGACAGCGATTCGGAACTGGGACGCGCCGTTTACGCGCTCATCAACATCGGTCTGATCGTCCTCGCGGTCAAAACGCGCCGCGCCGTTTTCCTCGTCTTCGGCGTGCTCGGCGTCCATGTCTATCTCGGCCATCTGGCTTATGAAGTTTTCAAAGACTCTTTCCTGTTTCCCTTCGCCCTCGCCCTGCTCGGTTTGAGTTTGATTTTAGTCACTGTCTTTGCACAGCGGAAGATGGGTCAATTGGCACAGAAGGAAGCGCAACAGCCTGTCTCATAGCCGCTGAAAACCGCGCCGCTTGAATCCCGCTCTTCAGTTCGAGCGCAACTCGCGCACGGCGCGCGACATGAAGTTCTCCACGTCGGCGAGCGTGCGCGGGAGCGCGGCGGACATGTTGCGGTGGCCGTCGGCGGTGATGACCACGTCGTCTTCGATGCGGACGCCGATGCCCTTGTACTTCTCGAAAGCCGGGCGCACGGCCTCTATGAATTTCCGGTTCTCCTCCGTCTTCGGCAGCGTGTCGAGCGCGTCGGGGCGTATGTAGATGCCGGGTTCGATGGTGAAGACCATGCCCGGCTCGAAACGCGTGTTCATCGCGCCCACGTCGTGCACGTTCATGCCGAGCCAGTGCGAAGTGCCGTGCATGAACCAGCGCGCGTGTTGGAATGAGTTGCGATCCGTGATCAGTCCGAGACGAAGAAGCGCGTCCTTGATGACTTCGACAGAAGCGCGATTTACGTCCGCAAACGTGTTGCCCGGTCGCGCCGCTGCCATCGAAGCCTCTTGCGCCGCCAGCACGGCGTTGTAAATGTCCGCCTGCGCCGGAGTGAACTTCCCGCCCACCGGAAACGTCCGCGTCACGTCGGCCGTGTAATGGCCGTATTCAGCGCCCACGTCCATCAGCAGCAGATCGTTTGCGTTGACTGGCCCTTCGGATTCGACGTAGTGCAGCGTCGTCGCGTTCGGCCCGCAGCCGACGATTGAAGGATAGCCCCAGTTGTCGGCGTGCCTTCGTTTGAAGGTGTAGTCAACTTCCGCTTCGACTTCGTATTCCCACTTTGAACGCCCCGCGACGGCCATCGCGCGACCCAGAGCCTCAATCGTGATGTCTATGGCGTGCTGCAAGAGTTGCAACTCCGAAGGCGACTTGCGCAGGCGCATCTCTGTAAAGATCGGCCATGCATCGCGCACCGTCAGCCCCGTCGAAGACTGCGCCCAGCGCGACGCAAACGTCTGCTCCTGTCGAAACTCGCGGCTCTCGCCCTCGCCGCCCGGAATCAACAAATAAAGCGACGCGTTTTTTTGCGCCATCGCGCCGAACAAACTCTCGAAGCCTCCCGCGTTCTGCGGCGCAGGCAGGCTGGTGATCTGTGCCGCGCTGGTGGGCGGCGTCGCCGCGGGGGTCGGGGTGGGCGCAGGCGTCCGGATGCTCGACATCAACACGGACTCGTCTTTCGGCCGGTACGCACGGCGCGCGCGGATCGCGTTCATGAACGGCTCGAACTCTCTGGCCTCCCAAATCTCGCCGATGCCTGAGAGAGAGCGCGCCTCTTCGGGGCTGTACATGTGCCCCGTCCACGTCTCGGCCGCAGGGTTGCGGCGCGGGATGAACAGAATCTCCGGCGTCGTCGTGTGGCCGGGGATGAGGACGAGCGTGGCGCGCGTTTGTGCCAGCCCGGTCAGGTAATAGAGGTTGTTCTCCTGCCGGAATTCGTAATCGACGTCGTTCGTATAGACGCGCGGCTCGCCGCTAAAGAGCACCAGCATGGACTGCTGCCCGATCTCTTTCGCCACGCGCGCACGCCGCGCTGCAAGTTCGGCCAGCCGCGCCTGCGCCTCAAAGACGGGGGCAGGCGGCGTCACACGGATCGCGGTCGGCGTAGAAGGCGCAACCGCCACGCTGCTCTGCGAACTGACCGGCCTCGCACCCCCGCCTACCACACACGCCACCAACAACGACGCCAACAACCCAACCCCCACACGCCTTTTACACATGCCCCAAAACCTCATTTCAGCCAAAGCTAAGTTCAACATTTACCACTCATTCTTCCTTCGCGCCTTTGCAAGAGACTCTTCTTTAGCAACGATAAATTTCACGCAAAGGCGCAAAGCAAAGACGGAGGACGCAAAGAAGAGACTTTCAGTTTACGATTCACGCACGACTTTGTTTCCGATTCACAACTCGCCGCACGCTGTCGCACATCAGTCGCCGCTTGTCTTCAACTCGTCACTTGTCACACGTCACTTCCTCAGTATCCGACGGCCGCGCCCTCGTTCCGCGAGTCGCTTGCGCCGAGACGCATGCCGGTCTTCTCCTCGATCATGATGCCGTGTGCATCGCCCATGTAGCGCGGGCGTGCGGCCAGTTTGTGCCCGCGCGAGGCGAGCGCGCGTTGCGTGTCGGCCGACAGGCCGTAAGGCTCATGGACGATTTCGTCCGGCAGCCATTGATGATGTATGCGCGGCGCGTCTATGGCCTGCTGGATGTCCATGTCGTGGTCTACGATGTTGATGATCGCTTGCAACACCGTGTTGATGATGGTGGGGCCACCGGGCGTGCCGATGGTGAACCAGAGCGTGCCGTCTTTGCGCAGCACGAAGGTCGGCGTCATGGCCGAGAGCGGGCGCTTGCGCGGCGCGACGGCGTTGCGCTCGCCTTGAATCAACCCGAAGGCGTTCGGCGTGCCCGGCTTCGCGGCGAAGTCGTCCATCTCGTTATTGAGCAGAACGCCCGTCCCTTTCGCCGTCACGCCCGAGCCGAAACCGAGGTTCAAAGTGTAAGTGTTGGAGACGGCGTTCCCTTGCGCGTCAACCACTGTGAAGTGCGTCGTCTCCTCCGACTCATAACCGGCGGGACGACCGGCGCGTACCTCCGCGCTCGTCGAAGCGCGTTCCATGTTGATGCTCGCGCGTTGGCGCTCGGCATACTTCTTATCGATCAGACCGGCGACGGGAACGTTGACGAAATCCGCGTCGCCCATGTATTCGGCGCGGTCTGCGAAAGCACGCCGCATGGCCTCCGTTACGAGATGATATTTTTCCGACGAAGCCCAGTTCATGCTCCGCAGGTCGTAGCCTTCCAAGATATTCAACATCTCGATGAGCACCGCGCCGCCCGAAGATGGCGGCGGCATCGAGATCACTTCATGGCCGCGATAGGTCGTGCGGATGGGCGTGCGCTCTTTCGCCACGTAGCCGCGCAGGTCGTCGAGCGTCATCAAGCCTTTGTTGCGTCGCATGTCTTCGGCGATGAGCCGCGCCGTCTCGCCTTCGTAAAACTCGCGCGCCCCGCCGCGCTGCAAACGCGCGAAGGTGGCGGCGAGTTCCGGCTGGCGTATCGTGTCGCCTTCTTTGAAGTAGCGACCGTTGTTTAGGAAGATGCGCTTGCTGTCGGCGTAGCGGCCGAGCAGGTCGTCGCTCGCACGCAAACCTCGCGCAAATTGGTGGCTGACCGTGAAACCTTCGGCCGCGAGACGCCGCGCAGGCTCGGCCAACTGCGCCCAGGTCAGACGCCCCGAACCGTATTTCCTGAGCGCCATCTCCATCCCCGCCACCGTGCCCGGCACGCCCGCCGCGCGATAGCCGATGGTTGAAGAGCCTTCGCCCTTGATCAGATTGCCCTGCTTGTCCAGATAGATGTCGCGCGTCGCCGCCTGCGGAGCCATCTCGCGGTAATCGATGGCGGTCGTGCGCCCGTCGCGCAGACGGATCATCATGAAGCCGCCGCCGCCGAGGTTTCCCGCCGCAGGGTAAGTCACTGCGAGCGCGAAGGCCACGGCGATGGCCGCGTCCACCGCGTTCCCGCCGCGCTTCAAAATATCGACGCCGACTTCGGACGCCAGTTTATTCGTCGAAGCGACCATCCCGCGCGGCGCTCGTACAGGGTCGCGCGAGGCCGCGACGGCGACAGACGAGCGCGTCGCTATGGGACGCAGTTCGGACAGAGGCGTGCAGGTGAACAGGATGGCGAGTAGAAATAAGACCGCGATGCGCAAGCGGGGCATGAATCTTGATCCTCTCCTTTGGTGTGCGAAAGTCAATTCAACTTCTCCGGCGGCGTGCGACATTCATTTCAGCTTCAACTCCATGAACAGCGTGCCTGCGACGGGGTTGTAACGATAAGGCGCGACCGGAGCGAAACCGAGCGAGGCGTAGAGCGCGATGGCTTCCTGCATCGTCGGCAAAGTGTCGAGCCACACGCGTTCGTAACCGATGGTGCGCGCACGCTCGACGATTGCTTCGGCCAGCATGCGCCCTACGCGTCGCCCGCGAAACTGCGGCCTCACGTAAAGACGCTTCATCTCGCCCACGCCTGCCGCGAACTTCCGCAACGCCGCGCAGCCCGCCAACTCCGTATCGTCCGCGGCCAACAGCAGACACCCGCCGGGCGGCGTGTAATCGCCGGGCAGATGACCGACCTCTTCTGCGAAATTCTGAAAGCCGAGATCGACGCCGAGCGACGAGGCGTATTCCGCGAACAGTTCGCGCGCCCCTTCCAACTCTTCGCGCGATGCGGCCTCAAGGATTCGCATAAACTTGCGCTTCGAAAATCGGCTGCAAATCGTCCGCTGGCGCGCTCAGAGCGTGACGAGCAGAGCGGCCAGAAGCGCGCCGCGCCGTGCGATGTCTTCCCTGATGATGTGTTCGTGTGCGGCGTGCGCGCCGTCGCCCGCGATGCCTAAACCGTCGAGGACGGTCGCGCCGACGGCCGCCGCGAAGTTTCCGTCCGACGCGCCGCCGACGCTCGCCTCGCCCAACTCGAAATTCAACACGGAAGCGATACGCCGCGCCTGCTCGTAGAGCGCCACGACCGCGCCGGTTCTTTCGAGCGGCGGGCGATTGATGCCGCCCTCGACCGAGAGTTTGACGCGTTCGTCGAAGGGACGCAGATTCAAAAACGTCTCGTCCATCCTGAGCGCATCGCCCATCGTGCTGAAACGCACGTCAACTTCCGCATGCGCTTCCGAGGCAACGACGTTTGAACGCGTCCCGCCCGCGACGACGCCCGCATTCACGGTCAGGCCGCGCGACAGGTCGTTGAGTTTATGCACATGCTCTATCTGTCGCGCGATCTCCAGCACGGCACTCGCACCCTTCTCCGGGTCAAGCCCGGCGTGTGCGGCGATGCCTTCGGCGCGGAGCGTATAGCTGCTCGTGCCTTTGCGCGCAGTCTTGGCACGGCCGCCCGGCGCGGAAGGTTCGAAGACGAGCACGCGCGCCGCGCGGCGCGATTCAGCTTCAATCAGAGCGCGTCCACTATGGCTCCCAACCTCTTCGTCGCACGTCAAGAGGACGGAGACGGGACTTGCAGGGCGCAGGTTGAGCGTCGCACAGGCGCGCAACGCTTCGAGCGCGAGCGCGCAGTTGGCCTTCATGTCGAAAATGCCGGGGCCGTAGATGCGCCCGCCCTCTTCGCGCCACGGCCGCGTTTGGATAGAGCCGCGCGGGTGCACAGTGTCCGTGTGTCCCAGAATCAGCGTTGTCGGCGCGTCGCCGTTCGTCGCACGGAACGCGCGCAAGAGCAGGTGCGAGCCGTACGTCGCATCGGACTCAAGCGTCACTTCCGTCTCGACTCCGAGACTGTGCGCGGCATCTGCGAGCAGAGAGACGACCGCCCCGTTGCCTTCCCTGTCGCCCGACGGAGATTCCGTCTCCACCAGCGCGCGTATGAACGACAACAATTCGCCTTCGCGCGCCGCGAAATAGTCCGCCAGCGCCCTCGCCTCACTCTGTTTCAACTCTAAAGGCATATGCACTCGTCAATCTTCCGCTCTTAAGCTCAATCGGCCGTGTAGCTTTCTTTTCTCACCGTCAGCGAGTCGATACGTTTGCGTCTGATCTCGAAACCGAGTCCGGGCGCGTCTGGTGCAGTGATAGTGCCGCGTGACGTGACGGTGACGGGCGGCTCGATGATCTCCTCTTCCCAATAACGCGCGCTGGCCGAAACGTCGCCGGGCAAAGTGAAGCCCGCGAGCGTCGCCATGGCGATGTTGTGCGCGCGCCCGATGCCGGATTCCAACATGCCGCCGCACCACACGGGCACACCTCGCTCGCGGCACACACGCTCCACCGCCTGCGCCTCGCCGTGCCCGCCGACGCGTCCCAACTTCACGTTGACGATGCGGCACGCGCCCAACTCGATGGCCTTCCGCGCATCTTCGCTCGAACGAATGGATTCGTCCAGACACACGGGCGTCTTGATCTCTCGCTGCAAGCGCGCGTGGTCGAACATGTCGTCGTAAGCCAGAGGCTGCTCGGCCATCATCAGGTTGTACTCGTCCAACTGCCGGAACAGCGAAACGTCTGCGAGCGTGTAAGCCGAGTTGGCGTCAACCATCAACTGTATGTCCGGAAACTGCGCGCGCACGCATTGGACGATGCCTGCGTCCCAACCCGGTTTGATCTTGATCTTGATGCGCTGGTATCCGGCGGTGAGTTCGCGTTCGATCTTGTCGAGCAGAGCTTCGGGCGTGTCCTGTATGCCGATGGAGACGCCGCACGCGATCTCTTCGTGCACGCCGCCTAGCAACTGCCAGAGCGGCACATTCGCGCGGCGTGCTTCGATGTCCCAGCACGCCGTCTCAATCGCGGCCTTCGCCATTCGATTGCCGCGCACCGCGCGCATAAGCGCCGACGCTTCACGCGCGCTCTCCACTTCGCGCCCCACACACATCGGCGCGAGGTAATTTTTGATCACCGTCCAGGCGCTCTCAGTCCACTCTTCGCTGTAAAAAGGCCCTTCGCCCGCCGTGCATTCGCCCCAGCCTTCCGTGCCTTCAGTGTCCACGACACGCACGAGCAAAATTCGGCGCTCGGTCGTGCGGCCGAAACTGGTTTCGAAAAAATGTATGAGCGGCAGGCGAATCTCTCGCAGTTCGATTGAAGCGATCTTCACACGGGGACTCCTTCGTTGTTGCCACATTATGGACGGATTCACGCGCCTTTGCCAACAGCGACGCGCAAAAAGAAAAAGACGGCCATGCCGGCCGTCTTCTCAAATTCGTGATGGTGATTAACTCGCTCAACCGGAGACCTGTTCCGTGGTGATGTCCGGCCCGAGGTTCTCCGTCGTCGCCGCCTCTTCCCCTGCGAGCGCGGCGTGGAGCGTGTGCCAAGACAAACTCGCGCATTTGACGCGCGCTGGAAACTCGCGCACGCCCGCGAAGATTTTCAGACGGCCGAGCTCGTTCTCGGTCGCTTCTTCGTCTAGTTCGCCCGTCACCATCCGGTGAAATTCGTCAAAGAGTTTTTCAACTTCCTCGCGCGTCTTCCCCTTCACGCTCTGCGTCATCATACTCGCCGATGCTTTCGAGATGGCGCAACCCGAACCTTCGAAACTCACGTCCGTGATGCGCTCGTCTTCCATCTGCATGTAGACCGTGAGTTGGTCGCCGCAGAGCGGGTTGAACCCCTCGGCATGACGATTCGCCGTCTCCAACTTGCGAAAGTTGCGCGGCTTCTTGTTATGGTCGAGGATGACCTGTTGATATAACTCGCTCAGTTCTGACATGACAATTGGTAAATAGTAAATGGTCAATGGTAAATGGTTGAAGACAGGAAATCGTGAATGAAGCTAATCAGTTTTTTTCCATTCACCATTTACCATTTACCATTCACCGTTTTCAGCTAAAGACCTCGATCACTTTCTGCACCGCGTTTGCCAGCGTGTCGATCTCTTCCTTCGTGTTGTAGAAGGAGAAGGAGGCGCGCGCCGTGGCCGGGACGCCGAGACGTTTCATCACGGGCTGCGCGCAGTGATGACCGGCGCGGATAGCGATGCCTTCCTGATCCAGAATCGTGCCCACGTCGTGCGGGTGCACGTCTTCGATGACGAACGAGAGCGCGCCCACCTTCTCGCGCGCCGTACCGACGATGCGGACGCCTTCAATCTGCGACAACTTCTCGGTCGCATAGGCGAGCAACTCCTGTTCGTAAGCGTGCGCGCTGTTGCGGTCGAGCGAGTTCAGATAGTCGATCGCCGCGCCGAGTCCGATCTGCGAGGCGATGGCCGGAGTGCCCGCCTCGAATTTGTTCGGCAAGCCCGCATAGGTCGTCTTCTCAAACGTGACGGTGCGGATCATGTCGCCGCCGCCGAGAAAGGGGTTCATCCGCTCCAACAGTTCGGCCTTGCCGTAGACGACGCCGCTGCCCGTGGGCGCAAACATCTTGTGGCCGGAGATGATGTAGAAATCCGCGTCCAAATCCTGCACGTCGATGGTAAGGTGCGGTGCGCCCTGCGCTCCATCGACAAGGACGGGCACGCCCTGCTTGTGCGCGCGCGCGATGATCTCTTTGACCGGGTTGATCGTGCCGAGCGCGTTCGAGACGTGCATCACGCAGACGAGTTTCGTCCGCTCGTTCAAAAGCGCCTCGTACTCGTCCAACAACAGTTCGCCCGCGTCGTTCATCGGGATGACGCGAAGCGTCGCGCCCTTCTCTTCGCAGAGCATCTGCCAGGGGACGATGTTCGCGTGATGCTCCATCGCCGACACGATGATCTCGTCGCCCGCAGAGACGAACTTGCGCCCGTAGCCGTGCATGACGAGATTGATCCCCTCGGTGCAGCCGCGCACGAAGATGCACTCGCGCGATTCGCGCGCGTTGATGAAGCGACGCACCTTCTCGCGCGCGCCCTCATAAGCGGTCGTCGCGCGCTGGCTCAGGTAATGCACGCCCCTGTGGATGTTGGAATGTTCCTCGCGCAGGTATCGACTGCCGCGCTCGATCACCATCTGCGGCACTTGCGAAGAGGCCGCGTTGTCCAGATAGACGAGCGGCTTCCCGTTCACCGTCTGCCCCAACACAGGAAAATCCGCACGCACGCGCGCCACGTCCCATACGGCCGCGCTCTCGTTCACACCCGCTTGTCTCTCAGCCGCCATAGCTTTCTCAGTCGCAATCATAACGTTCAGTTTCAAGTTCTACGCTTCGAGCCGCGCGTGCAGACGATTCAGGATCGCTTCGTCCAACTGTCGCTTGATCGACTCGATCTTGATCTTCTCGACCAGCTCTTCGGCAAAGCCGTAGGTCAACAAATTGCGCGCGAGGTCTGCGTGCAGGCCGCGACTGACGAGGTAGAACAGTTCTTCCTCTTCCAGTTGGCCGACGGTTGCGCCGTGCGAACATTTCACATCGTCGGCGAAGATTTCCAGTTGCGGCTTGGTATCGACGCGCGCCTCATTTGACAGCAACAAATTCTTGTTCGACTGCTGCGCGTCCGTCTGTTGCGCGTCGCGCCGGACAAAGACCTTGCCGTTGAAGACGGCGCGCGATTTGCCGTCGAGGATGCCTTTGTAAAGTTGATGACTGGTGCAGTGCGGACTGATGTGGTCGATGAGGGAATGCGTGTCGGCGTGCTGTCCCGTGCCGACGAGGTAGAGTCCATCAACCCAACACTCCGCGCCTTCATGCGCGAGCCGCACATTGATGCCGTGGCGCGACAACTGCGCGCCGAGCGTGATGGTCGTCAGATCATAGACGCCGCTGCGTTCGAGTTCCGCATCGGTCGAGGCGATGTGGAACGCCGCATCGCTTTCGCGCTGCACTTTGTAATGCGTCAGGCGCGCGTTCTCGCCGACGAAGACTTCGACCACGGCGTTCGTCAGCGAGCGCGACTGGTCGGCGACTGCCGCGTAGCTCTCGATGATGGTCGCCGCGCTCTCGCGTTCGGCCACGACGAGCACGCGCGGGAAGACGGCCGCCGGTTGCGTGGTCTCTGTCGAGAGAAACAGCAGTTGTATCGGCTCCGTCACCTGCGCGCCTTTGGGCAGGTAGACGAGCGCGCCGCTGCGCAGGAACGCGGCGTTGAGCGCGTTGAAGCCGTCCATTTCGGTCTTGTCCGGGCGCGCGAGATAGGTGCGCAGCAACGTCTCGTGCTCGCCCCCGAACGCAGTCGCAAAATCCGCGACGACGACGCCCGCAGGCAAGTTCCCTTGCGCGGAAAACTCCGCCCGATAAATCCCGTCGACGAAGACCAGACGACTCGCCGCCTCTTCGGCCAGGAAAGCCGACAACTGTTCCGCGTTCAACTCGCCGTCTGCGGCGGACGCGAACGGCGTGAAATCGCCTTTCGCAATCGGGGCGACGTTCGTGTACTTCCAATCCTCAACGTCCGTAGTCGGAAAACCCACCTGCTCGAAACGCTCCAGCGCGGTCTCGCGCAGGCGTAGCACCCACGCGGGAAGCATCGGCGCGTCTTCCACCTGCAAGGCGTCGAACGCGGCGCGGTAAGAACTCTTCTCTTTCGTCGCTTGTGCCACCATCATCCTCTTGAAAACTTTCTCGAAACTCGACCTGTCAATTCGCGCGCGGCTTTACACTCGAACGTCTGCACGCCTTACGCGCCCGCTGCGGCCGAGGGCTGGCTTTCCGCCGCCTCTTCCTTGATCCAATCGTAGCCACGCTCTTCGAGTTCGAGCGCCAGTTCTTTGCCGCCCGAACGCACGATGCGTCCCTTGTAGAGCACGTGTACGTGATCGGGCACGATGTAGTTGAGCAGGCGTTGATAGTGCGTGACGAGCACGATAGCGTTATCAGGGCTGCGCAGTTTGTTGACGCCTTCGGAGACGATGCGCAGCGCGTCTATATCGAGGCCGGAATCGGTTTCGTCGAGCACCGCGAGTTTCGGTTCGAGCACGGCCATCTGCAAAATCTCGTTGCGCTTCTTCTCGCCGCCCGAGAAGCCTTCGTTGACCGAACGCGACATCAAACCAGCATCCATCTCGACGATCTTCGCGCGCTCTTTCAGTAGGTCTTTGAACTCAAGCGGGTCTAGTTCCTCTTCGCCGAGATGCTTGCGCTTCTCGTTATAGGCGAGACGCAAAAATTGCGCGTTCGACACGCCGGGTATCTCGACCGGATATTGAAAGGCGAGGAAGAAGCCTTCGCGGGCGCGCTCGTCCGGTTCCAGTTCGAGCAGATTTTTTCCGTCGAACAAAATCTCGCCGCCCGTCACTTCGTAGGACGGATGACCGGCCAGCACCTTCGCCAGCGTAGACTTCCCCGAACCGTTCGGCCCCATGATGGCGTGCACCTCGCCCCGCTCGACCTTCAAGCTCACACCCCGCAAAATATCTTTACCCTCGACCCTGGCATGTAAATCACGAATCTCTAACACAATATTTACTCCGTAAATATAGAGGTCAGAGATTAGAGATCAGAGGCTAGTAAAAATCAGTTCGTGGTTTTTAACTGACCTCTAACCTCTGACTTCTAACCTCTGCTTTATCCAACGCTGCCCTCAAGTTTCAGGCCGAGCAGTCGTTGCGCTTCGACGGCGAACTCCATCGGCAGTTCGCGGAAAACGTCTTTGCAGAAACCGTTGATGATGAGCGAGACGGCATCTTCCTGCGAGATGCCGCGCTGGCGCAGGTAGAACAACTGCTCCTCGCTGATACGCGAGGTGGTCGCCTCGTGCTCGACCTTCGCCGTGTTGTTCGACACTTCGATATATGGAAACGTGTTCGCGCCGCACTTGTCGCCGACGAGTAGCGAATCGCATTGCGTGTAATTGCGCGCGCCCTCAGCCCCGGCCAGCACTTTCACGAGACCGCGATAGCTGTTGTTCGACTTTCCGGCAGAGATACCTTTCGAGACGATGTTCGAGCGCGTGTTGCGCCCGATGTGGATCATCTTCGTACCCGTGTCGGCCTGCTGCGCGTGGTTCGTGAGCGCGACGGAATAAAACTCGCCGATGGAATTGTCGCCCTGCAGGATGCAGGAAGGATATTTCCAGGTGATGGCCGAACCCGTCTCAACCTGCGTCCAGGAGATTTTCGAATTGCGCCCGCGACACGCGCCGCGCTTGGTGACGAAATTGTAAATGCCGCCCACGCCCTCTTCGTCGCCCGCGTACCAGTTCTGCACGGTCGAATATTTGATCTCTGCGTCGTCCAGAGCGATGAGTTCGACCACGGCCGCGTGCAGTTGATTCTTGTCGAAACGCGGCGCGGTGCAGCCTTCGAGGTAAGAGACGTGCGAATTTTCTTCGGCGACGATCAGCGTGCGTTCGAACTGGCCTGATTCCGAGTTGTTGATGCGGAAATAGGTGGACAACTCCATGGGGCAGCGCACGCCTCGCGGGATGAAGACGAACGACCCGTCTGTGAAGACCGCGCTGTTCAAGGCCGCGAAGTAGTTGTCGTTCGAAGGCACAACCGTGCCGAGATACTTCTTGATGAGTTCCGGGTACTCCTGCACCGCTTCCGAAAACGAGCAGAAGATGACGCCGTGCTTCTTGAGCTTCTCTTTGTAGGTCGTCGCCACGGAGACGGAATCGAAGACGGCATCGACGGCGACACCCGCCAGTTGCTTCTGCTCGGAGAGCGGGATGCCGAGTTTCTCAAACGTGCGAATCAACTCGGGGTCAACCTCGTCCATGCTCGCCTTCGTGGCCTTCTGCTTGGGCGCGCTGTAATAGATGATGTCCTGATAATCCACCTTCGGATAGGTGATGTTCGGCCAGTGCACAGGCTCTTCCATCTTCAGCCAGTTGCGATAGGCTTTCAGACGAAATTCGAGCATGAACTCCGGCTCGTTCTTCTTCGCGGAGATCAAACGGATCGTCTCTTCGTTCAGCCCGCGCGGGATCATGTCCGACTCGATGTCGGTCACAAACCCGTACTTATATTCTTTGTTGGTCAGTAATTCGATTGAACTCATCTTCGTCTCTTCTTCTACCCTTTGACTTGAACTTTATAGTCCCGGCCGCGCTTCGCACGAAACCTCTCAAGCGCCCTTGTGCGTCGTCTCGCGCGACAGCGAATTGATCTTGTAGAGCGTCGTCTCGACGTTCGACTCCGTACCCAAAAGCTGCGCCAGTGTGATGCTTGCCATCGCACGTCGCACCACGTCATGCAGGCCGACGATAACGGGGCGGATGCCGCAGTTGCCCGTGTGCACGCAGGCATCGAGGATGCCCGTGTAGCTGTTGCAATGGCTCGCCAGCACGTCTTCGTCGAGCACCTTGATGATTTCGTCCAGGTGAATCTCGGAGGCGGGACGCGCCAGCCGATACCCGCCTTTCGTGCCGCGAATCGAAGACACCAGGCCGGCTTTATTCAAAATCCAGAGCAACTTGCCCGCGTTGGCCGTCGAAATGCCCTCGCGCTCGGCGATCTGCGTCAGCGTCAAATATTCGCCCTCGCCGAGCGGCGCGAGTTGCAACAGGCATCGTAAGCCATATTCTTCCTGTGCGGAGACTTTCATGTAAATCGCTCCAACATCAGCAATTATCAGGATACGCAAGAGATTATACGGATACCTTACTTTTTAGTCAAGATTAGCGAGGATGTATTTGCGAAATGCTGTCGCGCAGGTTCCGAGGCCGCTCGCGCGACGTTCAGAAGAAGATTGACCGCCCAGAGGGCTGAGGTTACAATCGCACGCGCTCGGTCGTGTGTTTGTCAACCCTTAAACTGATCCCCGACCCGCGATAGCTGCCGCCATTAAGACCCCCATGTCGATTCTCAAAAAATTCTCTTTTGCGCCCTACCTCTTGCGCCGTTGGTACTGGGTGCTGACCATTCTTTTAACGCTCGTCATCTGGGGTGTGCTCGCCCTTGCGCTCAAGCCCATCGAAGACCGCGCCGGAACTTATGCGACGCGTCCCTACGGCTACATGACAGGCTTGGAAGACTCTGCGCTCGACGTGCTGTTCCAGATGCGCGACGTGCGCCAGCCGGAACTGCGACAGCGCGGACTGAACGAGCCGATCACGATCATCGAGGTTGACGAGGATTCGATCAAAGAGTCGAACGTGCGACTGCAAAAGTGGCCGCGCAGTTGGTACGCGCGCTTGATCGACCGCGCCACCGAGGGCGGCGCAAACACCATCGGCCTCGACCTTTATCTGAGCGAAGAGGGCGGCATCACGGCCGAAGACAAGGCGGCCGATCAGAAGATGGTCGAATCGCTCGCAAACGCAGGCAACGTCGTGCTCGCGCAGAAACTCGAAGCGGGCGGTTCGTCTTCCATCCAACCGTTGCCGATGTTCGCCGACAACGCCTACCTCGTCGGCTTCGTTGACCTGCCGCATGAAAGCGACCGCTTCGTGCGCATCGGTCAACTGTCGCGCATCGTGCGCAAAGACGACGGCACGTTCGACGAGCAGTTCAGTTTCGCCACGCAGATCGCGCGCGGCTTCACGGAGCAAGTCCTCGAAGCGCCGCCCGGCCAAAACAAAGTGATTTTGGGCGAGCGCACGCTGCCCCTGCGCAACGATCTCAATTTACAGATCGACTTTCGCGGACGCTCGCCCGCCTTCACGCGCGTCTCGGCCAGAGACATTTTGTGCGAGGAGTTTCGCCAAACCTCTTCGCCGAACCTGAACTGCGAAGGCCGCCCGAAACTTTCGGACGAACTCTTCCGCGACCGCATCGTCCTCATCGGCGCGACCAACAACGATGCGCCCGATCTCTTCACCACGCCTTACTATTTGCCAAAACCTCTGGCGCGCCCGCTCTTGCTGATGTTCGACAAGAACTTGCCGACGCTGCCGAAGTTGATGCCGGGCATCGAAATCCACGCCAACATTCTCGCCACCATCCTGAATGGCAGATACCTCGTGCGCCCGACCTATCGTCAACAGTTGGTGATGCTCCTGCTGCCGCTCGTGCTGGTGGCGCTGGCCGTCTTCTGGCTGCGCGCGATGTGGGGCTTTTTGGCGACGGTGATCGTGGCCGCAGCGACGCTCGCCATCGCTTCGTGGGCGTTCAACACGCACGGGATGATCCTGCCTCTGGCGAGCGCGGAACTCGGTATCCTCGGCATGCTCGCGCCGACGGGGTTCCTCTTGCGCTACGCACACGAGCGCGCCGTGCGCGACGCGACCGAAGCGGAACGCGCGGCCATCATGGACATCTTCTCCAAGTGCGTCTCGCCCGAAGTGGCCGACACGCTCTGGCAGCAGCGCGCAGACCTCTCCATCGCAGGCGAGCGCCGCATCGTCACACTCATCTTCACCGACATACGCGGCTTCACGACGCTCTCCGAGTCGGTTGACTCGACAGTGGTCGTCGAATGGTTGAACGAATATTTCAGCCGCATGCATCGCATCGTCACCTCCTACGGCGGCCACATCAATAAGTTCATCGGCGACGGCTTGATGATCGTCTTCGGTGCGCCGATCAATCGCGGGGAGAAGTTGGAGGCGCGCGCAGCGGTCGCGTGCGGGTTGGAGATGCTGGCCGAGGTCGAGCGGATTAACGAAGAGTGGAAGACTAAGGATCGCCCGCAGATTGCCATCGGCGTCGGCGTCCACACGGGCGAGGCGACGTGCGGCGTGGTGGGCGCGGAAGGCCGTCTCGAATACACCATCATCGGCGACACCGTCAATCTCTCGGCGCGGCTCGAATCGACGACCAAAGAGAAGGGCGTGCCGATCCTGATTAGCGACTCGACCGCAGCCCTTCTCGGCATCGACTATGACACACAGCCGCTCGGCGACGTGAAGGTCAAAGGCAAGAATCAGAGCACGGTGGTCTTCACTGTCAAGAAGAACACGCGCAAGCCCACGCCCGTCGCCGCTGGCGCAGCCGAAACGCAGGCGACCGTTTAAGCCGCCGCCTGCGCCCTCGCGGGAAATTCCGAATTAGCTTAAGAACTTAAGATGGGTGCGGCCGTTGAAGCGGCCGCACCCGTGGGAAGATTGCGTCTGCCATCTACGCAGACCGGCTTCGTTATGAATTCTGCATCACGACCGATTTATCCAGCACTCGTCCGTTGCTTGCCGGCCTGCCGAGTTTTTTCCGCTCGTAGAGATCAGGGCTGAAACAGGCGAGGGCGAGCAACACAGCAACATCGACGCAGACGATGAAGAGTGGGATGCCGAAAACATTCGACGCGAACAGTTCCCAACGATCAATCAGCGGCGCGAGCAGCACGCGCTTAGTGAGCGCGTCGTAGGCGAGCGTTAAGAGCAGAAAGCTCAGGAAAATCGACCAGCGACGTTTGTTGGCAATCGCTTTCTGCGCCACAAGCAAAGGCGGCAAAAGAATCAGCACCACCGCGCCCAAGACGAGCGGATAAGCGCCCTCTCCGATGAGCCGTCGCCCGATCAACATCTCATCACCGCGCGCCATCACCACGCTGATAAAACGCGCGAAGGGCAGGTTGGCGAAGATCAAAGAAAGACCGAACAGCCCGCCCCTGTTTTTCAAGACCAGCAGCATCCCCGCCCACATCAGGAAATAACTGAGCGCAGGCCCGGCGAAAGTCGAAAGCAGAGCGATCTTTTTCGTCTCAAAGCATTCGGGGGCGAGATAGAACAGGTTGAACGTCATTGTCCCCCACGCGCCGCAAACCAGTCGCCCCGTCAAATGATGAATTAACTCGTGAGCCTGCATGCAGGTGAATTCAAGCAGCAGAAAGGCGAGCAGGTAGGAGAGCGTTTTGGGAATCGCGATGCGCGGAACATCGGCGGGGATTATCTTGAGAGACGCCATTTTAGTTTGCCCTTCTTTCGCTTTGAGCGGCGGAAATTTCCGGCTTCACTAATTAACGCGCGAAGCCGCGGGCAAACGTATCAAGCGATTTTTTCCGGGGGCGGCGAAGCCTTCAACGTTCTGACAGGCTAAATCTCTTTCACTTCTCTTTCACTTCTCTTTCACTTGCGCCACTCGTCGATCAGAGACGCGACCAGACCTGTCCAGCCCGTCTGATGCGACGCGCCGAGTCCCATCCCGGTGTCGCCGTGAAAGTATTCGTAGAAGAGGATGAGGTCGCGCCAGTGCGGGTCTTCCTGAAACTTCTGATACCAGCCGTGTGCGGCGCGCCGGTTCTGGCCGTCGCGCGTGAACAGATTGATGAGACGGTCTGCAAAGCCGTGCGCCATGTCGTTCAAGGTCACGTCCGGCTCGCCCTCGACGGGGCTTTCGATGGCAAACTTCGCCCCGTAAGCCTTGCCCACCTTGCGCAGCGATTCGATCATCATGAACGTGGTGGGAAACCAGACGGGGCCGCGCCAGTTGGAGTTGCCGCCCTTCAACATCTCGATTGACTCGGCCGGTTCGTAACCCACTTGCGAGCCGCCGAAGTGAAACGGGTGCTTTTCGTGATACTTCGACAGGCTGCGTAGGCCGTAGTCGGAACGAAACTCCTCTGGATCCCAGATGCGCTCCAGAAGGTGACGCATCTGGTCTTCGTTGACGATGGCGAGGACGTAGACGCGCTGGTCTTCGTGTTCGACGATCTGGACGCAGCTTTGCACGATGTCCTGCCGGTTCTCGATGAACCAGTGCATCTCGCGGTGAAACTGCGTGAAGGGCTTGATCCAGTTCTCCTCGATACGCTCGATGGCGTAGAGCGGAATGAGGCCGACGAGCGAACGGACGCGAAACTTGTGATGTTCGCCGTTCGGGTAGCTCAGCACGTCGTAGAAGAACTTGTCTTCTTCGTCCCACAGTTGATAGCCGACGTTGCCCATCTTCTTCATCGCTGCGCCGACGTAGACGTAGTGCTGGAAGAACTTCGTGGCGAGCGCTTCGTAGGCCGGATTCTCCTTCGCCAGTTCGAGCGCGATGCGCATCAGGTTCAGGCAGAACATGCCCATCCAGCCGGTGGCGTCGGACTGTTCGAGTTGCGCGCCGTTCGGCAGTTCGTGGCTGCGGTCGAGCACGGTGATGTTGTCGAGTCCGAGGAAGCCACCCTCGAAGACGTTGTTGCCTTCGCTGTCAACTTTGTTGACCCACCAAGCGAAATTGATCAGCAACTTGTGGAAGCACTTTTCGAGGAACAGGCGGTCGGCCTTGCCGCTGGCAACGCGATCCATGTTGTAGATGCGCCACACAGCCCACGCGTGGACGGGCGGGTTGAGATCGGAGAACTCCCATTCGTAGGCCGGTATCTGCCCGTTCGGATGTTGAAACTGTTCGAAGAGAAGCAACCATAGTTGCTCTTTGGCGAACTCGGGATCGACGAGCGCGAGCGGAACACAGTGGAAGGCCAAGTCCCAGGCAGCGAACCAGGGATACTCCCATTTGTCCGGCATCGAGAGCACGCGCATGCTCTTGATGTGCATCCAGCGATGGTTGCGTATGCGGTGGCGCGATTCGGGCGGCGGCCACGCGGGGTTGTCGCCTTCGAACCAGGCGCGCACGTCGTAGATGTAAATCTGCTTGCCCCAGAGCATCCCCGCGAGCGCCTGCCGCTGCACGCGCCGCTCGTCTTCAGTAGCCTTTGCCGGGTGAATCTTCTCGTAAAATTCGTCAGCCTCCGTGCGTCGCTCGCGGATGATCTTTTCCACGTCCGCGAGCGGCCGCTCCAATTGCTCGTCCGTCAGTCGCAGTTTGAGGACGACCGATCCTCCGGCCGGGACATTCAACTCGTAATGCAGGCACGACTTCGTTCCCTCCCCGGCCGGGTTGACGGTCGGCTCGCCGTTGATGAGGTGACGATGAAAGCCGTCCTTGACGTAAGGCTTGCGGCTCCGTACGTTCGCGCCCCAGACGCGCTCCGAATGCGTCTCGTTGTCCGTAAACAGCGGGCGACCGCCCGCGTCCGCGTAGAGGTAACGTTTGCCGAGACAGTATTTGAAGGGCAAGCCCGGCAGCCCGCACGTCTCTTCGTCGGAGGCGACGAGGCTGACGTAATCCTCGCCGCTTTCGCCCGCACGGATAATCGGCTCTTTCGACGGCTCAGGCCACCAGGCCCAGATGTTGCGAAACCAGAGATGCGGCAAGAGGTGTATGGTCGCGTCTTCCGGCCCGCGGTTGAAAACTTCGATGCGGACGCAGATGTCTTCCGGCGCGGCCTTGGCGTATTCGACGAACACGTCGAAGTAGCGGTCGTCGTCGAAGACGCCCGTGTCGAGCAGTTCGTATTCGGGATGATGGCCGGAGCGGCGCGCCTGGTTTCCGGCGATCAGTTGGCTGTAGGGAAACTCGCGTTGCGGATACTTGTACAGGTACTTCATGTACGAGTGGGTTGGCGTCGAGTCGAGATAGAAGTAGTACTCTTTGACGTCTTCGCCGTGGTTGGCCTCGCTCGACACCAGCCCGTAGAGACGTTCTTTCAGGATCGGGTCTTTGCCGTTCCAGAGCGCGAGCGCGAAGGTCAACAGTTGATAGCGGTCGCAGATGCCGGCCAGCCCGTCCTCGCCCCAGCGATACGCCTTCGAACGCGCCATGTCGTGCGGAAAATAGTCCCAGGCCGTGCCGTGCGGGCTGTAGTCCTCGCGCACCGTGCCCCACGCGCGCTCGGACACGTAAGGCCCCCACTTACGCCACGGTGGGATGGGCAGAGTTGAATGATCATTCAGACGTTCGTGTTCTTTGGTCGGCATGGAAGTTTTGAGATTCGGGCTTCAGAAGTTTAGTTAAAACAGTTTCACGCAAAGGCGTAAAGGTTAAAAGCAAGACGCAAAGTTAAATCAAATTCTCCTTTGCGCCTTCGCGTTTCACGTCTTCGCGCCTTTGCGTGAACTTCATACTTGCGAGGTCAACTAACGACGTGCGAGCCAACTACTGCTTCGCGCTCGCCGTGCGCGCCTCGTCCAACTCGGTCAACTTCTGCACGCGCTCCTGATGACGGCCACCGTCGAAATCGGTTTCGAGAAAAGCGCGGATCATGCGCGCGGCCTGTTCGGGTTCGATGAAGCGCGCGCCGATGCAGAGCACGTTGGCGTCGTTGTGCTGGCGCGCAAGCCGCGCGGTCTCTTCGTTCCAGCAGAGCGCGGCGCGCACGCCCGGCACTTTGTTGGCCGCAATCGAGATGCCGATGCCTGAGCCGCAGATGACTACGCCGCGCTCCACTTCGCCCGCCGCCACTGCGCGCCCCACGGCCGCGCCGAAGTCCGGATAATCGACGCTCTGGAGACTGTCCGTGCCCTTGTCTTCAACCTCGACGCCGAGCGCCTCGATCTCGCGCTTCGCCGCCTCCTTGCTTTCATAACCGGCATGGTCGCTGCCGATGGCAACTCGTTTGGGAGTCATAGAAGTTAGGGATGAGGGATAAGGGATGAGGGATGAACAAGAGAAGCACTTGCTTCCTTTGCTCGTTCCCTTTCATCCCTCATCCCTCATCCCTCGTCCTTTCTTGAGAGTTTCGCTGCGGCGGCTTCGTCGAGAAACCATGTGAGCGCGCCTGTGCGCGGGCGTATGAGTTGTGAAGGCAGACGGTGCGGCTCGTGCGCGCCGTGCAAGACTTCCAGCAGGCGCTCGGCCTTGCCCGCGCCCGTGACGATGAACATCACCTGCCGCGCGTGGTTGATGGCGGGCGCGGTCAGCGTGACGCGATAGGTGTCGAACTTTTCGACCCAGTTGGCCGTGACCCACGCCGCATGCACGTCGAGCGCGTGTGTGCCCGGAAAGAGGGAGGCGGTGTGGCCGTCGTCGCCCATGCCGAGCATCATGAGGTCGAACTCAGGCCACGCGGCATCGTCGCCGAAGTAGCCGCGCAGTTCGTCTTCGTAGAGACGCGCGTTGGCAACCGCATCGCCCTCGCCGCGCATGCGGTGGATGTTTTCGGGCGGCAGCCCGACGCGAGATAAGAGCGCCTCGTTCGCCATGCGATAGTTGCTGTCGTTGTGGTCGGGCGGGACGGTGCGTTCGTCGCCGAAAAAGATGTGGACGTTCGACCAGTCAACTTCCGCGCCGACGTCTTCGGTGGCGAGGAGTTCGTAGATTCGTTTGGGCGTCGAACCGCCCGCGAGCGCGACGCTGAAACGCCCGTTGCCCCCGATGTTCCCGCGTGCGAGTTCGGCGAAGCGATGAGCGGCGGCGCGCGCCACCTCTTCGGCGTTGGCGTAGATTTGAAAGTTCGGAGTCGCCTGTTCGTCGGCTGGCATAATCTTCAAGGAAAGTTAAAGTGAATCGGAGACAGACGTTTTCCGGTGCGCCCTGTCGCCTAAGGAGCATCAAGTGTTATCGACGGCGCAGCGTGCAGCGCCGTAGAGCGCCGTCTTGTCGTCGAGAATGACGCGCACCGGGATGTTCGAGACGAGGGCGGACATGCGCCCCTTGTCCGTGAAGGCGCGCATGAACGTGCCGTCCTTCAACTTCTCAATGAGCTTCGGCGCGATGCCGCCGCCAACGTAGAGGCCGCCCGTCGCTTTCAGGATGAGCGCGAGGTTTCCGGCCATCGAGCCGTAGATGTCCGCGAACATGTCGAGGGCTTTGACGGCGAGTTCCGCCGTGCCCGCGAGTCCGGCCTTCGAGACGGCGGCCGAGCCGTCGCCCGCCTTGATCTGTTCGGCCAGCCAGTCGGGTTCTTCCGCGTACTTTTGGTCGCGCAGGAAACTGTAGATGTTGAACAACCCCGGCCCTGACAGCACGCGTTCGTAGCTGACGCGCCCGCCGATCTTCTCGCGCATGTAATTCAACAGTTCGTGTTCCGTGGCTGAGCGCGGCGCGTAGTCGATGTGGCCGCCTTCGGAGGCGATGGGGCGATAGTGCCGACCGTCGTAGAACAGCCCGGCCATGCCGAGTCCCGTCCCGGCGGCGATCAGAGCGCGGTGCGCGCCCTGTTCCTCTTTGCCTTCGTTCAGCGCGTGCAGTTGCGTCGCGCCCAAGCCCTCGATGCCGTAGGCGGTCGCTTCGAGGTCGTTGATCAAACCGACGCGCTCGATCTTGAGAGTCTCCGCGAGCGTCTGCCCGTTGACGACCCACTTGAGGTTCGGCGTCCTGACCTGTCCCTCTTTGACCGGCCCGGCGATGCCGAAGCAGGCGTGCGACACCTCAGGCTTGTGCTCTGCGATGAACTCCGAGATGATGGATTCGAGCGACTCGTATTTGCCGCTCGGAAAACTGCGCTGCGCAATCGGTTTCCCGAGTTCTTCACTCTCGAAAAGGGCGACGTTCGTTTTCGTCCCCCCGATGTCTCCGGCCAATATCATATCTTTGAAAATTGCGTATTTCAGATTCGACTAGCTTTTCTGCAAGACTTCGATCAACTGCCCGACCGATGCGAGCGCACGCTCGTAAACTTCGTCGCGCGACAGGATGCTCAGTTCGCGGCTGAGACGTTCGCCTTCCGACTTCGCTTCGTATGAAACGACACGGCCGACCGTGTGCGCCTCGCCGAGTTTGGCAGAGGTTTCGAGCTTCGTCCAACCTTCGTTCACGCCCGCGTAAAACTCCGCGTTCGTCCCGCTCGATTTTAGCGTGAGCGTGGCGATGTAGCCGTCGCAGCCTGCACGATCAGTTGCCGGGCGAAACTCGACCTTGATCCGGCGCTCGCCCGCCTGCAACGTCCAGCGCGCGCTGTTCCCTTCACGCACGGCTTCGCCCGTCGGCTGCCACTTCAAAGCAGACGCCAGCCAACCAACAACGAGCAAAGCCTGCGCCGCGATCTCTGTCGAAGAGACGTCGGGCGGATCGTATTCGACGAGCACGTCGTCGATGGCGTCGAGGTGCGGGCGATAATCGGGCACGTCCCAGAAACTCGCGATCAAGCTGCGCCAGGAGGTGAGCCGACCCCAGTTCAGATCACTCGCCAGAATGAACTGTCGCCGCTCTCCGATGATCTGCGCCAAGCGCTTCATGTCTTCGTGCGGGTGGTCGAAGACGGCCGAATCAATGACGACCCTGTCGGACAGCTCGACGAGACGATTGAACAATTTGTCTTCCTCGTGCGGAATATCTTTCCACCACAGGAAGACCGGCACGTCCGGCATGACCAGAGGCTCGATGGCGCTGGCGGCCGTGTCGAGCGCCGCGCCGCCGGCCTCAATCGTCACCTGCTCGCCGCACACCTGTTTCGCGCCGCCACGGCTTGCGGCCTGACAGCGCGTCGAGACGTAAGCGTCGAGTTTGGCCTCCGCCGAATCGCGATCCGCGACGAGCAGCAGTATGCGCGCGGGCGCATACTGCGTCACCACGTCGAGCAGTTCGTCTATCTTTTGGCGATCCTCTCCCGGCGCGACGTAGGCGATCAGGTTCAACACGCACACGCGCGTGATGCCGGACTCTTCCGCGCCTCCTGCGTTCTGCCAGCTCGCCGCCAACTCCTTCTCCAAACGCCCTACGTCGATCCCCTTCGGCACGTTCTTCGCTCCAGCAGCGGCGTTCTGTTGAATGTCTGCACTCATAAAATCACTTGGTAAATGGTGAATGGTAAATGGTGAATGGTAAACGGCGAATGGATAAAACGTGTCTTCTTCTATTCACCATTTACCATTTACCATTCACCGCTTTTACGGTCTGCGCCAGCGGCGTCCGGCGCGTTCGAGTAGATCGTGCGAGGCTTGCGGCCCCCACGTTCCGGCTTCGTAGTTGGGGAACGGCGCTTCGGCTTTCGTGGCCGCCCATTCTTCGAGGATGGGCATCACGATCTCCCAGCCGCGCTCGGTCATGTCGGTGCGCGCGTAGAGAGTCGGGTCGCCGAGGATGCAGTCGAGCAAAAGACGTTCGTAGGCTTCGGCCAGTTGGACGCCGAAGGACGCGCCGTAGCGAAAATCCATGTTCACGTCGCGGATGCGCGTGACCTGTCCCGGCACTTTGGCCGCGACGCGCATCGTGATGCCTTCGTCTGGCTGGACGCGGATGATCAGTTGGTTCGGCGTCATCTGCTCCATCATCTCCGAGCCGAAGAGACGATGCGGCGCGTCTTTGAACTGGATGGCGATCTCCGTGACGCGCTTGGCGAGTCGCTTGCCCGAACGGATGTAGAAGGGCACGCCCGACCAGCGCCAGTTGTCGAAGTACATCGTGAGCATGGCGTAAGTCTCTGTGGCCGAATCCGGCGCGACGCCCTCTTCCTCGCGGTAGCCCGGCACGCCCTTGCCGTTAATTGAGCCTGCGCCGTATTGCCCGCGCACACACTCTGCGCGGATGCGTTCGGGCGTAAACGGGCGAACCGCAGTCATGGCCTTGATCTTCTCGTCGCGCACCGACTCGGAGTTGAGACTCGCGGGCGGTTCCATCGCCACGAGCGAGAGAACCTGAAAGACGTGGTTCTGCAACATGTCGCGCACCACGCCCGCCTTCTCGTAGTAGCCGCCGCGCCCCTCGACGCCCACCGTCTCGGCGTTCGTGATCTGTATGTGGTCGATGTACTGCCGATTCCAGAGTGGCTCGTAGATGCCGTTGGCGAAACGGAAGACGAGCAGGTTTTGTACCGTCTCTTTACCGAGATAATGGTCGATGCGATAAATCTGCGACTCGTCCAGATGTTGATGTATGTCGCGGTTCAAAGCCTGCGCGCTGGCGAGGTCTGTCCCAAAGGGCTTCTCGATGATGACGCGCACCCAGCCCTTGCCCTCTTCCGGCTTTGCGAGACCCGCATTGCCGAGTTGGCGGACGGCCTCGGCGTAGAGCGCGGGCGCGGTCGAGAGATAAAAGACGCGGTTGCCCTGCGTGCCGCGCTCGCCATCGATGCGTTCGAGCAGTTCGCCGAGCTTCGTGTAGTCTTCGCTCGTGCCGATGTCAACTTTCTGGTAGTGCAACCCTTGCGCGAAGGATTCCCATACCTCTTCATCGACGCTCTTGGCTTCGGAAAACTGCGCGACAGCCTCTTTCATGTTCGCGCGAAACTCTTCGCTCGAGAGTTCTGAACGCGCCGCGCCGACGATGGCAAACTCGGCGGGCACGAGCCGTTCCTGCACGAGACGATAGAGCGCGGGCACGAGTTTGCGCTTCGTCAAATCGCCGGTCGCGCCGAAGATCACGACCACGCACGGCTCTGCGGTGCGTTCCAGACGCACGCCCGCTCGCAAAGGGTTCTCCTGTAATATGGCAGACATGATAGTTAAGGGATGAGGGATGAGGGATGAGGGATAAACCGGAATGATTCAACTGCTTGAGCAGTTTTTATTCATCCCTCATCCCTCATCCCTCATCCCTCCGCCTCATCCTTTCTTGAGCATCTCTTCCCACTCGGTGTGGACGGGTTCTTGTCCGGGTTTATCGACGCGCTCGTAGGTGTGCGAGCCGAAGAAGTCGCGCTGCGCCTGCGTCAGATTCAGCGGCAGGTTGGCCGTGCGATAGGTGTCGAAGTAGCCGATGCTGGCGGACATGCCGGGCACGGCCACGCCCGTCTGGATGGCGGTTGAAACGGCGCGCCGCCAGTTGGGCTGCGCCTGTTCGACCCACGCGTTGAAATCTGGATCGAGCAGGAGGTTCGGCAAGTCTGCGCGGCGCTGGTACGCCTGCTTGATCTTGTCGAGGAACTGCGCGCGGATGATGCAGCCGCCTTTCCAGATGCGCGAACATTCGCCGAGGTCGATGTTCCAGTTGTAGGCGTCCGATCCGGCGCGGATGAGATTCATGCCCTGCGCGTAGGAGCAGATTTTCGAGGCGTAGAGCGCATCGTGGATGGCCTGCACCATCTCTTTGCGGTCGCCCGAAAACTTAGCGCGCTCCGGCCCTTTGATCTGCTTCGAGGCTTCGACGCGTTCCTCTTTGCGCGCGGACAGGTTGCGCGTGTCCACGGCCGCGTCAATCGTCGGGGTGACTATGCCGAGGTCGAGCGCGATGTCGGAAGTCCACTTGCCGGTGCCCTTCTGCCCCGCCTTGTCGAGCACGAGGTCAACCAGAGGCTTGCCGGTCTCTTCGTCCTTCACGCGCAAAATCTGCGCGGTGATCTCGATGAGGAACGATTCGAGATCGCCACGGTTCCATTCGTCGAACACGTCGGCCATCTCTTGCGCTTCCATGCCGAGAACGGTGCGCATCAGGTCATAGGCTTCGGCAATGAGTTGCATGTCGCCGTACTCGATGCCGTTGTGCACCATCTTGACGAAGTGACCCGCGCCGCCGGGGCCGATGTAGGTGACGCACGGGCCGTCGTCAACTTTCGCGGCGATGGCTTCCCAGATCGGCCGAATCTGCTCGTAGGCCTGACGGTCGCCGCCGGGCATCAGCGAAGGCCCCCACAGAGCGCCCTTCTCGCCGCCGGAGACGCCGGAGCCGATGAAGTTGAAGCCCTGCGCCTTCAAATCCTTCTCGCGCCGCTCGGTGTCCTGGAAATAGGAGTTGCCGCCGTCGATGATGATGTCGCCTTCTTCCATGAAGGGCTTGATCTGATCGACCGTCCAATCCACGGGCTGTCCCGCTTTGACGAGCAGGATCGCTTTGCGCGGTCGCTCCAGAGATTTCACGAACTCTTCGGGCGTGTGCGCGCCGATCACTTGATGGCCTTCCAAACGTTCGACGAACTCGTCAACTTTGGCCGGCTCGCGGTTCCAGACGGCGATGGAATAGCCGTTGCGCTCGATGTTGCGCGCCAGGTTCTCGCCCATCACGCCCAGGCCGATCATGCCGATCTTCGCCGTCTTAGTAGTCTGTTCAGGTGTAGACATAAAATTTCCTCACTCAATTAAGGGGATGAGGGATGAAGGATGAGGGATGAATTAGAACGACCCAAGAGAGCAGCTACTTTCTTGTTCATCCCTCATCCCTCATCCCTCATCCTTTCAATTAAGCTCCTGTCGCGCCGGAGCGTGGAAGGGCTTGGCCGATCAACTCCTGGAGGCGGTTGAGTCCGGCTTGTACGTCCGCGCCGAGATCGACGCGGATGGCGCGGCGGCCGCGCGTCGAGAGCGAGCGGAAATCGCCGAGCGCCTGCGCCTGTTTCAAAGTGCTGAAAGTGTAAGGCTGCCCCGGAATCGGTAAATCCTTGATGTCCGGCGCGGTCAGTTGCAGGAAGACTCCGGCGGCCGAACCGCCCTTGTGCAACTGTCCGGTCGAATGGAGGAAGCGCGGCCCGTACCCCGTGGTCGTGGCGCAGCGCGTCGTGTCGCGCAGGTGCGTGCGAATCGACTGGATGACCTTTTCGTATTCGGGCGTCTCCTCGAAATAGTCGAGCAGGGCGATGTAGTCGCCAGCCCCGGCGCGCGCCAGGTGCGCCTTGATCGCTGCGCCGACCGAATCACTCGCCAGTTCCTTGCGCGTCTGTTCGTCGGCGTAGATGGTGATGACGCCGTCCGTGGCGAGCACTTCCTGTTCGGGGAGTTTCCCGTCGCGCGAGAAGGTTTCCAGAAGTTCCTTCGTGGCGTCTTTCGACTCCTGCACGTTCGGCTGGTCGAACGGGTTGATGCCGAGACGCCAGCCCGCAAAGGCCGTCGCGATCTCCCAGAGGAAAAACTCTTCGCCGAGGTCGTAGAGGTCTGTCAGCGTGCGATAAACGACCGGGTGTCCGGCCGCTTCCAGCGCCTTCAACTTCGCTTCGGTCTCGCTGTCGATCTTCTCGACACTGATGTGTACGAACAGGCGGTCGTCGCCGTAGACGGAAGGCGAGCCGAGCGTTTCGCCCGCCACGGGCACGATGCCTTTGCCGTCCTTGCCCGTGCTTTCGGCCAACAGCTGCTCGACCCACAGGCCGAACGAAGCGATCCGTGGATCGGTGCTGATGGTCAACTTGTCGCGTCCGGCATTGGCACACTCGCCCATGATCGCGCCGAGACGCGCGCCGGGATTTTCCGTCGCCGGGACGACCGATGCGCAGGCGTGCACGACGCGTTCGGCGCGGTCTAACAGTTTCTTCACGTCCAGGCCCATCAGCGCGGCCGGAACCATGCCGAAGTAGGAGAGCGCCGAATAGCGCCCGCCGATGTCGGCCGGATTCAGGAAGATGCGCTTGAACTTGTCGTCGGTCGCCATCTGCTCCATGAGCGTCCCCGGATCGGTGACGGCCACGAAGCACTCACCGGGATTCTCTTTGCGCTTCCCGACCTGATCGTACCAATACTTGTAGAAGACGAGCGGCTCGGTCGTCGTGCCCGACTTCGACGAGATGATGAAGAGGCATTTCGTGATGTCGATCTGATCGGCGATGTCCGAGAAGGCGTCGGGGTCGGTCGAATCGAGGACGAGCAGTTCGGGATAGCCTTCCTGCTTGCCGAACGTCTGGCGCAAAACTTCCGGGCACAGGGACGAACCGCCCATGCCGCAGACCATCGTGTGCTTGAACTCGCGGACGTTCCTAATGCGGTCGGCAAACTGCACGAGGTCGTCTTCGACGCCGATCATCATGTCGGGCACGGTCAACCAGCCGAGCGCGTTCTTGATGATCTTCTGGTGCGCCTCTTCCGACTTCCAGAGCGCCGCGTCCTTGCGCCAGATGCGGCGCATCACGTCGCCCTTGTCCGCTTCCTTGATCGCCGCCGTGACCGCGTCGCTATACTTCCCCAAACTGGCCGTCAGACGCTCGTTGATCCCCGAGAGGATCGCGTCGCGCTTCGATTCGATTGACTCGGCCAAGGTGTCGAACGAGGTGACGAAGGAACTCAAACCGTCCTTCTGCAACTTCTCGGTGACGGCCTTGATGTCGATGCCGACGCCGCGTAGGTCGTCGAAGAGTTGACGGCTTTCGTCCAAGCCCTCTTCGAGCGTGAGCTTCGGCGTGCCGTGGTCGCGGATGGCCGTGTAGGTGGCGGGCGGGACGGTGTTGACCGTCTCCGGGCCGATCAGGTTGTCAACGTAAAGCACGTCGGAATATTTCGGATTCTTCGTGCCGGTCGAAGCCCACAGTTGACGTTGCACCTGCGCGCCCTTCGCACGGAGCGGCGCGAAACGCTCGCCGTGGAAAATCTCTTTGTACTTCGCGTAGGCGAGTTTCGCGTTCGCAATCGCCGCCTTGCCTAACATGCCTTCGAGCCGCGCCTTCTCTTCGGGCGAAGAGGCGTGGCGCGCTTTGTATTCGAGGTCTGTGTCGATGGCCGAATCCACGCGCGAGACGAAGAAACTGGCGACTGAGGCGATGTGATCCACAGGCTTGCCTTCGGCGTCGCGGCGTTCGAGGCCGCGTATGAAGGCGTCGGCCACCTGCTCGTAATTCTCAATCGAGAAGATCATCGTGACGTTGACGTTGATGCCGCGATAGATGCATTCCTCGATGGCGGGCAAGCCTTCCTGCGCCGCCGGAATCTTGATCATCACATTCTTGCGGCCGAGCCGTTTGAAGAGGCGGTCGGCCTCGTCAATCGTCTCCTGCGTCTTGTAGGCGAGGCCGGGATTGACTTCGAGACTGATGTAGCCGTCGATGCCGTCGGTCTTGTCGTAGACCGGCTTGAGGATGTCTGCGGCTCGCCCGATGTCGTCCACCACGAGGTCTTCATAAATCTCGGAGACGCCTTTTCCGGCCTGCACGAGTTGGCGCAACTGCTCGTCGTAGTCGTTCGAGCCGGTGATTGCCTTCTCGAAAATGGTCGGGTTGGAGGTCACGCCGCGCAGGTCGTCCTCCTCGATCTTCTTCGTCAAATCGCCGCTGATCAGCATCGCTCGGCGGATGTTGTCGTACCAGATGGACTGGCCGAGTTTCATAATTTCCACAAGGGGGTTACTCATGTTTGCTCCTTCGTCGCAGAGGTCAGAGGTTAGAGGTCAGAGGTTAGTAAAGATTGGCTTACACTGACCTCCGACCGATGGCCGCCGACCGGCTACTCATATTCTTGCCTATATTTTTTTACCGACCTCTAACCTCTGACCTCTAACCTCTAAACTTCTCTATTTCGCGTTTCGCCGTCTCGACCACGTTGTCCACGGTGAAGCCGAATTTCTTGGTCAACTCTTTGAGCGGCGCGCTCGCGCCGAAGGTCTTCATGCCGATGATGGCTTCGTTGCTGCTCGCGTAGCGACGCCAGCCGAACGTGCCCGCCTGCTCGACTGCCACGCGCGCCTTGACCGCCGCAGGCAACACGCTCTCCTTGTAAGCCTCGTCCTGATGCTCGAAGATTTCCCACGACGGCATACTGACGACGCGCGCCTTGACGCCTTCGGCCGCGAGTCGTTCGTAAGCCTCGACGGCGAGGCCGACTTCCGTGCCCGTGCCGATCAGGATGACTTCGGGCTGGTTGCCCTCGCCCGCGTTGTCCGCAAGGACGTATGCGCCGCGGCGCACGCCTTCGACGGACGCGTATTTCGTGCGGTCGAGGGTCGGCATCGCCTGCCGGCTCAAGACCATCACGGCCGGTTCGTGGCGGAGTCCCATCACGACGCGCCAAGCCTCTGCGATCTCGTTGGCGTCGCCGGGGCGCATCACGATGAGGCCGGGGATGGCGCGCATGCTGGCGAGTTGTTCGATGGGTTGGTGCGTGGGGCCGTCTTCGCCGACGCCGATGGAGTCGTGCGTGAAGATGTGGATGGTCGGAATTTCCATGATCGCAGACAGACGGATTGCGGGGCGCGAATAGTCTGAGAAGATCATGAAGCCCGAACCGTAGGGGCGAATCTTCGAGAGCGAGAGGCCGTTCAAGATGGCCGACATCTCGTGCTCGCGTATGCCGAAGTGGAAGTTGCGACCGCCGTACCAGCGCCCCCGTTCCTGATCGTCTTCGCCCGTGAAATCGCCCGCGCCTTCGAAGGTCAGGCGCGTCTTTGTGGAGGGCGCGAGGTCGGCCGAGCCGCCGATGAACCACGGGACGTTTTTGGCGATGGCGTTCAGGACTTTGCCCGAAGCGTCGCGCCCGGCCATGCCTTTCGCGTCCGCCGGGAAAGTGGGGATGTCTTTGTCCCAACCTTCGGGCAGTTCGCGCTTCTGCATGCGGACGAGTTGGTCGGCCAACTCCGGATACTCTGCGCGATAGGCTTCGACTTTGGCGAACCACTCGTCGCGCGCCTGTTTGCCGCGCGCGCCGATGCCTTGCCGGAAATGCTCGCGCACTTCGTCGGGCACTAAGAACTTCTCGTCTTCCGGCCAGCCGTAGTTGCGCTTGGTCAACTTGATCTCTTCTTCGCCGAGCGGTTCGCCGTGCGCTGCGTGCGTGTCCTGTTTGTTGGGCGCACCCCACGCGATATGGCTATCGACGATGATGAGGGTCGGCCGGTCGGTCTCTTTGCGCGCGACCTGGAAGGCGCGCTTCAGTGTTTCGAGGTCGTTGGCATCGCCGACGCGCGTGACGTTCCAGCCGTAGCCGATGAAGCGCGTCGCCACGTCTTCGGAGAACGCCCAGGAGGTGTTGCCCTCAATCGTGATCTTGTTGTTGTCGTAAATCCAGCAGAGGTTGTCGAGTTTGAGGTGGGCGGCTAAGGATGCGGCTTCGTGCGAGATGCCTTCCATGATACAGCCGTCGCCGCACAGGGCGTAGACGTTGTAGTCGAACATCTCGAAGCCGGGGCGGTTGAAGTAGGCCGCCTGCCACTTCGAGGCGATCGCCATGCCGACGCTCGTGGCGATGCCCTGACCGAGCGGCCCCGTGGTCGTCTCGATGCCGGAAGTCCAGCGGTACTCAGGGTGACCGGGACAACGGCTGTCGAGTTGACGAAAGTTCTTGATGTCGTCCAGTTCGACCGAGGGCTTCCCCGTCGTTTCGTACTTGGCGTTGACGGCTTTCACGCCCGTCAGGTGCAGCATCGAATAGAGCAGCATCGAGGCGTGCCCCATCGAGAGGACGAAGCGGTCGCGGTTCGGCCAGATGGGGTCTTCCGGATCGAAACGCATGATTTCGTTCCAGAGCAGGTAGGCGACGGGAGCCATCGCCATAGGCGTGCCGGGGTGGCCGGAGTTGGCCGCCTGCACGGCGTCCATCGAGAGTGTACGGATGGTGTTGACGCAGAGGTTATCGAGTTGCGCGGGCTTTTGGCCGACGGCCGTTGCTTCCATTGGTTGCTGACTCCTTGCAGATTTGATCTACCGTCTGTCCTTGCGAGGGAAGAGGCGCAAACGCATAAAGTTCTAGCAGTTGTAAGCGGAAAAGGGCGTTTACTCGTGCGTGTTCATAAAACTCGCTTCGCGTGTCGTCGAAAGATTGTTATCAGAGATCGAACTTGGAAACCGCGGGATCTTGTGTGGGCAGAAAATCCAGCCCGAAATCAGGGTGCGAAATCAGGGTGCGAATCAGGATGAAAGAGCAGGACGCGATTTTTTAAGACTAGGTTTCGTCCGATGAAGCGGCGGGATACTAACACGTTCTTGAATAAACGTCTATGACCTTCTTCAACTCGCCACGTTAAACCTTCACGAACTTTTTCAAAGGCCGACGCGAACGCCCCGTTGCGCGTCCCTCACTTCTGCTTTTCCATCAACTCGCCGCGTTCGTAGGCGAGGATCAAGCGTTCGAGCGCGCCGACGCGACGACGTATCCCGTCGCCCTCTTCCGTATCCGCGACGAGGCGCGGGCGTGTGCGCGCGCGAATGGTCGTCACCTTCGGCACGATGTCCGCCCCGGCCGTGATCGCATCCGAGATGGATTCAAAGTGATGATGCTCGGCCAGGGCGACCCGCTCGGGCGCGATGATGAGCGTGTAGCCCCGGTCGCCGTAGGCTTCGGAAAACGCGCCGTCAATAGTCACGGCGTTTCCGCCCTGCTTGACGGGTTCTTCGCCCTTCTCGACCTTGACGGGCACGTGGCCGTTGACGATCAGTGCGTCCTCCGGGATGCCGAAATCGGCGGCCACGCGCCGACAGAAATCGGCGTCGTGGATCAACTTGAAGTAAGGATTCTTGTGCTCTTTGCGCGCCTCTTTGTCTTCGACGAAATAGCTCTCGAAAGTCGCCATGCGGTCTTTGCCGAACAGGGGCGAGCGCGCACCCGTCCAGAGATACCAGAGCCAATCTGCTTCGTCGCCCACCGTCTCCGCGCCCGCGTTCATCGCGCGGCGCACCACGCGGTCGAGCGCGTCGAACAACTCGCGCCCGGCGTACTCGCGGCCTTCAACCTCAAGCGAGAGAAATTCCCCGCGCTCGTCCACGGGCACGCAGCCGTGGAAGATCAAAGCCAGATCGCGCCGGAGCCACGTTGCGCCGCGCCGCGTCACGTAAGACATCTGCTGCCACAGGCGCGAACTCGACACGAACGACTGCCGCAGACGATCCATGCATGCGCGTTCCTCCGGCGAGAGCGTGTATGGGTCTGCGGGGTCGAGCGTGGGCAGGTGCGCGTCGAGCAAGGGATGGACGCGGCCGTCGATTTCGACCGTGCGCCCCTCCTTGTCGATGCGGTGCAGGAGATTGCGGCGCTCCATGTCCCATTCGGGATGGCGTCGGATGGTCTGCCCTTCGAGTTTGAACTGGATGATGGAGATCGCCTTCTGCATCCGCGCCATGAGCAGGTCGTCGCGCAAGCCCGTGCCCTTCGTCTTGAAACGCTCGCAGGGGTCGCCCGCGTACACGGTGCGTGCGAGACGTTCGAGCGGCGCGATGATCAGCCCGTAGCCCTCTTCGAGTTGCGACAGACGCCGGTAGCGCAGTGAGACGCGCAGCACGGTCGCGATCAACGCCTCCTGTCCCAGACACGAGCCCATCCACAGCACGTCGTGATTGCCCCAGGTGAAAGAGACGTTCGGTTGCTCCGACAGGTAATCGATCACCTTGTCGATGCGCGGGCCACGGTCGCCGAGGTCGCCCGCCACGATGATCTCCGACACGGACAGATTGCGCACCAGACGCGAAGCGGCGCGTACGGCCTGCAAATCCCGGTTGTGCGCGGCGAGCGCGTCGATCATCGCGTCCGCGTAGGCATGGTCGCGCCCCGAGGCCGGTTCGTCGCGCAGTTCCTCGAACAGTTCGGCATACTCGGCGGGCATCAACGCGCTCACCTGCCGGTGACGCACGCCGCGCGCCAGTTCGCGCACGATCTCGAACTGCCGCCGGAGCGTCTGCCGCACCCACTCGCCGCGCGCCTCGCGGTCTGACAGTTGGTCGTGCAGGTGCTCCATCAACTCGCGCGGGTAATAGAGGACGGCGAGCAGTTCCTGCTGGGCGGTCTCGTCCAGTTTGCCGTCGAACAGTTTGGAGACGAGCGCGCGCAGACTGCCTGAGGCGTTGTTGATGATGTGACGAAGTTTTTTATACTCGCCGTGCACGTCGCTGACGACGTGGACGACGCCTTTCGGCAGAGAGAGCGCGGCGCGCAGGGCTGCGGCTTCGGCCAGCGCCGCGTCGGCCGTCGGGTAACTTTGCGAGAGGGCGTGAAGGAGCGTCGAATCTTCTAAGTGTTGAAGGCCGGGCAAGATGCTTTGAACTCCTTAAACGAGTCGGAGTGTACCGGAGTCCGGGCGAAGGCGGCGGGATACTAGCACAGCGGCAGGGCTAAATCTATAGCGTCAATTTTGAGGCGCGTAGTAGCCGCAGAGCAGCGACAGTTAATAGCCCCGCCCGTCCGGCGGGGTTCAAGCGAAGCGAAAATATGAAGCCCCGAGGGGGCGACACATTACAGCTACAATGTATCACCCCTTCGGGGCTTCATAATGTTTTCCCTGTTTCTAACCCCGCGCTCATGCACGGGGCTATTAACTGTCGCCCCTGCCGGGGCTTTGGAAACTCGGCCTTTTAATTCGCCGCGGCTTCCGGGTTCTGGAAGAAACTCTCGTCCATCTTGATGCCGTAGGTGACGGTCTGCACGCGCGATTCCTGCACCTGCTTGTCGTCCTTGTAGAGCACCGAGCGATAGGGCACGAGCGTGTTCTGCGAATAGCGATAGTCGTGGAAGGTGCGCCGGTATTTGCTCGGCGCAGAGGCGTCGGGCGGCGTCTCTTCATATTCGAGCCAGAGAACACGCGCCGTCTTGCGTATGTCCGGGTTCGCGCTGATGTAGTAGCGCGTGCGCGTCTTGTCTTTGTCCGTCAGGTCGATGACCCAGAGGTCTAGCCCCTTCAACTTCTCTTTGCCGACGAAGGTGAGCGTCGAACCGTTCTCTTTGTAACGCAGGAGGGCGTCGATGCCGTGCTGCGACTGCGAGAGGAATTCGGCCGTCGCGTCCTGCTTCGGCGTAAATGCCGTGCCGTTGATGACGCCCCAGATCTGCCCCTCGTTGAAGACGAGCGCGTATTCCATGGTAGGCATCTTCTGGTCGAGGCGCACTTTGTCTTTGCCCGCCGTCTCGCCGCGCACGAAACGCTGCTCGTAACTGATCTCTTCGACGCGCCCGTCGCTGGCCGTGCGCGTCACCTTCCCGCGCTCCACGCCGTTGCGGCGAATCTGCTTGAGCATCTCGCGCCCGCCCCCGCCGCCGTAGATAATAATCACCGTCTCGGCAACCTGCTCGGCCGTCGGGTTCTTAACGTCCTTGCCCGTGATGGGTTGGGCTTTCTTGTCCACCTTCACTTCGGGCGTCGGGGTCGGGACGGCCGTTTGGGGCGTTTGAGGGGTTGGCTGCGCGGTCTGGGCAAAGGTCGAGCGCGAGAGGCCGGCCGCGCCGACGAGCACGGCCGCCAGCGCGATTAAATGAAAGCGTCGCAACACCGGTAACATCTCCTTAAAAACTTTCAGCTTAAAACCTGTCGGGCGTGAAGAACGGAAAAATCAAGCCGCGAATTGTAACATAGAAGCCGCCAGCCGTAAGGCGTCCGCGCCCTTCCGGCTCCCGGCGGCCGTGTCCGAAGCACAAGTATTGATGCCGGAAACCCGCCCGACGGATGCCCGCCGCACATTGACAACCGGCGACCGTGAAGGTAGAGTGCACGGTTTTCATAAGCCCGTGATCGACGACAGGTAAACGAAGAATTAACACCTCCTTTACGTGTCGCCTCTCAGGACGGATTTTGGCGAAAGGATATTAAAAAAGTGAAGACTGTTGGTATTTTAGTCGGCCGCGAGAAGACTTTTCCGCAGGCATTGATTGACCGGATTAACGCGCGCGGCGCGGGCGAGGTGACGGCCGAATACGTCGAGGTCGGCGGCGTCCGTCTCGACCAGGAACGCCGCTACGACATCATCATCGACCGCATCTCGCACGAAGTTCCCTTCTATCGCGCCTTCCTCAAGCGCTGTGCGCTCGAAGGCACGCAGATCATCAACAATCCCTTCTGGTGGTCGGCCGACGATAAATTTTTCAACTACTCTCTGGCGATCAAACTCGGCGTCGCCATCCCGAAGACCGCGCTCCTGCCGCAGAAAGATTACATCGAAGGCATCACGAGCGAATCCCTCCGCAACCTCGAATTTCCGCTCGACTGGCAAGGCATCGTTGATTACGTCGGCATGCCCGCCATCATCAAGCCCTTCGACGGCGGCGGCTGGAAGAACGTCTCGCGCGTCAATACCATCGAAGAACTCTGGCAGGTCTACGACACGACGGGCACGCTCTGCATGACGCTGCAAGAGTTCATCGCCTTCGACCAGTTCGTGCGCTGCTACTGCATCGGGCAGGAAGAAGTGATGATCATGCCCTACGACCCGCGCAAGCCTTACCTGTCGGGCGAGCAGTACATCCAAGACCCGAACTACCTCTCGACCGAACTGGCGCAGCGCATCGGCAATGACGTGCGTACGCTCTGCCGCGCGCTCGGCTACGACATCAACACGGTCGAGTTCGCCATCAAAGACGGCATTCCCTACGCCATAGACTTTATGAACCCCGCGCCCGATGCCGAACTGGCTTCGGTCGGCGAGTTCTATCACAACTGGGTGACGGATGCGGTCGTCGATCTCGTCTTCAAACGTTTGAGCGAGCCGCAACGGGATGTTCGGTATCGCTGGGATGCGATGCTCGACCCGCGCCCTATTGAGGCGGGGGCGCAGGCCATGTCGGCAGCCGCCTCCGCCGCGCCGCAGTCCGTCTCCAGCATCATCCCGGAATCCGGGCGCGAGCTTGCCGCAGACATCGCGGCGGGGGTCACCGACCTGGTAGAGAACGCGGCCAACGCCGTCTCCAACATTCTCGGTACTTCGACGACCGGCGACGATGCCGAAGCGACCGCCGCTACTCCCGCTAAGCCCGCGCGCTCTGCTTCAACCAAGACGCCGAAGACCACGGCGCCGCGCAAAGGCACTTCTAAATCCGCCACCTCGCGCACGAAGAAGCCGACGCCGGAAGTCTAAACTGGAAACGATGAAGTAGGAACGACGGAAGGATGAACGGAAGACAATTGCTTTCCGTTCATCCTTCCGTCGTTCCTACTTCATCGTTTTTTAGTCCATCGTTCTTACTTCATCTTTTTTTCTAAGGGTACATCACATGAGGGAAATTTACGTGAGCACCGACGTGGAGACGGACGGGCCGATCCCCGGCCCTCACTCGATGCTCAGCGTCGGCTCTGCCGCTTATCTGGCCGACAAGACTCTGCTCTCGACGTTCACGGCCAATCTCGAAACGCTGCCGGGCGCGAGCGGTCACCCGGAGACGATGCAATGGTGGAAGACGCAGCCGGAGGCCTGGGCGGCTTGCCGCACGGATTTGCAGACGCCCGCCGATGCCATGAAGAAATACGTCGCGTGGCTCAAGGCTCTGCCCGGCCGCCCCATCTTCGTCGCCTACCCCGTAGTCTTCGATTACATGTTCGTGCAGTGGTATCTACACCAGTTCGCGGGCGAGAGTCCCTTCTCTTTCATCGGGCTGGACATCAAATCCTACGCCATGGCGATCCTCAAAAAAGATTTCCGCCACGTCGTCAAATCCAGCATGCCGCGCCATTGGTTCGACGACCTGCCGCACACGCACAAAGCCCTCGACGACGCCATCGAACAGGGCGCACTCTTCTGCAACATACTGGCCGAGAACACGCGATAGGGGAAAAGGGTAAGGGGCAAGGTGGATGACGAAAAGCCAGAGCCTTTTTGTCTTCACCTTTTACCTTTACCCCTTTCTCTTTCCCCTTCTTCTTTACCCTTTTTCCCTGCGCTTTGATCGGCCGAGTAGTACATCGGCGATGGCTTCCGAGATGGGCAGTCCCGGTTGACGTTCGAGCCAGAAGAATTCGCCCGCAGGGTTGACTTCGAGAAAGACGTGGCGACCTTCGGGCGTCACGATCAGGTCGGCCGCGCCGTAGTTCAATTGAAAATAGTCCATCAGGCGCAGCAATTTTTCTTCCACCTCCGGCGGCAGCGTGTAGGGTTGCCACGCGCGTAGCAGCCGTTCACCATCTCGCCGCCAATCGTGCGTAGCGCGTGCTGACGATTGCGAGTCGATCGCGGCAGTGAACACGCGCTCGCCGACGATTGTTGCGCGCAGTTCCAGACGCTTCGCGACTTGTTCCTGAAAAGTCATCGGGCAGAGCCGCAGCCCGCCGAGGTTGTCCAGGTCTTCCGCCGTGACCGGGTTGGTGAAGACGACTTTCTCCGCTCCGTCTTCGTAGATGGCGAAGGACGAGAGCATCTTTGCGATCATCCCCTGCTCGCAGGTGCGCGCGAAGGCACGCACGGCCGCCGGGTCGTTGGTGGTAAGCGTGCGCGGCGTGTCCAGTCCCAATTCGCACGCGACACGAATCTGCAACTGCTTGTTTTCAGCTCGACGAATCAAAGGCTCGGCGTCCATGCGAAACGCGTCGAGGCTCGCCAGCATCCCCAAGACGGTTGCGCGCGATTCGCCGAGCGAGGCGTGACGGAGTTGGGCGTCCATCCCGTCGGGCAGACGCCCGCCGACATCAAGGCGGCGATGCCAGATGGACGACACGTCGCGCAGGTCGAGCGTCGCGCCGCCGTCCGCAAATGAAAGTTGTTCGGGAAACTCGCCGTAGCGCGCGACGAGTTGAACCGCTGTCGGGAATCTGTCCGTGTCGAAGCAGAACGAACTTCCGCCCCGCCTTTCGATAGCCTCAGCGACAAGGCTTATGCTCTCGTTATCACGGCTGTGAGTGATGATGAGGACGGTCATAAATTTTGGTCGAGGAGCGCGTCGGCGATTGCGTCGGCGATGGGGAGTCCGAGGTCGCGTTCGAGCATGCCCCATTCGCCGCCGGGGTTCACTTCGAGAAAGATGTGCTGGCCTTCAGGCGTGCGGATAATGTCTATTGCCCCGTAGACGAGTCGCAGTTCGCGCATCAATGTCGTGAGTTGCGCCCCGAGTTCGGGCGGGATGTCGTCGCGCCGCCAACTGCATTCTTCAGGCGTTGCGCGCCGCCAATCGATTCGCCCGCGCATGCTGCCGCTCGCGTCGAGCGCGCCGACGAAGAATTTTCCCGCGACATAAGCGACGCGCAGTTCGAGCGATTTCGGCACGCGCTCCTGAAACACCATGGGGCTGTGCCGGAGTCCGCTCGCGTCTTCCAGGTCGCGTGCGCTGACTTCGTTCGTGTAGACGAAAGCCGAATCCGCGTTCATGCCGTTGGAGACGGGCGTGAGCAATTTTGCCACGAGCGCGCCGTCGTTCGCGCGAAAGAATTCGCGCGCCCGCTCGGCATCGTTTGTCAGCAGCGTGCGCGGGATGCGCAAGCCCGTTCGGGCGGCGAGACGCAGTTGCAGCAGTTTGTTCCCGGCCTCTTCTTCGCGCCCGCGTTCGTTGATCCAGCGCGCTCCGTGCAGCCCGTCGAGAAAGGCTTCGAGCGCGGCGACACTCTCGCGCAGGCACATCTGCCGAAATTTCGGGTCGAGATTTTCGTCCAATGACGGCGTCCATATCCGGCGCGCCCAGACCGCGCGCACCGTCGTCGCGTCGCACGTCGCCGCGCCGTCTTCGATGACGTGGCTGAGCGCGCCCTCAACGGAGAGAGACGCGGCGATGCGCACCTCGCGCGGGAAGCGATCAGTGTCGAAGCGAAAAGTTTTCGCGCCGCGGCGCTGAAGCGCGTCGGCGACGCGATCCACCGTGTAGTAATCGCCGCTGTGCGTGAGCAGCAGAACTGTGTCCGGCTCTGGCTTCGCCCGCATACAAAGATATGGATTCGGGAAAGGTTCTGTGAAGTTGCGCGATAGACGTTAAGAGCGTCTGACGAAACAATGAAACAACGCGTGCGACACGAAATGACACGAACAAAAGCTTCGTGCTGTTCGCGTCGCTTCGTGTTTGCACTCTCAGTTTTGTTAGACGCTCTTAATCAACATCTCACGCGGGGCGTCCGATGCGACGGGCACGTTCCGGCCTCTTGAAATGCAGAAGATCGAGAGCCAGCGCCCGCCGCTCCGGTCGGTTAGACGTGAGATAGCGGCCGGTCTATCTCGTCGCGGTCGGACGGGTATTTGAGGGTCATGAAAACGGCTTCGTCATTCGCTCCGGCCGGTCTGGCTTCGGCGTGTTGACCTTCGAGGAAGCGCGCGAAGAATGGTGTTTCGCTCCCTTGCGGCGTGTCGTCGTGCGAGGTTTCCGTCTTGGCTTTTTCTGGATGTTCCACGTTGGGGTCTCCTTAATTATCAAAGTAAGGGATGGGGAAACGTTTGTAGTTGAATTACAAAGGCGAGGCGGATCAATGTTGATAACGCAATGAATCGGGGAAAGGTTTCAACTCAGGAGGTGGCGCTCATGGCGTAGCGGCCGAGTTTGAGTTGGAGGCCGCGGCGCGTGATGCCGAGTTCGCGTGCGGCGCGCGAGATGTTGCCTTTGTGGCGGCGCAAGGCGTCTGCGATCATGCGGCGTTCGAGGTCTTCGACGGCGTCCGGGAGTGAGAGATTTTCGCCCCCTTGCGCTGACGACTGCGGCGCGGGCGCACCGAACGCGGCGAGGTTCGTGTTGGTGGTGGAGACGGGCGGGGCGGTGCGTTTGAGTTCGGGCGAGAGGTGTTCGGGCGTGATCAGCGTGCCGTCTTCGGCGCGCGCCATGATGCGTTGAATTTCGTTGACGAGTTGTCGGATGTTGCCCGGCCAGTCGCAGACCATCAGAAGGTCAATCGTCTCCGGCGTGATGCGTATGTCGCTGCGGCCAAACTTCCGCGCATAGTGGCCGATGTAGTGATTGACGAGCGTGGGGATTTCCGAACGACGCTCACGAAGCGGCGGCACACGCAGGCGGATGACGTTCAGACGATAATACAAATCCTCTCGGAAACGACCGTCGCGCACCATATCTTCGAGGTCGCTGTTGGTGGCGGCGATGATCCGCACGTCAACCTTCACGGGGCGCTGCTCGCCCAGTGGTTGTATCTCTCCCTCCTGCAAAAAGCGCAACAGCTTCGGCTGGATGTCGAGCGGAAGATCGCCAATCTCGTCCAAGAACAGAGTGCCGCCCGCCGCCGAGCGAATCACGCCCGGCGAGTCGGACACCGCGCCCGTGAATGCTCCCCTGCGATAGCCGAACAGGTAAGCGTCCGACAACTCTTTAGGGACTGCCGTGCAGTTGAACGGAACGAAGACTTTGGCGCGTCGCGAAGAGAGAGCGTGGATGGCGCGTGCGACCAGTTCTTTGCCCGTGCCGGACTCGCCCGTCACGAGGACGGTTACGTCCGATGAACGGATTTTGTGGACTTCCTCAACTAGCCGCGTCATCGCCGGAGATGAATGTATGAAGCCGGGCATGAAGCTCTGGCTGGCGAGCGTGGATTGCTCCGCGCCGTCGAAACCTTCACGCGCCTTCTCTCGAAACGCACACACGTCCAGACCGAGTTCGACCATGCCAAGCAGCGGGTCGAGCGAAAAGCCGCCCGGAAGTTTGGCCGCTCCCGGCGGCGAGACGAGCAGCCGCGCGTGCGGCGCGTGCGGCGGACGTAGTTCTACGATCTCAGCTTCCGCCTCAACGGCTACGCGTCTCTCCCCTTCCACGCCTTCCGCACGAAGCAACTTCTCCAACAGTTCCACGCTCTCCGTTTCCGTCCAGCCGTGTGCGACGACCGTGCGCTCGTGCCCTTCTTCGTCCGCCTCCGCGATCAAGATGCGGCGCGCGCCCGTCTCCTGATAGATGACGGCGGCGAGTTCGCGCAGGAGTAGTTCGCGCGAAGCGACGGCCTCGGTCAGTCTGAGCAGGATCAGGTGCGTGAGGTTGTCCAGACGCGTCTGCTGCGCGGCGTGCGAGTGGTCTTCGACGACGGCGCTTCGGTCGAGCGCACTGAGAGCTTCTTCGGCCTGTGCGATGTCGCGGCGCGCTCCGAGTTGACGAAAAGTTTCGGCGGCGCGCGTCAGACATTCGTGCGCGCGTTCGGGCTGCGCGTCGGCATAGGCGCGCCCCAAGTCGTAGCGCGAGCGGGCGCTGCGATAGCGGTCGCCGAGCATCTCGTAGATCGAGACGCTGCGTCCGAAGTGTTGCGCGGCCAGCAACGCGTCGCCGCGTGCGAGCGAGAGCAAACCGTGGAGGCGTTGCGCTTCGCCTGAGACGGCGAGGTCGGCCGAAGTGTCGGCTGTCTCGGCGAGCACCGGATTGAGTTGTTCTTCGCAACGGGCGAGGTCGCCGCGCCTGAGATACGTCTCGCCGAGGAGCAGGCGCGAATCGCAGACGGCCTGACGGTCGCCGATGCGTTCGGCGTATTCGAGCGCGCGCGTGCCGTGTGCAAGTGCTCGATCCAGATCGTTCGACGCCAGATGACAGCGGCCGAGCGTGCGCAGGGCTTGGCCGACGTACCACTTGTTGCCGTGTTCCTGCGACAGTTCGACGGCGCGTTCCAGATACTTTTCGGCCTCTTCCAGTTCGCCCCTGAGCATCAACAACTCGCCGAGCGAATCGAGGATCATCGTCTGCTCGCCGCGCTTGTCCGTTTCGGAAGCGAGCGCGAGAGCGCGTTCGAGCGCTTCCTGCGCGCGATCCCATTCGCCGACGAGGATCAGGTGAATGCCGAGGTTGTTGTAGCCGTCGGCCGCGTTGGCCTTGTGCTCGGTGCGCTCGTAGTAGCTGATGGCCGTCTCTAGATATTTGATGCCGTCGTGCGGGCGTTTGAGAAACCAGCAGACGCCCGCCATGTTCGTGTAGATTTTGCCGAGCAGGTAGGGCGCTGGATGGTCGCCAACGAGTTTCAAAGCGTGCCCTAGATTGTTCAGCGCAGGCTCGTAGTCGCCTTCGAAAAGCTCGGCCAGAGCGATGGCGAAATAGGCTTCGGCCAGGCCACGCCAGTCGCCCGTGCCGCGAAAATGTTCGAGCGCCTTTTGCGCGTGGTCGCGCGCGATGGTGTACTCGTTGATGGTGCGATAGACGCGCGCCAAAGCGACGTAGACCGAACCGGCCTGTGCGCCGCCGCCATGCTCCGTCGCTTCACGCAAAGCACCGTTCAAGATCGCGATGGCCTTCGGATGATCGCCCGTGTAGTTATAGGCAAGTCCGAGTTGAACGCCGAGATAGATCGAAGACGTTGTATCGCACTTGGCGCGTTCCTCCGCTTGCTCGTACATCTGCACGGCTTCGAGCGATTCGCGGTAACGACCCTGCATCTCCAAAGCCGCCGAGAGCAGGCAACGCGCGCGCGCCAGGAGCGTCGCATCCTGTCGCGCCGCGCGCACGAGCGCCGACGCGCGCTTCAAGACTTCGGAAGTCAGTCCTTGATCGAGCAGCAGGCGCACCTCTTCCAGTTCGCGTTCAAGCGACTCGCGCGCGCCCTGCACGCGTGCGCGCGCCTCGCTCAAGCTGGCGACGCCGGATTCCGCCTCTCTTCTCTCCTTACTCATCGCTTCGGGCGGCCTCTGCCGGATACTTTTTTACGTCTCGAAACATTTTGCAGGTGAACCGAGTCGGGGCAACCGTCAACACGGGCACGTCTTCCGGCTCACGCGTCGCCGGGAAACGCCCTTCAAGAATGACGGCCGGTTGATGTGGGTTAAATATAGTGGCTGCGTTCTCAAATCACAAACTACAACTTCCGGCGCACGCGCCGGGTGTGACCGAAGACGCGCTTCACGTTCGCGGCGGGAGATAGATCGTGTCGTAGCGGCTGTGCAATTTGTAACCGGCGCGGCGATAGAAAAGTTGCGCCCGCTCGTTCGTTTCGTTGACGAGCAGACAGAGCGAATGCGCGCGCCTCAACAACTCGCGGCTCAGTTGCGACAGGCAGCGCAGCCCGTAGCCCTTACCGCGCTCGTCCGCGTTCACGTAAACGCCTTCGAGATAGATCACTTCGGGCGTGTCGGAAATGATGTCCGTCTTGAAGACGAGACGCCCGCGCTCGATCCAGACCCAGACACGCCCCGCCTCGATGCGACGCGCCAGTCGCGCGCGAAAACCTTCCGGGTCAACTTCCAGAGGGTTAACGGAACTCTCTTCGCAAGCCAACTGCGCGTGCACCTCCACGACCTCAGGCAAATCCGCGAGCGTCGCCGCGCGCAACCCCGGCACAAACTCGCGCACCGCCACAGGCCAACGCTGCTCCAACAACAATTCCCGCTGCACGAGCGGAGGCAACTCGCCCGCGCGCGCATAAGCAGACCAGAAACGCCCGGCCGCTTCCCTCTCGCCCAGTATGACGTGTGCATCGCAACGCTCGCGCGCTCCCGCCGCGAACGCCTCGATCGTCTCGTTGCACCCGCTCGCAAAAAGTATGTGATGACCGAGCAGGGCGATACCTGTGAGCGCGCCGCTCGCATCGCGGCACGCGTAAAAATCGCCGCGGTTCAAACTGCGCTCGAACCCGTGGTCGCGGATCAAGCTCGACATGATGACGTTCTCGACCGGACGCACGGCCAGAAAGTTCAGAGCCTCCGCCTCCTGGCCGCGAACGAGCAGTTGCGGTGAAGAGATGTGGCCTCCGCGCGAGGTGCGCGCGTGCGTGCGAGGCGGCGCGGTCTGTGAGGAGTTAAGCGTTTGAGACATGGCTGAATGTCGGGCGAGGGATCGGAGTTTCAATATTAACGGAACTTACGAGGGCATCAACTTCAAGTTTGCAGAACGCATCAACGCGAATCTCGGGGGCGCACGTCCTGAGTGCCGGGGGCGCAGACTCTGTCAGCGTATGCGTCGCTCATGCCGTCAGAAATAGCCTCGATAGTCTGCGCCCGTATCGACAACGACGGGTGCATAACGCGTGCGGTCGCCGTCGGCCAGCGTCGCCAGAGACTTCAACAGCACGTCGCTGATAATCACTCCGTCGCTGATAATGACCCCGTCGTCGCGCAACAGCCCATCGCTGATGATCACGCCGTCGCTGATGATCACGCCGACGGCGACGTAAGGCGTCCCGTCGCCGAGCATACTGCCGCCGCTCGTCCTTATGTGGTCGCTGATGATCACGCCGTCGCTGAGAAAGTCTGGATTTCGTCGCAGGCCGTCACTGATGATGACGCCGTCGCTGATGATGACGCCGTCGCTGATAATCACACCATCGCTGATGATCACACCGAGGTCGTAGACGCGCTGGTATTCGGTGATGAGGTCGAGTCCCGTAGCGAAGCTGTGACTGAGGACGACGCCCTGCGCCCAGTCGAAAGTGTGCCCGGCGATTGTCGTGCGCGGCGTGGGCGCTGCGCCCGTGAGCAGGGGCGCGCCGAGCGGCAAGCCGCTTCCGATGTCGCGGCGGACGAGTTTGGCGAGGCGGACTGCGCCTTCGATGTTAAGCCCGCCCGCGCCCTGCTCGAACGCGTTGAAGTTGTTCAAGGGCTGCGCCGTGTACATCAAGATCGTCTTGATCAGATTCGGAGTGAGACGCGGATTGACTTGCAGGAGCAGCGCGGCCGCACCGGCCACCTGCGGGGCAGCCATCGAAGTGCCGCTCATAAACATCATGGCGCGGCTGTCGTCCGTGCTCACATGCGCTTCCATCTGCGGATTTTGCGTGAGCAGGAAATTCTTCGCGCCGCAATCATCCTGGCTCGCGGGACACTCGCCCTCTGATTGCGCCCCGACGAGTTTGTTGCCGGGGGCAACGAGTTCGGGTTTGACGAGATTGTCGAAATGGCGCACGCCCGCCGCGTCCACGTAGCTGCCGCGCGTGGGGCCGCGCGAACTGTAGGAGGCAACAGCATCGTCTGTGCGCTCGTTCGTGCCGAAGGTGTTCGACGCGCCCACGGTGATGGCCGAAGGCTCTATGCCGGGCGAGTGTATCTGCCCGTAAACTTTCTGCCCGTCGTCCGTCTTGCCGTTGTTGCCCGCCGCCGTCACCACGACAACCCCTGCGTCAACCAGACGCCTGACGGCGAGACAGATGGGATCGTTTCGGTAAGAATCCACGGCGGGCATGCCGAGGCTCATATTGACGACGCGTATGTTGTAGAGCGTGCGATTCGCCATCACCCAATCGAGCGCGAGCAGGACTGACGAGACGGAGCCGCGCCCTTCATTGTCGAGCACGCGCAGGTTGACGATGTTGGCATTCGGCGCGATGCCGACGTAGGCAGCACTGGCGACGCGACCGTTGCCCGCGACGAGCGAGGCGACGTGCGTGCCGTGGCCGTAATAGTCGTCGGCGCTGCCGTAGTTGGAGAAATCCTTCTCAGCCACGACGCGCACGTCGCTATCGGTCGAGCGTCCGTCGCGGAAAGATTTGTGGCTGCGCTTGATGCCCGAATCGAGCACGGCGATGCCGATGCCCGTGCCGTCGAGTCCACCCGTGGCCTGTGCGCGCACAAGGTCTGCGCCGGTCGTCGCCGAGACGTGGCCGAGCGTGCGCACTTCGCGGTCGGGCGTGATGTAGGAGATTTCGCCGAACCGGGTCAAATCAAGCGCGTCCCTCGCGGTCATCTCCGCGCTCACGAAGCTCGAATCCTGAAAGGCGTAATTGACGCGCACGCCGCGCCGCGTGTAGACCTCCTGCACGCCGCTCCCGGCCGGAGCGTTGAAGCGGCAGATGACGCGGAAGCGTGTCTTGTGATTAACGGAGCGGACGAGTTGATCGGCCAAGTCGGGCGAGAGTTTTTCGAGTCGCGCGTTGTATTTCGTCAGTGGCAGGCCGGGAGTTTTCGTCTTGCCCGACACGGCAGCGCCGGATTTTCTAGCCGCACCGGCGCGTTTCCCATCCTGTAGAGACTGCCCGCGCGCGGCCAGCCCGCCAAGATTGGCGAAGCACAGAGAGGCCAGGACGAGCAGGGCGACGAAACTTTTGCGCGCGCGGCGAATGATTCTCTTCATCTCGTTCTCACAGGCGATTCAGAAGACTCTTTTTGTGTGGGCAGCAAAAGGGGAATTTAAACTGCACCGGGCGGCAACGGATGGCGCAATCTTTGAGGTTTTCAAGCGGCTAAACGTTGCTGCCGAATTCGCTCAAAAGTCGAATTCAAAGCCTCTTTTTGCCCAACTCACGCATTTGTCTTTAGTGCAACCATCGTGCCAACTGCGGCGAACGTCTCGTTCGACCTTGCCGAACGCCGCGCTCCGCGACGCCTCTTTCGAGAATTTCACAAAACCCCGGCAAAAACGCGCCTCGTGCGCCCTCAACACGCGCTCTCCGCCCGCAAAAAAATCTCTTTCCACGCCTCCCCATCCTCAAACTCGCTGCTCGCCGCTGTATATCTCTTTCGCATCGCATACTCCGTTCGCAGTTTCACCCAAAATCCAGTGTTTATGCGGCTGAAAACGCTTTGAGTGGTTCTACAAGCGAAGTTGTGCGAAGGAAGTATCACTTTTTATCGCCCGAAACAGTCTGCCCGTCGTCTCGGAAACAACTCGCGGGGACGCTTTACGGCCGAACCTCACGTTTTTCAAGTATTTCCCCAACTGGCATGGCGGTTGTAAAGAGCCGTGAACGCAGCCACGCGTTCAGTGCGATTCGCTCGGGCAAAGCGCGGCGCGCAGAGTTTGGAATTTGAGGGGCGCAACTTCTTTGGGGCGCGATTTTTATAGTCGAGAGGAAAAAGAGATGAGTTTTCTGAAGGGCAAGATGCAATCATTCAACATGCGTAAGGGGGCGGCTGGGATCATCCTTCTTCTCACCCTGTTCGTCCTGAATAGTTCCCCGGCCTACGCCTATTCGTTCAATCCCAGCGCGATGCAGACGCCAAGTCCTTCGCCGAGTCCGAGCGCGACGCCAAGCCCGTCGCCCTCAGCCACACCCAGCCCTTCGCCGTCGGCCACGCCTTCGCCCAGTCCGACGGCGAGTCCGTCGCCGAGTCCCTCGCCCGGTCAAGGACTGGAAGCGAGAATGAGAATCCGGCTGGTCGGTGCGAGCCTCAACGGCGCGACGCCTGTGGGCGAAGCCGAGTTTCGGCGCGAAGCAGAAGGCAGCCGCCGCCTGCGCATTCGTATCGAGAACGTGAACCTGCCGAACGGCACGGTGCTGAACGTGCTCGTGGATAACGTGAAGGTGGGCGAACTCGTCATCAACTCGCTCAAGGGCGAGATCGAACTGAGAACCGACCACGGACAGACGACGCCGCCCGTCGTCAACGGCACGAGCATCGTCGTCTCCGACCGCACAGGCACGACCGTCATCGCGGGCACGTTCTCGCAGTCGCTGCCGAACCCGAACGCGACGCCGACGCCCGTGCCCGCGCCGAACCCCAATGGCGAACTGCGCGTCCGCATCCCGCTCACAGGCGCTTCGATCAGCGGCATGATGCCGCAAGGCCACGCGGACTTCCGCCGACGCCCCGACGGCCGTCGCCTGAACGTCGAAATTCAGGACGTGAATCTGCCCGCCGGGACGACCTTCAGAGTCCTGGTCAACAACACTAGCATCGGGCAGATCGTCCTCAACTCCTTCTTCCGCGGCGAACTCGAATTGAATACGAACGACGGCCACAGCGTTCCCGTCGTCACGAACGGCACGACTGTCGCCGTCGTCAACAACACGACGGGCGCGACCATCGTGGCCGGTGTCTTTGGCGCGATTGCGCCTGCGGCCAACCCGCTCGAAGACGGCAACTTCTTCGTGCGCCAGCAGTATCTCGACTTCCTCAACCGCGCGCCGGAACAGGGTGGTCTCGACGCCTGGCTTAGCGTGCTCGGCAAGTGCCCGAACAACGGCTACGGTTCGACGAATCCCGAATGCGACCGCGTGCAAATCTCTTCGGGCTTCTATCGTTCGCCCGAGTTCAGCGGACGCGGCTTCTTCGTCTATCGTCTCTACGACGCGGCGCTCGGACGCATGCCGCGCTACGCGGAGTTCATGCCCGACCTCTCGCGCATCGGCACTCCGCAGACCGCCGCCGAACTGGAAGCGAGCAAGGATGCCTTCGTCGCCGAGATCATGTCGCGCACAGAGTTCAGAGCGCTCTACGGCGGACTCACGAACGCAGCCGGCGCTGAAGCTTTCGTCACGAAGTTGGAGCGCACCGCAGGCGTCACGCTCGCGGGCCGCGCGCAACTCATCTCCGAGATGGCGAACGGCACGAAGACGGCGGCACAGACGCTCCGCGCCTTCATCGAGAGTCAGGAAGTGCAGACGCGCTTCTTCTATCGCGGCTTCGTCGCCATGCAGTACTTCGGTTACCTGCGCCGCGACCCCGAACCGGCAGGCTTCGACGCATGGGTCAACGTCCTGTCCAACGGCGCACAGAACATACAGCCCGGCGACTATCGCATGCTGATCTTCGGCTTCCTGCACTCTTTCGAATATCGCAACCGCTTCGGCCAGCCCTAACCTGTTGCTCTGAAGCGTTGCGACTGTTCAGCGCAAGCTGAAATCATGCGGAGGCGTTGACTCAAGGGTCAACGCCTCCTTTTTTGCTTTTGGCTCAAGGAGCGAGAGCAACCGGCTGCCAACTGTAAGAGCCGTTGTAGTTCGCGTTCGCCGTGAGATTGACTTCGTTATCGCCGTCTGCGTCCATCAGGTAAATATCCTGATTGTCGTTGCGATAGGTGATGAAGGCGATGCGTGTTCCGTCGGGCGACCAGCGCGGCTCCATAGAGTCGGTGGTGTCTGTGAGTTGCGTCAGGTCTGTGCCGTCCACATCGATTCTGTAGATGTGCGACTGGTAATCGGCGTGCGTGGTGAAGACGAGTCTCGTCCCGTCGGGCGACCACGATGGCTCGAAGTGGTAAGGGGCAGCGGGCAAGACGCCGCCCGTGTTGGTCAGGTTGGTCTGGTCGCTGCCGTCCGCGTCCATCACGTAGATTTCCGTACCGGATTCACCCCACCTGACGAAAGCGATCTTCGATCCATCGGGCGACCAGACGGGCGCGTCGTCGGGCGAGTATGTGAGCCGCGTCGTATCTGTCCCGTCGGAGTCCATCACATAGATGCTTGGCAGGCCGTCGCGGCTGCTGATAAACAGAATCTTCGTCCCGTCCGGCGACCAACGGGGCAACCAGGAAGTCTCGGTCGGATCTTGCGTCAGGTTGGTCATGCCTGTTCCGTCCGCATTGACGACGTAGACATCGGAGTTAAACGAGGAGTCGTATGTGGTGAGAGCGATCTTCGTGCTGTCGGGCGACCAGGAGGGATAACGCGAACCGTCCGAGTTGGTGAGGCGCGTCTGGTTGCTTCCGTCGGCGTTCATCACGTACACCTCTCCCGCGCCGTGGCGGTAATCGACGAAAGCGATCTTCGTCCCGTCGGGCGACCACACGGGCGCAAAGGCATCGTGGGTTTTATCCGTCAGGCGCGTTTGCCCGCTGCCGTCGTCGTTCATCACGAAGATTTGCATGGTGAGACCGCGCACGCTGCCGAAGGCCACTTTGCCGTCGGCCGCGGACGTTGGCGACGACGGCGAGGAACTAGCGGGTTGCCAGTTGAGCACGATTGCGCCGGGGAAGCCCATCTGGTCGTGTACGTCGAGCGCGATGTAGTAGACGGTGGAGGCCGTCGCCTCGAAGGAGACGGCACTGTAAATGTAAGACGAAGCGTCGTCGTTGCTCGCCACCTCCGTCAGCGCGCTTACGCTGCTTCCGGTGTAGACGCTCAAGACCGTGTCGATGTAGACGCCCGCCGGGTCTAGTGTGTCGAAGGTGACGTTGCCGCTCGTCGTCGGCTGCCAGCGATACCAGACGGAGAGACCGGCGGCGTGCCCCGCGTGATCCGGTTCTCCGGTTTCCGCCGTCGCGTCCGTGTTATCGACGCTCACGCTTCCTGTGTCGCCGCTGATGTTCTGTGCATCGGCGAAGTTGTCGTTAGCGGGCGCGAGTGTGAGGGTCGCCCCCGCCGCAAGGAAGTTAGCCCTTGCCGGAAATCGGGAGACTGCCGGGTAAGCTGTCGTGATGAAGCAATTCATGAGAATCGCCAGAGAGAGAGAGAGGCCGGTAATTTGTTTTGTGAGGGATAAGGTAGACATCTTAGTGTTCTCCTGTGTGGTGAAGTTTATTGACAGGTGCGACGCGTTCGAGTGAAGATTCGACCGACAGTCGCGTTGTTTCGCAACGAAAGAGCTTGCGCCTGAGGCTTTCGTATTGCCTGGCAAAACCGGACGACGGGCGGAAGATAGACGACCACGCATCCCCCTCCAGGCACACGAAGGCCGAAGCACGAGGCAAGCTACTTTTCTCTTTTCAGATCAACGCGCCGTTGAGAAGCGGTGAGGCTGCGGCGCTCTAGCCTAGCTAACAGAAGGCGACCAAATACTCAAGATGAAGCGAAGGCGTGCGAGAAATTACCTCGCAACCTACACTCACGTCGCCCGAATTTACAACTATCCCCTTCTTAGCTTCCGAGAGAGGTGGCAGCCTGACGGCTGCCCGAAAGCCCTTTTGAATTTTCACTGTACTGTCAATTATGGATGCAGGGCGGATTCTAATCTTCGATTGATAAATGTCAAGTTAAATATTTTACAAGTCGCGACGAGAGCGGCACATCATCTTCCGCTCAAATTTTTTTGCTGCGGCGCGCAATTGTTGTATATTCCCGCCGGACACACGAAGGCTGCGCCGCCCGTGAACCTCACGGCAGCATTCAGCTGGCTTGAGTTGTTCCGCAAACTCAGAGTAGCGGCAACAGAGTTTGCAGCAGGCCGAGCGCGATCTCCGTTAAGGCAACTTCTGGCGTAGGCTCAGCTTTTTCCGTATGTATTATGCCTGCTGCCGGCGGCGGTGGTGGAGTCTTTTCCGTGTGAATTATGCCTTCACTCGCGTAGGTGGACATGGAGAACATAAACACCAGCGCTAACGTAGCAATTGCGGTTCGACAGCTTTTCATCTTTTCTTTCCCTTCGAGGTAATTAGTGAAACCAGACCCTTCTGGTAGTAATTTGCGGCCTATCCTGCTGGAAGGACGCGACTTTAGCTTGCCTGAAAATTTTCTAGCAAGTGCAAAGAAAGCGAGTCCTCAGATGACTTTAGTTGAAACATTACGTGAGCAGTTAGAAAACCCCACGCTGAGCCAGGACGAGCGCGCGCAGCTTCAATGCCAAATAGCGGCAGATTTAGAGCATAGAGGCCAGTATGAGTCAGCGCGTTATGCGCTGGGCGAATTGTGGAGGGGCGTGGGTGCACACCCTGAACTTGAAGGGCTATCCGAATTGACAGCCGCGGAAGTTCTTTTGCGAGTCGGTTCGCTCTCTGGTCATCTCGGTAGTACCGGGCAAATTGAGGGAATGCAAGAAAAGGCCAAAGACTTAATCAGCGAAAGTATAGCGCGCTTTCAGAGATTAGGAGAGACAACTAAAGTCGCTATCGCACAAAACGAACTCGGTTTTTGTTATCGCCGCGCCGGAGCACACGATGAAGCCCGTGTGATGTACAGCGAAGCTCTAAAGCAGTTGGCTGAGAGTAGCGAGTGGGAATTACAAGCTAAAATTCTATTGCGGCTTGCAGCACTGGAAACATTTAATGGCCGCTACACAGACTCGCTTCGCATCCTCACAGATTCAGTCGCGTTATTCAAGAATAGTAATAACGATGTACTAAAAGGGAAATTCCATAATGAGCGAGCCTGTGCGCTTACATCATTAGGCAAAGCCGAAGCCGGACAGAACTACACAGACCGCGCGATCATCGAGTATATCGCCGCATCACACCATTTTGAGCAAGCCGGACATATCAGCCACCGTGCCAGCGCCGAGAACAATTTAGGGTTTTTACTCTATACCATCGGGCGTTATGAAGAAGCGCATGAGCACCTAAACGCCGCGCGTCGTCTATTCGCAGATGTTCAGAACAGAGGGCGGATCGCTCAGGTAGACGAGACACGCGCACGCGTTCTACTGGCGCAAGGTAAAGTACGCGCAGCACAGAGCACGATACGCGAAGCTGTGCGCGTATTGTCGCAAGGTGATGAGCAGGGCTTGTTGTCGGAAGCTCTCACTACGCAAGGCCGCGTGTTGGCCGGATTGGGCAACTTCGTCGAATCGCTTCACGCGCTGAAGCGCGCGGCTGACGTGGCAGAGCAGGCGGGGGCGCTGGAGGACGCGGGGAAGGCTTTGCTGGCGTTGATGGAGGAGCACGAGGGACGTGTCGGAGAGCAGGAGTTGTTGGAGGCGTATGAGCGTGCGCATCACTTGTTGAGGGAGACGCAGGACGCGGAGATGATTAAGCGTTTGCGTGCGTGCGCGTTGCGTATCGTCTCGGCGCGGCGTGTGTCTCAGTCGCAGCGGAGAGTGCGTAGTCTGACGGATTTTTGGGCGAACTTTGATTTGAATGAGAAGGTGCGAGCCTTTGAGGCGAGGTATGTGCGGCGCGCTCTGATAGATGGAGAAGGGAGTGTGACGCGCGCGGCGAGGCTGTTGGGGTTGCATCATCATGCGACGCTGGCGGCGATGCTGGACGAGGGAGGCAGGCATAAAGACCTCGCACACTTGAGGACGCCGCCTGAGCCGCGCAGGCAGAGCATCATCAAGCGCGATAGTCGCCGTGCGGGACGGCGGCGCACGAAGGCGCAGGTGGTCAGTATTCTCTGCGTCGAAGACTATCAGGTGGTGGCTGATGCGGTGAAGGAGAATTTGGAGGGGCTGGGTTGGTCTGTGGAGTTGTGCGCGGACGGCGCGGAGGCGATGCAGAGGATTGAGAGTAAGGCGCGATACGATCTGCTGATTCTGGACAACGAGTTGCCCGGCCAAAACGGTTTACAGATCGCACAGCGTATGCGGCAGTTGCCGCACCGGCGACGGATGCCGATCATCATGTTGTCGGCGAGCGATGTCGAAAGCGAGGCTCTCGGCGCGGGCATCGATGCCTTTTTGCGTAAGCCGCAGGGCGTGGTAAGACTCGCTGACACGGCCACGCGTTTGTTGACGAAGGGCGTCTAAGAGAACTTAGAAACCACGAACACACACGAAACGACACGAACTTCTTCTTCGTGTCGTTTCGTGTGTGTTCGTGGTTTCCTGGTTTAGGCGTCGTGTCTACTCGTGCTGGTGCTGATGGCCGCCGGGGGCTTGGCCTTGCGGCGGTTCGACGATGCCTTCCCTGACGCGGCGCATGATTTCGTCGTAGAGGTCGGGCGGCAGCACTCTCACCATCGTCATCATGCCCATGAACGAACCAGTCCAGCCGGGCGGCAGTCCGTAAGTCTCAGGCTTCGCCACTTCTTTGTCCATGAACATGACCATGTCCTGCGGGTAGCCGGGCACGCGCTTGCGGCGCGCGGTGTCGTCTGGATTGGTGACCTGGCCGAGGCGTTCGGTCTGCCCGGGCTGAACTTCCGAACCCTTGCCCTGCGCGGGCGACTGCTGCTGTTGGCCACCGTGACCCTGATGCTGCCCCTCCTGCGGCCCGACCATGTTCGAGACGTTTCGTTCCTGCGTGGACATGCCCATGCCGCGACCCATGCCGGGCGAGAGGTCTTCCGAGAGCGCGTGCCCCTGCGTGACGACGCCCATGCCCTCTTCCATGCCCTTTCCAGTCTGCGCGCCCATCCCTGCATGCGCCATCGGCCCGACCATCGAAACCATCTGGTTCATCATGTGATGCGGCAGATGACAGTGCAGCATCCAGTCGCCCACAGAGACGGCGTCGAACTCTATGTCTCTGGCCTGCGCCACGCCGACGAGCACGGTGTTGCCGGGATACCAGGCCGTCTCAGGGATGCGCCCGCCCTCCGTGCCCGTGACGTAGAACTGGTAGCCGTGGATGTGCATCGGGTGATGATCCATGCCCATGTTGATCATGCGTATACGCACTCGCTCGCCCTGACGGACGAGCATCGGGGTCGAGTGCGGGCCGGAGCGGCCGTTGATCGTGAGCCAGTTGAACTCCATCGCCAGAGTGTTCGGGATGGGGTTGTTCGGCAGAAGCGCCCACTCCTGCAAAACGAGTCCGAAGTCTCTGTCAACTTTCGGCGCGTAAGGTTTCTTCGGGTGGACGATGAAGAAGCCGATCATGCCCATCATCTCCTGCATCGCCATGTGCGAGTGGTAGAAGAACGTGCCGTTTTGATTAACCGAAAACTCGTAGGTGAAAGTCTGCCCCGGTTCGATCAGAGGTTGATTGAGAAATGGCACGCCGTCCTGCGAGGGCGGAACTTCAAGCCCGTGCCAGTGCATGCTCGTGCCTTCGGGCAGTTTGTTGGTGACGTGTATGCGCACGCGGTCGCCTTCATTGATCTCGATGGTCGGCCCCGGCACGCTGCCGTTGTAGCCCCAACCGTAAATGTCCTTGCCGGGGATGAGTTGCCACTTGACCACTTCGGGGACGAGATGAAAGACCTTCACATTGCCTTCCAACGTCCAGGGGAGACGCGGCACATCCGGCACTTGCACGGGCACATTGCGGCCGACTGAGGTTGCCGGTCTGTTGTCGGTCACGGGCGGCTGCTGCGTCTGTCGCGGTGGCGGCGCGGGCATGTTGTGTCCTTCATGCTGTGCGCTCGTGGTCTTTGCGCCCGCGGTCAGAGCGCCCGCCGCGCCGAGGATGGAAGCGCGTCTCAGAAAATTGCGTCGGCTGTTGTCCATTGTCATAACTCCTATCGTGTTAAAAAAAATCTTCGGCTGCCGTCACGGCGTTAACGTTGGTCGGAGTCGCCCGTCGCTTCGTTCGCGGAACGCAGCGTGAAGCCTTCGGTGCGCTCGCCGCTCTCACCCGGGCGACCAACGGCGTCAAGGCCGCCTTCGAGCAAGAGGCCGCGCAAGGATGTTGTGCTGCGCCTCAATTCGACGAGTGCGCGCGCGTATTCGACTTCGACCTGAAAGAGCGTCCGCTGCGCGATCAAGACCTGCGGGTACGAGGCGGCCATCTGCCGGAAGTTTCCGAGGTACATCTCGTAAGCCTGACGCGCGCGGGGCACAACCTGCGTGCGATATTTTTCGACAGTCGTTTGCGCGTTGCGATAGGCGCGAAAAGAGGTTGCCAGGCGCGTGCGCAGAGAGAGTTGCAGGCGTTCGAGTTCGCGCTCGGCGATGGCGAGTTCCGCCTCGGCCGCAGCGATGCCGCCACGATTGCGATTGAAGACGGGAACATTGACGCCTACCTCGATGCGCCCTTCCGCGCCGGTCTTCCGGCCGTCGCGTTCGAGTATCTCGTTGTTGTAGCCGACGCCGCCGCTCACGAAGAGGTCTGGGATGCGTTCGGCGCGCTCGCGGGAGATGACGGCGCGTGCGCGTTCCACACCGGCGCGCGCCGCGCGTATCTCGGGGCTGTCGCGCAGGATGACGTTCAGCAGTTGTTCCTGTTCGAGCAAGGTCGCGCTCTCTTCGAGACTACCGGCCAGACGCGCGGGTCGAAGCGAAGGCGTGCCCGTCATCGCGCCGAGCGCGCTCCAGGCCTGCTCCCAATCCGTTTGCGCGCGCAGCAACTCGATCTCTGCGCGCTCGGCCTCGATCTCGATCTCCAACTGGTCCGGGCGGTCTGCCTGCCCGACGTTGTAAAGCTCCTTCGTGATCTCGACGGCTTCGCGCGCGAGGTCTGCGAGGTCTGCGCGGAGTTCGACCAAGTGTTGCGCGCCGAGCGCTTCGAAGTAGAGCATGCGGACGGAGTTTGTGACGCGTTGACGTTGTGCCCCGGCGATGGCCTCGGCCTGTTCGCGCTCGCGCTCGAAGATGCGTTTTGACTTCCCGAGCTTGCCGCCGAGCGGGATCGTCTGTTCCACGAAGACGCCGTGCTCGCTATTGTCGCCGAGTGCGCGGAAGGCCAGTTCCTCGCCGAAGTAACCGATGGTCGGATTCGGGAACGCGCCCGCCTGACGGCGTCTTCCTTCAGCGGCGCGGATGGAGGCCGCCGCCTGCTGTAGCGTCGGGTTACGCTCGGCCGCGAGACGCTCCAACTCGTCGAGCGTCACAACCGGACTCTCGGGGATGATGCCGCTTCGCGCCATGCGCCGCTCCGTCCTACCTTGCGACTGCGTTGATTGATGCGCGCTGTGATCCACGGTCGGCTGTTGCGGCGTCGGCCTCGGAGCATTCGGCGCGGGCATCGAGTGGCCTGCGTGCGGGTCGGGCGTGGGCGCGGGCGTCGGGGTCGGCGTCGGCTGTTGCGTGCTCAGCACCGGCTGTTGCGTGGTCGGCGTTGCGTCGTGCGTGTGCCCTGCGTGCGGGTCGGCATACGGTGCGACGGCATTAGAGTTTGCGGCCGGTCGCCGGGTCGCCGTTCGAGCGCGTTTGCGCGTCGCGCGGCCTGTCGTGCTGCGCCGCGTGGGCGAGTTCTTTGGTGTCGATTTCCTGACCGCCCCTTTGGGCTTCGGTCTGGCGGGCGCGGGGCTGTTGTGCCCCTCGTGCTGTGCATGCGCCGAAGCGCAGGCCGCTGGAGCGATGAGAGACGCCGCGACGAACGTGCACAGGAAGTTGCGCGCGAGCGCCCCGACGCGTCGAGAGTGATTCATAAGTTCCTCCGCAAGAGTTGTTGAGAGCAGTCTTCACGCGCGGGCGTTGGAAAATCATCGACGCGCGGTGCGTTGACTTGCGTGTCACAGTTTTATTGAGAGACGGAAGCGAGCGCCGCGGCGGCACACTTCGGCCGCGAGCCTGCGCGGCGGCGGGTCTAAATGCGGAAGACGTTCAGAAGGAGAAGATGCCTGGCGGAACGCGCGGGCGGAGCGTGTTGTGCGGGCGTGATCTTTCGCCGGAAGACTGTGGACGGTGGCGCGACCTGCGCCACTGCGCGCGGCGCGGCGAAGTCTCTACTCTTCTTGGCGGCGTTGAATTCCTGCTCGAAGAAAGCGGAGGGCGGCGTACCGGGACGGGCGACACAGTGAGCGCAAAAGCCTTCGTGCGGTAGTGCGACTGCATTGCTCATTTCCGTGCGTTCGAACTGTTGCCGCTCGCCGGACGCGTGCTCGGTCGCATGTTCGTCGTGTGTTTTATTTGAACTCGTTTGCTCGGCGGGCGCGGCCGCGTCGTGGCAGTGTCCTTCGGCGTGGCCGTTCTGTGTCGCGTCGACAACGGGCGCGGCCGTCTCCATCCGGCAGCCCAGATGCGCGCAGACGACCGCCGCGAGCACGCCGCCCGCACAGCCCCAAACGAGCGCTAAAGCGAGACAAAAATTTACCAGTTTCCGCACCACGATTTTTTACTTTGCCGGTTTATTAACACACGCCGCAGAGTCTTGTCCATGTGCGATTGACGCTCAGAAGTGCGCCGCTCTCTTAGCCCTCAGGGGAGCAGCAGGATTTTACCTGTCGTCGCCCGGCCTTCAAGCTGCCTGTGCGCTTCGGCGGCTTCGCTAAGCGGAAATGTTTTCTCTATCCGCAGCTTCAACTCGCCCGTCTTGATCCAGTTAAGCACATCCCCGGCGCGCCAGAGCAATTCTTCACGCGTCAAGATGTAGTGCGCCAGAGACGGCCTGGTTAAATAAAGAGAGCCTTTTTGCGCCAGCAGCACCGCGTCAAAAGGCGGCACGCTCCCGCTCGATTGGCCGAACAGAGCCAGCACTCCGCGCGGCGCAAGCGAATCCAGACTCTTCATAAAAGTAGTTTTCCCCACCGAGTCATAGACAACCTGAACGCCACGTCCTTCGGTCATGCGCCTTGCTTCCTGCTGAAAATCCTGCTCGGTGTAGAGGATCACCTCATCCGCGCCCGCCTCGCGAGCAAGGCGTGCCTTCTCTTGTGTGGATACTGTGCCGAAAACGCGCGCTCCCGCTCGTTTAGCCATCTGGATGAGCAATAGACCTACGCCTCCGGCGGCTGCGTGGACGAGCGCCGTGTCACCGCTCTTGAGAGGATAAGTCGAGGTGGTCAGGTAATGTGCCGTCATGCCCTGAAGCATCGCCGCCGCGCCCGTCTGTGCATCTATTCCTTCTGGCATCTTCACTAAACGCGTGGCCGGGACTGCGGCGTACTCCGCGTAAGAGCCGACGCTCATCGCGTAAGCCACGCGGTCGCCGACCGCAATGTCGCTCACCTCAGAGCCGATTGATTCGACCGTGCCCGCCGCTTCCGTCCCCGGCGTGAAAGGGAGCGGCAACGGGTAGAGACCCGTCCGGTGATAGACATCTATGAAATTAAGGCCGATGGCATCTATCTTGATGAGCGCCTCACCGGGGCGAGGCTCAGGCTTCTCTATATCGCTGTAAACCAGTTGATTAGTGCCGCCGTAAGATTCGACTCTGATTGCTTTCATGGCGTTATGATCTCCAATCCTTAACGACCCGGAGCATACACTTAACTCGGCATTGCTGTCGCACTACTCAATCGTCGGCGTAGTATAAAGGACGTTAGACTACGCCAGCCCAACTACCCCTCATCCGGCTCATGCATTCTGCGCTACTGTTGAATTTGGCACACTACAGGCACACAAAGCAGAAACGGGCAGCCCCTCGGCTGCCCGTAACTTATTGCATTGATTGATGGCCAGGGACGGAATCGAACCGCCGACACCCTGATTTTCAGTCAGGTGCTCTACCAACTGAGCTACCTGGCCTTGTCTTCATCTGAAGGTCAATGAAGGGCGCAAGTATAGGGAGACTCAGAGTCCGCTGTCAACTTAAGACGACGATTGTGGAATTTGTCGAATTAGTCACAAAAAATCGTTGACAGTTTTGCGAAGAAGTGTATAATCCGGCGTGTTTAGGATGAGCCGGTCGCCACAAGCCGGCCGCGTCGCAAGACAACATCCGAAACGGATACTTAGATGCCCGCCCGTGCCAGCTCGGACGCCGAACCGCCCCCCGGATTTCGCTCCATCTGAGCTGGCACAGCCTTTTTACACACCAATCCGCATCTCTTACTCTTCCCTGCCCTACATTCATCGGTCGCCCCTTCGATTCTTTAAAAGCCCCTTTCGAATCCTGATACGCGCCGCACGCATCTTTCCCATAGGCCACACTTTTGCATCATCAACAATTCGTTCCGGGGACAAGGCTACACGTGGCAGCCGCTATAAATTGGAAAGCAGAGGATAGCGGGAGGAAACGTTAAGCGAAGCAGCGGCGCAGAAACGCGACGAGGTCTTGAACCGTGACCTTCATGTTCGCGCCGTGGCCTCCGGCCAACTCGACAACGTCCGACTCGGTTGCCAGCCCGTCGATCAAAGCAGACATGGACTTAGTGTTCAATTCGTGTGAGACGAGCGTGTCATCGTAAGCGGAGTAGAAACGAAAGCGACGGCCGGAGTAAGTCGCGGGCGGACGGAGGATGGGATCGTGGCCTGCGGTTTTGGCATCGTAATTCGAGTCGTCGGCGGCGATGCCGTATGCGACCCTGATGGCGCGCGCCATGAAAGGATTGCTGACGTACTGATAGCGTAGATTCAAGACGGCGCTGTAAAGCGCGGCGCCGCGCAAGGGCACGCGGCCGTCGGCGAAGGCGAGCATCGTCGCCAGGCCGCCCATCGAACTGCCGATCATGGCGACACGCGCAGTATCCACCCGATAGTGATCTCTGACGTAGCCATACATCTCGACGTTGGCGTCGATGGCGGCCTGATTGCCCCAGTTGTTCGCGCCCGTGGCCGGGTTGTCCGTCAGGCGCGAGGCGGCGACGATGTAGCCTTCGTCGAGAAGGGCGTCGAGCAGAGGGCGATATGTGGGCAGGTCGTTGAACTGGCGTTCGGTAAACCCTGCGGCATGATTGAGGATGACGAGCGGGCGCGCGCCCTTGAATCCTTCTTTGCGTATGACGAGCGCGGGCGTCGATAGGAAATCGACCGGGTCGAAGCGATAAGAGAGTCGATTGTAAGCGCGCAGCTTCTGTGTCAGGCGCGCGACCTCCACGTCCGGCATCGCGCGCTCAAACATGCAGACCTGCCGGACGCGACCCACACCCGGCCCCAAAGTGAACTGTGTGAAATCAGCAGGCGACTCGGCGGGCGTGATGGTTTCTACGGCCACGCCGTCCACGAAGAACGTGATGCTGTCTCTAGCGTTCTGGCGCATGCAGAGCACAGACCATTCCGTGCTGTAGCCGGCGGGCTGTGTGCCTTGCGCGGCCGCTTTCTTGTACAAGCCCCAGCGCGTGCCGGGATGCGGGCCTGAGAAGATGTGATTGTTGACGTTGAAGCGCAGCAGGTAGGCGAAGGGAAAAGGCGACTGCTCGCGTGCGACGATGAAGAAAGTCCTTTGCGCGCCCGCCGGCAGAGGGACGGTCATGTATTTCGTCGCATCGTCGGCGGAGACGTAAGGTAATCCGTTTTCCCATTCGGCCGCGTGATAAGTCAGACCCAAGGCTGCGTCCGTCGTTGAGCCGTCGTTGCCCGCGCCCGACAGATCAGGCCAGAGACGCAGGCGTGCGCCGTCCGTCAAGCCCCTGAGTCTGAACGCGTCGAGCAGAAGCCGCAGGCCGCGATGCATGCCAAACTCAAGCGTCTTTCCGACGAAGGGCTTTCGCTGCAAGCCATCTTCTTTTGAGACCATCCTGAACGCCGCCCCCGCCAGTCAAAGACATCTAAGAGCCACTAATCAAACAATGAAACTGCGCACCGCGCGAATAAACTTTTCGTGGTACTTCGTGTGGCGCGCGTCGCTCCATTTTTAGTTTATGCCGGAATCTCCGCGTCGAGTCGTGCGCGCCGAAACAGATCTCTCGCTTGCTCGTTTGCTTCCGCGATCACTTCGCGCTCGTCCACGGTCACGAGTTCCCGCTCGCGCATGCAGACGCGGCCGTCTATGACAACCGTTCTCACGTCGCTGGCCTCAGCGGCGTAGACGACGGCCGACACCACGTCGGGGCGCGGCGTCATGTGCAAGCGGTCGAGCGCGATGACGCTCAGGTCTGCGCGCTTGCCCGCCTCAAGGCTTCCCGTCTCGCGTTCGAGTCCGAGGGCGCGCGCGCCGTCGATGGTCGCCATGCGCAGGATGCGGCGCGCGGGCAGCGCGTCAGCGCCGTGCGTCGCCTTTTGCAACAGCGCGGCCGTGCGCATCTCTGTGAACGCGTCGAGCCGGTTGTTGCAGGGCGCGCCGTCAGCGCCGAGCGAGACGGAGATGCCGCGCTGAAGCATCTCGACGAGGGGCGCGATGCCTGAGCCGAGTTTCAAATTTGAAGACGGACAATGCAAAACGTGCGTGCCCGTGCGCGCCAGAATGTCGAGTTCGTCCGCGTTCAGATGAACGCAGTGTGCGAGCGCGACGTGCGGGGCGGCGAGGCCGAGCGAGGCGAGATATTCGATGTTGCGCTTGCCCGTGGCGCGTTCGACCATCTCGATCTCGGTGCGATTCTCCGAGGCGTGCGTGTGAACTAAGACACCGCGCTTGCGCGACAAGGCGGCGACCTGTTCGAGCAGTTCGCGCGTGCAACTGACGGCGAAGCGCGGCGCGAAGCAAGCGCGTATGCGCCCCCCCGCGCGGCCGTGCCATTCGTCCAGAAGCGCCACGGACTCTCTGAGCGACGCCTCCGTCCGCTCGAATAATTCCGCAGGCACGTCGTCGCCCGCGTCCATCATGCACTTGCCGACAGTGGCGCGAAATCCGGTCTCTTCGACCACGCGGAAAACTTCAGCCGTGTGGTTGACAGTCTCCATCGTCAAAGCGGAAGTCGTGCCGCCCTTGATCATCTCGGCGATGCCGAGCCGCGCCGAAGCGCGCAGAGAGGCGGGCGTGTGCGCGGCCTCCAGAGGCCAGACGCGCCGCTTGAGCCAGTCGATCAAAGGCAGGTCGTCGGCCGCGCCGCGAAAGAGCGTCTGGCAGAGATGTATGTGCGTTTGCACGAAGCCGGGGATGACGACCGCGCCGCGCGCGTCTATCACTTCAGACGCGCTCTCGTTCGTCTCGCCGATGGCCGCGATGCGGCCGTCGCGTATGAGCACGTCGCCCGTCAGGATGCGGTCGCCCGCGTCCAGAGTGATGAGTAAGCCGCCTTTGATCAGAATGGAGTCTGTCATGGAAGTGTCGCCGGTCGCGTCAAACGGCAGAGATTATGCTTTGCGCCTCTCGCGCTGTAAAGCGATAAAGGTAGAGAGAACTTCTGGCAGAGAGAACTTCCGGCGGAGCGTTGCGAAAAACTAAGAAACCACGAAGCCACGCGAAACGACACGAATAAATTTCCGTGCCCTTTCGTGTGGCTTCGTGGTTCTACTCTAAGCGTGACGAGACGCTTTTAGTTGCTCGCGGCCGACTCGGCCTTCTTCGACTTGTCGGCTTTCTCAGTCTTATCCGACTTCTCTTCCGCTACCTCTGCGACGGGGATGCCGAGCGCGATGCGCACTTCGTTCTCCACACGCTGCCGCAGTTCCGGATTGTCCTTCAAGGTCTGCTTGGCGTTCTCGCGTCCCTGTCCGAGCCGTTCAGTTCTGTAGGAGAACCACGCGCCCGACTTCTCGACGATCTTGTTCGCCACGCCGAGATCGATCACGTCGCCCTCGCGCGAAATGCCTTCGCCATACATGATGTCGAACTCGCACTCGCGGAACGGCGGCGCAACCTTGTTCTTCACCACCTTGACCTTCGTGCGGTTGCCCACCACGCGGTCGCCGTCCTTGATCGCGCCGATGCGGCGGATGTCCAGACGAAGCGAGGAATAGAACTTCAAAGCACGACCGCCCGTCGTCGTCTCAGGCGAACCGAACATGACGCCGATCTTCTCGCGTATCTGGTTGATGAAGATCAAGGTCGTGTTCGACGAAGAGACGATGGCCGTCAGTTTCCTGAGCGCCTGCGACATCAGACGCGCCTGCAAGCCCGGCAGGCTGTCGCCCATTTCGCCGTCCAACTCCGCGCGCGGCACGAGCGCCGCCACCGAATCCACGACGATCACGTCCACGCCGTTCGAGCGCACGAGCGCTTCGCAAATCTCCAAAGCCTGTTCGCCCGAATCCGGCTGCGAGATCAACAGGTCGTCGATGTTGACGCCGAGTTTCCCGGCATAGTCCGCGTCCATCGCGTGCTCGGCGTCGATGTATGCGGCCACACCGCCCGCGCGCTGCGCTTCAGAAACGATGTGGAGCGCGAGCGTCGTCTTGCCCGAAGATTCCGGGCCGTAAATTTCTACGACACGGCCGCGCGGGACGCCGCCGATGCCGATGGCCGCGTCAATCGAGAGCGCAGTGGTCGAAATCGCCTGCACGTCCGCCACTTCGCGTTCGCCGAGACGCATGATCGACCCTTTGCCAAATTTCTTTTCAATATTGAGCAGCGCCGCTTCGACCGCCTTGCCGCGCTCGCCGCCTTTGCTATCAGCCATTGCAGTAATCACTCTTTCTGTCCCCTCTTCCTCACGTTTGATTTATGCGTCCGACCAGCGAACCGGAAGGCAGTATAGCACAAACAACGCAAGAATGGAACGCTGTTTCACGTATGCAACAAACTTTTTTTACCGGAAGTGAGGTTTTTACAACTCAAACGCCAGCCGGTTGACTGTGCCGCCGACGGCGCTTCCCTTCTCTCAAAACCGCGCTAGGATACGCCAACCCTCGTGCCCAAGTCGAGCGCGGTCGTGCGGTTTTTTCCAGCGCCCTTCAGGACGGCAACAGGGAGCGCGCGAAACGACCGACGTGCGCGACCGTGTCGAGCTTTCCCGCCTGTTTTTCAATCTCCGCGACGATAGCCGAGCCGACGACCGCACCGTCCGCGTAGCGCCACACGTCCGACACCTGTTCGCGCGTCGAGATGCCGAAGCCGACGGCGACGGGCAAATTCGTGACGGCGCGCACGCGCGCGACGAGTTGTTCGGCCGTTGCGCTTGACTCCTTTTGGACGCCCGTGACGCCCGCGCGCGAAACCGCATAGATGAAACCGGACGCGCGCTCCGCGATGCGTCTGAGCCGCGCGTCGGTCGAAGTGGGCGCGACCAGAAAGATGAGGTCGAGTTCGTGCCGCGCGAGTGTGGCGGCAAATTCGTCCGCCTCTTCCGGCGCGAGGTCTGTCACGAGCATCCCGTCCACGCCCGCGCGTTGCGCTTCCTCACAAAGTCGCTCTGCGCCGAATTGCAGGAGAGGGTTGTAATAACTGAACAGCACGACGGGCACGTCCGTCTCGCGCCGCGCGTCCGCAATCAACGCCAACACATCGGCGACGCTCACGCGGTTGCGCAGCGCACGTTCGGAGGCGCGTTGGATGACAGGCCCGTCGGCCATCGGGTCGCTGAAAGGGACGCCGAGTTCGATGAGAGACGCCCCGGCGCGTGCGAGTTCGGGAAGGAGTGCGCGCGTCGTCTCCAGATCGGGGTCTCCGGCCGTGATGAAGGGGATGAAGGCGCGCCGGTCTTCGCCTCGGAGGCGCGCGAAAGTTTCCGCGATGCGGCTCAAGGCAGTTCAACGCCCCCCACCGTCTCGCCGTGCGCTCGCTCGCTTGACTGCTCCGTCCGCATTGTCGTCGCATCATCCTGCGGATGTGCGTCCGTGTCGTTCTTCTCAGACGCGTCGGCGACGCTCTGCACGTCCTTGTCGCCGCGCCCGGAGAGGTTGACGAGGATCGTCTGCTCGGCCTTGAGTTCGCGCGCGAGCTTCAACGCGTATGCGACGGCGTGCGCCGATTCCAGGGCGGGGATGATCCCTTCTCGTTCGGAGAGCGTGCGGAAGGCCGCGAGCGCTTCAGCGTCCGAGGCGGCGACGTATTCGACGCGCCTCGTGTCGTGCAGAAAGGCGTGCTCGGGGCCGATGGAAGGATAATCGAGTCCGGCGGAGATGGAATGCGTCGCGGCGATCTGCCCGCCCTCGTCCTGCAAGACGTAACTCAACGTGCCTTGCAACACGCCCGGACGCCCGCCGCCCACACTGTTGAAACGCGCGGCATGTTGGCCGAGACGGTCGCCGCTCCCGCCTGCCTCGACGCCAAACATGCGCACGCCCGCGTCTTCGAGGAACGGATGAAACAGACCGATTGAGTTCGACCCGCCGCCGACGCAGGCGACGAGCGCATCGGGCAGGCGTCCCCCTTCGCGTTCCATAAACTGCGCGCGTGCCTCTCGCCCGATGACGCTCTGAAAATCGCGCACCATGAGCGGGTAGGGATGCGGCCCCAAGGCGCTGCCGAGCAGGTAGTAAGTGTCCGCAACGTTCGTCACCCAATCGCGCAGTGCTTCGTTGATGGCGTCTTTCAAAGTGCGTGCGCCCGCATCGACCTCGCGCACCTCCGCGCCGAGCAGTTGCATGCGAAAGACGTTCAGGCGTTGCCGCCGCACGTCCTCCGCGCCCATATAGACGACGCATTCGAGGCCGAACAGAGCGCAGACGGTCGCCGTAGCGACGCCGTGCTGCCCCGCGCCCGTCTCTGCAATGATGCGCCGCTTCCCCATGCGGCGCGCGAGCAAGACCTGGCCGAGCGCGTTGTTGATCTTGTGCGAGCCCGTGTGCGAGAGGTCTTCGCGTTTGAGGAAGATGCGCGCGCCGCCCGCGTGTTCGGTGAGGCGCGCGGCGAAGTGGAGTGGGGTCGGCCGTCCCGAAAAATCGCGCAGGAGCGCGGCGTACTCTGACTGAAACGTCTCGTCAGCGCGCGCACGCGTGTAGGCCGCATCCAACTCTTCGAGCGGAGCCATCAGAGTCTCCGGCACAAAGCGCCCGCCATACACGCCCCAGTGCCCTCGCGCGTCGGGCTGTGTGAGAAAATTTTCGAACATAAAATTTCAGCGAGACGGAACGACCTTTATCTTCCGTGACACAGGCCGATGACTATCTTCAACGTCGAATCATCGTCGCCAGCATCGTCGCTATCAACGCGGTCTTATCGGCAGTTTGCGAGTAGACATCACATCGCGTCACCGTCAAAGTCTGACCGGCCTTGACCACCTGTGCCTCCGCGATAAACTCTTCGCCTTCGGCCGGACGCAAAAGATTCACTTTGAACTCTACGCTGAGAACCCCGGAGTCGGCGGGCATGAGCGTGTAGGCTGCGTAGCCGCACGCGCTATCGGCGATGGCCGTGATGATGCCCGCGTGTATGTACCCGTTTTGCTGCGTCAGGTCTGCGCGATATGGAAGCACGATAGAGACCGCTCCCGGCTCGACACGCCTCAAGCTCGCACCCATCAACTGCATGGCTTGCTGGCGCGCAAAGCTGGCGCGAATCCGGCTTTCGTATTCCGCATCGGTCGGCGTCAAGAGACTCATAGCATAACGGTCGGTGCTCGCGCTTCGGAGAAGTCGCCGAACAGATCACAGACTTAAACGTGTCGCGGGATTATAGCACCGGAGCGGCGGGCGGGTTGAGGGCGGGGGCGAGGACGGAGCAGTTGCGGCCTTCGCCTTTGGCTCGGTAGAGGGCTGCGTCGCAGGCTGCGTAGAGCGTGCGTTCAGATGTAGCGTGCGCCGGGCAGGAGGCGACGCCGATGCTGACGGTGGCCGTGCCCACGTTCTCGACCTCCTGCGCCGACACGGCCGTGCGCAGGCGTTCGGCCGCGGCCAGTGCGCTCGGTTCGGTCGCGCCCGCCAGGAGCAGCGCAAACTCTTCGCCGCCCAGACGCGCCGCCGTGTCGTTGTCGCGCGACAGTTCTCTCAGCGCCGATGCGACGTGGCGGATCACTTCGTCGCCCGCCGAATGGCCGTGCGTGTCGTTGACGCGTTTGAGGAAGTCTATGTCTACGAGCAGGAGTGAGCAGGCGACTTTGTAACGCCGCCAGCGTTCGAGTTCGTGGCCGAGCGCGTTGCGGAAGCGGCGTCGGTTGGCGAGTCCGGTCAGGTAATCGCGGTCGGCCTCTGCGCGCAGGCGATCCATCTCGCGCCTGATGCAGACGAGTTGTTCGGTGCGCGCCAGAAGCAGAGAGAGTTCGGCGGGCAGTTGGAAATAGTCGAACGCTCCGGCCGCGAGCGTAGCGTGACGGCGCGCGATGCTCGCCTCTCCGTCGCCGAAGAGGATGAGCGGAACGTGCTCCTCTTCGCGTACGATGTGGCGCGTCAGTTCGTCTGCGGTGATGCCTTTGAGATTCGTGTCGGCGATGACGACGTGCGGGCGCGACTTGTGCAGGGCGACGATGGCCGCCGCGCTGCCCGAGACGCCGACAACCAACAGACCGGCCTCGGTCAAAGCGTCGAGCGAAGCGGCGCGTCCCGGCGCGTCCGTCACGACGAGCACGCGTCCCTGCTCGCGCGAGTTCGCCTGTCTGCTAATCTCTCGCGCAATTCCGGCGCTCATGATTTTCTGTGCGGGGCAAGTTCTTTCTCGAACAACTAAGCAGGAGGTTTTGGGGCTACCGGGCAACCGCGCGAAGAGGTTTCAACTGCGGTGCGCATCTCAAAAACGATACGCCCACAGCATACCTTAACGGGGCGGCTCGGAGTCAAGACTTTTTCGCCGTCGATAGTTTCCTCAATTGATTTATCCTTCGTGTCTTTGTGCCTTATTGGTGAGGGTTGATGAATCAGGATTAACCACAAAGACACGAAGGAAGACTGAAGATTTTTTTGAACTTGGGACACTACTTCACCGCCGCGCGCACGGCCGCGACGAAAGCGCGCAGGCGCGACGCGTCTTTTCTTCCCGGCGCGTCTTCCACGCCGCTGCACACGTCAACCGCGTAAGGCGCGACCGCTTCAATCGCGTCGGCCACATTTTCCGGCGTCAGCCCTCCGGCCAGATACAACTCCGCGACCAGTTCGCGCGTCCGCCGCGCGAGCGTCCAATCAAACGTCTCGCCCGTCCCGCCGCGCGCGTGCGCGTTGAAAGCGTCGAGCAAAATGGAGCGCGCGGGATAGCGCCGCGCCTCTTCCGGCGCGAAATCTTCGCCCACGCGCAGGGCTTTGATCACTTCAAATCGGCCGAGCGACGCGCAATACTCCGGCGCTTCGTCGCCATGCAACTGCACGGCCGACACGTGCGCCTCTTCGGCCATCCGTGCCAAAGCGTCGGCGCTCCCTTCGTTGACGAACACGCCCACGCACAACACGCCGGGCGGCAACTCCGCGACGATGCGCCCCGCCTCTCGCGGCGCGATGTAACGCGGGCTGCGTCTGTAAAAGTTGAAGCCGAGCGCATCCGCCCCGGCCTCGACGGCCGTGAGCGCGTCCGCCAGATTCGTGATGCCGCAAACCTTAACCTTCACCATACAAACACCGGAACGTACACTCGCCAGCCCGCACTTTCAGATAGTCTCTCACATGCAAAAGTTGAAACTTGAAACTCAACTCTGAATCTCAAATCTCAGTTCGTCAACCCGTCCGGCGACGTTCACACGCCCGGACTCTCTTCACCGGACAGGGCGCGCAGGGCTGCGGCCGGGTCGCGTGCGCGCATCAATGTCTCGCCGACGAGGAAGCCGCGATAGCCGAGCGACTTGAGACGTTGCAGGTCTGCGTGCGTGCGCAACCCGCTCTCGCTGACGAGCAGCGCGCCCGGCGGCGCGTGTCCGACGAGTTCGACCGAAGTGTCGAGCGATACCTCGAACGTGTGCAGGTTGCGATTGTTGACGCCGATGATGGACGCGCCGCACAGGGTCGCGCGTTCCAACTCCGCGCGCGTGTGGACTTCGACCAGCGCGTCCATGCCCAGATCATCTTCGGCGATGTGCCTGAAGCGCGCGAGTTGCGCATCGTCAAGCGCGGCGACGATGAGCAGCACAACGTCTGCGCCCGCCGCGGCCGACTCGTACAGTTGCCACTCGTCGAAGATGAAGTCTTTGCGCAGCAGCGGAAGCTCAGTGACGGCGCGCACTTCTTTTAAGTCCGCGAGCGTGCCTTTGAAGTAATCCTCTTCGGTCAGGACGGAGACGGCGGCCGCGCCCGCCGCGTCGTAAAGGCGCGCGACCTCCGCGGGCGCAAGGTCGCGCCGTATGTCGCCGAGCGATGGCGAGGCACGTTTGATCTCCGCGATGATGTGAAACCCTGTCTCAGATAAGAGCGTCGCGCGCAGGGCGTGTGGCCGCGCCTCGCCGCGCACACGCAGAGCTTCGTCGCGCACCTCTCCCGCGCGCGACGGCTCGCTCAACACGCGCTCCAGACGCACGCGCTTTTGTTCGATGATGCGTGAGAGAAAGTCGGGCGTGTTCGTCATCCGTCGTTGAAGCCCGGCGCGTTCGCCGTGTGTCGAAATCTCGTCATGAGGTGAAATCGGGCGTGTACGTTGTCAGTTGAGATCAGGCGTGTTCGTCCGTGCGCTCGTGGCTTCCGCGAATCGGCGCAGTTTGTCGAGAGCCGATCCGCTGTCGATGCTTTGCGCGGCCAGTTCGGCGGCCTCACCGAGACTCCCGGCCGCACCGCCGACGTAAAGCGCGCTCGCCGCATTGGCGACGACGAGCGCACGCGCCGCGTCGCGCCGTTCGCCCGCAAGCACGTCTCGTATGATCGAAGCGTTCATTTCCGCGTCGCCGCCGCGCAACTCTTCGAGGTTGGCGCGTGCGAGGCCGAAATCTTCCGGCGCAACTTCGAACGCGCGCACGTCGCCGCCCGACGCTTCGGCCACGAGCGTCTTGTCGCTAACTGTGATCTCGTCAAGACCGTCGCGGCCGTGGACGACCCACGCGCGTTCAGTTCCGAGCGCGGCGAGCGTGCGCGCGAGCGGTTCGACGAGCGCGGCGTGCCAGACGCCGATGATCTGTCGCGGTGCGCCCGCCGGGTTCGTCAAAGGGCCGAGCAGGTTGAACGTCGTATGCACGCCGAGTTGGCGACGCACGCCCGCGACGCGCGCCGTCGCGCCGTGATAGAGCGGCGCGAACATGAAGCAGATGCCGAGTTCGTCGAGACAATTCTGCGAGACGGCGGGCGGGACCGTCACGTCTACGCCGAGCGCCGCGAGCACGTCTGCGCTGCCCGAACGACTCGTCGCGGCGCGGCTGCCATGCTTCGCCACGGGCAGACCCGCGCCCGCGATGATGAAGGCAGCGGCCGTCGAAACGTTGAAAGTCTTCGCCGCGCTCGATCCCGTCCCGGCCGTGTCGATGAAACGTTCATGCTTCGTCTCGATGCGCACGGCGCGTGCACGCATCGCCTCGGCCATCCCCGTCAACTCTTCGACCGTCTCGCCCTTCAACGCCAGCGCGACGAGCGCGCCCGCGATCTGCGCATCCGTCGCACACTCTTCGAGCAAGGCGTCGAGCAGCGCGGCGGCCTCGGCGCGGCTCAAATTCTCGCCCCGCATCAGGCGCAGCAACAGCGCACGCAAGCCCGCGCCCGCCGCAGGTTCATCTCTGCGCGCAGGCGTCGGCAAAAGCCTCGATGGCCGGTCGTCGTTCATGGAAGCACGTCCGTGTTGAGTTCAACTGTTCAGGAAATTTGCGAGCAACCGCTTCCCTTCCGTCGTCAAGATCGATTCGGGATGAAACTGTACGCCTTCGATTGGCAACTCGCGGTGACGCAAGCCCATGATCAAACCGTCGGCCGTGTTGGCCGAGACTTCTAGACATGCGGGCAGCGTCTCGCGCTCGACGACGAGCGAATGATAGCGACCTGCGGCGAAGCGTTGCGGCAAACCGGCGAAGATTGTGCGCCCGTCGTGCTCGATCTCGGCCGGTTTGCCGTGGACGGGCGAGGGCGCGCGCACGACCCGTCCGCCGAACACTTCCCCGATCGCCTGATGCCCCAAACACACGCCGAAGACGGGCACGCGCCCCGCGAAATGCTTAATCGCCGCGCACGTCAGTCCAGCGTCCTTCGGTTCGCCGGGGCCGGGCGAGATCAGTATCTTCGCCGGACGAAACTCACGCTCGATCTCATCCACAGTCACCTCGTCGTTGCGCCGCACCACAAGTTCCGCGCCCAACTCGCCCAGATACTGCACGAGGTTGTAGGTGAACGAATCGTAATTGTCGATGACGAAAATCATGGGTTAGCGATTAGCTGTTAGCTGTTAGCTGTTAGCTTTAAGCAGTCAGACATTTGCGTTCAGCCATCTAACTCTAATTGGCAATGTTGTTGCTAAAAGCTAACAGCTAATCGCTAACAGCTACCGCACCAACTCTGCCACTTCGGTGTGGTTGCTGTCGAGGGCGAACTGCCGTGCGGTGCGGCCGCGCTTGTCTGTGAGGTTCGTCATCGCGCCGCTCTTGAGCAGGAGGTTGACGATCTCTGTGTTGCCCTTTGCGGCGGCGATCATCAGGGGCGTGCCGCCGACTTCGTTCACCGTGTTCGGATCGACGCCGCGCGCCAGAAGCGTCTCGACGAGCGGCGCGCGCTCGTAGAAGACCGCCCACGTGAGCGGCGTGCCGCCCGAAGGGTCGCGCGCGTTTATGTCCGCGCCGCGTTCGAGCAGCAGCCGCGCCAGTTCCGTGTCCGTGTGGCGCAAGGCGTAGACGAAGGGCGTGAATCCGTCTACGTCGCGCATGTTCACATCGGCACGCCGGTCGAGCAGGGCGCGTACGAGTTCTTTGTCTCCGTCCTGTGCGGCGCGAACGAGAGGCGTCTTGCCGTGACGGTCAAGCACATTCGGGTCTGCACCGCGTTCGAGTAGAAGTTTGACGACCGGCTTTTGTGATTGCGCGAGCGCGGCCGTCAGCGGTCGCTGCCCGCGCTCGTCGCGCACGTCCGCACTCATCCCGGCGGCGAGAAAAAGTTTGACCGCCCAGATGTCGCCGTCGCCCGCGTGGCGCACAAACTCGGCCTCTTTGAAATTGATGCCGCGCAGAGCCAACTCGCGTCGCGCCGTCTCCGGCTTCACACGCTCGCTCGGCTGTCTCATGCAACCAACGCACGCGGCCACGAGCACGAGCGCAGAGGCACAAACGATCACGCCCCGCAAAGAATTTTTACAACTCATCGCCGCGTCACCCCTCGCTCTCCGGCTCGTCCGAACGTTCATTACAAACCGCGCTCGGCCATCTCGATGGCGCGCAGCATCGCACGCGCTTTGTTGACCGTCTCTTCATACTCGCGCGCCGGGACGGAATCGGCCACGATGCCTGCTCCGGCCTGCACCTCCGCGCGCCCTCCGCTGATGCGCGCCGTGCGTATGGCGATGCAGGAATCGAGATTGCCCGCATAGTCCAGATAGAGCACCGCGCCCGCGTAGAGTCCGCGCCGGTCGGGTTCGAGCGCGTCGATGATCTGCATGGCGCGCACCTTCGGCGCACCCGTCACAGTCCCGGCCGGGAAACACGAAGCCAGTGCGTCGAAACAGTCCGCGCCGTCACGGAGTCGCGCCGTCAAGCTCGTCACCAGATGTTGCACGTGCGAGTAGCGTTCGACAGACATCAACTCTCTGACTTCGACCGAGCCGAACGCGGCGACGCGGCCGAGGTCGTTGCGCCCTAGATCGACGAGCATTAAATGTTCCGCCACTTCCTTTTCATCCGCGCGCAACTCCGCGCCGAGCCGCGCGTCTTCCGCCTCGTTCGCGCCGCGCGGGCGCGTGCCCGCAATCGGACGATATTCGAGTTCGCTCCCGCGACAGCGCACGAGCATCTCCGGCGACGTGCCGACGACCGCTTCGTCGCCCGTGCGCAGGAAGAACATGTACGGCGAGGGGTTCGTCGCGCGCAGAGCGCGATAAACTTCGAGCGGCGAGGCGGCAACTTCGGTTGTGAAGCGTTGCGACAGCACGGCCTGATAACAGTTGCCCGCGCGTATGTGCTCTTTGATCGTCTCCACCGCGCGCTCGAAATCTTCGCGCGCCCAGTTTGAGACGAAACGCGGCGGCGCATCCTTCGCCGCACGCGCTCGCGAGGGGTCGCGCGCAGCCAACGCGCCGCCTGAAAGTTCATGCTCTACCGCTTCAGTCCGGCGGACGGCCTCTTCGTAAAGCTCACGCAGGCGCGCGCGGCTTTCACCAGCCTCTTCGGTGAAGACGACGGAAGTGATCTCGATCTGTTGACGCACGCGGTCGAAGGCGAGCACGGTGCGAAAGAACATCAGCACGGCTTCGTCCGTCTCTTCGTCCGCGCTCGCCTGTCCGAGCGTCGGCTCGAACCAGCGCGCCGCGTCGTAGGCGAGATACCCGACTGCGCCGCCTGCGAAAGGGGCTAGACGATCTCGCCACGCGAGTTTGTGTCGCCGGAAATAGTCGCGCAAAAAATCCGTGGCGTGAACGCCGCGCAAATGCTCTGTCTCGCTGCCGCGCGCGACGAACGTGTCCGCCCCGCGCCCGCGCACGATCATCTCAGGCTCGATGCCGAGAAACGAATAGCGCGCGACGCGTTCACCGCCCTCCACCGATTCCAGCAGAAACGCATCACGCGCATCGCGCGCGAGACGCAAAAACGCGCCCACGGGCGTCTGCAAATCCGCCAGCACACGGCGCACCACGGGCACGACATTCCCGCGCGCCGACTCGCGCTCGAACTCCTCAAATGTCGCGGGCTGAATCTCAAGCATAACAAGAAAGGGATGAAGGATGAGGGATGAGGGATGAAGAAGAAAGCATTCGGCTGAATAAGCAATCTTGCTTTACTTCATCCCTCATCCCTCATCCTTCATCCTTCCACTCTCAGCCCTCCGGTGAGCCATTGGCCGCCGTCAACGACGAGGATCGCGCCGTTGATGAAGCTGGCGGCGTCGGAGCAGAGGAAGACCGATGCCTGCTCTATGTCTCTGATCCGGCCGAAGCGGCCGACTGGGATGCGCGTGCGCAGTTTCTCTTTGAGCGCGGGCGGGAGCAGCCGCCTCATGCCTTCCGTGTCTTCGATGGGGCCGGGCGCGATGGCGTTCGTGCGTATGCCGTGTCGCCCCCACTCGACGGCGAGGTTCTGTGTCAGAGCATCGACGCCCGCCTTTGCCGCCGAGACGTGAAGTTGAAACGGCGTCCCCAGATAATGAAGCGTCGCGCTGATGTTCAAGATCGAGCCGCCCTGTTTCTTCAATTCGCCGAACGCGGCGCGGCAGACGTTGAACGTGCCTTTCAGATCGATGTCCACAACCGTGCCGAAGCCGTTCGGCGACAGTTCTTCCGCGGCGCACAGAAAATTCCCGGCCGCGCCGTTGACCACTATGTCCAGACGCCCGAAGCGTTCGACCGTAGCGGCCAACGCGCCTTCAACCTCTTCCGGTTGCCGCACATCACACGCCACGGCCAGCGCCTCGCCGCCCCCCGCCCGAATCACCTCGGCCGCCGGTTCGAGATGTTCCAACTTACGACTCACGAGCGCCACACGCGCCCCCGCTTCCGCGAGCGCACGCGCCACCCCACCCGTGATCCCCGTCCCCCCGCCCGTCACAAACGCGACGCGCCCCGCCAGCAACCCCTCAACGAACACGCTCTCAGCCATACACGATCCTTTCAGAAACGATGAAGAGAATGGTGAATGGTGAATAGTAAATGGTAAATGGAAGAAGACAGTTCTTTCCATTTACCATTCACTATTTACCATTCACCTGTCTTCCATTCATCATTGATTTTCATTCGCTCCCGGCTTGGCCGGGACGGCGACGGGCTTGCCGTCTTCGGCGTGCGGCTCGGCCTCGATCTCTCGATTGATCTGCGCGACGCGGAGACTGGCCTCTTCGTGGTCTGGACTGTATTTGAGCGCGCTTTGATAATCGTGGAGCGCGTCGGTCAGGCGATGCGCTTCGTGCCGCGCATGCCCGCGCCGGACGTAGGCTTCGGCCAGCGCGGTGAGCGTCGCATCGTCGTCCGGGCTCTTCTCCGCCTGCTGTTCCAGCCCGGCGATCTCCGCATCCAACTTCGCCGTGTCCAACTCGCCGCCGCTGCCGCCGCTACTCTGTGCGCCCGCGCTCGTCGGCGACGTTGCGGCCTGATTCGTCCCGCCGTTCTCATTCGACGCCGTCGTCGGCGCACTCTTCGCGCACGCGCCGCACAACAACGCCGCACACACCAAACACGACAATCCGGCAAAGACTCGCATGTGATTCATCATAAAAAGTCGTAAATGGTAAATGGTAAATGGTGAATAGTTAAAGACAGTAAAGCTTGAAGGCTTTTTACCATTCACCATTCACCATTTACCATTTGCCATCCTTTCAGCTTCCCGCGATGTAGGGGCGCGACTGCACGATGTAGACCTGACCGCCCTGAAAGACCCATTCGATGTCCTGTTCGCGTCCACGGAAAACGCGCTTGATGAGCGAGGCGGCGCGTGCGAGGCGACGCACGGTCGCGTCGGTCAGGACGGCGCGCTCGCCGCTGATGGGAATCTCTTTGACGCCGCCCGCCTCGTCAAACGTCAACAGGCTCTCTTCGTCCGAACGCGTCAGCACGCGCACTGCCTGCGAGCGCGGACGAAAGATGATCTGCTCGGCGATTCTTTTGCCCTCGACCACCTTGATCCCCAGACCGCGTTTGGCGCTGATGTAGATGGCTTCGCGGTTGGCTTCGTCGTACGGGTCGGTCGTGATCATGACGCCCGCGCTGTCGGCGTTGATGCCTTCCTGTATGAGCACGGCCGGGTAGACTTTCATGTGGTCGATCCCGGCGCGCTCGCGCGCTTCGTAGGCTTCGAAGTTCCAGACCGAAGCCCAGACCGTCTTGACGGCTTCGATCAACTTCTCTTCTTCGCGCACGTTCGGCACGGTCGAATACAACCCCGCCCCGTTGAAGTTCGGCAAGTCCTCGGCGTTCGTCGAACTGCGTACGAACAACCCTTTGCCCTGATATTCGACGCGCACGCGCTTCAGGATCGCCTCGCGCAAGTTGTCCTGCATCTTCGCGCTCTGGATGCGTGCGCGCATCTCCGCGAGTCGCTCGCGTCGGTAGGCCGGGTCGTGGACGAACTTATGTTCCTCCACCATCTCGTAGATCGGCTCTTCCAATTTATTCGCCTTGACGAACTCGTCGTAATAATAGATCGGGATGGTGAATCCGTTCGGCACGACGATGCCGCGCAGGCGCGCGTTCGCCACTTCGCCGAGATTCGCAGACTTCGCGCCGTAGGCGTCGGCCATCGACGCGCGCTGCTGGCGCAAATCGGCCAGACGCTTCTCCGCGAGATCGAAGCGCGGCGTCATCACGTCGCGCCGCTCTTTGAGTCGCCGCTGGTATTCGTTGAGCGCGTTGTTGTCCGCACGTTTGATCTCGTACTTGCCCGCCTTCGTCTCGAAAGAGACCCACCAGCCGTCATATTCTTTGAACAACTCCGAAGCGTTGCGCACGTAGGCGTTCGGCACGCCCCACGACTTGGCGAGCAGGTTGATGTGCGAGAGCGGCGTCGAGGGACGACTGGTGATGATGCCTGCGACGGGCGGGAGCGTGACCGGCACTTCGTCGAGCACGAGGATTTCGTTGAAACCGATCTCGACGTGTTCGTCCAATTTCTTGATGATGTGGATGCGACCGAGACCTCGCGCCAGATTGAGCGGTTGATATTCCTGCTCGCGCGCAATGTCGCTTTGCGAGACGCGTTCGAGTCCGGCGATTGTGGCAGAGGCTTCGTCCTGCTTGATCGAGTTGGGCTTGAAGGCGACGGGCGCGAAGAAGGTGCGATTGATCGTCTCGCCCGTCAGTTTGATCTGCTCGGTCGGGATCAGGTCGCCTTCCCAGAATTCGAACGTCCAGCGCGAGAGCGGCGTTTGATAGGCGAGCGTGCCGAGGATGAAGCGGCGGTTCGGCTTCAGATAGTTGTTCTCGAAAAACTCGCGCCCGCGTTCGAGCGACAGGTACGTGCCGTTGACGAAATCTTTGTGGAAGCGATAACGCTTCGAGTTGACGTAGTAAATCCGGTTCCGGTCTTTGCGGTCGATGACGTACATGACGTGCGGCAGAGGATAGCCCGCGTCCGTGTTGACGCGCGACAGCCGTTCGAACTCCTCGCGCGTTTTGATCTCCGGAAGCGAGCGGTCGGTGGCCGTAGCGGCGGCAGTGGCGGTTGTAGTCGCCGACGCACTCTGTCGCGAGGGCGCGCGACGCCGCGCGTTTCGTTGTCCGTGTGTGTCGATGGCGGCGCACAGGAGCGCGAAGACGAGCGCGCTCGTGAACGCGTTTTTGACAAGTCTCATTTCGACAACTCTCATAAAGTCTTTCTCGCTTTCAACACTTCCGAACTTTCGCGGCGGAGCAATTCTAACAGATCATCCATGTGTCGCCGCTCTGTCAGAAAGCTGTTGACGTTGACGCGCAAAGCGCGCCGCCCGTGGAGCACGGTGGTTGCAAACCAAGCACGGCCACTTCGTTCGATGCGCGCCTGCAAATCGCGTTGCAAGCGGTCGAGTTCCGCGCCCGGCGCGTCGCGCATCTCCGCGGGGACGAAGCGCAGGCAGCACAGTGCCGTCTCCACTTCCCCGACACGCTCAAAGCCTTCGAGCGCATCCACGCCCGCCGCGAAGTATTCCGCCAGTTCGATCTGTCGATCAATAATTTTCGCGTAGCCGCGCGTGCCGAGCGTTTTCAGGGCGAACCAGATTTTGAGCGCGTTGAAGCGGCGTGTGCCGAGTTGGCCGTAGCGGAAGAAGTCGAAGGGCACGTCTTCGCCGCCGCGTTCCTCGCTCAGGTATTCGGGCGTGATGTCGAACGCGTCGCGCAGGACGCGCCCGCCTTCGCGCACGAGCACCGCGCCGGCCGCGAACGGCACGTACATCCACTTGTGCGGGTCAATCGTTATCGAATCGGCGCGCTCGATGCCGCGCAGACGCACGCCGTATTTTTCCGACATGGCGAGCGCGCCGCCGTAGGCCGCGTCCACGTGAAACCAGAGTTTGTACTCGGCGGCCAGCGAGGCGAGTTCGTCGAGCGGGTCGATGACGCCGGTTGAGGTTGCGCCCGCCGCGCCCGCGATGCAGACGGGCAGATTCCCCGCCGCCAGATCGCGCTCGATCTCGCGGCGCAACTCGTCCGTGCGTATGTGGAAATGTTCGTCCGACGCCACCTTGCGCAAATTCTCGCGGCCGAGGCCGAGTATGTCCACGCTCTTGACGAAAGAATAGTGACACTGCTCCGACGCGTAGACGATCATGTTGCCGCCGTTTGAGTCGGCGCGCAGGCCGCGGTCGCGCACCTCTGCGGCGGCGCGGTCGCGCGCGCATTTGAGCGCGATCAGATTCGCTTCCGACCCGCCGCTCGTCAGCGTGCCGAAACTCTCCGCGCCGTAGCCCATGATCTCGCAGAGCCAACGCAGCACGCGCGCTTCGACGACGCTCGCTGAGGGCGAATTGCGCCACGCCGCGCCGTTCTGGTTGATGGCCGAAGCGAGCGCGTCAGCCCAGACGGCGACGGGCAGAGGCGTCGGGTTGAACAGGCCGAAGTAGCGCGGGCTGGGGATGTTCATCGCGTGCGGCAGAACGTCTCGCTCGAAGCGCCCGAACACTTCCTGTGCGGCTGTGCCCTCGCGCGGCAGCGGCTCGTCGAACATTTTTTCGAGTTCGCCCGCCGTGGCTGTTGAGCAGACGCGCGCCTCTTCGAGCGTGCGCGCGTAACGCGCGACGATCTCCGTGGCGAGGCGTCCGAGTTCCTCGTGCTCGGCGCTTAAAGATTCGCTCATGTCCCGGTCTCTTCCCTGTGCATAAAATTTGGCCTGTGCATAAAATTTGGCCTGTGCATGAAATTTGGCCTGTGCATGAAATTCTGAGTTCCGTTAAGCTAACTCAGGCCGACTGATTTATTCAAAGCCTCCGGGAGAGATGACGGACGACCTGCGAGAATTCACGGAGACTATCGAAGCACACGCCGCGCGTTACGGCGTGCGCCTCGACACGCGCACCCTGGAACGGCTCGGCGTCTATTACGAACAACTTTCGAAGTGGAACGCGCGGCTGCATCTCGTCGCGCCCTGCTCGCCTGCGGAGTTTGCCACGCGTCACGTGCTCGAATCGCTGACGGCCACCGATTACATACCGGAAGGCGCGCGCGTGTGCGACGTGGGCTCGGGCGGCGGGCTGCCCATTATCCCCTGCCTCGTCGCGCGCGCGGACGTGCTGCGCGCGACGCTCGTTGAAGCCTCCTTGAAGAAGGCCGTCTTCCTGCGCGAAGTTTTGAGCCGGTTGGGACTGCAAGACAAGGCAGTTGTCCTGGCGGAACGATTCGAGCGGGCGCGTGCGCCGGAGGCAGACGTGTTGACTTGCCGCGCGCTCGAACGTTTTACAGAGATGTACGTGCAACTCGTCGCCTGGTCGCCGCCGGGGTCGCGTCTGCTCCTGTTCGGCGGGACTGCGCTCGGAGAGTTGATCGAAGGCGACCGGACTGTGCAGATGCACGCGGCCGTGAAGATGCCCGACTCCGAACAACGTTTCCTTTTCGTCGTCGAGCGCGGCGGTTGAATCGGCTAGAACGAATACTTCAAAGCGAACTGAATGCGGCGGCCGGGTGTGACGGTGTTAGTCGCCTGTCCGAAGCCTGGGGCTTCGAGGAAGCGGACGGGGATGCCGTAGTTCGCGCGGTTGATGAAGTTGAAGGCGTCCATGCGCAGGATGACGCTCTGGCTCTTGCCGAAGCGCAGGCGCTTGACGACGGCCGCGTCGAATTCCAGCACATTCCCCGCGCGAAAACTGTTTCTTCCCACACGGCCATCCTGCCCGATGGGCGCAAGGAGAGCGGCCGGGTTATCCGTCGCCAAACGCAAAGGCTGTCGCCTGTCTCCGGTCACGATGATCCCGTTCGTGTTGTTCAAACGGTCGGTCAGGTTGCCGTCGAGGTTCACGTCGTGAATGCTGTTGACGGTGAAGGGCTGGCCGGACTGTAGACGACCCGTCGCGGCGATTTGCAGACCGTCGAGAATCATCCGGGCGAACCCGCCGCCGGTTGAAGGAAAATCGTAGATGAAGTTGTAAGAGAAGCGGTGGCGCGCGTCGAAGTTTGAAGGGGCGCGTTCGCCCTCGAACGTCAGGCTGTTCTGTGGCAGCGCGAAAGCCCCAGCCAGATCGAAAACGTCCGAGACATCATCCGTCGAGCGCGAGAGCGTGTAAGCAATTTGAAACTGTAAAGCGCGACGGAAGCGACCGCGCGCTTGAAGTTGCAGGGAGTCGTAACGCGAAGAGGCCGTCGTCTCGTAGCGGTTGACGGTTCCGACATTTTCAACGGGGCGGCCGCCGGTCAAGCCTCGCCCGTCGGGCGTGATGCGCGTGCCGGGCGGCAGCGTGAAGCCGAAGAAGACGGGGTCGAAGATGGGGATCGGCGATTGTGGGTTGATGATGTTCCCGGTCGGAAAGAAGAAGGGAGCGTTGAAGGCGTTGCGGCCGAGGTTAGGTGTTGTGAAGCGGAGCAGGTTCCGCCCCTGCGTGCCGACGTATGCGGCCGAGACGGCAAGGTTGAACCCGAACTGCTGCTCGACGGCCAACGTGTAGTGGTGCGCCGAAGGCGTCTCCAGTTGTTGCTCCGGAATGGTGAAGCCGAAACCGCTGGTGGGCGGAAGGCTGCCGCCGCTCGAAAAGAAAGAGTTGAAGAGAGTGACGAGTTGAGCAAACGAGACGTTCGGATTGAGCGTGTTGAGTGAGCCGGGTTGGACGAGCGGCTGACCGGAGATTCTGAGACGACCCGGCGGCGTGAACGAGAAGGGACAGTCGAGCGGGCCGCTGGTCGGACAGAGACCGACGAGCCGCAGATTGTTGAGGCCGCCGCCCGCCAGATCGACCGTCGAATAGGTCGGGTAGACGTTTCTGGATTGGCTGACGACCGCGCCGAGAATTTGATCGTAGAAGAGACCGTAGCCCGCGCGGATGACGGTCGTGCCGCGGTCGAAGCCGAAGAGGTTCGGCGCGTAGGCGAAAGAGATGCGCGGAGCAAAGTTGTTGCGGTCAGGCTCGAAGATGCGCGTGCGGTCGCCGATGAAAGTGCGCAGGCCCGGAATGAGTGCGAGCGACGAATCGCTGAAAGTTCCTTCGATGCGGCGGGCAGTTTCGCGCGGCGGCGTGTTGTATTCGTAGCGCAGCCCGAGAGAGAGGGAGAAGTTTGTGCGCAGACGCCAGTCGTCGTGCGCGTAGAAGTTGAGCTGGTAATAGCGCAGGTTGATGCCGGATTCGCCGCCGGTGGCAAAGGTCTGCGTGAAGCCGCTCGGGGCGCTCGCCGCAACGAGCGTTTCGGGGCGTATGAACTCGCCCGTGAATCGCGGGTTCGTGAAAGTTCCGGTCGCCTGATTGAAACCCGCGAGGCGCGGTGCGCCCGCGAAGACGATCTGCGGCCGGGAGTTGCGCGGCAGTTCCGAGTTGAGTTCGGTGCGGCGTATGTCCGTGCCGAAGGCGAAGCGATGGTCGCCCGCCCGCAGCGTCAGGTTGTCTGCGATCTGATAGGTGTTGTTGACGCGTCGCTGCGGGAAGTTGAACACGTCAACGCCGACCGGACTGAATCCGGCGATATAAACTTGACCGATCTCTCCCAGTCCCTGCTCGACGGTTCTGTTGGCACTGAAATAGCGCACCGCCCCCGTGTTCGGGCTGCTGCTCTGAAAGCCCGAATTTCCGCCCATGCCGGTGAAGACGAATTCCGGCAAAGTGAAATTTTCGATGGCGCGCGCATTGAGCAGGAACGGCGTGCCCGCGAGCGCGCTCGGGATCAGGTGTGTCGTGTCGCGCACCTCTTCAAAGACAAGGCGTGTGCGCCCGTAGGAGAGACGAATTTGATTGAAGATGGGCGTCGAAGAGTCGGGTCGCGTGATCTCGCTGTTGAAGAAGAAGGAAGAGTTCTGCGTCCGTATGTTCGGCCGCAAGGTGGAGAAAAGCGCGCCGCCGGTCGAAGGTATGTCGCGCCGGTCGTCCGTGAAGTTGTATCGCTCCGTGATCGACTGTTCGCGTCCGCCGAGTTTGAAATTGGCGTCGAACTTGCCGGAGAGGATAAGTCCCTGACCGCCAGCCGGGAGAACGTGCGTGAAGGTGTTGCGGCCGAAGACGCCGTTCGGATTGTTGGGGAACGGGTAGAGACTGAAGATGGCGTCGCCGCCCGCGGTGGTGGGAAAGTTGGCCGCCAGATCGAAAAGGTTTCCGGCCGCGTCCCTTTCGGCGAAGAAGTTGCGGAAGATGCCGGTTGCGCCCGTGCCGAACGCGCCGCGCTGCTCGACCGTGGGGACGGCGAAACTCTCTTCTCTGGTCGCGTTCGTTTTAATACCCTCGGCGGAGATGAAGTAGAACATCTTGTTTTGGACGAGGGGGCCGCCGAGCACGAAGCCGCCCTGCCCGAGCGTGAACGAATCCTCTCCGGCGCTGCCGTTGCGCACGATGACGGGTTGATTGTCGAGCAGCACGGGCTGGTTATTACCCGCCGTGAGCGCGAACTGAGGTGTCACGTTGAGAGCGTCGAAGGGATTGCGAGCGTTGAGTTGACTGGTGTTCAGAAACCCGTACAAAGTGCCGTGATGCTCGCTCCCTCCCGACTTCGAGACCGCATTCACCTGCGCCCCGATGTTCCTGCCAAACTGCGCCGGGGCTAAGAGCGTGATCGCCTGATACTCTCTGATGGATTCTATCGGCTGCGGCACTAAAGCGACGAAGCCTTGCCTTCTGACGCCGATGTCTTCGTCGTTGTTGTCCGAACCATCCACGGTGAAGTTGTTGGCACGCGAACGCAGCCCGTTGACGGAGAACTGTCCCGCACTGCCGACGCCTGCGCCCACACCGGGGCCTGCCACACTGCCAAGAGTCTGCGGCGGTGGTGCAACGCCCGGTAACAACAATGCCAACTCGTCGAAGGTGCGCGTGAAGGTCGTCGAGCCGAGCGGGAGTGTGGAGACTTCTTCTTCGGTGAACGCTCCGCCTTGTCTCGCGTCCGATGCGTTGACGCGTGCGCGCACGTCCGTGTCCTGTTCCGATAGCACAGCAGTTGACGCCGCCGTCGCAGTTGGTGTCGAAGTCGGTGTCGGTGAAGTAGGTGCGACGGCAGGCGCAGGGTCGAGTGCGACGGGGACGGGCACGACCTCTCCGGTGCGTGTGATAAAGAGACGCTGGCGCACTTCGCGTGTGACGTAGCCCGTGGCCGAGACGCGGATGGTGTAGATGCCCGGACTGAGCAGTCCCTGATAGAAGCGGCCGCGCGCGTCTGATGTTTTGGGGATCACCTGTCCGGTCTGTTGATTGATGATCTGGACTGCGGCTCCGGGAATGACTGCGCCGGTCTGACTGTTGGAGACCGTGCCTTCGAACGCTCCCGTCACCGTGTCCTGCGCGCTCGCGCTGATGCCGGACAGTTGGACGAATGAAAGTAACAAACCGAGCGCGAGCGACAACCCTCTGTGCGTTTTTGAATGTGTCATAAGTCGAAATCTTCGCCCCTGCTGACGGCGACGCCAACGTGCACGCCTCGAAAGTCTGAAACGTTCTGCGCGAAGGCTTCATCTACAGCAGAGGAATGAAGGCGTCCAGAGATTTTTAAGACCCCGTTGCCTAAACGGTGGGAGCCGAAAACCACAAGTGACGAGTCTATACCATAGATGCGCGGCTCGCCGCCATCGAAAAATTTGACCCGAAGATAAAGCCTTTGAGGACAGGCGCAAGACCGCGCGGCTGGTTGACATCACCCCGGAGCAAGTTTATATTCCGGCACTCGTTAATGGCCGCTGGATGCTTTCCACAGGAAGTCGTTTCCGAAGTTTTACTCCCTTGACACATTCAAACTCCGGGCGAGAGGTCGAACACCGCCTCCGACGCCGCGAGCGCCTGCGCTAACCGCGCGAACGCGCTTTCCCGTTCAGACTTAGCAAGAACAACTCCTAACGCGCCGGTTTCGCACATGCGCCGGTCAACTCTCGAAACATACACAGAGGCTTCATGCAGAACTTCCTCCCCCGCTCGCTCGTCAGCCTGGCGCTCATCGCCCTCGCGCTTTCTCTGTCTCTCAAGGCAGGCTTCGTTCCGCTTGTCCGCGTCGGCGCGCAGAACGTGAAGCGCACGCCCGCCTCGCGCGCCGCAACGCACACGCAAGGCGAAGCTGACGACGGCGACGGGACGGTTCGTCCCTACACAGGCGGCGGTTTGTTCATCAGCGAGTACCGGCTGGAAGGGCCGAACGGCGCGACCGACGAGTTCATCGAAATTTACAACGACGAAAACTCTCCCGTCACCGTCAACGCGCCGTCATCGACGGGCTACGCCCTTGTCGCCTCCGACGGGGTCGTGCGCTGCATTCTGCCGAACAACACGGTCATCCCCTCGCGCGGCCATTATCTCTGCGCCAACTCCAACGGCTACTCGCTCAACAATTACCCGGCCGGAAGCAACATGACGGCCATCCCCGATGCCAGCTACACGACCGACATTCCCCTGAACTCCGGCATCGCGCTTTTCAACACCGCCAATCCCGTAGACTTCACCCTCGCCAATCGCATTGATGCCGTCGGCACGACGAGCGCGCCCACGCTCTACAGAGAAGGCGCGGGGCATCCGGTCATTAGCAGCACGACGACGGAGTTTAGTCTCTTCCGCTTGCTCGACGCGACAGGCACGCCGCAGGACACGGACGATAACGAGACGGATTTTCTGATCGCCGACACGCAGGGCACAAATCTCTGTACCTCGACGGCCAACTTCAAGTGCCAGCGGCTCGGTGCGCCGGGGCCGGAGAATCTCACCAGCCCGACCTTCACGCCCGGCACTATTTCGATCAGTTTGCTCGACCCGGCGGCAGCGGCCACTGCACCACCGAACCAGATCACGGATTCGATCCCCGACCCGGCCAACAACGCAACCTTCGGCTCGCTTCTTTATCGACGCAAGATCACCAACAACACTGGTCAGCCGCTCACGCGCCTGCGCTTTCGCGTCAAGAAACTCTCGACCTTCCCGCCATCAACGGGCGAGGCCGACCTGCGCCTGCGTACCATCACGGACACGACCGCCAACACTTCTAACGGCCCCGTGTTCGTGGAGGGCACAACGCTCGAAACGCCGCCCGCGCAACCGAACGGCGGCGGATACAATTCCACTGTCGTCGTTGGCTCGATCAGCGCGGCCAATCCGCTCCCTCCCGGCGCAAGCATCAACGTGCAGTTCCTCCTAGGCATCCAGCAAACCGGCACATACACGTTCGAGACAGACTTCGGCCAGATCAGCGCGCCGCCCACCACGATCACCGCCTCGAACACGAACGACTCCGGCGCGGGCAGCCTGCGTCAAGCCATCCTCGACGCCAACGCGCAACCCGGCACGCAGACTATCGCCTTCAACATCGGCAGCGGCCTGCAAACCATCAACCTCCTATCGGCCTTGCCCACGATCACCGATCCGCTCATCATCGACGGCACAACGCAGCCCGGTTACTCCGGCACACCGCTCATCGAGTTGAACGGTCTAAGCACGGGTGTGGTCAGTGGGTTAGTCATCACTTCCGGGAACAGTCAGGTCAAGGGTCTGATCATCAATCGCTTCAGCAACCTCGGAATCATCTTGCAGACAGGTGGCGGCAACATCGTCGAAGGCAATTTTATCGGGACTAACGCGGCGGGCACGGCCACACTCGGCAACAACAGCAACGGCGTAGGCATCATCGACTCGGCCAACAACACGATTGGCGGAACCGCCGCCGCCGCGCGCAACGTCATTTCCGGAAATGGCGGTGATGGAATAGGCATCTCCGGCGCTTCGTCCACAGGAAACATTATTCAAGGCAACTTCATCGGCACGGATGCCGCCGGCACGAGCGCGATACCCAATGCCAGAAGCGCAGTCGCGATTGGCGGCGCTTCAAACAACGTGGTCGGCGGCACGAGCGCGGGCGCGCGCAACGTCCTGTCGGGGAACACCCAGAACGGCGTCATCATCTTCTCCGGCGGCTCAGGCACTTCGATACAGGGTAACTTCATCGGCACGAACGCTTCGGGCACTGCCGGGCTGCCCAACGGAGGCGAGGGCATCTTCGTCATGGGCGGCTCAAGCAACAACACCATCGGCGGCACGACGGCCGCCGCGCGCAACATCATCTCAGGCAACAACAGCAACGGCATCAGCTTCCGCGACAACGGCACGAACAACAACGCCGTCGTGGGCAACTACATCGGCACAGACGTTTCGGGCACGGCCAGTATCCGGAACCTGTTTGCCGGTATCGTCTTCGGCAACAACGCCACGGGCAACACGGTCGGCGGCACGGCAGCAGGCGCGGGCAACGTCATCTCCGGCAACAGCGGCACAGGCGTCCAGATAGGCGTCTTCGGCAGCGGCCCCGGCGGCGGCATCACTGTGCAGGGCAACCTCATCGGGACGAATGCTGCGGGGACAGCGGCGCTCGGCAACGGCGGGTACGGCGTATCAGTTGATAACACACCCAACAATCAGATCGGCGGGACGGCGGCTGGCGCGCGCAACGTCATCTCCGGCAATACCTTCGTTAACGTTTACATCATCGGCGCGAACGCCGCGGGCAACACGGTCGCTGGCAACTACGTCGGCACGAATGCCGCGGGCACGTCCGGCTTAGGCGGCAGCGGCGTGCTTCTCGGTAACGGGGCGAACAACAACACTGTGGGCGGCACGACGGCTGCGGCGCGAAACGTCGTCTCCGGCAACGCCGCGAACGGTGTCGCCCTCGGCGGCGGTGATAACAACGTTTCGACCAACAACCGCGTGCAGGGCAACTACATCGGCTTGAACGCGGCGGGCACGGCCGTCGTCACCAACACGTTCAGCGGCGTCAGCCTGACCGGCACGGGCGCGACGAATAATCTGATCGGCGGCACGGCGGCGGGCGCGGGCAATGTTATTGCAGGTAATAGTCATCAAGCCGTCGCCATCCTCAACGGCGCGAGCGGCAACACCATACAGGGCAATTTCATGGGTACGGACGCGACCGGCAACACCGGCCTCGGCGGCGAGGGCGTCTTCATCGGCGGCGGGTCGAGCAACAACCTGATCGGCGGCACGACGGCCGCCGCGCGCAACGTCATGTCGGGGAACACCGGCGCTGCCGTGAGCATCAACGACTTCAACGGCGGCGGCGCGACGAACAATCGCGTCGAGGGCAACTTTATCGGCGTGAACCCTGCGGGAACGAACGCCGTGCCCAATGGCGGGGGCGGCATCATCATCAACAACGTCTCCGGCAACACCGTCGGCGGGCTGGCGGCAGGCGCGGGCAATGTGATCGCTAACAACACGCCTTTCGGCGTCCGGATCAACAGCGGCAGCGCGAACGCCATCCTTTCGAACTCGATCTTCAATAACGGCGACGCCGGTATCGGTCTGACCAACGGCGGCAACGACAGTCAGGCCGCGCCGGTGCTGACCGCGGCCATGAACGTCTCTGGCACGATGACCATCACGGGCACGCTGACGAGCACGCCGAACAGTTCCTTCACCGTGCAGTTCTTCTCGAACGCGGCGTGCGACGCGTCGGGTTCGGGCGAGGGGCAAACCTTCCTCGGCACCACCAGCGTGACAACGAGTGCGGGCGGCACCGCGCCCATCTCCTTCGTCGCCGGTAATGTCCCCGCCGGCCAGTTGATTACGGCGACGGCGACGAGCGCGGCGAACAGCACGTCGCAGTTCTCCGCCTGCCGCATCGTCACCTCGCAGGACTTTACGATCTCAGGCCGCATCACCGACCCGGCTGGCAACGGCCTCTCAGACGTGACCGTCACGCTCTCCGGCGCGGGCGCGCAGAACGTGAAGACAGACGCCAACGGCAACTACTCTTTCGTGGTCGTCGGCGGGCAGAGCTACACCGTCACACCGACTTCGCCCTATTTCGTCTTCACCCCTCTGCGCGCCGATTTTGCGAACATCGCTTCAAGTCAGGCGGCGAACTTCTCGGTCGTGCCGACAGCGACTCCGACGCCCACGCCGCCCCTGCAAGACGACTTCAACGCCGCCCAGCGCGACCCCGACAAGTGGAATCTCGGTACGCTCACGCAACCGGCCGCCGCCTTCGACCCGCAAGTCTCCGTCACGCAGCAGAGCGGCCAA
>DASZCS010000011.1:0-6417 GCA_035942855.1 Pyrinomonadaceae bacterium | reverse complement strand
GCGCACGACTTCGGAGAGAGCGGAAGCCAATGCAGAGATGTCCAGTTGACCGGAGAGGCGGACGGCGAGGGGGACGTTGTAAGCCGTATCAGAGCCGCCGGAGAGGCGGTCGACGAACCAGAGCCGCTGCTGCGCAAACGACAGCGGCAGTCGCTTGGTGCGGTCGGCGCGCTCGATGGGGGGCGCGTTTGTGCTGCTGCGGCTGGCCTGACGCTGCTTGAGACGGAGCGAGAGCGTTTTGATTTGTTCGGCGGTGAATCGTGTTACGCGATCAGCGGTTTGGCTCATCGAATCTTCCCCAGTATTTCGCAAGTTATGTTTGACGCTGTGGCGGCGGCGCGCACGCCGTCGTGAAGTGACGGTTCAGGAGATGGCTTTCGGGACGGAGCGGGAAACGTGGTCTCATAAAGGGATGGCCTTTGATGAGATGGCCGCCCCTGAAAATGTTTGCTGAAGAAATGGCTGCTCAGGAAATGGCTTCGAGTTCGTCGAGAAATTCCGCGTCTTCCTGTGCGAGGCTCGCGGATTGCAGTTCGGCAATCGTGGCGGCGAGCTCGGCCACGGTGGGTTGCTCGAAGATGGTGCGGAGCGGAAGCTCGACGCCGAAGGTGTCGTAGACGCGCGAGGCCAGACGCGTCGCGTCGAGCGAGTGGCCGCCCGTCAGAAAGAAGTCGTCGGTCACACCCGGCGGTTCGCACGAGAGGACGTCAGCCCACAGTTCCGCAAGCATCTCTTCGTAAGCGTTGCGCGGTGCGATGCGCGCTCCCAGCCCCTCCGGCGCGCTCGCGGATGCGGGTGCGGGCAGACGTTGACGGTCGATGCGGTCGTTCGGGAGCATCGGAAAAGCTTCAAGAAAAATGATCGACTGCGGGATGGAGTAGCGCGGCAGTCTACGCGCGAGATGCGCGCGCAGGTCTCCTTCGTCAAGCGCGTGTTCGCCGCCGCGCGCGACGACATAAGCGGCTAGTTCGCGTCCCGCAGTGCCCTCATAGGGAAGCGCGAGACAGCGCGCCACAGACGCGTGTTCCTCGCAAGCGAGTTCGACTTCGCGCGGCTCGACGCGATAGCCGCGTATCTTCAACTGGTCGTCTGCGCGGCCGAGAAATTCGAGCGCGCCGTCGCGCCGTAGACGCGCGCGGTCGCCCGTGCGGTAGAGCCTTGCGCCGGGCGCGGCGCTGAACGGGTCGGGCACGAAGGAGAGGGCGGTCTGCACCGCTCTGTTCCAATAGCCGCGCGCGAGGGCTTCGCCGCCGAGGTAAAGTTCGCCCGCCACGTCGAAGGGCGCGAGCCGCATCCGCGCGTCGAGCACGTAGACGGTGCGGTTGTCGAGCGGTCGCCCGATGGGCACGTTGTCGGCATGTCCTGCATCGACAGAGATGTCGCCACCCGTGGCCGTGACGGTCGCTTCCGTCGGGCCGTAGGCGTTGACGAGACGCACCGAAGGCAAAACCTCTCGCCAGAGTGCCGCGCCTTCGGCAGAAACTCTGTCGCCGCCCGCAGCGATGAGCCGCAGCGGACTCTGCGCGATGTAGGGCGCGAGTTGATGCCAGTTGCGCGTGCATTCGGCGAAGAAGGCGGCGGGCAGATCGACGACCGTGAGACCGAAGTCAGCGGCGTTGCGCGCGAACTCAAGGGTCGACCAGGGCTGTCGTTCGCGCACGACGAGCGTTGCCCCGGTGGCGAGCGTCGGGAAAATCTGTTCGACCGAAGCGTCGAAACTGAGCGAAGCGAATTGCAGCACGCGGTCGTGCGGCGTAAGCGCGCAGAAGTCTGCCCAGCCGCGACAGTGGGCTGCGAGCGCCGCGTGCGAAATTCCAGTGCCCTTCGGCTTACCGGTCGAACCGGAAGTGTAGATGACGTAGGCCAGCGATTCCGTGTGGATGTCCGGTTCGAGGTCTGACGCTTCCTGCCGTTCGATCTCGCTTGCGTCCGTGTCCAGTTCGACCACGCGCCCCGCAGCCACCTGCGGAGCGAGCGCGGCGATGTCCGAAGTGGTGATCAAGGCTTCCAGCGCGCAGTCGTCGGCGATGTATGCGAGGCGTTCGGCCGGATAGCCGGGGTCGAGCGGCACGTACGTCGCGCCCGCCTTCAACACTGCGAGCACGGCCGCGATCATATCAGCGCCGCGTTCGAGAAAGATGCCGACGCGCGCTTCCGTTCCGACGCGCGCCTTGCGGCGCAGGTGGCGCGCAAGACGGTTCGCCCAGGCGTTCAACTCGCCATACGAGATGGAGAGTTGACCGGCGACGACGGCCGCGTGCGCGCCCTGCGCCCGTGCGTGTCGCTCGAAGAGTTTGTGCGCCGTGTCGGCAGCGCTGCGCGTCGCATAGTCGCCCTGCGACAGACGGCGGATCAGTTCCTCTTCCTCCGGCTGCACGAGGTCGATGTCGCCAAGGCGCGCGTGCGGACGCTCGACGAAACTGCGTAGCACGTGCGCGAGCCAGCGGCCGATCTGTTCGGCCGACGCACGCGAGAAACGCGCGCTCGAATAGGCAACGATGAGGCGTAACTCTTCGCCCGGACAGGCAACCAGACAGAGCGGGTAATTGACGAGTTCGTGCGTGGTGCTCTGTTGGATGTCGAGCGCGCGACGCGCGCCGTTCGCTGCTTCCACGCCGCTCTGTTGTTGTCTTTCGAACACGTCGGTCGGGTAGTTTTCGAAGACGAGCAGGCTGTCGAACAGTCCGCGCCCCTGTTCGAGCGCGGAAAATTTTTGGATGTCGACGAGGCGCGTGTATTGAAACTCGTAGTCGGCGGCGCGCTCGGTCTGGAAGTTGCGCAGCCAGTCGGAGAGGCGTGCGCCGTCGTCTATGCGCGCGCGGATGGGGATCGTGTTAATGAACAACCCGACCATGTATTCGACGCCTTCGAGTTCGGCCGGACGCCCTGCGACGGTCGCGCCGAACGTCACGTCCTCTTCGCCGCTCGCACGCGCGAGGACGAGCGACCAGGCGCTCTGCACGAGCGAGTTCAGAGACACGCGCACGCGCCTCGCAAACTCGTTGAGCGCCGTCGTCAGTTCGCGCGGCAGCAGGACATCGATCTCCGCGTCGGTGAAAGAGGCTATGGCGGCGGCCTGTGCTCCGCTCGTAGTCTTCGCCAGAGGCAAAGGCGTCGCACGGTTGAAGCCTGCGAGACGTTTGCGCCAGAAGGCTTCGGCGCGCGCGTTGTCCTGCTTCTCCAGCCAGCGTATGAAGTCGCGATACTGGCGCGGTTCGGGCAGGCGCAACTCAGTCCCGCTCATGAGCGCTTCATAAGTGTGCGCCATCTCTTTGAGCAACATCATGTAAGACCAGCCGTCGAGCAGCGCGTGATGGTAGCTGATCACGAATTGATGCTGCCCTTCGTTGAGGCGCACGAGGAACAGGCGCAGGAGAGGCGCTTTCGCCAGATCGAACCCTTCGCGCCTGTCCGCTTCCAGATAGGCGCGCAAGGCTGTCTCTTGTTCCGACGCATCCAGACCGCGCCAGTCGGCCGTGCGCAGAGGCGCTTCCGTATCGCGGAAGACCACTTGCGCCATGCGTTCCAGTCCGCGCCACACGAAGGACGTGCGCAAGACGGCGTGACGATTGATCACCGACTGCCACGCGGCGCGAAACTGCTGGATGTCGAGGTCGCCGCCGAGCGTGAAAGACGACTGCTCGACGTAGACGCCCGATGCAGGGTCGGCCACCGTGTGAAACAGCATGCCCTCCTGCAAAGGCGAGAGCGAATAGATCGCCTGAATGTTATCTGCCGAATTCATCTGTACGCGTATCCTTCGAACTGTGTTGACCAATCTGGAAAGAGATTGAAGCTTAAGAGCGGACGGCCGTGAGCAGAGCCTTCCATTCGGCATCGGAAAAGGAGAGATCGGAGACTTCGACCGGCGCAGGCGCGGCCGCCTCATTTTCAACAGCGCAAGCAGCGACGACCGCTTCGACCGTCTGACGAAACAGACCCGCGACGCGCTCCACAGTCTCCCTGCGATGCACATTCCGGCTATACGTCCACACCATCCGCAGACGCCCGCCATGCACACTGCCGTTCACGCCGACAACGTGCGAACGCCGTTCGCCCGCCCACTGCGACGCGCCCACGCTCTCCGCGCCCGGTGTGAAGAGGCCGCCGAGATTCGCGTCCCACTGTCCCAGATAATTGAAACTCACTTCCGCCTCTGGCACGCTCAACTGCTCCGCGCCCGCGCAGTACTTCAACAACCCGTAACCCAGACCCTTGCGCGGCACGGCGCGCAACTGATCCCGCACTTCACGCAAACGCTCCGCTATCGTCGCCTCGCCCTCACTCTCACGCACAAAGCGCACCGGATACAACGTCGTGAACCAACCAACGGTCTGCGACACATCGACACCCGCCAGCGGCTCTCGCCCGTGCCCTTCACATTCAACGACCGCTTCCCTGCTTCCGCTCCACTCACGCAACGCTTCGACTACGCCGAGCATGAGCACCTCTTCCACCTGCGCACGCAAACGCCGCGGCACTTCCCGCAGCAACACCTCTGTCTGCTCCGCATCAAACTCCACCGCGACCGATTCGCTCGACTCCACCGTGTTCGCGCCCGCCTCGAAGTCTCTCGGCACACGCTCATCAACACACGGCTGCTGTTTCACCCAGTAAGCCAACTCTCGCTGTGTCTCTTCGCTCCGGGCTTCACGCTCAAGCGCAAGCGCCCACTGGCCGAAGGAACTGCCCTGCGTACGCAACGTGCTGTCCGTGTCCGTCTGTAAATCGGCGTAGGCACGTTCCACCTGATCGAGCAGGATGCGCCACGACACTCCGTCAATCGCCAGATGATGCGCCACCACCAACAATCTCCCGCCGTCAGTGTCCGCGCCCGTGTCAACGTCGCCGCTGTCCGACACTTCAAAACGCACAGCCGCGACCAGCCTGCCAGCTTCCAGATCCAGACTCTCCTGCACGCGCTCCGCGACCGACTCAACCAACTTGCTCTGCGCTGTCCGATGCAGCGCGCGCAAGTCCACGCGGCCGCAGCGTCGCGCATGGCTGTCGCCGCCGTCGCCGCTGCGATAGTGCTGGCGCACCTGTCCCTGCCCGTCGCGTTCGTAGCGCAGGTGGAAAACTTCGTGCGACGCCAGAACGCGCTCGACCGCTCGCTGGAGACGCGCGCCGTCGATCTTCTTCGCGTCGGCGAGCAGCACCGCATGGTTGAAGTGCCAGGGTCGGCGACGCTCCTGCCGCATGAACCAATGCTGGATCGGCGTCAAAGGAACTTCACCTGTCTGCATCGACTGCGCCTGCGTCGCCGTCTCGCCGCCCGCTGCTTCGCTCAAGAGCGCCACCGTCTGACGCTCGAACAGGTCGCGCGTCGTCAAACTGAGTCCGTACTGCGCGGCGCGCGCCACGACCTGTATGCTCAGGATCGAGTCGCCGCCGAGTTCGAAAAAGTTGTCGTGGATGCCGACGCGCTCGCGCCCCAAAACCTCGGCCCAGATGCCGCACAGAATCTCCTGCGTGGGCGTCTGCGGCTCCGCGAAGAGTTGGAAGTCCGTGGCTTCGGGCGCGGGCAGAGCTTTGCGGTCGAGTTTGCCGTTCGGCGTCAGCGGCAATGCTTCGAGACGTATGAAGCGTTGCGGGATCATGTAGGCGGGCAACTGCCGCGCTGCGTGTTCGCGCAGCAAGGGGGCTTCCGCGTCGCCCACGAAGTAGGCCGTGAGCATCTGCGTGCCCGCGAGCTCAAGGATCGCCACGGCGCACTGCCGCACGCACGCGAATTTCGAGAGCACCGCCTCGATCTCGCCGAGTTCGATCCGGTGGCCGCGCAACTTCACCTGCGCATCCAAGCGGCCGATGAAATCCAACTGCCCGTCCGCGCGCCAACTGACCACGTCGCCCGTGCGATAGAGTCGCGCGCCCGCGCGCCCACTGAAACGATCAGGCACGAAGCGTTCGGCCGTCAGTTCAGGCCGTTGAACGTAACCGCGCGCCACACCCGCGCCGCCGACATAGAGTTCGCCTGCCACGCCGACGGGACACAACTCGCCCGACGGGTCGAGCACGTACACCTGCGTGTTCGCTATCGCATGGCCGAGCGGCGGCAGACCCGCGCCTGTCGCTGCCACCATGCCGCAGTTCGAAGCAATCGTGATCTCCGTCGGGCCGTAGATGTTCGCCAACTCGTAATGCGCGCCCGCCTCAGCCCAACGACGCAAGCGGTCGCCGCCGACGCTCAACAATCTGAGCGACGCGGGCAACTCCACGCCGGCATTGAGCATTTCCTCCGCGACCGGGGTAGGCAGGAAACAGACAGTAACCTCTTGCTCGCGCATCCACCTGCCCAACTCCTCCCAACTCGCACGCACCCCCTCCGGCACCACCTCCACCCGCCCTCCCGCACACAAAGCAGGCCACAACTCCCACCCCGCCGCATCAAAACTCAAAGATGCAATCTGCGTCATC
>DASZCS010000010.1:0-3271 GCA_035942855.1 Pyrinomonadaceae bacterium | reverse complement strand
CTGGCCTTGCGTGGAGACTTGCGCGGAGACCCTAGTTTCAGGGAAGTGTTGCGGCGAGTGAGGGAAGCGTGTCTGGGAGCATATGCGCATCAGGACGTGCCGTTCGAGCGATTGGTGGAAGAGGTCTCGCCGCGCAGGAGTCTGACGCACACGCCGTTGTTTCAGGTCATGTTCGCCTTGCAGAACGAGTCGGCGATTGAGTTGGAAGCGCCGGGGTTGAAACTGAGTTCGTTCGGGGTGAAAAACGAGGCGGCGAAGTTTGACCTGACGTTGACCCTCACGGCGAGCGCGAATGGGTTGGCGGCCGAGTTTTCATATCAATCCGAACTGTTCGACGCGGGGCGCATCGGGCGTATGTGGCGGCACTATGTCCGCGTTCTGGAAGAGTTGACGGCGCGCCCCGAACAGCGCCTGTCGGAAGTGGAGATACTGACGCCGGGCGAACGCCTCCAGCAACTGCTTGAGTGGAATGAAACGGCGAGAGAGTATCCGTCGGAACTGATCCATGAAACGTTTGCCGCGCAAGCCGCGCGCATGCCCCGTGCTGTCGCCCTGGTCGCAGGCGAACAGAGTGTGACTTACGAAGAGTTGAACGCTCTGGCCGAACTGTCGGCGACCTGCTTGCGCCAACAGGGAGTGCGGAGGGGAGCACTCGTCGGCGTTTTGATGGAACGCTCCGTGGAGATGGTCGTGGCTTTGCTCGGCGTACTCAAGGCGGGAGCGGCCTACGTGCCGCTCGATCCTTCTTACCCGCGCGAACGCCTCGCCTACATGCTGAAGGATTCCGGTGCGTGCCTGCTCGTCACGCAAAGGCGTCTGTTGGACGCAGGAGTCCTGGATGCGGGCGCTACGGCGTTGCCACCCGTGATTTGTCTCGACGGTAACTGGGATGAATTGCGCGCACAAGTCTCGACAGTTTCCGAGACGCCGACTTTGAACGACAGGCCGTGCGGCGACGATCTGGCCTACGTCATCTACACGTCAGGCTCTACGGGACAGCCCAAAGGCGCTGCGATCACGCATCGTGGGATCAGAAACCACATGTGCTGGATGCAGGAAAATTTTCCACTGGATGCGACCCACTGCGTCCTGCAAAAAACTCCTTTCGGCTTCGACGCCTCCGTGTGGGAGTTCTACGCGCCGCTTATGTCGGGAGCGCGTCTGGTGCTGGCACGACCGGGCGGCCATCAAGACCCGTCTTATCTGATCGAAACCATCGACAGGCATCAAGTCACCACGCTCCAACTCGTGCCCTCTGCCCTGCGCCTGCTGTTGGAAGAGAACGCGTTGGCGCAGTGCACCAGTTTGCAGAGAGTTTTCTGTGGCGGCGAGGAATTGACGCCGGACTTGCAGCAACGCTTCTACCGTCTCTTGCCGACGGCTAAGTTATACAACTTGTACGGGCCGACCGAGGCGACTATCGATGCCACCTCGCACCCATGCGACGCCACGCAGCAGAAAGTTCCCATCGGACGCCCCGTCGCCAACACGCAGATTTACATACTCGATAGACACCTGCGCCCCGTGCCCGTCGGCGTCCCCGGAGAGTTGTACATCGCGGGCGACGGTCTGGCTCGCGGTTATCTCAACCGGCCTGAACTGACGGCGGAGCGTTTCCTCCCCGACCCGTTCGGAGCAGCGGGCGGGCGCTTGTATCGCACGGGAGATCGCGCACGTTTTCTCTCAGATGGTTCTATCGAGTATCTGGGGCGGGTGGATTATCAAGTGAAGGTGCGAGGCTTCCGCATCGAGTTGGGAGAAGTGGAAGCAGCGCTCGCAGCACATCCGCAAGTTAATGAAGCGGTCGTCGTCGCACGTGAAGACGAAGCGGGAGATAAACAACTCGTCGCCTACCTCATAGCAGATCAAGCGACCGCCGTATTCGTCGAGAGCAGAGAACTGCGCGCCTTCCTCAAGGAACAGTTACCTGACTACATGATCCCGGTTCACTATGTCTGGTTGGAGAGTTTTCCCCTCACACCCAACGGCAAAGTCGACCGCAAGGCTTTACCCGCGCCGGACAAGACTGAGTCAGCGTCCTTTGGCGGATATATAGCACCGCAGACGCCGGTTCAAGAGTTGCTCGCAGGCATCTGGGAAGGTGTACTTAAAGTTGAACGGGTAGGCATCACCGACAACTTCTTCGAGTTGGGCGGACACTCGCTGCTGGCAATGCTGCTCGCTTCGCGTGTGCACGAGGCGTTCGGTGTCGAAGTGCCACTGCGCACATTATTCGAAGAACCGACCGTCACGGCTCTGGCAACTGCCGTCGAGACAGCACTGCGCGTTGATGTCGAGCAGGGAACGCAGACTGAGAGTGCGCCGCCTCCGCTCGTCAGGTTCGAGCAGCCGCCTGGTGAAGAACAGACAGAGCAGAGAGAGTTGCCGCTCTCCTATGCGCAACAGCGATTGTGGTTCATAGACCAGTTAGAACCGGAGAGCGCGGCTTACAACATCCCGGCGGCGGTAAGGCTGACGGGCGAGGTGGATGTCGCAGCCTTGGAGCGAGCGATAGGAGAAGTGGTGCGGCGGCATGAAGTGCTGCGGACGAGCTTTGCCATGCGGGCGGGCGAGCCGGTGCAAGTTATCCATGCCGCTCCAGCCATGACCTTGCCGCTGACCGACATCAGCCATCTGGTGAGGGAAGAGAGGGAGAGGGAGGCTGGACGACTGGCAGCAGAAGAGGCGGCACGACCCTTCAACCTGGGAGTGTGGCCGCTGGTGAGAGCGGAACTGTTGAAGATGGGAGAGGACGAGCACGTGCTGCTGTTGACGATGCATCACATCGTCTCGGACGGGTGGTCATTCTCCGTGCTCATCAAAGAGGTATCCACGCTCTACGCCGCATATGTTAAGGGAGAGGAGTCGCCGCTCGCGGAGTTGCCGGTGCAATATGCTGATTACGCGCGTTGGCAGAGAGAGTGGTTGACGGGCGAAGTGCTGGACAGACAGGTGGCGTACTGGAGAGAGCAGTTGCGTGGTGTGCCGGAGACTTTGGAGTTGCCAACCGACCGTGTGCGTGCAGGTGAGTCGAGCCATCGGGGCGGGACGGTGAGGGTGCAGCTTGAAGCGGGACTGACGCGCAGGTTGAAGGAGACGAGCCGTCGCGAGGGCGTGACGCTGTACATGCTGCTGCTGGCAGCCTTCCAAACCCTGCTCTCCAAATACAGCGGACAGGAAGAAGTCGTCGTCGGCTCACCCATCGCCGGACGCACCCGCCGCGAAGTCGAAGGTTTAATTGGCTTCTTCGTCAACACTCTGGCCTTGCGTG
>DASZCS010000009.1:0-1917 GCA_035942855.1 Pyrinomonadaceae bacterium | reverse complement strand
CTGGCCTTGCGTGGAGACTTGCGCGGAGACCCTAGTTTCAGGGAAGTGTTGCGGCGAGTGAGGGAAGCGTGTCTGGGAGCATATGCGCATCAGGACGTGCCGTTCGAGCGATTGGTGGAAGAGGTCTCGCCGCGCAGGAGTTTGACGCACACGCCGTTGTTTCAGGTCATGTTCGCCTTGCAGAACACGCCGCAGGGGCTCGTGTCTTTCTCGCGTGCAGACGCGCCGAGGGAGGATGCCGCCGCGGGTGAGTTGTGGTTGAGCGCGGCCGAGTTTGATGGAGCGGAGAGCCACAGCCTGACGGCAAAGTTCGACCTGACGCTGTCGATGCTTGAGATGCGTGACGGATTGGAGGCAACTCTCGAATACAGCACAGACCTGTTCGAGCGCGCCACGGTCGAGCGCATACTCCGTCACTACGTGTGTTTGCTGGAAGGTGTCGCGGCAGATGTCGGGGGGCGGCTCTCGGAACTGCGCCTGATGGATGAGCTTGAAGAAAGTCAGTTGTTGCGCGTCTGGAACGACACGGCGCGCGACTATGTGCGCGGGCGCACGGCTGTTCAGTTGTTCGAAGAACAGGCGGCCAAAACGCCCGAGGCTGCGGCGGTCGTCTGCGGCGCGCGTCTGCTCAGTTACGGCGAGTTGAATGAACAGGCCAACCGCCTCGCACACTACCTCAGCGCCTGCGGCGTCGCGTCTGAGACAATCGTGGCCGTGATGTTGGATCGCTCGCCCGAACTCGTCGTCGCCCTGCTCGGCATCCTGAAAGCGGGCGGTGCCTACCTGCCGCTCGATGCGACGCATCCGTCAGAGAGACTGTCGTACATGATCAGAGACGCGGGCGCGAAGGTGTTGCTGACAGATGAGCGACTGCGCGAGAAAGCGCCTGCCGAGCCTGTCTTACAGGTCGTTTGCCTTGACACGGCCGCGACGCTGCTGGCCGGGCAGAGCCGTGAGAACGTAGAGAGCCGTGCAGAGGAAGACAATCTGGCATATGTGATCTACACGTCGGGTTCGACGGGCAGGCCGAAAGGCGTGAGCATCCCGCATCGCGGACTGTCGAACTTGATCTACTGGCATCAGCAAACCTACGAAGTGAAGCCGGAGCATCGCGCGACGCTTCTAGCGGGCGTCGGCTTCGATGCCTCCGTGTGGGAACTGTGGCCGTACATCACTGCGGGCGCGAGCGTCTACATCCCGGACGACGAAGTACGCGGCGTGCCGCATAAGTTGCAGCAGTGGCTCAAGGAGGAGGAGATCACGATCTGCTTCCTGCCGACGCCTGTGACGGAGAGCATGTTGATGCTGAAGTGGCCGCGCGAGATAGCCCTGCGCAGCCTGTTGACCGGAGGCGACCAACTGGTGCGCCGCCCGTCCGCTTCGCTCGGCTTCGAAGTGATCAATCACTATGGGCCGACGGAGGCGACCGTGGTGGCGACGGCGGAACCCGTGTCGCCGCACGACGAGAACGGGACGCTTCCGCCCATCGGACGGCCGATAGCGAACACGCAAGTTTACATACTCGACCGACATCTGCGCCCCGTGCCCGCAGGCATCGCCGGAGAACTTTACATTGCAGGCGACGGTCTGGCTCGCGGTTATCTCAACCGGCCTGAACTGACGGCGGAACGCTTCCTGCCCGACCCGTTCGGAGCAGCGGGCGGACGCTTGTATCGCACGGGAGACCGCGCGCGTTTTCTCGGCGACGGCCGGATCGAATATCTGGGCCGGGTCGATCATCAGGTGAAGGTGCGCGGCTTCCGCATCGAACTGGGAGAAATAGAGGCGGCTCTTACTGCACACACCCAGGTGGCGGAAGCGGTCGTCATCGCACGCGAAGACGAGGCCGGTGATAAACGACTCGTCGCTTATCTTGTGGCCGGGGTTGTGGATGATGGAAGCATAGTGGCGACGGCA
>DASZCS010000008.1:0-41390 GCA_035942855.1 Pyrinomonadaceae bacterium | reverse complement strand
CGACGAAGACATCGGCGTCAGAAGGCAAGGGTTCGTCTCGCTCGTGCCGCAGCCGATAGAATCGATCAGGGAGTATCAGGCGATCACACTGCTCGCACCGGCGCAGTTTGGGAGGAACATCGGGGCGCAGGTGAATGCGGTGTCGAAGTCGGGAGGGAGCGAGCATCACGGCACGCTGTATGGATTCTTGAACACGAGTCAACTCAACGCTCGCAATCCTTTCGATAGCGTCAACGGCAACGGGGCGTTTGCGCTGGTCGCCGGAAACAACCAGAGCGTCGTTTTGGGAGACGTTGCGTTCAACAATAGCGGAGAGCCGACGTTTGCAAACCTGCGCCCGCTGACGGTGCGTAACGGCAGCGGCGGCGAGGATTCGTTTACGCTCGGGCAAGGCGGCTTCGTGCTCGGCGGGCCGCTCCGGCGCGAGCGCGTCTTTTATTTCATCTCCACCGAAGCCACGCGCACCAACGCCTCGCGCGAAGAGAGTTTCGCCGTGCCCACGGTCGATCAACGCGGCATCGGCGGCACGGGCGCGACAGGGCTTCCGCTCGGTCTGCTTGAACCCAACCTGCCGTTCCGCGCCTTTCCCACGAGCGTCGACGGCGACGCCATCTTCAGTCTCTTCCCCTTCCCCAACAACCCGCAAGGCATCTACGGCGCGAACACCTTCACGCAGACGCTGCCTTCGGGCGGGCGCGGCGTCATCGCGTCAATCAAACTCGACGGCAACTTCAAATTCAAGGGACGCGAGCAGAACCTGACCGAACGTTATAACTTCACGGAAGACTCGCGCTTTATCCCCGTCACCGGCGGCGCGATCTTCTCGACGCTCAAGCCGCGCGTCCGCACGCAGAACAACTCTTTCTACCTCAACAGCGAACTGAGCCATCCCGATTCGACGCGCCCCATGTTCAATCAGGTGCGTCTCTCATACGGCCGCACCAGTCTCAACTTCGCCGAGGTGCGCGACACCACGTTTCAAGTTCCGAGCGCGAGTCTGCCGAACACGCCCTTCCTCCTGAACGCTCCTTACCTCGTCAACGGCACTTTGCCCGACACGCCTTTCACGGCGAACACGGGGCCGGTCATCTACGGTCGGCTTCCCGTCACGACCGAGGCCGAATTGGGGCCGGTCGGTCAGGTCACGATGGCCGGATTCAGCCCGCTCGGCGTTGACGTGTTCAACTTCCCGCAGCAGCGCGTCAACAACACCTACCAGATCGCGGACACTTTGACGCTGCGCGCCGGAGATCACAATCTGGCCTTCGGCACGGACATTCGCCGCACCGAACTCAACAGCGACTTGCCGCGCCTGTCGCGCCCGCTCATCACCTTCAACGGCGCACCGAACATCAGCATCTCGTCCGAAGGAACTGTGACTGTCGAGGGCGGCTTCATCAACGCCGTCGATCTGGCCGCCGCCGGGGCTGCGAGCGGCTTCTTCCAGACGCTCGGCACGCGCGCATCCGACATCGGCCTGCGCCTCTACCAGTACAACTTCTTCGGGCAGGACGTGTGGCGCATCCGGCAGAACCTCTCGCTCTCCTACGGCCTGCGCTACGAGTACAACACGCCGCCCGCCGAACGACAGCGGCGCATCGAGAGCACTTTCGACGCGCCCGAACTCGAAGACGTGCCCGGCCTGCGCGATTTCATCGCCGGACGCCGCCGCATCTTCGACGCAGACCGCTCCAACTTCGCCCCGCGCGTCGGCGTGGCCTATGCGCCCAACATCTTCGGCCCTGATCGCCTGACGATCTTCCGTGGCGGTTACGGTCTCTTCTACGATCAAATTCTCGGCGCGGTCGCCAGCCAGTCCCGCAACGTCTATCCGAACTTCCTGACGATCAACTTCTCAGGCGGCCTCGGCAACTTCACGGCCGGACGCGACAGGGAGTTGGGGCGTTTGCAACTGCTCAATCCGAGCAACCCGCAACTCGGCCTCGTCCGACCGGGCACGCTCAATCGCATCAACCCCGAGTTCAACGTCCGTGCGCTCATCCCCTTGCTCAACCAGCTTGTGACGGGCGAAGACACGCCGACTTCGAGCATCTTCGGCGCGACGCTTCCGGCGCGCCTCTTGAAACTGCCGCGCGCGCACCACTACACCTTCAGCGTCGAGCAACAACTCTCGCGCGACACGGTGCTGTCCGTGGCCTACGTCGGCACGCTCGGCCGAAATTTGCTGCGCTTCGCCACGCCCAACCTCGGCATCAACAGCATTCTCGTCCCGCTCGACTTTCGCGTCTCGCAGGAAGACGACCCGGAAGACGGCGTGCAGCCGCTCATCTTCGGCATCTCGGTCGCGCCCGAAGCCGGACGCCCCAACCCGAACGCCGGATTCATCTCTCGCTTCGAGACGACGGCCAACTCGCGCTACGACTCCTTGCAGATGCAACTGCGCGGACGCTTCCGCCGCACGCTGCAATATCAGGCGTCCTACACTTTCGGCAAAGCGCTCGACGAAGTTTCCGACGTGTTCGAGCTGGCGGGCGCATCCGCTCTCCCGCAAGACTCGCGCGACTTCAGCGCCGAGTACGCCCCGGCCAACTTCGACGTGCGCCATCGCTTCGCTTACAACTTCGTCTACGACGTGCCCGAAATAAACGGCAATCGCGTCGCACGCTTCCTCTTCCGCAATCTGCAACTGGCCGGAACCGGCAGCTATCAAACCGGCCAGCCCTTCACCGTCAATTCCATCTACGACGTGAACCTCGACGGCAACCTGACCGACCGCCTCAACACGACGAACGGACTCGTGCGCACGGGCGACCGCCGCCAGCCTTTGCGTCTCGTGACTAACGACCCGAACTCGCTGCTTGCACCCGTCGGCGAAAACGGCGCTATCGGCCGCAACACGTTCCGCGCGGGCGGCATACTCGATCTCAACCTCGCCCTCGTTAAACGCTTCCGCCTCGGCGAGACGCAGGACATACTCTTCCGCGTCGATGCCTTCAACTTCATCAACCGTGCGAACTACGGCATCCCCATACGCTTCCTCGAAGCCCCCGGCTTCGGACAGGCGACCTCGACCGTCACGCCCATGCGCCGCATCCAGTTCGCGCTTAAGTTCTCGTTCTAACACGCTTGAAAGCATCGAAAGCGAGTAAAGGGAAACTCCGTCAGGCGACGGAGTTTCCCTTTACTCGCTTTAGTCGAATGTCCCTTTCGCTTTAAGTCGCTTTTCGCCGGACGCTCTCCGGCTCGACGAATCAGCGCGGCCATCTTCCCGCCGCCCGTCGCCGTGTGGCATACTCCGCTGCATCGTTCATCAATCAATCAGTTGGTTCGTCGCTTGCGGCCGAGCGCCGTCGCGCACGGGGAGGGCAACATGGTTCAGAGCACATCTTCCGGCGAAGTGCCGCGCCGTATGCTTGGGCGCACAGGCGTCGAAGTCTCGGCGCTCGCGCTCGGCGGTTCGCACATCGGCGAAACGAAATCGAAGCGTGAGGCTTTGCAGATCGTCCGCGAGACTGTTGACGGCGGCATCGATTTCATGGACAACGCGTGGGAGTATCACGAAGGCACGAGCGAGGAGTTGATGGGCGAAGCCTTGCAGGGCGGCCTGCGCCACAAGGTCTTTCTCATGTCGAAAGTCTGCACGCACGGGCGCGACCGCAAGACCGCCATGCGCCAACTCGAACAATCCCTCAGACGGCTCCGCACGGACTATCTAGACCTCTGGCAGGTGCACGAAGTCATCTACGACAATGACCCAGACCTGCACTTCGCCAAAGGCGGCGTCATCGAAGCGCTCGAACAGGCGCAGCGCGAGGGCAAAGTGCGCTTCGTCGGTTTCACCGGCCACAAAGACCCCGCGATCCATCTGAGGATGCTCGCCTACGATTACCCTTTCGACACTTGCCAACTGCCGCTCAATCCCTTCGACGCCACCTTCCGCAGCTTCGAGCAACAGGTCTTGCCGGAACTCATCAGACGCGGCATCGCCCCGCTCGGCATGAAGAGCCTGGGCGGCGCGGGCGATGCAATAAAGAAACGCGTCTTGACCGCACAAGAGGCTCTGCGCTACGCGATGAGCCTGCCCGTGGCCGCGACCGTCTCCGGCATCGACTCGCTCAAAGTCCTGCGCCAGAACTTACGCATCGCGCGCGGGTTCACCCCGATGTCCGAAGCAGAGATGCAAGCCCTGCGCACACGCTGCGCCGAGGCGGCGGCCGACGGCCGCTTCGAACTTTACAAGACCTCCAAAAAATACGACGGCCCGCCGGGTCGCAAAGTCCACAAGTTCCCCTCCGAAGAGGAACTGGCCGCGTGACGGGATGAACGCCGCCGCGCCCGAACGTACGTCTCGCAACCGTCGCACCGCCGCCATCGTCTTCACGGCGGCGGCGCTCGCCTTTCTCTTCAAGTTGTACCTCGCGTTCTCGACCGATGGCACGCTCGACGTGCCCGCTTTCCGCGAGTTCGTCACGAACATACGCGAGGTCGGCGGCGTCGGCGTCTACTACCGCCTCGGCTCGACCGGCAACCCCTTCAACCACCCGCCCTTCGTCGTCCACTATCTCGCCGCGCTCGGCTGGCTCACGGACGCGACCGGCCTCCCCTTCGCCTTCTGGCTGCGCTTCCCCTGCCTGCTGGCCGACCTCGGCAGTCTCTACATCGTCTGGAAATTTTTGGAGCGTTCCGACGCCCGACGCCGCGACGCGACGCCGCCGCGATGGCGCTGGTTGTTGCTCATGCTGCTCGCGCTCAACCCCGTCTCGATCATCATTTCGGGCTTTCACGGCAACACCGACCCGGTTCTCTTCTTCTTCGTCCTGCTCTCCGCCTATCTCCTGGAGACGCGAGACGACAATCACGACGACGGCGGCCGCCGTAGCGTGTGGCTCGCGGCCATTGCCTTTGGCCTCGCGCTCAACTTCAAAGTCGCGCCGCTCATCCTTGCGCCCGCCGTCTGGTTCTACCTGCCGCGTCTCAGGGAGCGCGCGGAGTTTTTCGGCATCGCCGCCGCAGTCTTCCTCTGCGGCTCGCTCCCTTACGTTCTCTACGACCCCGTCCAGATCGCGCGCAACGTCTTCGGCTACGGCAGCCTCTACGGCCACTGGGGCTGGCCGCGTCTGGCGGCCGCGTGGTTTCCCGAAAGTCTACGCTACGCACTCCCGCCGCACGGCGTACTGGGCGCGCACGCCGTCGCGGCCTCAATCGGCAAATGGCTGATGCTCTCTTTAATCGCCGCCGCCGCCCTGTGGTTCAACCGGCGGCGCGACGACAAGCCGCCGCTCGCGCCGCAACTCGGCCTCGCCGTCGCCGTCTTCCTCTTCCTGACGCCGGGCTTCGGCTCGCAGTATTTGTCCTGGCTCGTGCCGTGGGTGGTCTTCCTCGGCGTGCGCGCGTGCCTCATCTATTACCTCGCCGGAGGGCTGTATCTGGCCGTGGATTACAGTTGTTACATTTACCGCGCCGCGCCGCCCGCCTACTGCGTCGATGCGCTCAACGTCTCGCTCCCGTTCGTCTGCTGGGCGTCGGTCTTCGTCGTGCTCGTCTGCTACGTCCGCCTCCTGCGCCGCGAGACAAGCGATCAACCACTCAAGCCACTGAGGCGCTAAGAAAACTTAACGGGTTAACGTTGTGTCTTCGTGCCTTCGTCGTCACTCCTGTCAACCGCTCTCAAACTCCGCATGTGACGCGAACCGCACTTCCCCGCTACAATGCCCCGCATGAACATGGACGACAGCGAACCCGTAGGCCGACCGGGCGAACGTGCGCCGACGACGGGCGACATGAGCGCCGAGGAGTTTCGCCGCCACGGCCACGCGCTCATCGACTGGATCAGCGACTACTTCGCGCAGATCGAAACGCGCCCCGTGCTGGCGCAAACGAAGCCGGGCGAGTTGATCAACAAACTGCCCGCCGCGCCGCCCACAAAGGGCGAACCGATGGAAGAGATTCTGGCGGACGTTGACCGCCTCGTCGTGCCCGCGCTCACGCATTGGAGTCATCCCTCTTTCTTCGCCTACTTCGCCACTTCAACCTCCGCGCCCGGCATCTTCGGCGAACTGTTGTCGGCAGCCTTCGACGTGAAGTCGCTGCTGTGGCGCACCGCGCCCGCCTCCGCCGAACTCGAAGAGGTCGCCCTCTCATGGCTCCGGCAGATGCTCGGCCTGCCCCCGGAGTTTGCGGGCGTCATCTACGACACGGCCTCCGTCTCAAGTCTTCACGCCATCGCCGCCGCGCGCGAGAATCTGAATCTGGACATACGCGAGCGCGGCCTGAGCGGGCGCACAGACTTGCCTGCCTTGCGCGTCTACGCCTCCGAACAGTCGCACTCTTCCATCGACAAGGCCGTCATTGCGCTCGGCCTCGGTGGGCGTTCGCTCCGCAAGATTCCCTCGGACGCGGAGTTTCGCATGGACGCAGACGCTCTCAAGCGCGCCGTCGAAGAAGACAAGCGTGACGGCCTCTTGCCCTTCTGCGTCGTCGCCACCGTCGGCACGACTTCTACGACGAGCATCGATCCGGTTCCCGCCGTCGCCGACGTCTGCGAGCGCCACGGCCTGTGGCTGCACGTCGATGCGGCCTACGCAGGCTCGGCCGCGGTTGTGCCCGAACTGCGCCCGCTCGTCCTCGCAGGATGCGAGCGCGCCGATTCGCTCGTGCTCAACCCGCACAAGTGGCTCTTTACGCCCTTCGATCTCTCCGTGCTCTACTGCCGCCGCATCGAAGTGCTCCACCGCGCCTTCTCGCTCGTGCCCGAATACCTGCGCACGCCCGCCGCCGAAACCGAAGGCGTGCGCAACGGCGCGGACTACGGCGTCCAACTCGGACGACGCTTCCGCTCGCTCAAGCTCTGGATGATCCTGCGCTACTTCGGACAAGACGGTCTCGCCGCGCGCATACGCGAACACTGCCGCCTCGCCGGCCTCTTCGCCTCCTGGGTCGCAGACTCGCCCGACTGGGAACTGCTCGCGCCCGTCCCCTTGAGCGTCGTCTGCTTCCGCGCCCGCCCCGCCGCGCGCCAAAGTGAGACTCACGAGGAACGCGCCGCGCGTCTCGATGCTCTCAACGAACGACTCATGCATGCCGTCAACGCGACCGGCGCACTCTTCATCTCCCACACGCGCCTTCGCAACCAATTCACACTCCGCTTCGCCGTCGGCAACATCCGCACGACCGAGCGACACGTCCGCCGCGCGTGGGAACTCTTAAACGAAACCTTGCACCAGACACTATGAACACTGCACGCTCGACCTTCGCAATTCTTTGTCTACTTCTTTCGGCGCTCACCGTCTGCGCGCAACAGCAGCAGCAGCGCGGGATGACGGCGGCAGACACTTTGCGCGTAGCGAACGTGGGCGAAGCGCAGATCGCGCCGGATGGCAGCATGGTCTGTTATACGGTTTCGACCGTGGAAGGCAACGCGGGGCGCACCGCTCTGTGGTGCGCGCAACTCGGAGACGAACGCGCCGCCGTCACCCAAGCGCCGCAGCCGCAGCGACAGTCGCGGCAAGTCTTAACCGGCGACTGGAACGTCTCGCGCCCGCGCTGGTCGCCCGATGGACGGAGGCTCGCCTTCGTCGCCACGCGCGGCGCACAGAGCGGCATCTGGGTGATGTCGCCGCGCACGGATCGCGCGCAGCCGCCGCGCTTCGTCGTACCCGTCCAATCCACCAACTTTCACATTCCTTACGCGGGCGAGTCGTTCGTCTGGTCGCCCGACAGCCGCCGCATCGCCTTCATCCACGCCACCGAAGAGGGACAGGAAGAGGCCGCAGCAGCAGCGTCCGACACGTCCGAACGCGACGCCGCGCGCGCGCGCCGGAGCGACCCGCGCATCGTGGATCGCATCCGTTACAAATCGCGCACCGGTTTTTCCGACACGCTGCGCACGCACGTCTGGCTCGTGGACGTGGACAACCCCGCGTCCCTGCGTCAACTCACCTCCGGCCAGCATTACGATCACGCGCTCACATGGAATCCGCGCGGCGAAGAGATCGCCTTTCTCTCGAATCATGAGACGGACGCGGACGCCGTCAACAACTCCGACATCTTCGTCGTGACGACCGACGGGCGCACGCGCCGACTGACCGAGACGCGCGGCTGCGAGTATGAGCCTACGTGGTCGCCCGACGGCAGATGGATCGCCTACACGGCCACGACGCGCGACGTGACGACCATCGACAGCGTGGCCGAAGACACGCACGTCTGGGTGCTAGATGCCGCGGGCACGAACGCGCGCCCGCGCGAACTGACCGGCGCGCAAGACCGCCGCGCACGTTCGCCGCGCTGGTCGCCCGACGGCGCGGACATCTTTTTCCTCGCCGGGGATCGCGGCGCGATCCTGCTCTATCGCGTCGCCGCGAGCGGCGGGCAAGTCTCCAACGTCATCCTGCCACGCGAGGAGCAGACGCCGACGGGTCTGCCGCAAGCCGCGCAGTTGCCGCGCATACAGATCGGCAGCTTCAGCATCGGTCGCCGCGCTTACGGCGATTTGCAGCCGCTCGAAGGGCAAGGGGCTTCGACTAACGCGAGCGCCATCGCCCTGACACTCAGCGAGCCGACCGAACCGGCGACGCTCTGGGTCACTGTTCCTTTCAAGTCGAAGACAGGTCTGCTGCTCAGGCTCGTCGCCGCGCACAACTCGGAACTCAAGCGCGCGTTCGCCTTCTCGGAACCGCAGGAGTTTACTTTCAGAAGCGGCGACAACACGCGCGTGCAGGGTTGGGTGATGCGCCCTCTGAACTTCCGCGAGACGGAACGCTACCCGCTCATCCTCGCCATCCACGGCGGGCCGCACGGCATGTACGGCTACAATTTCAACGCGGCCTTTCAGGCTTACGCCGCGCGCGGCTACGCAGTCCTCTTCATCAACCCGCGCGGCTCGACCGGCTACGGGCAGAAGTTTTCCGACGGCACTTTACGCGAATGGGGCGGCGGCGATTACCGCGATCTGATGGCGGGCGTTGACGAAGCCCTGCGCCGTTTTCCATGGATCGACCGCGGGCGCATGGGCGTGACGGGCGGCTCATACGGCGGCTTCATGACCAACTGGATCATCACGCAGACCACACGCTTTCGCGCCGCCGTCGCCAGCGCGTCCGTCTCGAACCTCATCAGTTTCTACTCCACTTCGCTGTATCAGGATTTGATCCACGCGGAGTTTGGCGGCTTCCCCTGGGACGATTACGATCTGCTGTGGCGCTGGTCGCCGCTGCGCTACGTGCGCGCCGTCGAGACGCCCACACTCTTCATCCACGGCGAACTGGACAACGACGTGCACATCACGCAGGCCGAAGAGATGTACATGGCCTTGCGCCGGCGCGGCGTCGAGACGGTGCTGGCGCGCTACCCGCGCGAAGGTCACGGCTTCCGCGAACCACGCCACCGCGAGGACGCGCTCGAAAGAACGCTCGACTGGTTTGATAAATATCTGAAATAAGCTGTTAGCTGTTAGCCATTAGCTTTTAGCCAAACCTAAAACGGTGTCTTCCGGCTAACCGCTAACAGCTAACCGCTAATAGCTAAGAGCTGCTTATGCTGACACACATCGTTATCTGGAAGTATCGCGCCGAGACGACAGAGGCCGAGCGCGCGGAGCACGTCGCGCGCCTGCGCCGCCTGCCGAATTTCATCCCGCAGATCGAGAGTTTTTCGGTCGGCTTCGACGTGTTGAAGTTGCCGCGCTCTTACGACGTGGGACTCGTCGCCGTCTTTCGCGACCGCGCGGGGCTGGACGTTTACACGGATCATCCCGAACACGTGCTCGTCGCGGTCTACGGACGCAACATCTCGGAGCACATCGCCTCGGTCGATTTCGAGAGCGCTGATTGACGACGCAATGCGCGTGCGGCGTTTGTAAGTTTCGCTTGATGCCAAGATGAGACGTTTGTTGAAAGTTCTGGCAGTCGTGCTGCTCCTCGCGCTCATGACGCAGACGCCGTTCATCTACCGGCGCTATCAACTCGGCCGTCTCGACACGAAGATTAAAGAGTTGACGGCCGCGCGCTCTCCCGACACGGACGCTGCCTACGCCGATTACAAGGGCGTCATTCACGTCCACTCGTTTCTCGGCGGGCACAGCGCGGGCACGTTCGCGGAGATTACCGCGGCGGCACAGTCGAATGGCCTCGCCTTCGTCGTGATGACGGAACATCCCTCGGGCGATTACGACACGCGCGCACTGACTTTGAAGGGCATGCGCGGCGGGGTCCTCTTCGTCGCGGGCAACGAGACGAGCGAGTCGGACACGGATCGTTTTCTCACCTTCGGCGCTTTGCCCGCCAGCGTCGCGCCGCCCGAACCTGTCGCAACGAGCAATGCGCCGCTGCCGACTCAAGCGCGCATCGACCGTGCGCGCGCCGCAGGCGAACTCGTCTTCGTCGCGCACCCGGAAACGTTTCGCAGTTGGCGCGAGGCGAGCGGCTTTCACGGGATGGAGATTTACAATCTCCACGCCGACGCCAAAGGTATCAACCGCGCGTTGCTCTTTTTCGACGGCCTCTGGTCTTATCGCAGCTACCCGCACCTGCTCTGGACGCGCTTCTCGCAAAACCCCGACGCGAACTTGCAGCGCTTCGACGAACTGACGAACGCAGACGGCCAAGGCCGCAAGCTCGTCGCCATCGCGGGCAACGACGCGCACGCCAACGTCGGCCTCATCTTCCAGGACCTCGCCGGTCACACCATCTTCGCCCTCAGGCTCGACCCCTACGAGCGCAGCTTTCAGGTCGTCCGCACGCACGTCCTCCTGGAACGCGCACGCCCTTTGAACGAAGAGACACTGCTCGCCTCTCTCGCCGCCGGGCATGCCTACGTCGCCTTCGACATCCTGTGCGACGCGAGCGGCTTTCGCTTCACGGCAGATAACGGCGCGGAACAGAAGTTGATGGGCGACGAGATCGCACGTAAAGAGGCGGGCGTCCGTTTCAACATAGCGACTCCGGTTAACAGTCGCATACGGATCATCCGGAACGGTCAGGTGGTGAGCGAGGCGCTGGATACTTCGAGGCACGAATGGATGGCGAACGAGGCGGGCGTCTATCGTGTCGTCTGCTACCTGCCGCAACTCCCCGCCCCGCTCGACGCGAAGCCTTGGATCATCTCCAATCCGATCTACGTGCGTTGAGCGTTCATGTCAGGAAGAAGCGCGTTGAAAAATTCGCTTTGCAGAAAAGTTCGCTCCGCAGACACGAAATCGCCCCGTCAGTTTTGACTGACGGGGCGATTTGCGCGAGCCGGAAAGCTCCGGCTCAATTTTCGGAAGCGGCGCCTTAAGTCGCCTTAACATCTGTAGAGAGCCACGTGTTTGACCCTTCGCACGCGACACACTCACGTATTAGAGAAGCGCGTGTACAGGCTTCCTATTAAGTTGTACCAAGTGCACGCAATCTTATTGATCGTGAGGCTCACTGTCAAGACTCAACTTGACCGACTCCAAGGCGTACAGACGCGAAAGTTTGTTCGCGTCGCAGGCTGATGTCTTCGCCCCTGCTTCAAGCCGTCTGCTGCAACGCCGCCGTGCCATCGTCTGTGAGCCATTCCGCGCGCAATTTTTCAATTGCCAACTCTTTCTGCTTGGCCTCAACCTCGATCCACGGTGCGCTGCGGTAGGCGGAAGGCATGTCCGTGATGAAGTCGCTGTGATGCCGGTCGTCGAATTTCTCGCGGCCGTTCGAGATGTGCACGAGTTGCCATTCGGGCTGAGGCCACGTCTCGCGCGCAGCGGCCAGATAATGCGCCACGCTCTCGTGCTCGTAGCTGTCCAGACCTTCGCGGCACACGTGATGATGCGCATCGAAGACCATCGGCACGCCCGCGGCGCGGCACACTTCGAGAATCTGCTCGGCACTGTAAGCGTACTCGTCGTTCTCAAGCGCGAGCCGCATGCGTATCTCTTCGGGCAGCGCGCGTATGACTTCGATGAGACGCGTCGCGCGTCCGCCCTTGCCGCCGTGTATCTCCATCACAGCCCACGGCGAGCGCGGCTGTGCGAGCAGGTCTAAGACGTGCGCGTGCGTCTGCAAAATTTTGATGCTGTTGGCGACGACCTGTTCCGAGTCGGAACTGAGGACGACGAATTGATCCGGGTGAATGACGAGGCGTATGCCGAGCGCCGTGGCGCGCTCGCCTGTCCGCCGCGCTTCCGTGCGAAATTCTTCGAGCACGTCCGCGCCCGCCTCGTCGTCCGCGAACGGAAACAGACCGGAGGTGAGCCGGTACAACTTCAAACCGCGTGCGGCGCAAAAATCGAGCGCGCGATTCAGGCGTGCGAGATTGTCTGCGTACAACTCGCGAAGCCGACGCTTCTGTTCCGGCACGTCGAATTGCAAGAGGCGCTTGCGCGTCAACGCGCGGTAACGCACAGCATCCGAGGACGTGATACAAACCAGACCGAGTTGAGGCGTGACACTACGGCTCAAATGACTTAATCCCTCCCGCAAGTTTTTCGCTTGGCAGCGAGTTTCATTTAAGCCGAAAGTTTTATTTTTAAAGACACGAATGTGTGGCTAAAAGGATCGATTCGTTCAGTCGTTGATTCGTTGATTCGTCGCATCGGTTCCGCTTCACGTCTCCAACGCCGTCTGCAAATTCAACGGCTCGCGTTGCTCCTCGGCGCCGTCGGTGACGGCGAGAGCGGAAGCCGCGTTAAGGACGAGTGCGATCCAGAAGAGGTCTGCGAGCAGCAGGTGCACGAGTTGCAACCAGACGGGCGCGTGCAGCGAGACGTTTAAAATACCTGCGCCGAGTTGCACGACAAAAAGCGTGTTGAGCGCGCTCGTGAGTGGTTTGGCGTGCGGGAGGCCGGGGCGCAGGAAGTTGTTGACGTAAGAAGCGGCGGCGACCGCGTAGAAGCCGATGGCGACGGCGAACAGCGGGTGCAGGCCGCGCAGGCGCACGAGGAAATGCGCCGCCGGAGACAAGTCTTGCCTGATTCCTTCGGCCAGAGAGTTGGCGGGAAAGAGCGTGCCGCCGAGTGCGGCCACTGCGCCGCTCACGGCGATGAGCAGCGTGCCGCCGAGTGCTGCGGCGAATAGTGCGGCGATGCGTCCGTGCCCGCCGAGTCGCAAGCTCGCGCCGCCCATCGCCCACCAGGCCGTGAGCGACAGGACGGCCAGCAGCACGAAAGTGTTCACCAGATGAAACGACATCACGAAGGCGCGCGCCACCGAAGCGTTATGCGCGACCAAATCCAACTTCACGAGCGCCGCGCCGATGAGCGCTTCGATGAGGATGAAGACGAGCGACCAGAACGCGCCGCGCCGCACGTTGCTTCCGCGCGGAAACAACTTGCGCGCGCGCCACACCAGCGCGACGACGAGCAGGAGAGCCACGGCGCTCGTCAAACGGTGCGTTAGCTCAACCAGAGTCTTCGCCAGTCCGGTCGGCGGGATCACTTCGCCGTTGCACAGAGGCCAATGGTTGCCGCAGCCGTCGCCGGAGAAGGAGGCGCGGACGTATGCGCCCCACACGATCACGAACAAGTTGACCGCCACGACTATCCACGCGTAAGCGGCGAAGCGATTGAGTTTCATAAAGGAGCTTTCTCTCTGGTTGAGCAGGCGTCTGCGATTATAAAGCATGAGCCGAGCGCAGTCATTCAACCATCCGCGCAGAGTCTTCTGAACTGATTTATCCTTTCATCAAGAAAAGTTGACTTGAAAATTTACGCGCGCGTGTGACGGTAGGCGGCGACGAGGATCAGCGTGAAGGGGACGAGCCAGATGAGATCGTTGGTGACGTTGAGCCAGCCGAGCGCCCAGGGCCAGTCGCCCCGCGCGGCCGTGTTGAGGAAACCGATGGGGCCGAGCAGTTTACCGAGCAGGCCGACGAGGATGATCGGCCAATGGCGGAAGGGGTCGCGCGCAGCAATCGCGTAGCCCACGCCGTAGACACCGACGACCATGCCGAGACACTGCCAGATTTGCGGATAGTTTGGCGGCTCTGCGCCTGCCCAACGGAAGAAGGCCAGCGGGAACAGCACCACGAACGCGCCCCACAGGAGATTGTAAGCGCCCGCCGCATAGAGCGTCCATGTCATCCAACGCGGGTGCTCGCCGCCCTCGTCTCGCCCCGCGCTCATTCGCTGTCGTTCTCCGGCGCGTTCATCGGTCTCACTCGCCGAGCGCGTGCTTGAGTGCGCCTTCGATGTCCGGGTATTTGAACGCGTAGCCGGTGGCCGCGAGGCGCGCGGGTTCGGCGCGCTGGCTGGCGAGCAAGGCCGCGTCGGCCACTTCGCCAAAGGCGAGCCGCGCGGCGAAAGCGGGCACGGCGAACAGGGTCGGCCGACCGAGCGCGCTGCCGAGCGCCTTCGTAAACTCCGCGTTCGTCAACGCGCGCGGCGCGACGACGTTGACCGCGCCCGCCAACTCTTCCTGCCCAAGCGCGTGCATGATCGCTCCGACGGCGTCGTCAATCGCGATCCAGCTCATGTATTGCCGGCCGCTGCCGAGCTTGCCGCCCACGCCGAGTTTGAAAGGCGTCGACATCTTCGGGAGCGCGCCGCCGCGTCCGCTCAGCACCACGCCGAAACGCAGCAGCACGACGCGAATGCCTGCGGCGCGCGCCGCCTCGGTCGAGGATTCCCATTCGCGGCACACGGCCGAGAGAAAGTCCGTGCCCGACGCGCTCGTCTCCGTTAAGACTTCCTCGCCACGGTCGCCGTAGTAGCCGACGGCCGAAGCGGATAGGAGCACGCGCGGCCTCTGTTTCAACTTTGCGAGCGTCGTGGCGATGAGCGTCGTGCCCTGAACGCGGCTGTCGCGTATGCGCCGCTTCTTCTCATCCGTCCAACGCCCTTCGGCGATGGGGTCGCCCGCGAGATGGATGGCCGCATCGTGGCCTTCGATTTCGGCCGTGTCCAACTCGCCGCGCGCCGGATTCCACAACACTTCGCCGACGCCGTCCGCACGCCGCGCGTGCGCAGCAGTGCGCACCAGACACGTCACCTGATGGCCGCGCCCTTTGAGCGCGGGCACGAGCGCCGAACCGATCAGCCCGCTCGCGCCAGTCACGATGATCTTCATCAAAGATGCTCCTTCGCCGTTCGCAAATCGCAAGTTTATACCACGCGCCAACAACGAGCCGCGAATCCGATCCGATTTCACCACGAAGACACGAAGGCACGAAGATAACTTGATGAGTTATCTTCGTGCCTTCGTGTCTTCGTGGTTAATTTCGTCAGGCAGTCGTCTGCTGGACGGCCTGTCGTCTACGTTTGCGCGCCGCGCGCCACTTGCCCGCGCCCTCGCGCACCAAGCCGAACAACGTCGCGCGGTTTTCGGCGACGAGTTTCAGCCACGCCCACTTGCTCATCTGCGGAAAGTAGATGCCGCGAAAGAAGAGACGCGCGACGAGATGGCTGATTCGCACTTCGACCGGCTTGTCCTTGATCGCTTGCATGGCCTCTGCGTTTCGCTGCGGGCTGTAGGAATTAGTCCACGCCTGATCGACTTCGCCGCGCGCCTCCTTGATCGACATCTTGAGCGGGGCGTGCGCCATCTCGAAGGGCGCGAAGTCCATCCAGTGGCGCGGGCGCGCCAGTCGGCCGGAAGCGGCGAGGCGGTCGTAGAGCGGCGTGGCGGGAAACGGCGTGAGTTGACCGAAGACGGGCAGCCCCGGCGGCCAACTGTGTATCTCCGAGAGCGTGCGCGCGGCGACGCCGGGCGTGTCGTTGTCCATGCCGAAGATGAAAGAGGTGATGGCGTAGACGTTGCGCTCGGCCAGACGACGCAGCACCGCGCCGTATTCGCCCGGCTTGCTGAAATTCTTGTTCACGTCGGCCATGTTCGCCGGGTCGATCGACTCCATGCCGATGAAGACCCACTTGCCACCCGACTCCGCGATCAAATCGACGAGTTCTTCGTCCTTCAACAAATTCGCGCTGATCTGCGCGACCCACGGGATTGTCGCGTTCGCCGCGATCATGTCGCGCAGGAGCGACTTCGTGCGTTTGACGTTGATGGCGAAATTGTCGTCGATGAAGAAGACCGCGATCTGCCCGCCGTCCTTGCGTGCGCGCGCCTTGAGGCGCAGGATTTCGTCTACGACCGACTCGTTCGAGCGGAAGCGGATCGAGTCGCCGAAAAATCCGGTCACCGTGCAGAACTCGCAGCCGTAAGGACAGCCGCGTCCCGACTCAATCGGGACGACGCGAAACGTGCCCCAGCCGCCGCCCATGCGTTCGAGCAAGGGGCGCGCGATCTTCGGCACGAGGTTGAATTGATCGAGGTCGAGCGTCTCCCACGGAATCTGCGGGTAGGGTTGCAGGCTCGGCTTTTTATCCTTCCCTGCCTCGTCCACCGGCAGGTAAATTTCTTTAAGCTCGCCGCGCGCCGCATCTTCGACGATCTGCGGCCACGTCTCGTCGGCCTCGCCGAGCGCGACGGCGTCGGCGTGACGCGTGCCCCCATCGCGCCCCAGAGCCTCGTCCGGGCATTCGGTGACGTGCGGCCCGCCCATCACGACCAGCACTCCGGCGGCGCGCAAAGCGTCGGCCACGCGATAGGCTTTCGCCACCATCCGCGTCATCGCGCCGATACCCACGAGCCCGATCCCTTCGGCGCGCACGTACTCAACCAACTCCTCTTCGTTCATCGCCTGCGCGTTGCCGTCGATGAGCAGAACTTCGTGGCCGGGCGGCGTCAGCGTTTGCAGCAAAAACATCCAGAGGTGCGGCATGAAATTGCGCGTCACGCCGTTGTCCGGGTTATATAACAGAATTTTCAAGAGACTCTTTAACTCCCTTCGAGAAACAGAACCGTAGTTCTTAACCTGTGTTTGAATGAATGGCCGGAGCAGCAGACGGCACGGGGGAGTAGGGGAAACTCTGAACCTCATGTCGAGCGATAATTTGGCGTGCGGAGTATAGCAGATATTCCACGTCTGCCATGCACGTCCGCGTACATTTTGCCGCAGCAGCCCGCGCCGGACGAGAAAAGTTAGTGACCGCGAAGCCATCCGCGGAGTATGATGCGCGCGTAATTTAATTCGCCATGACGGACGCTTCAGCAACTTCGTTCGACTCGACCAAGCCGGGGACATTTGATTGCCACGCGAGGTAGCCCCGTTTAAGTGTATCGCTCCACCCTCTCCACAATCTGCCTGTTAGTCGTCGTCGGTACGCTTTGCTTCACGCAAGCGGCCTGCGGCGGCGCGTCTCAGGCGCACGCGCCTTCGCCTCAGTCAACAGTTGCCGCAACGACCGCCAAAGCCTCACCGCGTACCGTTGACGCTCAAGTGGTCGGCTCCATAGATGCGGACGACGACGGCATCCCAGACCGCGCTGAACTGCGTTCATACGGCGACCGCGAAAATTTCCGCCGCTGGTTCACGGCCGTCGCCGAGACGCAGTTTTACGAAACGAGCAAACAGTGGAACGCGGAGCAGCGCGACTGCGCGGGACTCGTGCGCTTCGCCTGGCGCGAGGCTCTGCGCACGCACGACCGCCCGTGGCTGCGTCGCATGGGCGGCGCATACGAGTCGGTCGCGCCCGACGTGCGCGCCTACACGCTCGAACGCGGCAGCCCCTTGGGCGAACGCCTCTTCCGCACGCGCGCCGGAGCGTTTCAGGAAAGCGATCTCAAAGACGAAACCTTCTCGGATTTCGCAGACGCGCGCACGCTCAAAGAGTTCAACGCGGAGTTCGTCGGCCGCGACCGGCGCCGCGCCGAAGCGGGCGACCTGTTGTTCTTTCATCAACCGTGGGCGCAGCGTTATCCGTATCACGTCATGATCTTTTTGGGCGAGGCGCGTGAGGCGTCGGAAGGCGCGTCCGATTGGGTCGTCTATCACACGGGCACGTCCGCCGAAGACCGCGGCACGATCAAAAAGGTGCGGCTCGCCGTGCTCGACGAGCACCCGGACAGGCGCTGGCGTCCGGTGGAAACCAACCGAAACTTTCTGGGCTTCTATCGCCTCAAGATTCTTCGTTGAAGAGACACGAGTAAAAAGCTTTGCCACTTTCGTTAGCGCGAATATGCTCCGTTTGAATGCAAGTTGAAGGGCTGACTTTATGAACAGTCGAAAACTCCTGACTTCGGGCTTGATCTATCTGGCGGTCGTCTTCGTCATCTTCTCCTTCTCTTTCTGGCGGCTGCGCATGCTGGCCGTGGGCGTCTCCGTCGGCGACGCGAGCGAAGAGATCGAATATAAAGAGCGCGACCCGAACGTGCCCGCCAAACCCTTCTTCTCTCTCTCTTCAAACCGCACTTACGGCACGCAGGAGCGCCCGCGTCTCTGGCTCAGCTATCGCGACATCGACGCGATAGACTTTCGCGTCTACCGCGTCAACGATCCGGCGAAATTCTTTCGTGGGCTTGAAGACCCGCACCGTTTCGGCGAAGACGAAGAGGGCGACTTCCAAAGCTACTTCCGCAAACGCAAGCCCACGTTCCTCGAACGCGTCCGCGCCTTCAAGAGTTATTTCTATACACAGTTCCGCGACTACTTCCGCGCGCAACTCAAACACGGGACGCGTAAAAATTTCAACCAGACTTTCCGCGCGCCCGACGAACTGAAAGAAGCCGAAGTGCAGCGCACGCCCCTGAACGTGGCCGACTACGCGCGCGTGCCGCTTCTCAACCAAGACCAACTCGTGCGCGGCTGGCGCGAGAAACTGCCGCCGCTCGACAACGAATACGACCGTCGCTCCATCCCGCTTGGCCAGCGCGAGCCGGGCGTCTATCTGGTCGAAGCCGTCAACGGCGATTTGCGCGCCTTCTCCGTCGTCATCGTCACGGACTTGACCATGATCGAGAAGACTTCGCGCGACGGTCAATTGTTGGTCTACGCCGTCAACCGTCAGACGGGCGCTCCGCGCGCAGGCGTTCAGGTGCAGGTCGTCGAAGGCAAGAACACGCTCACCACCGGCACGACCGACAATCAAGGCATTCTCCGCACCAAAGTCGCGCGCAAAGAGACGAGCGGCGAGGAGGGCGGCGAGGATGCGGAAGGCGGGGGCGAAGAGGGCGACATTGAAGGCGGCGATGGCGGCGAAGATGGCGGCGCGTCGTCATATCTCGTCATGGCGACCGAGCGCGAGCACTTCGCCATCTCAGACCTTGATTCTTACATCTTCGGCGGCTACGGCGGCGAGTCGGACAATTTGACGAGCTACATCTACACGGATCGCCCCGTCTATCGTCCCGAACAGAAAGTCTATTTCAAGGGCATCGTGCGGCGTCGCACGGAGCGTGGCTACGCTCTGCCGGGCGGCGCAGTCACCGTCAGCGTCGAAGACACGAACGGCGGCAAACTCTTCGAGCGCGAGATGACGCTCTCTTCGCGCGGCACGTTCAGCGGTGAAGTTGACATCCCCGAAGACGCGCCGCTCGGCACTTACAACGTCAAAGCCCTGACGAGCGAGGGCGGCGAAGTCTCCGGCTATTTCGACGTGCAGGAATACAAGAAGCCCGAATACAAAGTGTCCGTCTCTGTGCCGCAACGCTTCGCGCCCGTCGGCTCACAGGTCAAGTTCAACGTCTCCGCGCGCTACTTCTTCGGCTCGCCCGTGACGCGCGCCGACGTGAAGTATTACATCTACCGCGAGCGTTACTATCACTACTTCGCAGACCCGGCGGGCGACCCCATCGACGACTTCGGCGTCCAAGAGGAAGACGAAAGCCAGACTTACGACGGCAGCGGCGACTATTCGGATTCGATGGTCAAAGAGGGCGAAGGCAAGCTCGACGCGCAGGGCAATCTGCAAGTTGCGTTCGACGTGCCGCAGCCTTCCGCGCGCGAGCGTTGGGATTACACCTACCGCCTCGAAGCGCAGGTGACCGACGCCTCGCGCCGCATGATGCAATCGAGCGCCGAGTTTGTCGGCACGCGCGGCTCTGTGGTTTCCGAAGCGACGACCGACCGCTACGTCTACTATCAAGGCGACACGGCGAAGATACACGTCCGCACGCGCGACTACGAAGGCCGCGAAGTTCCAGCCGCCGTCACGCTCACCTTCGTGGAGAACACCTGGGAGAAGATCGAGAAGAACGATTACGGCTACAAGTATTACGAATACAAACTGAACGAACGCGATCTTTCCACGGCCAACGTGCAGACCGACTCACGAGGCGAAGCCTATTTCGACTATCGCATCGAACGCCCCGGCAACATCGCCATCAGGACGACCGTTTTTGAAAACGGCCGACCCGTCTCGTCCATCGGCGGCTCGATCTGGGTGGCCGACCGCAGCGATCAATTTTCCGATTACTCTTATCAGGAGAGCGAGGCGGTGAAGCTCGTCCCCGATAAGAAATCCTATAAGGCGGGCGAGACGGCGCACGTTCTCGCTTTGCTGCCGACGGACAAGGCGCACCTGTTGGTCACGACCGAACTCTTGAGCGTGATGTCGGTGCGACAGATCAGCGCGACGGGGCGTGCCATCGTCATCGACGTGCCCATCGAAGCGAGCCATGCGCCGAACATCTTCCTAGACGTGTCCTACGTCCGCAACGGCGAGATGTTTTCGGCCTCCACGTCTCTTGTCGTGCCGCCGCGCGACAGGCTGTTGAAGGTGGAGATCATCCCGAACAAACGCGAGTTCAAACCGCGCGAAACCGCTTCCTACACCATCTCGGCGCAGAACGGCGACGGCACACCGGCCGTCGGCGCGGAGGTCAGTTTCGGCGTCGTCGATGAAGCCATCTACAGCATCATGCAGGAGACGGTCGGCGACATACGCAAGAATTTCTACGCGCAACGCTACAACGAAGTGAACACCACGTTCGCCGTCAACTACTACTTCAACGGCTACGCGGGCAAGAAGGCCATTCAACTCGCCGCGAACAAACGCGCGCAGCAACTCGCGGACTTCAAGAACGAGGGCGATTTCGTCGAACCGCTCATCCGCAAAATCTTCAAGGACACGGCCTACTGGCAGCCCGCCGTTATCACCGGCGCGGACGGCAAGGCCAACGTCAAGGTGGAACTCCCCGACAATTTGACGACGTGGCGCGCAACCGCCCGCGCCGTCACAGCGGACACGCGCGTCGGCTCTGCGACGAGCAAGGTCGTCGAGCGCAAGGATGTCATCATCCGTCTCGCCATGCCGCGCTTTATGACTTCGGGCGACACGGTGACGCTCTCCGGCATCGCGCACAACTACCTGAACGCAGACAAGACGACGCAGATTTCCCTGAGCGTCGCGGGCGCGCAACTCTTAGACCCGCCCGCACAGACCGTCACCATTCCGAAGAACGGCGAGCATCGCATCAACTGGCGCGTCAGCGCCCAACAGACGGGCGACGTGACACTACTCGCCAAAGCCCTGACCGACACTGATTCCGACGCGGTCGAACTACGTATCCCCATCGTCCCGCGCGGACTCAAACAGACTGTGGGCGAGGCCACCACGCTTGCCGGGGACGGCGACGCAGAGCGCACCGTCACGCTCAACCTGCCGAACAACGCAGACCCGCGCGCGCGCACTCTGCGTATCGAAGCCGCCCCGTCGGTCGCCTCCACACTCTTCGGCGCGCTCGATTACCTGACGGGCTATCCTTACGGCTGCGTCGAGCAGACGATGTCGCAGTTCCTTCCCACGGTTATCGTCGCCAACACCTTGCAGGACGTAGATCAGGCTTCCATCCGCGACACGAACAACATCGACAAGAAGGTGCGCAAAGGTCTGGCGCGTCTCTATAACTTCCAGCACGACGACGGCGGTTGGGGCTGGTGGAAGGACGACCCGACCGATCCGTGGATGACGGCCTACGTCGTCGATGGCCTGACGATGGCGTCGCGCGCCGGTTATCAAACGGACGACGCGCGCGTCCAGCGTGGGCGCGGCAAGTTGTCCGGCCTGCTCGACGCGGGCAAGAACGACGACGGCAAAGAGATCGGCATGGAGACGCGCGCCTACATGATCTACGCGTCGAACGCGAGCGGCGGCGTCAACCCGCGTTACATCGAAGACCTCTACAACAATCGCGGGCGCTTGCAACCCTACGGCCGTGCCCTGCTCGCGCTCACCTTGAAGGCGCGCGGCGACAATCGCGCACGCTCGCTCGCCTCCGAGATCGAACGCTCAGCCAATCAGACGGACTTCGACGCGCACTGGCAGTCGCGCCGCAAGACCGACACCTACGAAGAAGAGAACAGCATCGAAGCCACCGCGCTCTCGATCAAAGCTCTCTCGCAGATCGCTCCCGAAAGCTCCGTGCTGCCGAAGGCCGTGCGCTGGACAGTGGCGAACCGCAAGCGCGGCAGCTACTACTGGGTTTCCACGCGACAGACCGCTTTCGTCATCTTCGGCCTCACCGATTACCTCAAGGTGAGCAACGAACTCTCGCCCGACTATATGCTCGAAGTCTACGTCAACGGCGAGCAGGTGCTCGGTCAACAAGTGACGGCGGCGGACGCGGCCGGGGCGAAGTCTTTCGTCGTCACGCGCAAAAACGAACAGGTCGGCGGCACGACGCAGGTGCGCTTCGTCAAACGCGGCGGCGGCGTGCTCTATGCGTCGGCCACGCTCGAATACGCGACGAACGAAGAACAGGTCGCGCCGCAGAGCAACGGCGGTTTGAAGATCACGCGCGAGTACTTGCGCCTGCGCGTCGAGGAAGGCGACGAGGGGCGTCTGAAGTGGAAGACAGAGGCGCTGTCCGGCGAGTTGCGTTCGGGCGATCAGATCGTCTCGCGCCTGACCATTGAAGGCACGCCTGCGCCCTACCTGCTCATCGAAGACCCGATCCCGGCGGGCGCGGAACAGGTCGAGAGCGTCAGCGGTTTGAATCTCAACTACACGGAGCAGGGCTGGACTGATTGGTACAGCGCGCGCGAGTTCCGCGACCAGCGCACGGCCTTCTTCCTCAACTTCTTCTATGGTAAAGCGACTTTCCAATACGCCCTGCGCGTGCAGGAGCCGGGCGACTTCCGCATCGCCCCGGCGCGCGTCGAACTGATGTACCAGCCCACCGTGCAAGCCAACACGGCGAGCGGCAGAATGACCATTTTGGATAAGTAATAGGAGAAACGATGAAGTAGGAACGATGAACGATGAAGTAAAGACAAGTTACTTTCCGTTCATCCTTCATCGTTCCTACTTCATCGTTTAATTCGATGGTGACCTTATGACCAAGAACGTACTCGCCAACATCTTCTCGGCCGCGCGCGATCTTGTGCGCACGCCGCGTGCGCTCCTTGTGCTCGTCGCGTTGTATCTGGCGCTCATCGCCTCTGTGTTCTACTTCATCACGACGCGCGAGGCGACCATGTGGCAGTTGTTCGTGACGGGAACAACGTTCGTGCTCGCGCCTTTGCTCTTTTTCGTCGTGCAGGCGGCGGGCGCAAGTTACGCGGTCGGCGAGCGTTCGGCGCGCGGTCTGTTGCGGCGCACGGCGCGCAGCTTCCTGAAAGTCTTGCTGGTGAGCGTTCCCGTCATCCTGCTCGCGGTGCTGTCGGTCTACCTGTTGAACAAACTCGAACAGCGTGTGCAGCTGTCGCCGGAGGAACGCGCCCGCGAACAGTTTTCGCGCATGGCCGATACGGAAGAGGGCGGAGCGGAATCCGCTACGGCGTCGGAAGAATCGAGACCGAAGCCGCCTGTGCGTTGGAAGTATCTGTTCGTCTCCGCCCTCCGGCTCTTTCTGCTCGGCGTCTTCCTGCCGCTCGTCGCCATACACCTCTGGCTCGCCGCCGTGCGCGACGGCCTCGGCCGCGCCTACGCGCGTTTTCATCGCCACTTCGCACGCGCCTTCTCCGCGCGCAGCGTCTTCACCTACGGCGTCGGCATGATCTTCTTCGCGCTCCTGCCCTATTTCCTGATCACGAAACGTACGCCCTTCGACAGCAACACGCTCGAACTCCTTGTGTTCGGCGCACGCATCGTGCTCGCCTTCACGCTCATGCTGTTCGGCTGGGTGATGACCATGACGGCGCTCGCACGCCAGGACGACGCAACGGGGGCGACGAACGAAGCCGCCCTTCACGACGCGCCCGAATCACACGCCGCGACGCCCACTGCGGCCACGACCTGAACCACTAAGAAAACTAAAACGATGAAACCACGAACTCACACGAAACCACGCGAAACAAAACAGCACGCAGCTCTTCTTCGTGTTGTTTCGTGTCTCTTCGTGGTTTCATGCTTTTGTTAGTCGCTATTGAAAGTCGTGCTCGCCGCAGTTAAAAAGTTTCTCTTCCCCGCACATCACGGCGCACGCCATCGCCTGACGCACGCCTGCGTCTGCCTCGCGCTTCTTTGCGCGTGGACTACTCCGCGTCCCGGCACGAACGAAGTTAAAGTCGCACCCGCTCGCGTGCGTGTCAGTGAGAGCGAACTGGACGCGGCCTTGCAACGCGCAGCCGAACGCGCGCTCGGCTCACGCGCGGGCACAATCGTCGTCGCAGACGCGCAGACGGGACGCATCCGCGCCGCCGTCAATCAGCAGATGGCGGAAGCGTCGGCCTTCCCTCCCGGCTCCGCCATCAAGCCTTTCACGCTGCTCGCGGCCTTGCGCGCCGGCGTCGTCAACACAGACTCGCGCCTCTCCTGCCGCAAGCATTACGCGCGGCGCGGGGCAGACTTCACCTGCTCGCACCCGGTCTACGTGCCGCCCCTCAACCCGACGCAAGCCCTCGCGCATTCCTGCAACTACTACTTCGCGCGCCTCGCCGAACAACTCCCGCACGCGGAGTTCACACACACGCTCGCCGCCTACGGCTTCGGCGCACAGGCCGCAACGCAGCAAGCAACTTCGCCGCGCGATGACGGCCGTGCGACGTTCAAGCGCGCGAGCCTCAAACGCGCTCCGGCAACTGCGACGGCGACAAACGCTTCCGCACCGCGGCTTCCACGCAGCGACTGGCAACTCAGCACCGCGCTCGGCGAAGGCGACGAACTGCTCGTCACGCCCCTGCAACTCCTCTCGGCCTACGCTGCACTCTTCAACGGCGGACGCCTCTATCAAATTCAAGCCGCCGATGCGCCCGCGAACTTCCGCGCGCACGAGATCGCGCGTCTCGACATCGCGCACGCCGAGCGCGCCCTCTTGCTTTCGGCCTTGCGCGGCGCGGTCAGATACGGCACGGCCGCCCCCGCAGACCTCGCCTCGCTCCCCACACACGTCTTCGGCAAGACCGGCACGGCCACCGATGGCTCGGACGGCTTCCACACGCACGGCTGGTTCGTCGGCCTCGCCTCCGAACGCGAAACGAACCCCGCACCGACACACGACGCAGATACGAACGAACCGAGCACAAGCGTCACACCTGAAACGACCACGAGCGAAGGAGTCGAAGCGAACGGCTCACGCGCTGCGACTTTCAAGCAAGCGCCCGCGCCTGCTGAAGTCAAACTCGCCGTCCTCGTCTTCCTCGCGCGTGGGCAGGGCAAAGAGAGCGCCACGGTCGCGCGCCCAATCTTCGCCGAGCACGCGCGCCTGACCGTCGATGATGCGACAGACGAGGCGCGCAGCAACTCACCTGCGACGACGAGCCAGGACGATTTCACGAACGCGCCCCGCACTTCGAATGGCGCAACGCTCGTCCGCGTACACCTCTCGCGCGAAGACGTGACGCGCACCCTCACGCTCGACGAATACCTGTTCGGCGTGCTGGCGGCCGAAGCGAGTGTCGAAGACGAATTCGCGGCCTTGAAGGCGCAATCGGTCGTCAGTCGCACTTATGCGCTCTCGAACCTGCGACGCCACGCGCGCGACGGCTACGACTTCTGCAACACGACCCACTGCCAGCGTTTTCTTCAAGTGACACGGGCGACCTCTCGTCCCGACTTTCACGAACTCGTCCGCCGCGCCATTCGAGACACAGCGGGCGAAGTCCTGCGCGACGGGCGCGGCGCGCTCGCCTCGGACGTTTTCTTCTCCACCTCCTGCGGCGGGCAGACCGCCGACATACAAGCGCTCTGGGGCACGCCCGCACGCGAACCTTACCTGCGCGGCGTCCGCGACGAATACTGCACCGCCATGCCGCACGCGCGCTGGACTGACACCGTCCCGGCCGCGCGTCTCGCCCTCGCCCTGCGCGAAGACGCGCGCACGGATGTCGGGCAACGAGTGGATAAGTTAACCGTCGTCAAACGCGATGCGACGGGAAGAGTCGAGCAACTGGCGATTGAGGGAGCGGGGCGGCGCGTCGTGGTGCGCGGTTGGGATTTCAAGATCATCGTCGGCCGCACGCTCGGTTGGAGCGTGCTCAAGAGTTCGCGTTTCGCAGTGATGCGCGCGGGCGACAAGTTCGTCTTTCGCGGCAGAGGCTTCGGCCACGGCCTCGGCCTCTGCCAATCAGGCGCGCACGTCCTCGCCGCGCGCGGCGCATCCTATCGCCAGATACTCGCCTACTACTTCCCCGCCACTACCGTCGGCGGCGCAAGCACAGCCGTCACAAGGACGACTCAAACACCAACTCAGGCACAACGCGCCGCGCACAATGAGCATGAAAGCGCCGCTATCGAAAACGTGCGGCTGCGTCCGTCGTCCGCCGCATTTGTTCAAGCAAGTTTCGCGCGCGCACGCGTCGTCCGTCTTGAAAGTAGTTTCGCACACGCACGAATCGTTCGTGCTGAAAGTAGTTTCGCGCACGTGGCTGCGCCTGCGCCGCTTGCGCAGGGGGCGCGCCTTACGTTGTCGAGCGGAAATTTTCGCGTGAGTTACACGGCGCGTGGCGCGGCGCGGCGCGAAGTGGAAGCGGCGCTCGGCGCGCTCGAAGCCGCACGCGCAGACGTGCGCTCGCGTCTCGATGCGGGGGGCGTCGCCTTTCCTGCGCTCGGCGTCATCGAAGTCTTCGTGCATGAGACGACGGGCGACTTCACGGGCGCGACCGGACAACCCGCGTGGGTGGCCGCCGCCACACGCGGACGACGCATCGAGTCGCAACCGCTCGCCACGCTCGCGCGTCGCGGCGTGCTCGCGCCGACGCTCAGGCATGAATACGCGCACGCAGTCATCCATGCGCTCTCTCGTTCGCGCGCGCCGCTCTGGCTCGCGGAAGGCTTGGCCGCGCACGTCGCGGGCGAGGGCGCGAGCCTCACGCGCCACGCGCCGCGCGAGAAACTTTCGCTCGCGGATTTGGAGAAGCGTCTGTCCGCGCCCGCTTCGGCCGCGGAGATGCGTGCGCTCTACGCCGCGGCCTTCCGCGAAGTGGGCGCGCTCATTCGCGCGGAGGGCGAAGCGAACGTGTGGCGGCGCGTGGCGCGCGGCTGAAGATTTATACCGTGAAGATATTCGAGACTATCCAAGTCCTGTTGATTTTCACTCTCGTGCTCGGAGTGCCGGCGGCATCGACGACTATGCCGTCTTGCCAGCCGTTTTCCATCGCGCAGGCATTGAAGCAGACAGTTCTGACGACGGCGATCATCTTAGCTTTGCTGGTGATCAATTTTTTACTGGCGCGACGCTTCTCGAACAGGGGTTCAAACGCGAAGAGTGTTTGTGATTGAACGTCGAACGCGACAGCGTTGAACTATTGGACTACGGTTGCTCAACAGTGCTGCCCACCTGTAACATCTACGCGCTTTGAGTTACACCATCGAACGAGACACGGAGACGGCTTCGCCTCTCGACCATACACTTGCGCCGCACTTCCCCGCGCTCGCCGAGTTTCATTCCACCAGGACGCTCGCCGCCTCAGTGCTCTATCAAAGCCTGCGCCCCGAAATTGAGCGCGTGCTCGGCCACGTCGTACAGGAAGATTTCGCAGACGACGCCGTAGCGCGTTCGTCCGACGCCGTCACGCCTGCCGTTGTGCGCGCGACGGCCTGGAACATCGAGCGCGGCAAACAACTGCCGGGCATCATCCGCGCGCTCAAGACCGATCCCGTCCTGCGCGCGAGCGACCTGTTGTTGCTGACGGAGTTGGACTACGGCATGGCGCGCACCTCGAACGCGCACGTCGCGCGCGAGATCGCAGAGGCGCTTGGGATGAACTACGCCTTCGCGCCTTGCTATCTGGCGTTGAACAAAGGAAGCGGCGTCGAGGCCGACGTGGAGGGCGAGAACGAGCGCGCGCTGCACGGTAACGCCTTGCTGTCGCGCTACCCGCTCAGGCGCGTGCATGCCGTCGCCTTGCCGAACGGCAAGGACAAGATGACTGGCAAGGAGAAGCGTCTCGGCCAGCAGCGCGCCGTCGTCGCAGACGTGCAGCACCCGTGTGGAGAGTTTCGCGCCGTCAGCCTGCACCTCGACGCACACTCCACGCAGCGCCATCGCCACAAACAGATGCGTCTCGTGCTCGACCATCTCGAACGCCTTGAGCCGCACCTGCCGCGCACACTCATCGGCGGCGACTGGAACACTTCCACCTACAATTCGCGCCGCGCAGTCTATTCCATCCTCGGCTACGCGCGGCGCGTGGCGATGGGCGTCGGCAACGTGGTCAGAAACCACTACCCTTACCCGGAGCGCTGGTTCGAGCGCAAATTGTTTCGAGAGTTGGAACGACGCGGCTACCGCTACCGCGAATTGAACGCGCTCGGCGTCTGCACTCTGCACTACGACGTGTCGGACGCTACGGTCAACACGAACATGGGCGACTGGATTCCGCAGTGGTGTTTCTGGTTCATCAACTGGGCGCTCAAGAAACACGAGGGGCGCTGTTCGCTCAAGCTCGACTGGTTCGCGGGCAAAGGGATCGAAGTGGTAGAGGGCACGCGCCCGCAAGTCGTCGGCGATTTGCGCGACGCGTCGGGCGCGGTGCTCTCGGATCACGATCCGATTGTTCTGGATTTTGCGCTCTGAACCGTTCGGCGCGGGCGTGTCTGAACGTTGATTAAGGAATCAGCGCGGGCGTGTCTGTATGTCGAGCGTCGCGTTTTTCGGCGTCTCGTCCATCCTCGATCTCACCCAGCGAAAACCGAGCAGCAAGGCGAGCACGGCGGCGAAGAGGAGCGGCAGCGTCGTGTCGGCTTTGACGCCCATGTAGTAGTGCGCGACGCCGCCCACGGCCGCGACGTAAGTGAGCTTGTGTAGTTTCGCCCAACGCTTGCCGCCGAGCCGTTTGATCATGGCGTTCGTGGAAGTGGCGGCGAGCGGCACGAGCAAGAGGAAACTCGCCATGCCGATGGTGATGAACGGGCGCGCATAAACGTCTTCGACGATTGCGCGCCCGCCGAAAAACTTGTCGAACCAGACGTAAGTTAAAAGGTGCAGGCAGCCGTAAAAGAAGGCGTAGAGGCCGACCTGACGGCGCAGCTTGACGAGCCAGTTAGCGCCCGTCCAATGGCGCAAGGGGGTGACGGCGAGCGTGACGAAAAGAAAGATGAGCGTAAGGACGCCCGTGGCGCGCGTGGCAAATTCGATGGGGTTCGCGCCGAGTTTCCGTTGATAGGCGTCCCAGGCGAGCAGCACAGCGGGCACAAGTCCGTTGACGAACAGCACGAAGCGCGTGAACTTGATGTCGGGCGAAAACATACGCACTCTTCCCTCTTCAGAAGTTGACGCGCAAGTCCATTCCGGCGTAGAGATGCGCCACCTGCTCGCCGTAGCCGTTGAAGGGCAGCGTGTCGCGCAAACCGAACTCGCCGATGCGCCGCTCTTTCGCCTGACTCCAACGCGGATGATGCACTTTCGGGTTGACGTTCGAGTAGAAGCCGTACTCGTCCGGCGCGGAGATGTTCCACGTCGTCGGCGGCTGTCTGTCAGTGAGCGTGATCTTGACGATTGACTTGATGCCCTTGAAGCCGTACTTCCAGGGGACGACGAGACGCAGCGGCGCACCGTTTTGTGGCGGCAGCGTCTCACCGTAGAGGCCGCTGGCGAGAATCGTCAGAGGGTGCAGGGCTTCGTCCAGACGCAAGCCCTCAACGTAAGGCCACGGGAGCACGCGGCTGCGCTGATTCGGCATCTGCTTCGGATCGAGTAGCGTCTGGAAGGCGACGTACTTCGCCGCGCCGAGCGGTTCGACTTGCTGGAGCAATTTCGCCAACGGAAATCCGACCCACGGAATGACCATCGACCAGCGCTCTACGCAGCGCATACGATAGACGCGTTCTTCGAGCGGCGCGATCCGCAACAGGTCGTCGAGGTCGAACACGCGGGGCTTGTTCACCATGCCTTCGACCGCTATTGTCCAGGGGCGCGTGACGAAGTTGCGCGCCGCACCCGCGACTCCCGCCTTATCGGTCGAAAATTCGTAGAAGTTGTTGTAGTTCGTGATCTCTTCGTAAGGCGTGCGCGCTTCGTTCGGCGGGACACTCACACCATCACCGGTCGCCTGCACGCCTTCGATCTTCTCGCCTTTGACGGGCGGCGGCGCGGGCACGGCGAAGCGGCGATAGAAGAGACTCGTGGCGGCCGTCGTGGCGACGAGCGCCGCGCCGCGCATGAAGTTGCGCCGTGTCAGGTACAACTTCTTGTCCGTGATCTCGCTGCTCTTGATGTCGTCCGGCTTCTTAATCAACATCTTCGGCCCAAGTCTTCATCAAAAAGTCTTCATCAAAAAGTCTTCGTCAAAAATACCTCTATTCGGACTTACTCTCGCGTTCCCCGAAAATACGCGCGCCCTGTCCGATGCGGATGTCCTCTGCGTGGTATCAACCAAAACTCTACGAGCCTCGCCCCCGAAATGCAAAGGCACAGGCCGCACGCGACGTTGAAGCGCGTGCGGCCTGTGCCTTTGCATTGATGAGCCGCGCGCCGGAGCGGCCTTTGTCGAAACTTTACCAGCGCGGGATGATGTCGCCCCAACGCGGGCTGCTCGTTGTGCCGCGCCCGCCCGTCGCGCCGCGTTGCGCGCGCAGGATGGAGGCGGCATCGACAAGCGAACGCAACGGCACTTCGCCTGCGAAACTCTTGTCGAAGCGGCGCTCGAAGACGTAGAGCGGCAGCGTAAACGCCGTGTCGAATTCGTAACGCACCTGCCCTCGATTGCTGAAGGCCGACCAGACCACGTTCGGGATCGAACGGAGATTGACGACGACCGGCAAATCCAATTGCGCGCCGCGACGCCCACCGAGTTTGAGCGCGCCGCCGTAGTTGCCTTCGATCACTTCCGTGTCGAAGAGGCGCAGGCGATAGTCGAAATCTTTGAGGCTGACCGGGATCGGCGTCGAAATGTCGAGGCCGAGATTGAGCCGCGCCGTCTGGTCGCGAAAGTCTATGGCTTCGAGCGTGATCTCGTTAAGACGCATGCTCACCAGATCGTTGCCGAGCCTATCGGTCGAACGCCGCGTCTGCGCCGTCGCACTGCCAGCGAACGCCGACACGAACAGCAGCGCCAGCACAACCCACACGCGCCCCGCCGCCACACGCGCCCACACATCTCTCTTCCGCATCGCTTTCTCCCTTACTTCTTCACGCACCTGAAATTCAATTCCTTCCCCGTCTGTCGCAACCGGCAAAACTCGCACACGGCCGCACAATTTCATTTACAAGCGGCGTGCCGCAGGCGGGGTGTCCTAAGTGTTGAAAAGTTGAACCCGGAGGGCGCGTGCGAGGCTCTTGTTTGCACGAAAACGGCGCGCTGTTCACCGTATCGTGCGCCCTCAGAGCGACTAACAAAAAGATGAAACCACGCACACACACGAAGCCACTCGAAACGAAACCGCACGAACCTCTGCTTCGTGTGGTTTCGTGTGCTTTCGTGGTTTCCTGGTTTTAGTTTTCTTAGCTGCTCTAAGCTCTATGAAGAACAACTGACGGCGAGACGCTTGCCCCAGTCGGGCGGCGACTCTGCGTAAGCTTCGCGGCCGGGCTGTTCTGCGAAAGGCGTGCTGAGCACTTCGAGCAGGCGGTCGATCTCCGCGTAGTCGCGCCGCTCGACGGCGGCCTCGATGGCGTTTTGTGCGAGATAGTTGCGCAGGACGTACTTCGGGTTCACTGCATCCATGCGCTCTTTGCGCGCGGCGTCCGCGCTCTGTTCCGCGTGCAGGCGGGTGCGGTAGCGCACCGCCCACGCGTCGAAGGCGGAAGGATCGACGAACATGTCGCGCAACTCTTCGTGCGGGGCGCCGGTCTCCGTCCTGAAGTTGCCGAGGCGACGAAAGAAGTTCGTGTAGTCGACGCCGTTCGCTTCGAGTAGTTCGAACAGGCCGAGGAGCAAAGCCGCATCGTCTTCCTGTTCGGTCGTGAGGCCGAGTTTGGCGCGCATCAGTTCGCCGTAGTGCGCTGCAAACTCCGGCTGGTAAATTTCAAGTGCTTCGGTCGCCTCTTCAACCGTCAGCAGACCGACGAGCGCCTGCGCCAGTCGGCTCACGTTCCAGAGGCCGACGGCGGGCTGCTGGTCGAAGGCGTAGCGGCCGGAGTAGTCCGAATGATTGCAGATGAATCCGGCCTGATAGTCGTCCAGAAAACCGAACGGCCCGTAGTCGAGCGTGAGGCCGAGGATGGACATGTTGTCCGTATTCATCACGCCGTGCGCGAAGCCGACCGCCTGCCACTTGGCGATGAGTCGCGCCGTGCGACGTGTGACTTCGACTAGAAACTGTCGATACTTGTCTTCGCCAGCGGCGAGTTCGGGGAAGAATTTGGCGATGACGTAATCGGCCAACTCGCGGACGCGCTCGGGCTGCCTGCGATAGTAGAAGACTTCGAACGTGCCGAAGCGGACGTGGCTTTCGGCCATGCGGACGAGCGCGGCGGCCGTCTCCACGCGTTCGCGCCTGACGGGTTCATTGCTGCCGACGATGCAGAGCGCGCGGCTCGTCGGTATACGCAGGGCGTGCATCGCCTCGCCGCACAGGTATTCGCGGATGGTCGAGCGCAGGACGGCGCGGCCGTCGAAGCCGCGCGAATAGGGCGTCTGCCCCGCGCCCTTCAAATGCAAGTCCCACTTCGCGCCCGGCGCGTTTCTCACTTCGCCGAGAAGGATCGCGCGGCCGTCGCCGAGTTGCGGCACGTAACTGCCGAACTGATGCCCCGCGTACAACATCGCCAACGGCTCCGCGCCGGGGAGCGTGCGCCCGCCGCCGAAGTATTCGACGAACTCCGGGCGCGACGCCTCGCGCGGGTCGAGGTCGATCAACTCGGCGGCTGCCGGGTTGAAACTGACGAGATAAGGAGCGGCGAGCGGCGTCGGGGCGACTTTCGCATAGAAGGCGGCGGGCAGTCGTGCGTAAGTGTTGTCGAACTCCAACTCTTCCAATTTGCGCATCCGTCAGTTCCCCCTTGAAAAAACGATGAAGGGAAAGCTGGTGAATGGTCAATGGTAGAAAACGGGTTCCTTCCATTCACCATTGACCATTTACCATTTACCAGTCTTCCCTTCATCGTTTCCGCATTAGTCGTTCAGCCCGTGCGTGAGCGCGTCGTGGAGTTTGCCGAGCGCCGTGTCGAGGATGTGATCTTCGCGCGCGATACACAGGCGCATGTAGTTGTCCCACAGGTCGCTGTCGGTGAAGGCGCTGCCGGGCACGGCCGCCACGCCCGCCTGCGCGATCAGTTGCTCGTTCAGGCGCATCGCGTCTGTGAACTGTTCGGGTATGCGCGCCCAGACGTAGAAGGTCGAGCCGGAATCGTAGATGCGAAAGCCCAACTCTTCGAGCACCGAGACGGCGCGCGCGCGCTTGTCCGCGAAGCGACGGTTGAGACGCACGTAGTAATCCGCATCCGACATCAGGACTTCGGCCAGAGCCTTTTGCAGCGGCGTGGGCGAACAGACGTAGAAGACGTTGTTGGCGTTGTTCAGCGGCGCGACCAGTTTCGCATCGCCGTAAGCGTAGCCGAGCCGCCAGCCCGAAATGTTCCACGACTTCGAGAACGAATTGACCGTCACGGTGCGCTCGCGCATCCCTGCTAATGCGGCGATGGGGAGATGCGGCTCTGCGCCCGCCACGTAATGCTCGTACACTTCATCGGAGACGCACAGCAGATCGAGTTCCTGACAGACTTCCGAGATCGCCGTCAGTTCGTCGCGCGTGAAGACTTTGCCCGTCGGGTTGACGGGCGTGCAGACGATGATGGCGCGCAAGGGGTACTCGCGTCGCGCTTTCAACTCGCGGCAGCGTGCGCGTAGTTCGTCCTTCTCGAATCCGAGCGACTCGCCCGCCAACTGCAAGACTTCTGCGCGACCGCCGAGTTCTTCGATGATGCGTCGGTGATACGGGTAGTAAGGCTCGAAGATGAGCGCGGAAGCATTTTTGAGATAGGCGTCGGCGAAGGCGACGAGGCCGCCGGTCGCGCCGGGCGTGATGAGCAGTTCGAGCGGCGCGCCGTCCGCGTCAACTTCGATTCCGTTGAACGTCCTGATCTTGTCGGCCACGGCGCGGCGCAACTCGCGCGCACCTTCGGCCGGGCTGTAATGATTCTGGCTCGCCGTGATCACTTCGCTCGCCGCACGCGCCAGATGCGGGTCAATCGCCAACTCCGACTGCCCTTGCACGAGGTTGCCGTCCGGCGGGACGAGTCGCGTGATGAGTCGTATGTCGGGCTTAACTTTTTTCATCTCGGTTACCATAAACAGTTTCCTTCAAGTGGAGACGGACGCCGTCAGGGTCGGGTCAAAGATTCTAAGAATGCCTGCGTCTGAGGAAGATGATCCCGATGATCAGAAAGACGATGCCGACGTAGAGAAAAGTCCGATTGGTGACGATGCCGATTCCCAGGAACGTCGTCCCGAGCGCGATGAAAGGTATGCCGCGTTTTGACATAAGTAGTCGCCTCCGTGCAGAGAGCCGTTGCGCTCTCCGTCTGCTTTGACTCACCAACTATCCTTCGGTTCGGTGCTTAAGATACTGACGAACCGCGAAAGTTTCAACGCCGCATGAGCGGCAAAAGTTTCGGCCGTGCTCCGAAACGAAGACAAAATTTCGCGTCCCGTCGGCGTGCGGGCGTTTGAAATTAAAGTTTCGCGGGCGGCTTTGCTATACTCGGTCGCATGCCAAAAAAGAATTCTTCGAACAGCGTCACGGTGGGGCTGGTGCAGATGACTTGCGCGCCCGAACCCGAAGTCAACATGAAGAAGGCCATTGCGCGCATCGGTGAGGCGGCCAAACGCGGCGCGCAGGTTGTCTGCCTGCAAGAACTCTTCCGCTCGCAATACTTCTGTCAGACCGAAGACATCGAACTCTTCAAACTCGCGGAGACGATCCCCGGCCCTTCGACCGAAGCGCTGTCGAAAGTGGCACGCCGACATAAGATCGTCATCGTCGCCTCTCTGTTCGAGAAGCGCGCCGCCGGTCTCTATCACAACACGGCCGTGATCATCGACGCCGACGGACAAGTCGCGGGCAAGTATCGCAAGATGCACATCCCGGACGATCCGCTCTACTACGAAAAATTCTACTTCACGCCCGGCGACCTCGGCTTCAGCAGCCACGATACGGAAGTCGGCAAGATCGGCACGCTCGTCTGTTGGGATCAGTGGTTTCCCGAAGCGGCGCGTCTGACGGCTCTCTCCGGCGCGCAGTTTCTCTTCTACCCGACGGCCATCGGCTGGCTGCCCGACGAAGAAGAGGAGATGAACACGGCACAGCATCAGGCCTGGGAGACCATCCAGCGCGGGCACGCGATTGCAAACGGCGTCTACGTCGTGGTGGTCAACCGCGTGGGCGCGGAGGGGAAGTTGCGTTTCTGGGGTCAGTCGTTCGTCGTAGACCCTTTCGGCCGCATCGTGGCGAAGGCTTCGGCCGATAAGGAGGAAGTCTTAGTCGTCGAATGTCCTCTCGATAACATCGAGCGCACGCGGCAGAACTGGCCTTTCCTGCGCGACCGCCGCATCGAATCTTATCAGGGACTCGGCTATCGCTTTCTTGAACCGACCACGAACAAGTAACCGATGAGCAAGCAGCAGAAGACTCCCGCCGAACTCGGCTTTCGCATGCCCGCCGAATGGCACAGGCACGCGGCGACGTGGCTCACCTGGCCGAAAGACCCGCTCACATGGCCGGAGCGCGTGCCGCAGGCCGAAGCAGCCTATCTGGAGATCATGGCCGCGCTCGCGCCGCACGAGACTGTGAATTTGCTGGTTGACGACGAAGAGACTGAGGCGGGCGTCCGCGCGCGCTGCCGTTTCGAGGCGAGCCAGAACATTCGCTTTCATCGTATCCCCACCGTCGATTCATGGATACGCGACTACGGCCCGAACTTTCTCATCAACGAACAGGGCGAACTCGCCTACAACGATTGGATATTCAACGCGTGGGGCGACAAGTACGAAGAGTTGAAACAGGACGATGCGATCCCGCGGCAACTGGAAAGCGTCCTCGGCGTGCAGCGCTTCGAGCCGGGGATAGTTTTGGAAGGCGGCTCGATTGAAGTCAACGGCGCGGGCGTCGTGATGACGACCGAGCAATGCCTGCTCAACCCGAACCGCAACCCGCATCTCGACCGCGCGGGCGTGGAACAAATCCTGTGCGCGTATCTCGGCGTCGAGAAAGTGCTCTGGCTCGGCGAAGGCATCGTCGGCGACGATACCGACGGACACATCGACGACATCGCGCGCTTTGTCGCCCCCGACACAATCGTCTGCGCCCTCGAAGACGACCCCGCAGACCCCAACTACGAACTGCTCCGCGACAACTACGAACGACTGCAACACGAACGCGACGCCGACGGCCGTCCTTACAACGTCCATGCGCTCCCCATGCCCGGCACGGTGGGCGGGCGCGAAGATCGTCTGCCCGCTTCCTACGCCAACTTCTACATCGCCAACAACGTCGTGCTCCTCCCGGTCTTCGGCCACGCAAACGATGCACGCGCCGCAGACACCTTGCAACGCCTCATCCCTGCGCGCCGCGTCTTGCCCATCAACGCCGAATCGCTCGTCTGGGGCATGGGCACGCTCCACTGCCTGTCGCAGCAGCAGCCGGCAACTTGAGTTTTTGACGGGCGGGAAACGCGGTCGTTTAAGTTTTAGCGGATCGAAGACGCGGGCGTCGCGGAGGTAACCAAAGGATGGAAGCGAAATCTACGGAACTGTTCGTCATCATCGTCGCGATGGTCTTCTTCCTCACCATCTGCGCCGTCGCCGTCTGGGCGTTCGCGCGCCAGTACCGCCGGGAACACCCGAAAGAGGGCGCGCGGCGGGATGATCGTTGAGGCGAACTGTCCGGCCGATTCGTAGCCGCAAGCTTTGGGATCGTAGGGTTGGCACTATCGTCCCGGTTAATAGTTTGCACAAACGCGCTAAGTACACGACCAACGCGGCCGGCAGCTCCTTCAATGCGCCCTGTTTCAAACCGGCTGGATAACTCGTAGCTCCGCAACACTAGGGCCGGACGCCGAGCGACGCGGGCATCCCCGAAGGACACTAATGGGCGGGCGCGCCGGACGAAACCCTTTCTGGCTGACGAACTGAACTGGTGAGCGGCGAGACGTACACGAGGAAGGTAATCGGGATGGATTTGACCGGCGAAAAGCGCAAGAGGTTACACGATGCCGTCCTGATGGCGGTAGACGATGATCAGGAACTGGGGCGACTGCTGCGATACGGCATGAACGTGTCCCTCCGAACCGTAGTTCCCCCCGGCAGCTTGGATGATGTGGTGTTCGCCTTGCTGGACTGGCTGGAGGCGCAGGGACGACTCGCAGAGTTTATCCAAATTATGCGCCAGGAGCGACCTCACCATGCGGAGATGAGGATGGCGCTCGACGAAGTGGAGGGCAGGCAAACGCCATCTCCGCAGTTGCCGCCCCCCGTTCCGCCGCAGGGCCAGATCAGGCAGATTATTGAACGCATACGTTCGTGGTTTTCGAGCCGCACAGTAAGGTATTTCGCTTTGCCGCTAGTGCTTCTTGTGGTGGGGGGCGCGGTCGCACTTTACTTCTACTACCCCCGGCGCAAAGGAGAACAACCGAACTACATTGTGCAGTTATATTACAGTAATCCAATAAATCCGGCGGTGGGTGCGGTGGTGACCATGAACGATCCGCTTTCAGCCACCAAGCTGGAAGAACTTACTGATTCTGAGGGGCAGGCACGCTTCAGACTGGAAAGCGGGATGTTGCGGCAAATCTCGATAGTAATCGAACGGAATCAATCGAAACGCGTGGCGGTATTTCCTGTCGAGCGTATTGACTCCCTACCGAATTCCAAGCCCGTCGATTTAAATACCATAAAGGACGACTCCTGGAAAGAATTTCTGTCCAACAGACCACGGGAGATTGAATACGCTTCCGCCAAGAGTGAGACCTTTGATGATTATCTCAAGTCCGTCGGCGGCGACAGCCGCACACTGGGAGAGCCTCAATTTTTAAGAACACATTTACCGTGGGGAGTGCCGCAGGCAAAACTGATCATAAGTCGCCGGCAGTATGCCGCCGGGTTCGATCCCGTCAGACGCATACCGCGGTGGACCGCCTATAAGATAAAAATCAGTGAGACACAGTATCGGCGTGAAATCGATAACTTCCTTCCAGACCCTTTGATACCCGCCGACGAACAGGCCAGCCCGGAGGCATACGCTAATAACCCTTACGACAGGGGGCACCTTATCTCTCGTCTCGACGTAAGCGGGTACGGAGAGAATCCTCAATCCATAGTTAGCTACATGTCGGTCGTCGCTCCGCAAATTAACAAACTCAATCAGGGAATCTGGGCGGACATAGAAAAATATGCCAGGACACTATCGGAAGCCGATGACATCTGGATAATCGCCGGTCCTGCTTTCATCCCCGCACCGGGAGATAACAAAATCACCTACGCGGTCATCGGAGACAACGTTGCCGTGCCGACGCACTTCTTCCGTATCATTATCAGGGAGAACGTTGATTCGACGATTGAGACGATTGCGTTTTTAGTGCCCAACACTGCCGACGTGGGCAGGAGCATGGATCAATATCTTACCTCAATAAGTAAAGTAGAATCGGTTACAGGCTTGAACTTCTTCACCACTTTAAACGAACAAGATCAGAAGAGGCTCAAATTCGCGACACCGCAATTGTGGTGAGCGCCCCGTCCTCTCGTCAAGTTCGACGGTCTATTGTCGGCTGATTTAAAGGCGAATTCAGACGGGTAAGAAATTAAGGCGACGACTACTCCCACTTCTTCAACTTCTGGAAACGCTTCAAGACCATGTTGCGTTTGAGCGGCGTGAGACGATTGGTGAAGAGGATGCCGTCGCAGTGATCCGTCTCGTGTTGAAAGCAGCGCGCGGCCAAGCCTTCGGCTTCGCGTTCGTACCACTCGCCGTTCAAGTCCTGCGCGCGCAAGGTCACGCGTTCGGCGCGCTTCAGGGGCGAATGAACTTTACCGACCGACAGACAACCTTCCTCGCCCGCCTGCTCGCCTTCCGCGCTGACGATCTCGGGGTTGGCCGCCACGAGTTTGATCCCGGCGCAATCCATCACGAACAGGCGCAGAGAGAGTCCGATCTGCGGCGCGGCCAGACCCACACCTTCTTCGGCGTACATCGTCTCGAACATGTCCTCGCACAACTGCGCCAGTTCGTCGTCGAATGCTTCAACCGCCTCGCCCACTTGCCCCAACACCTTCGCCGGATACTCAGTTACCTTCAACACCGTCATCTGTTTTATTTCGCCCCGCCCGCTCTATGATATGCTTCGCCAAACGCGCGAAGTTTACTCGATATGAAACAATATCACGACCTGCTCAAATCCATTCTCGAACACGGCACAGAGCACCGCGACCGCACGGGCGTCGGCACGCTCTCGCACTTCGGCTATCAGACGCGCTTCGATTTGCGCGCGGGCTTCCCCATCGTCACCACGAAGAAGATTCCCTTCCGCTGGGTGGCCGAAGAGCTCTTCTGGTTTCTCTCAGGCGACACGAATGAGCGCACCCTGCGCGCGCGCGGCGTGGACATTTGGGCGGAGTGGGCTGACGCAGAACACACGCGCCGATACGGGCGCGAGGCGGGCGACCTCGGCCCCATCTACGGTTATCTCTGGCGCTCCTTCGGCGGCCACTACCCGGCGCGCGACGGCGTCGATCAGATCGCGCGTCTCGTCGAAAACATACGCGAGAACCCGAACTCCCGCCGCCTCGTCGTCACGGGATGGGATCCGCGCGTCTCTGACGAAGTCGATCTGCCGCCGTGCCACACGCTCTTTCAGTTCAAGGTCGAGCGCGAACGAATCTTGCATTGCCAGTTGTACCAACGTTCGGCCGACGCCTTTCTCGGTGTGCCTTTCAACATCAGTTCCTACGCTCTGCTCACGCACATGCTTGCGCACGTCTGCGAACTCGAAGCCGGGGAGTTCATCTACACGCTCGGCGATTACCACATCTATCTGAATCATCTGGAACAGGTACGCGAACTGCTCGCGCGCAAACCGCTGCCGATGCCGCGTCTTGAGATCGCGGACGATGGCGTGCTTCCTTTGCGCGGGCTGCAAGGTCTGCTCGACATGCGCTACGAGAACTTGAAACTTGTGGGCTACGAGTCGCACGGCAAGATCGCCGCGCCCGTGGCCGTGTAAATTCCTGCGCTGTTCGAGAGCGGCCACGTCAAATTTCAGGGGCGTCACTTTAATGCACATCAACGGCATCGTGGCAATTGACCAAAACGGCGCTATCGGCAAAGGCGGTTCGATCCCGTGGCACTATCCGGCCGACATGCGGTTCTTCCGCGAGCAGACGACAGGGCACGCCTGCGTGATGGGCAGACGCACCTGGGATTCTTTGAAGCGCCCGCTGAAAGGACGCCTGAACGTGGTGTTGAGCAGGTCGGTGGCGGCGGTCGAGAGACAGGCGGAAGAACAGGATGGGCAACTTCCGCAAGGCGGCGTCATCTTTCTGCCGGACAAGCGTTCTGTGCTCGCGCTCGCGCCTTATCTTTCGTGCGATCTCTACGTCATCGGCGGCGTGCAAATTTACACAGCCTTCCAGTCTGAGATCGAACGTTGGATCGTGACCGAGATTCCGCTCGCCGTCGAAGGGGCGGACACGTTCATGCCCGCAGACTTTTTGCGAGACTTCCGGCCGCGCACGATTCGTCAACTTGAGGACGACCTAAAAGTCACTTTTTACGAAAGAGTCTGAGGCCGAAGCGCGACCGCGCAAGTTCGCAAACGCGCTCCGTCTGAATCCGACAAGGGCGCGACGGGTTCGAATCCATTAACACCGCCGCACGAATTTTCGGAAAGCCCGGCCTGCCGCCGCCTGAAATCCCCTGCAAACGCAGTTTTTTCCTGCTACACGCTTTGCGTGCACGTGTGCCCGATATGGTCGGACGCGCCGTTTTGCGCGTCGCGCGGGCGTGAATTGCCCGCCGCCGGACGGTCTTCGCCGTGGCACTCTGCTTGCACAGGCTTTATGGCATGACCATCGACGCCGCAACCTACCCCATCTGGCAAACAAGCGAAGCCGCGTCCGCAAAGACGACGGCGGACGAGAAAGCCCCTACTCCCATGACCGATCACGCCCTGGCGCAACAGGCAGCGGGCGGAGACTTGAGAGCGTTTGAGGAACTCTACGAGAGACACAATCGCCGCGTCTATTCTCTCTGCCTGCGCATGACGCAGAATGCTGCCGAAGCCGAAGACCTGGCTCAGGAAGCCTTCATCCAACTGTTTCGTAAAATCGGTAGTTTTCGCGGCGAGTCGGCTTTCACCACCTGGCTCCATCGACTCACCGTCAATCAA
>DASZCS010000007.1:0-91393 GCA_035942855.1 Pyrinomonadaceae bacterium | reverse complement strand
CTTCTTCCGCTCGGCTGAGTTTCAATTGAAAGGCTTCTACGTGTTCCGCTTCTACAAAGTGGCCTTCAATCGTCTGCCTGAATATCTGGAAGTGGTCTCGGACATGAGTTTCGTCGCCGGGCTGACGGCTGAAGAGGTCTACGCACGCAAGGCGCAACTGGCGACGCTCATCACACAGCGGCCGGAATTCGTCAACGCCTACGGCAGCATGACCACCGCGCAATACGTCTCCGCGCTCCTGACTCGCTACAGCGTGACGCAAATCACGACGCTCGACCCTTCTGATCCCGACGGCACGTCGAAAGTAACGCTGTCCGGCACGGACTTAACGAATCGCCTGAACGCGGGCACTTTGACGCGTGCACAGGTGTTGCGCGCGATAGCGGACTCGGACACGGTGGGCACGCAGGAGTTCAACAATGCCTTCGTCGGCATGCAGTACTACGGTTACCTGCGGCGCAAGCCCGACCCCGAAGGATTCGCCGGATGGCTGCGCGTCTTGCAGTCGGGCGACGTGCGCACGATGGTCAACGGCTTCCTCAACTCGACGGAGTACAAACTCAGGTTCGGCCAACCGTGAAAAGCGGTGAATCGTGAATCGTAAATCGTGAATAGAGAAAGACTGCTTTGCTTTTTCTATTCACGATTTACGATTCACGATTTACTACTTCATCGTTTCTCTTGACGCTTCGTCGGCGCGTCTGTTAGCTTCGAATGGTGGCCTGTTTGGCAGAAGGGCAGGCCGTGTTTGATGCTTCACGCCCCGCGTCGTTCGTTCCCCTGAGCGCGCTCTCTATAGAGCGTCGGCCGGGGTTGCCTTTCCCCTGACGTAACGACGCCCGCCCTCAAGGAGTTTAGTTTTTGCTAACGGGACGCAAACTGCTGCTCGCCGATGATTCCTTAACCATTCAAAAGGTGGTGAGTCTGACCTTCGGAGACGAAGAGATGAAGGTCACGACTGTGAGCGGAGGCGCGGAGGCGCTCGAACATCTGGGCGAAAGTTTGCCCGACATCGTCTTGGCGGACGTGTTCATGCCGGAGCCAAACGGCTACGCGCTCTGTGAACGCATCAAGCGGGACGAACGCACGCGGCACATTCCGGTCGTGCTGCTCGTCGGCACGTTTGAACCTTTCAACGAAGCGGAGGCGCGCAGAGTCGGCGCGGATGAAGTCTTGACCAAACCTTTCCAATCCATACGCGATCTCGTCAACAAAGTCGGCGGCCTGCTCGGCGGCCAGGGGGACGAAAAGAGACCCGACGCCGACGCACGGAGCGAACGCCAGGCAGAAGAGACGACGCGCGACCTTTCGCCCTTCGCCGCCGACGCGCGCGCCGCCGAACCTCAATCTGAAACGCCCGCGCCCGCCGACGCCTTCGCCGATTTCGATCTGGACGACGCGACCATTCAGACGACGCCTGCGGTCACCTTCGACGCGCAACAACAGCACACGGCCGTGCACAGCTTCTCCGAGATCAGAGACGAGGAACAGTTCAGCGACCGCGGCGAGACAACCGAAGCGTTCGTCATCGGCAACGATGCCACGGTCTTGAGCGACGACGCCGTCTTAGGCGACAACGATTCGGTCTTGGACGACGACGATTCGCTCTTGAGCTTCGACGATGCGCCCGCGCCGGAGACGCACGCAGCCACGACCGTCGCCGCATCCACGCAGGCCGAAGCGCACGCCTCGCACGCCGCCGCATCGCACACGTCTTCTGTGCCCTTCGCCGAGTCCGCTTTCGACGCCCATGCCCCGCGTGCGGCCGACGCGGACGACGGGCTGCTCGACATCGAAGACATCGCGCCCGCGCGCTCCGCGTCTGCCGAAGAGGACGACTTTATCCTCGACATCGGCGACGAAGACGCTTTCGACTCGGCTGCCTCAACGCCCGACTCCCCCGTCCTTGCGAGCGCCGCCGCCGGAGACTCTGCTGCCGCCGAGGCCGACTTGTTCTTCGCAGAGCACGCGCCCGCCGCCGCAGCCCCTCAAGACTCCACCGTGCATGGCGCATTCACGGAAGCGGAATCATCCGCCACGTCACACGTCTCCGCACATACGAGCTCATACGAAGAAGCGACAGAGCCAACAGCGGAAGCGTCAAGTCTCGCGTCGCACGCCCCGGACTCGTTCGCGGAGGTCGAAGCCGCGCCGCACGCCGAAGCGCAGGAAGAACTACGTGCGCCGGAGATTGCGGACGCGCCCGTCCTGCTCTTTGAGAACGAACCTGTCGCGGATGGGCAAGAGCCGACGGAGCCGGAGGGCACGAAGGGAACTGTTCACGAACCGACGTGGGACGGCGACCCTGTGGCCGCCAGCATAGTTGCGCACGCGGGCGGCGCTGCCGCGAACGTCGAAGCGTTGGACGACAGCCCGATGGCCGAGTCGTCTGCGTCGCATGGGAGCTTCGTCACGGCCGAGGCGACATCGCCAACGGACGCGCCTGTGTTCGATTCGCACGCCGCGCCTGCTGCATCGAGTCAGTCCGCCGCGTCATCGGAAACGAATCAAGTCGCCGCGTCGGCTGCAACAGTCGAAGCCTCGTCTTCCGAATCGAGCAAGGCGGCGTCGCCCGCGACGGCGGCTGCGGCTCTGTCGCCCGAAATGTTGGACGAGGTGGTGCGGCGCGTCGTGGCGCAGATGTCGGAACAGGTCGTGCGCGAGATCGCCTGGGAGGTCGTCCCCGAACTGGCCGAACGCCTCATCAAACAACGCCTCGAAGAAGAACGCACACACTAACGGCCGGGGCAGCAAGAGACACGAACGGATCGAATGCGGCGGAAACAAACAACCGCCGCACTCGATCCGTTTTCATTTATGGCTTAGGCCAGAGCGCGCAACTCGCAGAGCAGCGCTTCGATCTCCTCAGGCGAATTCAAGAGACTCGGAGACACGCGCGCAGAGGAGTTGCCGTAGGGCGTCACGGAGCAGATGATGCGTCGCTCGAACAGACGCGCCGCCACTTCCTCAGGGGTTCTGCCCGCCACGTCGAAGCAGATGATCCCTGCGGAGAGATTGCGCTCGCGCGGCGTGTGAAGTTTGACGTGTGACAGACGCGCCATACCCTCCTTGCACTGTTCGTTCAGACTGTGCGTGCGCTCGGCGATGCGCGCCCGGCCGATCCATTTGTGAAACTCGAAAGCGGCGGGCAGCGCCCACAGGTGCTCGAACGAATGAAACCCGCCGGGAGTGAGATACGGGGCGCGAGTCGGGAGCGGCGCATCGCCGCTGAGCCACGCCTGAAAGGGAGCAAGTTCGAAAGTGGGAATGGTCGGGCGCATCAACTCCCAGTTGCCGGCCTTGCCCCAGACGATGCCGGTTCCGCGCGGGCCGAACATCCATTTGTGAGTCCCTGCGACGAAGAAGTCGCAACCTAACTGTGCGACTGCCGCGTCCTCAACTCCCAAACCATGCACGCCGTCAACCACCAGAAGAACGCGCTCGGATTCATCACGGCGCGCGTTAGCCTCTGCAACGGCGGCGGCGATCCGCCGGACGGGCGTTTTCAGGCCGGTGCTCGAATAGACCCACGTGATGCCGACGATGCGCGTGTTGCGAGTGATCGCTGTCCTGATGCGTTCGACGATCTCGTCTTCGTCGATGGTTTCTAAATTGTCGAAGAGTGAGATTTTTTTGACGGACGCTCCGGCGCGTTCGGCCGCGAAGCGTATGGATTCCAGATGCGAATAATGTTCCTGCGTGGTGGTCAGAATCTCCTGCCCGGCCTTGAGCGGGAGGCCGTGGTAGACGAGCGCCAAGCCCGTCGTCGTGCTGTCGGTTAAAGCCACCTCGTCGGCCGTCCCGCCGAGATAGTCGGCCGCCACACGGCGAATTTCAACGGGCATCTCAAACAAACGATTCGCCACGTAGAGAAACGGATTATCGTCCAGCGCGCGGCGGTGCCTGTCGATGGCATCGCGCACCGGGCGCGGATGCGAAGAGAGGTAGAACGCGCCGAGGTGTATGTAATCGCGCGCTAGGTCAAACTGCGCGCGCACCGCCGACCAGTCCTGTAAATCATCTGTGATTGATTCGCCCGAATCCGCATCCCCTTCAAGAGGCAGAGCGTCTTCCGCTATAAGTATGTTAGTCAGACGTAAATCCTCCCTGATGGTCGACGCTCGAAAGACTTGGTACGGATGCGCCAAGTATAAACGGAAATGAGCTATTAGCTGTTAGCCGTGAGCGGTTAGCTCTAAAGCCGTCGCGCGTCTGCTTTCGGCCGTCAGTCGAAAACCGACGCCGATTCCTTTACAATGAACGCCAGCAAAAACATCTTACGTATTTAAAGCTAACAGCTAACAGCTAAAGGCTAATAGCTCATTTATGGACATCCCGAAGACTTACGATCCGAAACAGGCTGAAGAACGCCACTACGCGATGTGGGAAGCGCAGGGGTGCTTCGCGCCCGAAATCAACCGCGACCCCGATGCGCCCGTCTATTCCATCGTCATCCCGCCGCCGAACGTTACCGGCTCTCTGCACATGGGGCACGCCCTCCAACACACTCTGATGGACGTGCTCACGCGCTTCAAACGCATGAGCGGCTATCGCACGCTCTGGGTTCCCGGCGAGGATCACGCGGGCATCTCCACGCAGATCGTCGTCGAGCGCGAACTGAAGAAGGAAGGCATTTCACGCCACGAGATCGGCCGCGAGAAATTTTTAGAGCGCGTCTGGAAGTGGCGGCACGAATCAGGCTCGCGCATCATGCAGCAGATGCGGCGCGAGGGCGCGTCGGTCGATTGGTCGCGCCAGCGTTTCACGATGGACGAAGGCTTGTCGCGCGCCGTCAACGAATTCTTCGTGCGTTGCTACGAAGAGGATTTGATCTATCACGGCGAGGGGATGATCAACTGGTGTCCGAAGGATCAGACGGCGCTCTCCGATCTGGAAGTTGACAAAGAGGCGCAAGCGGGAAAACTTTACTACCTGCGATACCCGATCAAAGGGACGAAGAATCACATCACCGTTGCGACAACGCGCCCCGAGACGATGCTCGGCGACACGGCGGTAGCGGTCAACCCTGACGACGCACGTTATGATCGGGTGGTCGGCGCGCGCATCTTATTACCGTTAACGGATCGGGAAATCAAGATCGTCGCGGACGACTTCGTCGATCCGTCGTTTGGCACGGGCGCGGTGAAAGTGACGCCCGCGCACGACCCGAACGATTACCAGATGGGCTTGCGCCACGAGTTACCGCTCGTCAAAGTGATAGACCAGCACGCGCGCATGACCGCAGAGGCGGGCGCGGAGTTTGCCGGACTCGACCGCTACGAAGCGCGCGAGAAAGTGGTCGCCAGGTTTGAAGAACTCGGCTTGCTCGAACGAGTGGTTGACTACGAATTTTCCATCTCGAAGTGCGGGCGCTGCCGCACGGTGGTCGAACCTCTGATCTCTTTGCAGTGGTTTTGTCGTCAGGCGGAACTCGCGCGTCGTCCTTTGGAGTTGATACGCGAGCAGCGCGAGCCGCGCTTCGTGCCGGAAAATCCGTATGAAAAAGTTTATACGAACTGGCTCGAAAATTTGCACGACTGGACGCTCTCGCGCCAACTCTGGTGGGGACATCGCATCCCCGCCTGGTACGACGAGCATGGCAACACCTACGTCGCGCGTTCGGAAGAGGAAGCAAAACAGAAGGCGAAGGACGAGGCCATTAAAAGACAACTCGCGATGGGCGGGTGGCAGGCCGGGTTGATCGAAGAACCAAAACTCACGCAAGACCCGGACGTGCTCGACACCTGGTTCTCGTCTGCGTTATGGCCGATCTCGACGCTCGGTTGGCCTGACGACACTGAGGACTTGCGGACGTTTTATCCCACCTCGGTCTTGATTACGGCGCGCGACATCATCTTCCTCTGGGTGTCGCGCATGATGATGACGGGCGTGCACTTCATGGGCGAGAAGGCGTTCGAGGACGTTTTCATCACGGGCACGGTCTTCGACAAGCACGGGCAGCGCATGTCGAAGATGAAGAACAACGGCGTCGATCCGCTTGAGATGTTCGAACGCTACGGCGTGGACGCCACGCGCCTCGTGCTCGCTTCGATTGAAACGACCGACACGCGCTGGAACGAAAAGCAGGTCGAATCCTATCGCAACTTCGCCAACAAAATCTGGAACGCCGCGCGCTTCTGCCTGTTGAACTCGGAAGGCGCGGAGGTTGGCCGTGGGTTTGAAGCCGCGCGCGAGAGTTGGGCGGTGCACGACCGCTGGATCGTGTCGCGCCTGAACCGGACGGCGCAGACGGTGAACGATGCGATTGAGAAGTACCAGTTTCATCATGCCGTGCAGACGCTCTATCATTTCTTCTGGGACGATTTCTGCGACTGGTACATCGAACTGACGAAGGCGGATGTGACGGCGGCGGAAGAGTCCGACGCGCGCGCGGCGGCGCGCTGCCGCGTGCTGACGGTGCTCGAACAGGCTTTGCGTCTCCTCCACCCGTTCATGCCATTCATCACGGAGGAACTGTGGCAACTTCTCCCCGGCATGAACGAGGAAGTAAATACGAGCGTGGCGCTCTCGATGTCCGGGGATGAAGGATCGGTGACGCATCGTCCGGGGGGAGTTGCGGAGAAGTTTTTGCATCCGGCTTACGCGGGCGCGAAGCCGACGATCATGCTGGCGGCTTACCCGCAGGGGCAGGCCGAGTTGATCGACGAACGCGCCGAAGCGGAGGTGCAGGCGCTGATCGAACTCGTCTCGCGCGTGCGCAACATACGCTCGGAGATGAACATCAAGCCGGGCGAGAGCGTGCCCCTCGTTGTCTCCGCGCAGGACGCGACTTCGCGCTCGGTGTTCGAGGCGGGCGCGGCGCAGATCGCGCGGCTCGTGCGCGCGTCGAACGTCACGGTTGCGGAAAATCTGGACAGAGCGCCGCGCGCATCGGCGCGTGCGGTCTTGGCGGGTGGGGCTGAAGTGGCCGTGCCGCTCGAAGGCTTGATCGACTTCGCGCAGGAGCGCGAGCGTTTGCGCCGTGAGCAGGAGAAACTGTCGAAGGAGGCGGAGCGTTTGGAGTCGCAACTGGCGAACGAGAATTTCGTCGCACGTGCGCCCGCCGAAAAGGTCACGGAGTTGCGGCAACGCTTGAGCGACATCGGGCAACGAACGAGTGCGCTCAGGCAGAGCATGGAGGCGTTCGCGGAATGAAATGGCTCGACGAAGGTGCGCTCTTTCAACAGATCGGCGCATTTCTGAATGAAGACCTGGGGCGCGGCGACATCACCACGCAGTCAACCGTCACGCGCAACGCGCACGCGCGCGGCCGCTTTCTGGCGAAAGAACCGCTCGTCATCGCCGGACTCGAAGCGGCCGAGGCCGTCTTCTCCACGCTCGACTCGCAGCAGCAACTCGAAGCCTTCTTCACCGACGGCGACGAGGTGGAAGCGGGGAAGGTCATCGCACGCACGAACGGTTTCGCGGACGTGCTTCTGGCGGGCGAACGCCTCGCGCTGAATCTCTTGCAAAGGCTTTCGGGCATCGCCACCATGACGCGCAAGTTCGTGCGCGAGGTGGAAGGGACGAGCGCGCAGATCGTCGATACGCGGAAGACCACGCCGGGCTTGCGTATGCTTGAGAAGTACGCCGTGGAATCAGGCGGCGGACGCAATCATCGCTTCGGTCTGGACGACGGCGTGCTCATCAAAGACAATCACATCGCGCTGGCGGGCGGCGTGGGCGCGGCCGTCGAACGCGCGCGGCGCGCGGTCGGCCACTTGCACAAGATCGAGGTCGAAGTTTCGAGCGAGAGAGACATGCGCGAAGCGATCACGAGCGGCGCGGACATACTCTTGCTCGACAACCTGACGCCGGAAGAGACGCGCGCGCGCGTGGAACTCGCCCGCCAGTTGTCGCCGCAAGTGCTGCTCGAAGCGTCGGGCGGCATACGCCTTGAGAACGTGCGCGCTTACGCCGAAGCGGGCGTCGATCTGATTAGCGTCGGCGCGCTGACGCACTCGGCGCGTGCGATGGACATCAGTTTCAAGATTCAACCGGGCTAACAAAGACACTGCGCGGCACAGGTTTGGAACTCGACGGCGCACGGCGCGTGTACGTTAAAGTTGCTCGCAGTCAGTTCGGACGAAGGCCAACCGACGAGGGACGAAGATTATTTTTTAGGAGTTTGAAGATGCGAAGTCGTAAAGGATTCAGGTCGGTCGTGTTGTTGGCGTTGTTGTCGGCGCTCATGTGGGGGGCGTTCGAGGCGCAGTCGCAGCAGACGCGCAGGCGTCCTTCGCGGCGCGCGACGAACCCGGTGCGCACGACGACCACAGCGCAACCGACGCCCGCTGCCACGCCCGACTACGAGCCGCGCGTCATCAGCACGGCCGAGGAGCAGGCGGCGCAGGAAGGACGCACAACGACCACCACCGGCGGGCGTCGTGCACGCCCGCGCCCGACGCCGACGCCCGAGTCCGAAGAGACTTTGAGAACGATGCAGACCCTGCTCGACGAGTTCGGCAAACTCAACCGCAAGGTTGACGAACTGGAGAAGGAGCGGCGCGCCGATCTCATTCAGGAACGCTTGACGCGCGCAGAGCAGCGCGCCGAAGGCTTGCAGACGCAACTGCGCGACGTGTTGGAGAAAGAGGCGGCCTTGCAGGCGCAGATGGATCGCGTGAACGAACAGTTGCGCCCCGAAAGCATCGAGCGGCAGGCGGCACTGACCGGCACGTTTCGCCCGGACGAGTTGCGCGACACCATACGCCGCCAACTCGAATCCGAGAAGCGACGCGTGCAGACGCAACTGGACGTGCTGCAAGGCAGCCGCACGCGCCTTGAAACGGCGCTCGGCAACGCCGACCAACTCGTCACGCGCCTCCGCTCCCAACTCGACGACGCCACCCAACGCGAACTGGAAAGCGGCGATGCCGCCACCACGGGCACGACCGCCGCGCCCCGCCCCACGCCGACGCCCGCGTCCACACCGCCGCCACAATGAAGGGATGAAGGATGAAGGATGAGGGATGAATGAAATCATTCAACTCGGTGAGTGCTTTTCTTAATTCATCCCTCATCCCTTAGTTTTTATGAGTACGATCTCACAGGTTGAACTTTATCGTCTGATCGCGGAGCGGAACGCGCGCGGCGAGCGCGTGGTGGTGGCGACCGTGGCGCACACGCGCGGCTCCACGCCGCAGCGGCGCGGCGCGAAGATGCTTTTCTTCGAGAACAACGAAGTGGCGGGCACGGTCGGCGGCGGCTGCATCGAGGCGGAGGTCTGGGCGGAAGCGCGCGAGGCGATGCGGACGGGCGCGTCCGCCCTGCATCGGTTCAGTCTCACGGCCGACGAGGCCAGCGAAGAGGGCATGGTCTGCGGCGGCACGATGGAGATTTTCATAGACGTGTGGGACTCCGGCGGGACGAATTGAAGGCGCGCGCAAGTTGCCGCGCAGCGGCGCGTTCAGTCGGACATGAAGAGAATATTTTCAACGCTTCTCAAGTCGGCCTGCATCGGTTTAGTGTGCGGCATGATCTTTGGATTCATCAGCGGCGAACAGATGTACTCGAATGCCGTTGAGCGTGCTCGCGACATGCATCCGGCGGATGCCGGAACTTACCTTTGCTCGGCCGGGAAAGCTCCTTTCGCGCTGGCGATTCTGGGCTTCCCGGCCGGTGCGCTCACGGGCTTGAGCATCGGCGGGTTGATGCTATTATTCAGAGCCGTTACGGGTCGGGCTCGGCTGCCCTGAATTCAACAGCCTCCGTTTGTCATTTGCGGCTTGAGTCGAAGACGCGAGTTGTCGTCGGCTCCGGTGCGACGTGTCTTAGATAACTGCTCGCCGCGAAAGGAGTTGGTTATGTCGTCATTCATGGAAGATTACAAGGCGAAGCACAAGCATCCGCTGAATCGTCTGACGCACAGCATCGGCATCCCTCTGATCATCTTGAGCCTGCCGCTCTTCTTTTTCAGTTGGCGCTGGGCGCTCGCCCTGTTCGTCGTCGGGTGGATTCTGCAATTCATCGGACACTGGATCGAAGGCAACCAGCCAGCGTTCTTCCGCAATCCGGTCTACCTGCTCATCGGGCCGCTCTGGCTCGCGCGCCGTGCGCTCGCAGCCGTGGGCCTGGCGAAACCCGTCACCACACCTAACACACACGCCAAACGCGTGCGCTGAAGATGAACCGGACGGGCGACGAGTTGAACGGCGCTGAGGGGTCGCTCGCCGAAGCGATTGCGCGCGTGCTGGAAGAGGGCGGAGTTGCCGTCCTCGCTACACTCGTCGAAGTCCCGCCCGGGCGCTCCGGCGCAGGCGCGAAACTACTCGTTAATATCTCGGGCGAAGCACTGGCGGGCAGCACCGCAGACGATGCGCTCGACAATGCGCTCGCGCGCCGCGCCCTCGCCTTTCTCAATACGCACGCCGAAGCACAGACTTTCAAAGTTGAAGAGTTCGCGCCGGAACTTTCCGTGTGGAGCGGAGCGCGCGTCCTGTTCGAGCGCGTCGAGGGCGAGCCGCGCGTGGTCGTATGCGGCGCGGGGCACGTCGGCGCGTCTCTGGCGCGACTGGCAGCAGCGGTCGGCTATCGCGTGACGCTCATAGACGACCGCGCCGATTTCGTCGCGCGCACGCGCTTTCACGAAACCGGCATCGAACTGGTCGCGGCCACGGAAGGTTGGGCGCGCGCCGTCGAGTCGGTGGTGGGCGCGGGGCGCGGCGCATACGTCGCCGTCGTCACGCGCGGGCACAACGAGGACGAAGAGTGCATGCGCGCAGTGCTTGCGGCGCGGCCGGATTACGTAGGGATGATCGGCAGCCGCCGCCGCACGAACATCGTGCTGGAACGTTTGCGCGAACGCGGAGTGGCCGAGGAACTTTTAAGAGAGGTGCGCGCGCCCATCGGGCTGGACATCGGCGCGGTGTCGCCGGAAGAGGTGGCGCTCGCCGTGTTGGCCGAGATCGTCGCGGCGCGACGCGGCGGCACGGGCACACCGCTCTCCGCCTGGCGACGCGCCTGACAAGGCTGGTGAATGGTAAATGGTGAATGGAAGAAGACAGTGAATCGTGAATCGTGAATAGATTCAATCCGGTTTTCTCTGTTTACGATTCACGGCTTTTCACCATTTACCATTTACCATTAACCATTCACCAAAAAAAAGGAAAATTGAGAAGGAAACTCAGGATCGCACTCGGACTTGGTGCGTTGTTGGTTTTGTCGCTCGGCTTGTGGGCGTTCTGGTTCGAGCCTGCGAGCCTGCGCGTGCGCGCCGTGTCGCTCAAAGTCCCGCGCTGGCAGGCCGAACATCAGGGCTTGCGCATCGCCGTCCTCACGGATTTGCACGTCGGTGCGCCGCACATGAAGTTGGATAAGTTGCGCGAAGTGGTCGAGCGCACAAACCGCGAGCAGCCCGACCTCGTGCTCATCCTCGGCGATCTGGTGATCGACGATGTAGTGGGCGGAACGTTCGTCGAACCTGAACCTATCGCCGTCGAACTGGGAAAACTACGTGCGCCGCACGGAACAATCGCGGTGCTCGGAAATCATGATTGGTGGAATGACGGCGAGCGCATCACGAAGGCGCTCAGGCAGGCCGGGCTGTCGGTGCTGGAAAATGAATCGAGGCGCATCGAGCGAGGCGGCAAATCGTTTTGGGTCGCGGGTGTGGCCGATGCCTGGACGCGCAAGCCGGACATTGCAGGAAGCCTCGCGCAAACGGACGGCGACAGTCCCGTCATCCTGATCACGCACAACCCGGACATCTTTCCCGAAGTGCCGCCGCGCGTCAGCCTGACGCTGGCAGGGCATACGCACGGCGGGCAGGTTAATTTTCCGCTCGTCGGCAGACCGGTCGTCCCTTCGAGGTTCGGTCAGCGTTACGCGTCGGGGCACATCGTCGAAGACGGCCGGCACCTGTTCGTCGGCGACGGCATCGGGACGAGCATCATCCCGGTGCGTTTCCGCGTGCCGCCACAGATAGTCATCCTGACGCTGTGGGCGTGAGTTCGGTCTCGGCGGCCTCGGTTGTCCCCGCCGCCTGCCCGCCCGCAGTCAAACTCGCTTCAAGTCTCTTTCGCCTCTTGCCCGCGATCACGCCGTGGATGGTGAGCACCGGGCCGACGAGGAAGTAAGTGAATCCCGACAGCGCGGCGAACCCTCGTGTGCCCTGCGCCGCCAGCGCGATTGAGAGCAGGCCGATGGCGACGTGCAGCAGGTGTTCGTGAAAGTCCGTGCGCGTGTCGAACACTTCGAGCGGGTTCAACTCAAGCTCGGCGCGCTTCGTGTAAGCGCGCAGGTACATCAGCGCGAAGACGGCGAAGACGGCCACGTAGCCGATGCCGAAGACGATCATCATCTTCCACATCTGCCCGCCCGCCACGGCCTCGACCGTCTCGCCCGTCGGCAGACGCACGCGGTTGTCCATGCCGAGCATCAAATTCACGAGCAGCGTCCAGACGAACTTCAGAGGGTAGACGTAGAACAGCACGACGAACAGAAGCGCGGCGTTGAGCACGAAGGTCAACACGTCGTTCAAGCCGTAGCGACGGAAGAACCTGTATTGCTGATACCAGACGAGGACGAGCATTGCGAAGCAGACGGCGAAGGCGGCGAACCCTCGCATCATCTCCATCAATGCGTCGAACGTGCGCGGCACTTCGAGCGAGACGATCAGGAGCGTGATGGCGAAGCCGAACACCGCATCGCTCAAAGCCTCGACGCGCGACACCTCGCGCCCGCGCAGGCGAAACTTACCGCCCGCTCCGATCTCGCTCTCCATCAACTTTTCCCGAATCATGCCGTCTCCCAGAGGCGCGCGGCGCGCTAAAGACCGGCGCGGGCCGCGTCGCTGCTGACTCAAGCGACGCGGCCCGCGCGCACGTCTACTTCTTCTGCGCCGTCAGGTATTTTTGCGGGATCGGGTTGGCTTCGTCTTCGGCCTGCCAGAAGATCGTGACCACCCACCAGCGTTTGCCGTCGTTCATGAGTTGAATGCTGTTGATGCCGCGCACGAAGGGTTTCGGATCGGACGTGGCGTGGCGTCCCTCGTAGACGCTGAAGACTTGCGCGATGTTGCCGAACGTCTCGACGTGGTTGGCGATGGCGTGCTCGTAGAATCCCTGTTCCTCCATGAACTTGCCGGAGGAAGCAATGAACTCGTCGGGCGTCAGCACGCGCGTCGTATAGTCGCCGCGCGGGCGTTTGACGGTCGGGATCAGACGCGCGCCGGGCACAAAGAGCGAGCGGAAGCGATTCCAGTCTCGCGCCTGACCCTTCGCGCCGGAGATGGAAGCGTACACGGCGTTGAGGATGGATTCAATCGACTCAACGTCCTGACGCACGGGCGGCACGTAACCGGGGTCGCCCGGGGCCAACGGTTGCGCGGTCGTGGGTTGCGCCGGCGTTGGTCGTGTGGCCGTGGGGCCTTGAGTCGGAGTCCTCGTGTCGCCGGTGATCGTGCCCGGCGGGTCTGTTTGCGGGGTCGGTGTTTGCTGTGGCGTCGGGGATGGAGTTGCGTTTGATTGCGCGTGGGCTTGCGCGGCCGACGCGTGGAAGGCGAAGGCGAGCAAGCAGAGACTCAGGACAAAAAAACCGAAGCGTGCGGGCAGACGTGACATAAAATTCTCCTGTTGGTTGAAGATGATAGCCGGGACGCGTGGGGCGTTTGAAGCCTGACTCGCGTGTGGCGCGATTAGAACACGACCGGGCGCTCGTCCGCAAAAGCTCTTATACGGGGCGACCGTCCGGAAAAGTTGCGAATTTTGGCGGCGACGATTTGAGTCGCGGGGTTGTCGAGTGGTATCAAGTTAGATCATGCCTGCACTGGTCGAACCAAACCCGGCGCACGCGACTCGTTCGAGCGAGATGTTTCGCGCGCTCACGCATCGCAACTTTCGTCTCTTCTGGGCGGGGGCGTTTTTGTCGAACATCGGGACGTGGATGCAGACGGTGGCGCAGGGCTGGCTCGTGCTGCAACTGACCGACTCGGCCTTCTGGCTCGGCGTCGATGGTTTCGCAGCCACCTCGCCCGGTCTCGTCCTCACTCTGCTCGGCGGCGTCTACGCCGACCGCATCGACCGCAAGCGCCTGCTGATCATCACACAGGCGGGCGCGGGATTGACGGCGCTCGCGCTCGCGCTGTTGATCGCCACCGGCATCGTCAACGACGCCGCAGACGTTTGGATCATTCTCGTCGCGTCGTTCATCACGGGCTGCTGTTTCTCGCTCGCGTCGCCTTCGTATCAGGCCATCACGATTGATCTGGTCGGGCGCGAAGACCTGTCGAACGCTATCGCCCTCAACTCGACGCAGTTTCAACTCTCGCGCGTGGTAGGCCCGGCGCTGGCCGGAGTCGGCTTCCAACTCTTCGGGCTGGCGGGCTGCTTCTTCGTCAACGGCCTGTCGTTCGTCGCCATCATCATCGCGCTCTCGCTGATGCGCCTCGAACCGCGCGCCGGGACGCAGAAGACGGAGCGCATGGCCGGTGCGGGCGTGGAACAACGGACGATGTGGCGCGACCTGATGAACGGCTTTCGCTACGTATGGAGCCGCCCGCGCGTCTTTCTGCTGCTGCTCATCTCGGCGGTGGCGAGCCTGTTCGGCGCTCCCTACATGACTCTGATGCCGCTCTTTACGCGCGACGTTCTCGGCCTCGGGGAGACGGGGTTGTCGGTGATGATGGGCGTGGCCGGGGCTGGTTCGTTTTTCGCCGCGTTGATGCTGACATTCCTCGGCAATATACGCCGCAAAGGGCGCTATGTGCTCGGCGGTTCGGCGGCGTTCGGCCTGTGCCTCGTCGGCTTCTCGCTATCGACGAACGTGACGCTGTCGCTCGTGATGCTGTTCGGCATCGGCTTCTCCATCGTCTGCTCTATTGCCGTCACGAACATGCTGCTGCAAAAACTGGTGACGGACGAGATGCGCGGGCGCGTGATGAGCATGTTCATGCTCTCTTTTATCGGCGCGTGGCCGATCGGGAGTTTTCTCGCAGGGGTGGCCGCGCGCCGTTACGGTGCGCCCCACACGCTCGCCGCCGGGGGCGTCATCATCGCCCTCTTCAACCTCTACGTCGCCATCCGCAACCCGCGCCTGCGCACGCTCGACTGACGGCTGGTAAATGGTGAATGGTAAATGGTGAATGGAGAAAGCAGGTTTTTTCTATACCCCATTTACCGTTCAACATTCACCATTTACCATTCACCGTTCACCTTCTTCCGCAAGAAAGTTTCGCGTGTGCGTTCTAGGTTGTGTGGGCGGGTGAGTTTTGCCCGGCCGACTGTGAAATTGAATTTTTGAGGAGACCCCGTATGCGCTGTCGTCAAATCGTCGCCTGCCTGTTCTTCAACGTCCTCGTCTTCTGCGGCCTCTCGGCCGGTCTGAGTTACGCACAAGGCATCATCGTGCCGCGCCCGTGCGAGACTTGCCCGCGCCCGCCGCGCCCGCCGCGTCTGCCGCCCGCGCTGCCCATTAAGTCCATCAAACTCGACACAAAGATCAACGGGCAGGTGGCGACCACGCACGTCGAACAAATCTTCCGCAACGATTCGGACGCCACGCTCGAAGGTACTTACTTTTTCCCCATCCCCGAAACGGCGTCCGTCTCCGAGTTTGCCATCTGGGACGGCGACCGCAGGCTGGTCGGCGAAGTGCGCTCGCGCGAAGAGGCGCGGCGCATCTACGACGAGATCGTGCGCAGGCAGCGCGACCCGGGTCTGCTGGAATACGCCGGGAAAGACTTGTTTCAGGCCAGCATCTTTCCCATCCCGCCGCGCTCGGACAAGAAGTTAGAGTTGACCTACACGCAGGTCTTGCGCGCAGAGTCCGGCACGGTCTCTTATCGCTACCCGCTCGGCACGAACCACAATCTAGCCCCCATCGGTCAGGTCTCCGGCGCGCTCGAAATCGAGGGCAACAAACCCCTGCGCAACATCTATTCGCCGAGCCACGCCGTAGACGTGCGCCCCGCGCAGAACGGGCAGCGCGCACGCGTCTCTTTCGAGACGGCGACTGCTGGGCGCGAGCCGCAGGATTTTCAACTCTTCTACACGCTCTCGGGCGAAGACTTCGGATTGTCACTGCTCACGCACCGTGAACCGGGCAAGGATGGTTATTTCCTCCTGATGATCTCGCCGAAGGACAACTGGGCTGAGAGCGAGTACACGGCGAAAGACATCGTGTTCGTGATCGACACTTCCGGCTCGATGGCCGAGGAAGGGAAGATGGAGAAGGCGCGAGCGGCGATGCTGTTCGGCGTGCGGACTCTGCGCGCGGGCGACCGCTTCAACGTCATTTCGTTCGCGGGCGAGGAACATTTGATGGCATCCGGTTTGATCGAGGCGGACGAGCGCGGGCGGCAGCGCGGCCTCGACTTCGTGCAGCGTTTGCGGCCGACGGGCGGCACGAACATCAACGGCGCGCTACAAGCGGCGCTCAAACAGTTCGACGCGAGCGACCGTCCCAAGATGGTCGTCTTCATGACGGACGGGCTGCCCACGGTCGGCGTCACGAACCCGCAGAAGATCATCGACAACGCACGCACGGCGCGCAACGGAAACACGCGCGTCTTCACGTTCGGCGTCGGCTACGACGTGAACACGGCGCTCTTGGATTCGGTGGCGAGCGAAAACGGCGGCACGGCCGATTACGTCGAACCGAAAGAGGACTTGGAGTTGAAGGTGTCGAACTTCTTCGCCAAAGTCAGTTATCCGGTGCTGACCGATCTGGCGCTCGACATGGGCGGCGTCGAAACCGATCTCATCTACCCGCGCGCGCTGCCCGATCTGTTTCGCGGCGCGCAGGTCACTCTGCTCGGCCGCTATCGCAACGCGTCCGACATGAGAAATGTGAACCTGCGTCTCGCGGGTCGCAGCAACCGCGAGCGACGCAGTTTCGCTTACGAAAATCTGCGCTTCCCATTGAACTCGGAAGAGAACGATTTTCTGCCGCGCCTGTGGGCGACGCGGCGCGTCGGCTGGTTGATGGAGCAGATTCGCGCCAACGGCGAAGCGCGCGAGTTGCGCGACGAAGTGGTCGATCTCGGCACGCGCTACGGCATCGTCACGCCTTACACGTCTTACCTCGCGCTCGAACCCGGCGCGCAGGCGGACTCCGGCATCGCCACGCGCGTGCTGGACGGGTCGGGGGCGAGAGTGAACAGGCGACCCGCGCCGCGCGCAAAGACGCAATCGGCCACGGGCAACGCGAGCGGCGGGAACGCGCCGGTGGTGGTTGAAGCTGCGCCGCCGATGCCCGCGGCGACGCCTGTGCCCACGCCTCTGCCGACGACGGGCGCAGCGGCCGTCAGAGACAGCAAACGCGAACGCGCGCTGCGTGAATCGGTGCGCGCCGAAGAGGACGAGATGGCGGCCGTCGATACGAGCGCGGTGCGCAAGGTCGCGGACAAGACCTTTTACCTGCGCGAAGGCGTCTGGACGGATGCGGACTTCAAGGCGGACGCGAAGCTGCCGGAAACTGTCCTCACCTTCGGCAGCGACGCCTACTTCGACCTGCTCAAACGCGAGCGCAAACTCGGCGAATTCTTCGCCCTCGGCGAACGCGTCCTGGTCGTCTACAAAGGACGCGTCTATCGCGTCAACGCCGCGCCGTAAGAAGAGGGGAAGGCTCCGGCTAAGACCGTCAAAAACCGTCAGAGTGGAACCACGAATCCATACGAAACAACACGAACAAGAATTTAGTGTTGTGCGCGTGTGGATTCGTGGTTTCAGGGTTTTGTTTGACGCCTTGTGCGGTATGGGCGGATTCGTGTAAAAGAAAGTCTCTCACCGAAAATCGAGCCGGGGCGTCGCTGATCTCAAAATTGCGTTCGGAGAAGACTGTCGTATGAATGGCGAGAAAGTCGTGCGTCGTCGCCGTCGGGCGTTCGACGCGGCGTCGTTGTTTGTAGGGTTGTGCGTGTTGGTGGTCGCGCCCCTGTTGTTCGTCCGGTTGGCTGTCGCGCAGAAGCAGCAGGGCGAGGGGTGGACGGCCACGCGCCACGGCGCAGCGGGCAGGGATTTGAACGCCGTCTATTTCACGGACGGCAAGCGCGGTTGGATGGCGGGCGACGGCGGCCTCGTCTATCGCACGGAGGACGGCGGGCGCGCGTGGGTCAGGCAAGTTGTCGAGACGAACGACTCAATCAACGACATCTACTTTCGAGACAAAGAGGACGGCTACCTCGTCGCCGGAAGCGCCATCTATCTGACGGAGGATGGCGGGCGCAACTGGCGCGAGACGCGTCGCTTCACCCCGGCGGATTTCGGCGGCGGCACGCCCGAACTCTACAGCGTGCGCTTTGCGAGCAAGAAGAAGGGTTGGATCGTCGGCTCGATCAGCCGCCGCGAGGTCGTCACGGACAGTCTCGTCCTCTACACGGAAGACGCGGGCGCGACGTGGCGCACGCAACTCGTCCCTTCGCGCGACGAGTTGATCAATCTGGACTTCACGGACGAACGGCGCGGCTGGATCGCGGGCGACAAAGGCACAATCCTGGCGACGACTGACGGCGGCCTCAACTGGTCGCGCCAGCGCACGGGCACGAACGCCACGCTCTATCACGTCAATTTCATAGACGACGAACGCGGCTGGGCTGTGGGCGCGGGCGCAACGATCTTGCGCACAGAGGACGGCGGCGAGACGTGGACGGCCGTGACTCTGCCGGGGATGGGGCGCACGACGTTTTTGAGCGTGCAGTTTGCGGGCAAAGAGCAGGGCTGGATCGTCGGACGCGGCGGCCGCATCCTGCGTTCGGACGATGGCGGGCGCACCTGGCTGCAACAGGAGAGCGGTACGAAACAGAACCTCTACGCCCTGTTCGTCGGCAAAAAACAGAACTGGGCGGTCGGCGGCGATGGCATGGTCTTGCAGTACGAACGCTAAGAGTGAGGGATGAGTGAAAGCTTGAAGCGGGCGGGGCAAGTAGGGATGAAGGAGCGTGAGAGATGAAAGACTTGCTCGCGGATTTCGGACGGACGATTGATGCGGCTGCGGCGCAGTTGCACGCGCTGACGGAAGCGGAGGCGAGACGTGCACGTGAGGCGGGCGCGTGGACGCCGAAAGAGATCGTCGGCCATCTGATCGATTCGGCGGCGAACAATCACGCGCGTTTCGTGCGCGCGCAATACACGGATGATCTGGTCTTCCCCGGCTACGAGCAGGAAGAGTGGGTGCGCGCGCAGCGTTACAACGAAGAATCATGGCCGCTCCTGATCGAACTCTGGAAGCACTACAACCTCCACCTGCTGCACGTCATGGCCTCCGCGCCGGAAGAGACTTTGCGGCAGCCGCGCACGCGCCACACCTTGGACAAGATCGCGTGGCAGACAATCGACGCACGCCAACCGACGACGCTCGAATACTTGATGCGCGATTACGTCGGACACCTCAAGAGTCACCTGCGACAGATTTTCCCGAACGACGGAGAGAACGCGTAAAGCGACGGAGAACCAGCACGTTGAGTCGCGCCGTGAATTAACGACGAAGGAGCGGCACATTCACGCTGATGAATGTGCCGCTCCTTCGCATCTGTCTGCCACACGCGTCAGTCGCGCGCAGTCATTTCTTAGCTTGAAGTTCTTTGAGCAGTTCCTCTCGGAAGTAGCCGGTGGGGATCGTGCCCTGCTGCATGAAGAGGACGTGGAAGTCTTTGGCCGAGAAGCGTTCGCCCGCCGCCTGCGCGGCCTCTCTGCGCAGGGCGAAGATTTGGTCTTTGCCGAGGCGATAGGTGATGGCCTGCGTCGGCCACTTGGAATAACGGAAGATGGCGCGTTCGGCCGAATCGCAACTGGCGCGCTTGGCCGGTTTCGCCGTCGCCGTCGCGTCGCGGCAAGAGCCGGGTTGGAAGTCGACCACCTGCGAGAAGAGATCGACTGCGTCGTCGTAAGAGATGCGCCCGGTGTGAAGCCCTGTGTCGATGCGCACGCGCAGGTCGCGGTAGAGCTTGCCTTTGAGTTGGTAGAGCCTTTCTTCGGGCGAGTAGAAGCCTGTGGGGAAGCCGGGCTGCGGCTCGGCCATCAGAGCTTCGGAGTAGAGTCCCCAACCTTCGGACGCCATCGAATCCTGCCACATCGAAGAAGAGTCTTCGACCGCGCCGGGCGTCAGCCAACGCACGGGCGCGATGCGTTCGCGGTATTTCGTCATCACTTTGTAGTGCCAGTCGTGGCCGGGAAAACCTTCGTGCGCGGCGAGGTCTGCGAGCGAGGCGCGGTTGTTCTCCTTGAGCACCGCCTCGTCGTTCGTGCCCGAAGTGGTGACGTAGAAACGCCCCACCCCGGAAGTCTTGAAGGGCGGCGCGGGATAATAGGCCGCGCCGTCAATCGAAGCGCGCAGGGGCGGCGGCGTCTCGACCACTTCCAACTTGTAATCGGCGGGCACGTCGAAGATGGCGGACTTGCGGCCGTACTCGACCAGACGAAACGACGCTTCCTCGTACCACCTGACCATCTCGGCGTCCGACTTCGGATAATCCTTGCCGAGTTCTTCGAAGACTGCGAGCACGGCTGCGTGATCGTCTGCGGGCAGCTCCATCGTCTTGCGCGTGCCGATCTCGCGCGCCAGTTTGACCATCTCGCTTTGCGTCTCATTCACGACGGCCATCGATTCATCGAAGAGTTTCGCGGCCGTCGCATCCGGCATGCGCAGGTTGTTTTTGATCGCCCAGTTATATTCCTCTTCGCCCATCGCGAAACGGTCTTGACGAAACTGCGCCTTGACGTTTGCGGCCGTGGGCTTCGAGGCATCGTCGAAGAAGGTCTGCGCGACGTAATCACGCAGGGCGCGATACGCGCTCCCTGCGCCCTTCGCGGCTTCACCGAGTTGCTTCAACAGTTCGTCGCGTCCCGCATCCTGCGCCACGCGCTCACGGGCGAGATCGGGCAAAGTCTTCTCGAAATACTCGGCGGTCGATTCGGCGGTCGTGACGCCGTTGCGAAGGAGCATGCGATGGTCGGGCGTGTTGCCGGATTTGACTCCGGCGGCCAACTGCTCTTGCGCCGTTTGAAAGTAACGGGGCACGGCTTGCAGGCGACGGACGACGAGCGCCCATTCTTCGGGCGTGCCGTAGGTCTTCTCGCCCGTCTGTGTCATGCCTTGCAGTTGCCAGTCGATGGCGCGGAAGGGTTCGTCCGTGTAGGTGTCGAGCGCGCGTTGCTGGTACTTGCGTGTGCCGTGCTGGCGGAGCAGAAATCTCACTTGCGCGAGCGCGACTTCGCGGTCGATGCGCAAGGTGGGCGAGAGCGTGTCCGGGGCGAGGGCTTCGAGAGATTTTTGCGTGTCCGAGAGCCAGCGGTCTTCCGCGTCGAGGGCGGCGGCGGAATAATCACGCAGTTGGCCGTCCACTTCGCGCAGGGCCGGGTCGAGACCAGCGCCGCCGAGATAGGTGTTGACGGTCGGGTGACGGCGCAAAAACTCGCGTACGTAAGCGTCGTGAATCCGTTTGAAGTTTTGGTCGCCCGCGCTCGCCGTCGGGGGCTGATTGGTGTTCGTTTGGGGCGTCTGCGGCTGTTGCACGCACGACGCGCCGGAGAGAGCGAGCGCCGCTGCTGCAACGGTCAGGAATAAGAGTCTTCGCATTTTTCGTCTCCAGGTGAAAACGTAGAAGGCAGTCAAAAAAAGGGGAGAGAAAGCGGCGGAAAATTTGGGGCAACCTGCCCGCAACGCCCGCGCATCAGATTGGCGAGCATAGCAACGACCCAATGAATCGCCGGGGGGCGATTCGCAAAAGTTGGGCAATTCTCCTGTGGTTTCCGCCCGGTGTGAGAGCACACACCGGGCGGGTTTTTTTTTAGCTGTTAGCTATTAGCCGTTAGCTGTTAGCCAGACCGTTTGACGAAAGCGGGTGGCAGACGGCAGACAGTTTCCTTGCTGAAAGCTAATAGCTAACAGCTAATGGCTAATAGCTATGAAATCTTTCGCCCCGTGAACATGAGCGGGGGGACGATGGGCATGTTGGTGCGGATCGTGCCGTTGAGGTTGTCGCCTTCGCGGCGGCCTTCGATGTTGGCCTGTATGGACATGCCCTGAATGTTGAGCGCGACGGCCGCGTGGAAAACGTCGCCGTTCAGCGTGATGGTGTCGAGCGGGGCTTCGCCCCAGGCGGAACTCATGCGCGCGCGCAATGCGCTGCCGTCCTCTTCCACGATGAGCGTCGCCGTCTGCGGCCCCAGGGGCGAAGTGATCTCAAGTTGCCAGTTTCCGACGAACCCTCTGCTGTCTCCTGTTGTCGATGTGCTGCTCATATCCCTCCCGTTGGTTGTGTTTTCGACGGCCGCGTGTGTTGCCGCAGCCGCGCCTTCTTTTTTGCGCTGACCCGCGCTGTCGTAAAGTTCGATCTCTTCGGCGTAGCCTTTAATTTCGTCCGTCAGCGCATCGGCATCGCCGACGATGACGATTGCCGAGCGGTCGGGCGTCACGTAGCGACGCGCGACGCGCTGCACCTCTTCGCGCGTCACGGCGCTGACGCGCTCGCGATAAGTTTGCAAATAGTCGTCGGGCAGATCGTGCATCTTGATCTGGATCAACTGGTCGATCAAGCCGTCAAGCGTTTCCAGACGAATGGGGAAGATGCCGGTCAGGTAGTTTTGTGCGTCGAGCAGTTCGCGCTCGGTGACGAGTTCTTCGCGGATGCGTTCGAGTTCGTAGAAAAATTCTTTGAGCGATTCGCCCGTGACGGGCGTGCGCACTTCGGCCGTGGCGCGGAAACTACCGGCGGCGCGGCGCGCGTCGAGGCTCGTGTATGCGCCGTAGGTGTAGCCCTTGTCTTCGCGCAGGTTCATGAAGATGCGCGAAGAGGCGTTTGCGCCGAGGACGGTGTGCATGACGAGCATGGGGAAATAGTCGGGGTCGGTGCGCGTGATCCCTGAGTTGGCGATGACGATGTTCGACTGTGCCGAGCCGGGGCGATCCACCAGATGGAGCGTGCGGCGTGTGCGCGCGGGCGGGGCGGGGAAGTCTGCCGCTTCGCGTTCGCCCGCAGGCCACTGGCCGAAGAGTTCTTCGATACGACGCAGGGCATCTTCCTGCCGGATGTCGCCCCCGACGATGAGCACGGCGTTATTCGGAATGAAGCGACGGCGATGGAAACTCGTGAGATCGTCGCGCGTGACGGCGTTGATGGATTCGGGCGTGGCCGAAACGACGCTGTAAGGATGACGGCCGTAGATGACGCGCGCGAGCCGTTCGTTGGCGAGAAAAGAGGGCTGGCCGCGCTGCGCGATCAAATTTTGGAGTGCATTCTGCTTCGTCAGTTCCAACTCGTCTTCGGGGAACGAAGGACGCAAGGTGATGTCGGCCATCAACTCAAGAACGCGGTCGTTGAACTGCGAGAGAGCAGAGGCAGCGACGGTCGTGTTGTCGGAACTCGCGCCCGCGCCGAGCGTCGCGCCGATGCGCGCCACGTCGTCGGCGATCTGGCGGCTGGTGCGCGTCTCTGTGCCCTCGTTGAGCATGCCGGTCAGGATGTCCGTCAGGCCGGGAAGCCCCGGCGGGTCGTGCGCGTCGCCGGTGCGAAAGGCGAGCCGGTAGGTGACGAGCGGAAGTCGCGGGTTCTCGACGAAGACGATGCGCAGGCCGTTCGCCAGCGTCGTCTCGACGGGCGAGGGCAGATTCAGAGGGCGCGGCGCGAGCGGCGTGGGCGGCTCGCGGCGAAAAGTTTCCGTTTGGGCTTCAGGCATCATAGTTGAAAGAAACGATGAAGGAGGAAGGATGAACGATGAAGTAAAAACAAAACTGCTTTCCGTTCATTGTTCATCATTCATCGTTCATCGTTTCCCCTTCATTCTTTACGTTTGCGTGGTCGGCGTCTCTATCGGCGCTTCGGGCGTTTCGGTTGGGGGCGCGGGTTGCGTCTCGGGGCGCGGGGGCACTTGTGGGGGCGGTGCGCCGGGTTGTTCCACTTCCTGTGCTTGCGCGGGCGTGTCGGACGCAGGCTCGGCCTCGTCCGTGCCTCCGGCGGGCGCGGGAGTGATCTCGACGAGGGCGTGATTGTCCGTGTTGAGGTAGCGCGCCGTCACGTCTTTGATACTAGCGGGCGTCACTTCCAGGTAGCGTTCGATCTCCGTGTTGATGAGATGCGGGTCGCCGTCGTAGAGCGTGTACTCGGCGAGACGTTGTGCGCGATACATCGTCGTCTGGCGGCCGCGCACGGAGTCGTTCAAGAGCGTGTTGCGCAGTTTCTCCATCTCCTCGGCGGTGGGGCCTTCGGTGGCGAGGCGCTTGATCTCTTCGTTGATGGTGCGGCGAATCTCTTCGGTCGAACGGCCGGGCTTGGGGATGGCAAACAGGTAGAGCGACGAAGGACCGCGACGCTCGCCCACACCGCCCTGCACGGCGACGACCGACTCGTCGCCTTTGACCAATTTTTGATAGAGCCGCGAGCTTTCGCCTTCGAGCAGAAGTTCGCTGGCGAGCGTCAGTGCATAAGCATCGGGCGTGCGGCGCGCGGGGGCTTTCCAGCCGAGCATGAGTGCGGGCAGTTGCGCAAATGGGTCTGGGTAATGCTCGAACTGCGCGGCCACTTCGGGCGGTTCGCTGACATCTACGGGCGGCGGCGCGGGCTGGCGCGGGATGGTCGAGAAATATTTCTCGACGAGAGAGCGCGCTTCCACCGGGTCGAAGTCGCCGCAGATTACAAGGACGGCGTTATTGGGCGCGTAGTAAATGCGGAAGAACTCGCGCACGTCTTCGATGGTCGAGTTGTCGAGGTCTTGCATCGAGCCGATGGTCGAATGCGCGTTGGCCGGATTGCGATAGATCAGTTCGTTCAGGCGCAGGAAGGCGTTTGAGTAGGGGCGGTTGTCGTAGTTGAGCCGCTTCTCTTCCTGCACGGCGTTGCGCTGGTTGTCCAGATTCTCCTGCGTCACTTTCAGAGAGCGCATACGGTCGCTCTCCAACCAGAGCGCGAGCGGCAGCTGATTGGCCGGAAGCGTCTCGTAATAGTTGGTGCGTTCCGAAGAGGTCGTGCCGTTCATCGTGCCGCCGGAATTGAAGATGTACTTGAAGTGCGCGGCCTTCGGCACGTTCTCCGAGCCTTGAAACATCATGTGCTCGAAGAGATGCGCGAAGCCCGTCCGCCCCTCGCGTTCGTTGCGCGAACCGACATCGTAATAGACGCAGACGGAGACGACGGGCACGCTGCGATCTTCGGAGAGGACGACGCGCAGGCCGTTCTCCAGCGTGAACTGTTCGATAGGGATGTGCGGCAGTGTGAAGCTAGCGGACAAATTATGACCTCAGTGAAGACGGAAATGATAGATCACCGTGACGTATTGCGAGACGGGACGCCCGTTTTTGCGCGCCGGCTCAAACTCGATCAGGCGCGCGGCCCTGATCGCCTCTTCCGTCACGCCGTAAGGCAAACCTTCAAGGACTTCCATCTGCTCGCGCACACGGCCGTCCGCGCCGAGAATGATGCGCAGTTTGACCGCGCCCTGCACTGCGTAGCGACGCGCGCCGGGCGGATAACCGGGATTGGGCTTCGACTTGATGACGGCGCGCACCGTTACATCCTCGCCCTTCAGGGGCTGATCGTCGTCGTCCTTTTTCTCGCCCTGCGCCTTGTCTTGATTGTCGTCCTGATTCTTGTCCTGCGACTTATCATGCGAGTCGTTCTTCGCCTCGTCGCCCTCGCGCGGCTCGGACTTTTCGTTGTGCTCGTTCTTCGGCGGTGCGGTCGGGCGGACGCGACGCGCTTGCGCCAGCGCATCGTGCGTGCCTGCCGCGGCGAGGAGAACAAGGATGAGGATCAATTTGCGTTTCATAACTTCGGCCTTGTCTTTGAAGGCGAAAGCGCGGGCGAGGGTTGCAAGCCTCAGACGCTTTCGGCCGTGCCGGAACTTTCGACGGCGCGCACGCGCGTCGGCGCGCTCAGCTTTGGGGCGTATTGATCATGCCGCGCAGTTCGGCGCGCAGGCGTTCAATCTCGTGTAGTTTCTGCTGCACGCGTTCAAAGAGTGCGGTCTGCGATTTGATGCCCTCGTCGATCAGAAAGGCTGCTGCTTCGGCGCGCGAACGGAAGACACCCGCCTGCACCAGACTCTCCAACTTCTCCTGTGCCTCGTGCGAGACTTTGACGGCGACGACGTAATCGTCTTTCGCACTGATGGCGCGCTCGATGGTGCGGCTGATGTCGCGGCCGATGGACGAGAGCGATTCGGGGATGCGCGAAGCGATGTCGCGCACGGAAGACGAGACGCGTTCGCGGTCGCCCGCCTGCCCCGACTCGTCTTCGCCTTCATGCAGCATCAGGTCGTCGATCATCTCGCTTTGGCGCGAAGGGTCGTGCGGGTTGTGCGGATTATTCGGGTCGTAAGGGCTGCTCATTCGGGAAATCTCCTTCACTTGCCGGTTCGGGCGCGCCCCTGCGCGCTAAAAAGCGTGCGGGCGCGTCGTGTGCTTCCGGCGCAATTTAATGGCTGATTGCTGAAAGCCATTTTAATTTATCGGAGAGAAAGTAACAAAGCCGCATGAAGAATAAGGACGGGTAAAGGGAAAAGGGGAGAAGGGGGAAAGGTGAAGACGTAAGGCGCTCAGGGTTGAGTGCCCGCGCGTCCTCTCCTTTTCCCTCTCATCTTCCTCTTTACCCATCCCCGTCCATCCGAGAAATCGGATGCCGCGCGGCCTCTGCGGGACGCAACCTTGCCGCCTTTTCACTCATCCAGTACTATACAAAAACTGCCGTCGGCAGCAGGCCGCAAACGCGCGGCCTTTAGCTTCCGGCGCGCCTTCAGTTTTCGTCCGTAGCGGAAAATGGTCTTGAGAGGTTTGCCCATAGTGAAACAAAAAATATCATCCGCCCTTGCCGCGCTGCTGCTCTTTGCACTGTCGCTTCCCGCTCCCCTGTTCGCACAACAACCCGCGCCCGGCCGCACCGGCGGCGCACAGGGTCAAACGCAGATGCCGCCCAACGTCGGCCCGTCGGGGCGGCGTCAGCGCCCGCGCGTCCCGGCCTCTACAGGTGCGACCGCAGCCATCGAAGAGGACTTCGCCGAAGCTCTCAGCATCGTGCAGGAGAACTACGTGGACGGCGCGAAGATCGATTACAACGCCGCTTTCAAGTCGTCCATCATCGGCATGCTGCGTTCGCTCGACCCGCACTCGAACTATTACGACGCGAAAGAGTTTGAGGAACTGCAAGCCGACTGGCGCAGCGAGTATTACGGCATCGGCGCGACCATCGGCGACCGCACCATCGGCGGGCAGACCGACACCTACATTCTCGCCACTTTTCCGGGTGCGCCCGCGACGCGCGCCGGACTGCGTTTCGCAGACCGCATCGTCGAAGTGAACGGCGAATCGATCAAGGGCAAGAATTCGAGTGACGTGCGCGACCGCCTGCGCGGCCCGAAGGGTTCGACCGTCAAGGTCACGGTTGAACGCGCCTCGACAAAGGCTCTGGAGACGGTCGAGATCACGCGCGACGCCGTCGGTCAACCGACCGTTCCCGACTCCTACATGCTCAAGCCCGGCGTCGGCTACATAGACATGACGCGCGGCTTCAACCGCACGACCGCCGAAGAATTCATCGCCGCGCTCGAAGATTTGCGCAAGCAGGGCATGACCTCGCTCGTGCTCGATCTGCGCGGCAATCCGGGCGGCCTGCTCGATCAGGCCGTGAAAGTTGCCGAACGCTTCCTGCAGCGCGGTCAGGTGATCTTGTCGCAGAAGGGACGCGTGCCCGGCAGCGACCGCACCTATGAGTCGCGCAACAGCGCGCCCGACAGCGTGCCGCTCGTCGTGCTCGTCAACCGCAACTCGGCCTCGGCCTCCGAGATCGTGGCGGGCGCGTTGCAGGATCACGACCGCGCGCTCATCATCGGCGAGACGAGTTTCGGCAAAGGCCTCGTCCAGAGCATCATCCCGATGGAGTACGGCACGGCCGTCACGCTCACTTCCTCGAAGTACTACACGCCTTCGGGTCGCCTCATCCAGCGTGACTACACGAACGAAGGGCTTTACGATTACTACACGCGCGGCGGCATCGGCAGTCTCGACGACGAAAAGAGAGCGGCGACGCCGGCCAAACCCGCCGGGCCTGAGAGCCTGACGGACACCGGGCGCAAGGTCTACGGCGGCGGCGGCATCGCGCCGGACGAACCTGTCAAGCCGCGCCTGATCGAACCGGCGCAGCAACGCCTGATCGATCCCGTCTTCGGCTTCGTGCGCGAACTCGTCAACGGTCGCATCAAGGGTTTCGAGGATTTCAAGATCACGCGCCCCATCGACTACGAACACAACATCAAGGCGGACGAGTACACGGTCACGGACAACCTCTTCAAGGCGTTCAAGGCTTTCGTCGCCGAGGACGAATCGTACAAGGTGCGTGACGCGCAACTCGACCGCAGCCGCGAGTTCATCACGCGCCAGATGCGCTACGACATCGCCACGGCCGCTTACGGCACGGTGACGGCTTCGCAGGTGCAGGTGGCCGACGACCCGCAGGTCGCTAAAGCCATCGAAGTGCTTCCGCGCGCGCGCGAACTCTCCATCGCCGCCATGCGCGGGCGCAACCCCGAACGCAAGACGTTCGACGAGTAGAGCGCGCTCGTTTAATCAGAAACGAAGAGGCCGTCAACTTCCAACAGTTGACGGCCTCTTCGTTTCTGAGCCAGAGGGCTTTCAGGATTTTCAAACTGCTAGTTGCTGGTCTGGTCGTGGGGCGCATCGACGGGTTTGGATTCGGGCGAGCCTTTCTGGCGCAACCAGACGGTCAGCAAGACCATCAGGCCGATGGAGAAAAATTCGCTCTGCCAGTTTTGCAGCGACTCGAACCAGAAGCGCGAAGTCAGCATGTAGGCGAACGTGGAAGTGCGCTCTCCGGCCGCGCCGTGCTCGAACTTTTCCTGATTGTATTCGCCCGCGCCGCCGACGGCGTGCAGGTAGAAGGAGAGAAAGAACATGAGGAGAAACGCGAGGCTCAGAGAATTTTCGTAGAGTTTCAGAATGAAGCCGCCGCGCCTGACCGGCCACGGCACGCCCCGTTTGTCGCTTCCCACCTGCGGCTCGCGGTCAACCTCTTCCTCCTTGTCCGGGTCTTTAGATTCGGCAGAGCCTTTCTGGTAGAGAAAGATCGTGAGCACGATGAAGACGAACATCTGTAGAAATTCGCTCTCCCAGTTCTCCATCGTCGCTTCGAGGAAGTGCGGAGTGGCAAGGTATTCGGTGTAGCTGACGGCGGGTTGTCCGTGCTCCTGCTGGTCGTTGTTGTACTCGCGTTGGCCGACGATTGATTGGCCGACGATGAGCGTCAGGAAGAACAAAATAAAGAGCACGAGCGAAAGCCCGTTGTTGCGAAAAAATCGCGCCATGCGTGTCCTCCAAATTTTAGTCGAACGCTCCGGGCAATAAGGTCGCTTTTAACGTGAAGATTCTGTCTCTTACTCGGCCTTCGCAAACTGCTGCGACTGTTGCTGCGGCTTGGGTTCTTCTCCGGCGCTGCGTCGTTTCAGTTCTTCAAAGTCGATCTCGTCGGAGGGGCGCGTGTCGGCCTTGAGCACGCGCTGCATGTGTTCGAGCGCGTGCCGGTTCTCGTCTGCGTCGGAGGAAGCGACGCAATCGGAGGGGATGACGAGATGAAAGTCGCGCATGTAGGCGTCGTTGGCGGTGAAGAGGACGCAGATGTCGCCGGTCAGTCCGGTGAGGATGAGAATTTTGACTTGCAGGTATTCGAGCAAAGTGTCGAGCGTGGTGGAGAAGAAGCCTGAGTGTTTGGGCTTGAGGACGAAATAGTCGTCTTCATCCGGCCGGAGCAGTTCGGCGACGGGCTTGCCGCACACGTCTTCTTCGAGGCAGTGCTTGAGCAGTTTGTTGAAGTCCGATTGCCAGCGGCCGAAGTTGTCGTTGACGTAGATGACGGGCACGCCCGCCTCTCTGGCGCGTCGCTTGAGCGCGGCCAGCTTCTCGGCCATCGGTAAGGCGTGCGCGAGCAGTTTGCGCCCGCTGCTGAATTCCAGATCGTTGATCACGTCAATCAACAGCAGAGCCACTTCCGCCTTGTCGGGCACATTCCCGTGCAGGTCTTCGTTTTTCGCGGGCACGCCTCTCGTCCCTCCCCTTTGCGCGTCGAAATGTTCGGTGGTGCAGGCTTGATAGTAACCGAACTACGCGCAAAGCGGGAGAGGAAAATTCCGTTGCCCGTCGGGCTTTGTACGCGGTCAGTGGTCAGTTGTTCGCTCCGAACGCCGGTCACTCATGCGGCGAAGCACTAAACAACTGACCACTGGCCACGGACAATTTCAGACGTAAGCCGGGGCTTTGGCCACCCCGCGCTTTTTGCGCCAGACGGCGAGGAGCGCACCCATCGAGAGGAGGGCGACGAGGTGATAGCTGATGTTGATGAGGTAGAGGCTGATGGGGCGAAACTCGAAGAAGACCGTATTCAGGTTGGTCGTGACGACGAAGCCGAGCCACAGCCACAGTCCGGCCTTCGCGCCCGCCTTCGCACTCTCGGCGCTCGTGTAGCGAACGACGTGCGCGAGCACGTATGAGGCGACGAGCGAGCCGAAGAAGGTGAGCGCCAATTGGGCGGCCGCGCCTTCTCTCTCGATGCGCGCCAGTTGCTCGGGCGACCAGCGCATGATCTCTATGAACTTCCCGCCGAACAGCAGCGGCGAATACCACAGACCGCCGAGCATCCAGTAGATGACCGCCGAGACGGCGACCGCAGCGTAGTTGATCTTCATGTCGTTTTCTCCGAAGTTGAAGTGGGGCGAACGGACTTACTTGACCGAGTGGTCGAATTGCATGATCCCGAAGACGTTGCCTTCGGTGTCTTCACAATAGGCGATGTAGCCGATGCCGGGCACGGTTCCTTTCGGCATCACGACCTTGCCGCCGAGCGTCGTGATCTTTTCCGTGTACTCGTCCACGGAAGGCACGTCGATGATGTTGGTGGCGGACGACGGCGGCAGAGGATTGTCGGAGCGGCGCATCAGGCCGCCGTTAATCCCCATTTGCCCCTCTTCACCCGTCGTCAGCAGCCAGTAGCTTTGCGGGCCGTCCCACTTCTGCGTCTGCCAGCCGAAGACCTCTCCGTAAAACTTGACGGCGCGTTCTGGTTCGTCCGCGCTCAACTCGAAATGAACAACTCTCGGCATCTTCATCTCTCCTTCTTCGTTTGGGTCGGTTTAGGGCACCGCGCGAAAATAGACGGAGCGCGCAGCAGCCTTGTTCGTGCGAGGTGATGAATTGCGATTTTCCGCCCCGGCGCATGAAGTGAATGCGCGCGTCCGGGCGGACGGTGTTGGCGCGTGTGCCAGACCGTTCAGAGCGAGGGTGTTTCGTTTGTGGCGAGGGTTGGCGCGACCTTTATTGAATTAGAGTCGCGTCGCAGGCTTCCGTTAAAGCGCGTCGGTCGCCTGTTTAGTGCTGGATTACTGAAAAGCTCTTGATTGCCTTCGGGATAAAAAGAAAGGTGAGTCAACCCCTTGAATGTTAACTCACCTTTCGACCCGCCCTTTGCTCGTTCTCCATCCGAGAGACTTGTTCGGATGATCTTTACAGCGTCATGGCTGCGGCGTCCGTTCAGTGAGCGGCGAGCCACTCGTTGAAGACCGCCGCCTCTTCCTGTTTGCCGCTCCAACGCGCGCGGTTCTTGCCCGTCAACGCGAGCACCATCGCCTGGTGCTGCCCGGCGCGGTCGCCGAGCCGTTCGAAATAGTTGTAGAGCCGGTCGATCTTCTGCACAGACTCGCGCGCCGCTTCGACCGTCTTGAACGAAAGCACGTTGCGGAAGAAACGCGTGTAGACGTTCTGCTCGCGCCCCGTCGTCGTGTAGAGATCGAAATAGCCGGTGAGGTATCCGGCCGACTGCAAGACCTGCGCGACGTAGGACGGACGCGCGCCCACCTGCCGGACGATCTGCGCGATGTCGGTCGTGCCTGCTTCGTAGAGAGCGAGAATCTGTTCCTTCTTCGTGCGCGATTCATGGTCTTCGCGCGTCGCCTCTTCAGACTCGTGCTCGTCGATGCGCGGCGCGGCGCTCGTCGCTTCAAGCGTCGCCGCGTCGGCGTATTCGAGTTCGAACGTCAACGGCTGTTCCTGAATCAGTTCCTCTGTCGTCATCACGTATCACCTCTTGACTTCCCGGAGCAGCCGCGCGCGGGGCAGGTTTGATTCTTACAGTCGCTGCCGCCCCGCCGCGACTTCGGTTGCTCCCCTTGGTTATGCGTTTAGCTCGCGCGGCGCATCGGCTGCTGCTGCTCGCCGCCCTGCAAGTTCTTCAAGTGGTCGATGAAGGACGAAGCGGCCTTCTTCGACAACTCTTCCGTGCGGCAGCGCAGAGCCTGTTGGCACTCCTCCTCGACATCGACGCCCGCCTCGCGTGCGAGTGCGCGGATCATGCCGAGTTGCTTCGGCGTCACCAGATCGCTCATGGACTTCGCCAGAGGATCGCGCGGGAACTCGCTCTGCGGAGCCGAACCCTGCTGCTCGATCACTTCCGACTCGCGCTGGTACAACTCGCGCGCGATGCCGAACTTGATGGCCGCACGTTTGAGTGCGTCGTGCTCGGCCTTCTTGATGCCCGTCTCGTTGTCGGCCGTGCCCGTGCCCACGCCTTCGCGCGTCACGCCGTCGATGGTGATGGCAGCCGTCACCGCGACCATGTCGCCGATCTGGACGATGCCGCGAACCGAGTGCGACCAGGTGGGCGCGACGCGGTCGAGCAAATCAGCGACCGTGTGCCACTCGACGTATTCGACCATGTGCGTGTTGCCGTTGCGGTCGCGCCAACCCTCGCGCGTCTTGATGTACTTCGGATCAATCGGCTGGCGCAGCGTGCGCAAAGTGTTCGTGAAAGCGAGCGGCACGACCGCGCCGTTCGTGGCCGCCGCGTGTTCTTCGGCCGTCACGAATTCCAGTTCGTCTTCCGGTTCAACCACGGCAGTTGCTTGTCTCTTGCTCATCTCTTCTTGCTCCTCTTCCTGTCTGTGATCCGCAAGCGAACTAACCGTCGGAGCGAAAGCTTGAGGGGCGACATTTCCGCCGCCCGTCGCTTCCACTCTCTCCGGTTCGTCCTGCTCCCGTTCGAAACGCGTCGCCGTCGCCGGTGCTTGAGCCTCTGCGGCAGCTTCCACGGTGCGCGGCGTGCGCTTCTCGGATGCGGTCGTGTTAGTGTTGGGCGTCTCCGCCATGTGCTGCCCCGTCGCGCCTGCGGCGGGCTTCTCCAGCGGCTGCTGTTTCGTCACAGCCTCCGAATTTTTGGCGAGCAGCGAGTGTTTAACGGCGAGCACGTGCTCGCAGCGAAACGTCGGGTCTGCGGCCGACTGCTCTTCGAATTCCAGACAAGAGCAACGCACTTTGCCCGCGTCGTCGCGCCAGACCTCGTAGCTGCTGCGCTTGCCGCGCAGGGAGGGCGTCGTCACGCGAAAGCGTGCGCCCTCGCGCGTCACCAAGCCCATCGCCGCGATCCCTTGCGCGCGTTTGTCGCGCATGATCGCTTTTTTGTCGGTCGTCGTGTTGGTGGCCGTTGCTGTCGTCATGGCTCTTAAACTCCTTACAAAATCCTGTGAACTATCAGGCGGCGCGCTCGACGGGCATTTCGCTCAAGGTCGTCTGCGCCTGTTTCGTCTGCGGCGCAGGGTTAACGGCCGTCGTCGCCGTCGCGGCGCGTTCCGCCAGACGGCGTTCGAGGTCAACGATGCGCGCTTCCAGTTCCTCCACGCGCCGACCCTGCCGGTGCACCGTCTTGAACAATCCGTCGAATGTTTCCCAGATGTGGTCGCTCATTTCAGCCTCTCAATTTCGTTCCCGTCACTATGTCTGAAACGCTGCTGTTTCATACGTGAAACAGTGTACCATGAGACGTATTTTGTTGCAAGCATAAAACAAGGTCTTGCGTCTGGGATTTTCCTGTGATATGGTCTGGGACTAGAGGAGGGGCGTGTGCCCGCTTCTAAGGGAGCCGGGAACGCGCTAGAAGGAGGCCAAGAAGATGGCAGAATCAGGAAAAAGTTTAGTAAATACGGTGGAACTGGGGCGTGCGATTCGCCGCAAACGCGAGGAAGCGGGCTTGAGCCTGCGCGACGTGGCGAACGAGACGCAGGTGTCCGCTTCGACCCTTTCGCGCATCGAAAACGGCACGGGCAAGCCCGACGCGGATAACATCGCGCGTCTCACCGCCTGGCTCGACATGCCGATGGAGCGCATCATGAGCGGGCGGCAGCCGGACGGAGACGGCAACGACCCGGCCAAGCCGGTCGTCTACTTTCCGCACGAAGCCACGCCAGACATCGTGGAAGCGCACCTGCGCGCCGACCGCAACCTTTCGGCCGAGACAGCCAAAGCCCTCTCCGAACTCTTCCGCGTCGCCTACGCACAGTTCAGCCATCCCGGCGAAGACGCACGCACGCGCAACAAGCGGAAGTAAACGTTTCATCTCTCAGATCGACGGGCGCGCAAGCTGGAAAGTTTGCGCGCCCGTCGCTATTTCGAGTCTCCGACAAAGTTCAACCAATTGAGTCCCGCCCCGCTCTCCCGTGCGAGCCTGCGTTCGACACGCCTCAGTCCGTCGGATTCTTTATCTTGAACACGTCCGCACCGTAGACGAAGACGCGAAAGCGCGGATCGTCGAGACCGCCGTAGGGGATGCGGTCGATCTCGCTGTGGATGCCTTCGAGAGACAGGGCGTGAGCGAGTTCCGCTGCCTCCCGTTCGCTCTCGAACATCTTGACCATGTGTGAGCGCGCCCACTTATTTTGAGCGAGCGCCTCGTAGGCGAAACGGCACGCTTCATCTTCCGAAGCGAAACTTCTTTCGACCTGACCCTTCTGCCCGCGCTCGACGTAGAACCACTCAAACAGGTCGCCCGCCTTATCCAAAGCGTAGCCGTCCGCGAGCCGTCCGTATCCCGGCCCGATGCAGTAGAAGAGAGAATTGAATCCTTCCCGCCGAAGACGTTCGGCGAGTTCGCTCATGTCCATACTTCAACGCTCATGCTTCCAGGAGATTCTTATCTGTTGTTTTACGCATGACATCCGACACCGTACGGAACCTTGGTCTTCGCCGTTAGTTACTGCGTTGGACGAGGCTGGCGGCGACGGCGACGAGTTCGGCCATCTCGACGGGTTTGGGGACGTGCATCTGGTAGCCCGCGCGTAGAGCTTGCATGCGGTCTTCGACGCGTGCGTAGGCCGTCAGGGCGATGGCGGGCAGACGGCCTCCGCCTTCGGGCGGCAGTTGGCGGATGCGGCGGATCAGTTCGTAGCCGTCTACGTCGGGCATGCCGATGTCGCTGATGAGCAGATCGGGCAGTGTGTCGCGGATGATTTCGTAGGCTTCTTCGGCCGAACTGGCGTCGGTCACGTTCGCGCCGCACTGGATGAGCCCGACTTTCAACAGCTCGCGCGTGTCCGGTTCGTCGTCAACGATGAGCACCTTCAGATGGTCGAGGCGGTCGGGGCATTCGTAGCGAGGCAGCGTGTCTCTGGCCGCCGGGTGGACGCGCCCCGCTTCGTCTTCGATGCGATAGACCGGCGAGACGGGCAGGAGCACCGTGAAGGTCGAGCCAAGGCCTTCGCCCGCGCTCTCGGCGCGGACTGTGCCGCCGTGTAGTTCGACGAGATGACGCACGATTGCCAGTCCGAGTCCGAGTCCGCCGTGCTGCCGGGTCTTACGCTGGTCTGCCTGACGGAAGCGGTCGAAGACGTGTGGCAGAAACTCCGGCGCGATGCCTGCGCCCGTGTCGCTGACAGTGATCTCGACGTGCGAGTTGACGCGTTCCAGTTTGACTTGCACGCGGCCGTCGCGCGGCGTGAACTTGATGGCGTTGGCGAGCAGATTCCAGACCACCTGTTGCAGGCGAACCGGATCGCCAGCCACGGAGACGACGCCCGTGTCGATGATGCGTTGCAGTCGCACGCCCTTGGCCTCCGCTCCCGGCTTCACCGATTCGATGGCCGCTTCGATGAAGGTGTTGGGATCGACGGGTCGCACGTCGATGCGCAGTTTGCCGGTGATGATGCGCGACACGTCGAGCAGGTCGTCGATGAGTTGAGCCTGCGCGCGGGCGTTGCGTTCTATCGTCTCGAAGGCTTTGCCGGTGAACTCGCCGTTGGGCGCGTTCGTGCGCAAGAGGTGCGACCAGCCGAGGATGGCCGTCAAGGGCGTGCGCAGTTCGTGCGAGACGGTGGCGAGGAATTCGTCCTTGATGCGATTCGACTCCTGCGCTTCGCGGTAGAGGCGTTCGTTTTCGGCCGCAGCGCGTTCGGCTTCCCTGCGGGCACGCCGCGCTTCTTCGAAGAGGCGGGCGTTGTCCATCGCCACGGCCGCCTGCGCGGCCATTCCTTCGACGATGCGCTCGTGGCGTTCGGTGAAGACGCCCGCCTCCGGATGGCCGAAGAAAAGTCCGCCGAGCACTTCGCCCGAACGAGAGATGACCGGCACGGCCAGATAACTCGTGACCGGCAAGTGGCCTTCAGGCATTCCGTAATAGGGCGAGTTTTGCCCGTAGCGCGGGTCTTTCGACACATCCGCGATTCTGATGACGCCTTCGCCGCGAAAGGTGGGGCCGAAGAGGTCTGTGGCGCGCGGCATGGGGAAGTGCGCGAAGGCTGCGCGCGGCACGCCGGACAAAGTGTAGAGCATGTAGGACGCGCCCTCTTCGTTGAGCACGTTGTAGAAGAAGGAGCCGAACTGCGCGCCCGTCAGTTCGGTCGCGGCGTCTGTCACGGCTTGCACCAGTTTGTGCAGGTCGAGTTCGGCCGAGATCAGCTGGCCGACTTCGTTGATCGTCTTGAGCGCTTCGCTCTGTTCGCGCAAAGTCGCCTCGGCCTGCTTGCTGTCCGTGATGTCCTGTATCACGCCGAGCATCCCCTTGACCTGCCCGTCGTCTTTGTACAGGCCGCGCCCGCGCGCCATGATCCAACGCTCCTGGCCGTCGGCGCGCTTGATGCGGTATTCGATGTCGTAATCGTTATGTTCGGCCACCGACTGCTCGACCGAGAGACTCACCCTTTCGCGGTCGTCCTCGTGCAGCATCTCCTGCATCTGCGTCCAGGTCAGGTGCGGCCCTGGCTCGATGCCGAAGATGCGTGCGGCCGTCTCGGAGAAAGTGACGATGTCTGTGGCGGCGTCCCAGTCCCAGTCGCCGAGGCGCGAGGCGGACATCGCCAGATTCAGACGCGTGGTGCTTTCGTTGAGGGCGCGATGCGCGCGCCGTTGCTCCGTGATGTCGCGCGCGATCTTGGAAGCGCCGATGATGCGCCCGTCCTCTGCCTTGATGGGCGAAACCGTCAGCGAGATGTCGAGGAGCGTGCCGTCCTTGCGCAGGCGTATCGTCTCGTAGTGTTCGACGCGCTCGCCCGCACGCAGGCGCGCGATGATGTTGGGTTCTTCGTCGAGGTGGTCTTCCGGGAATAACTTGGTGATCGACTCGCCGATCATCTCTTCGGCCGTGTAGCCGAAGATACGCTCCGCCCCTTTGTTCCAGCTTGTGACGCGGCCTTCGAGCGTCTTACTAATGATGGCGTCGTCGGCCGACTCGATGATGGCCGTCAGCCAGTAGCGCGACATTTCGGGCGACAGCAAATCCGTCTCTTGTTCCCCCACGCCGACGGGCGGCGCAGCTTGATTAGTTTTTTCGGACATGGCTCACTGATCGGACAGAAGACCGATTGAAACGTTGACAGATGTGTTCGGGGGAACGGGCGAATTATACAGACTTTGCGCGCGCCTGACTACGTGCGCCGTCGTCGGCATCGTCGTCTACATCGAAAAGCTAAACTGTCGTCCCAAAGCTATGACGTATTGTGTGTCACAATCCGTGATGCTTTGACGATTCGAGAGAGACGCACGAAGGGATGGGACTACATGGGGGCGACACAAGAGTTAAAGAAGATGAACCGGACGATGCGCGAATTCTTCGGCATCCGACGCTTACGCGAGGGACAGGAAGAAGTTATCCGTTCGATCATCGGCGGACGCGACACCCTGGCGATCATGCCGACGGGTGCGGGCAAATCATTATGCTATCAACTGCCGGCGCTGCACCTGCCGGGCACGACCCTGATCGTGTCGCCGCTCATCTCTCTGATGAAGGATCAGGTGGACAAGCTGGAAGAAGCGGGGATCGACGCGGCACAGGTCAACAGCGCTTTGACGGGGCGTGAGGCGCGGGAAAACGTCGCGCGGATCGAAAAACGCGAGAGCGATTTTGTCTTCACCACGCCCGAACGACTGACCACGCCCGACTTTCTCGCCTCGCTTAAAGACCACAAGATCAATTTCGTCGTGATTGACGAGAGCCACTGCATTTCGGAATGGGGGCACGATTTCCGGCCCTCTTATCTGGCGCTCGGCGCGGCCATCAAGGCGCTCGGCTCGCCGCCCGTCCTCGCCCTGACGGCGACGGCCACGCCCGAAGTCGTCGCAGACATTCAAAAGCAACTCGGCCTCCGGCAGATGCACGTCGTCAACACGGGCATCTATCGTCCGAACCTGCGGTACGAAGTCTTCCGTGTGACGAACGACGGCGAGAAGAGACGACACCTCGCGGAGTTGTTACGCGAGAGCGAGGGCATCGGCATCGTCTATTGCGCCACCGTCAAGACGGTCGAGGAGTTGATGGATTTCTTTCAGGGCACGGACATCCACATCCGCCCGTATCACGGCAAGCTGGCGGCGAGCGAGCGGAAAGAGAATCAGGAGCTTTTTATGAGCGGCGCGCTCAAGGCCGTGATTGCGACGAACGCCTTCGGCATGGGCATCGACAAGCCGGACATACGTTTCGTCGTCCACTACCAGATGCCCGGCTCTATCGAAGCCTATTATCAGGAATCCGGACGCGCCGGGCGCGACGGCGAAGAGGCGCGCTGCATCCTCTTTTACCAACTCGACGACCGCCGCACGCAGTTGTTCTTCATGGGCGGGCGTCGCCCGAAAAGTGAGCACGTCGTTTCGGTTTACGAGGCGTTGAAGAACTTAAAGGCCGACGAGTTTCCGGCGCAACTCGCGCAGTTGCAGGAGTGGGCGACGGACGTGGCGAAGACGAAAGTGCGCGTCATTCTCGCGCTGCTGAAAGAGATGGAAGTGGTGCGAGAGGCGCGTTACGCTCGTTTCAAACTCGTGCGGGCAGACCTCGGCCAGAACGAGTTGGAAGAACTGCTGCGCCAATTCGACAGGCGGGGCGAGCGGGATCGGGAGAAACTCGAACGCATGATGCTCTACGGCCAGAGCGCCGACTGCCGCTGGAAATTGCTGCACGAATATTTCGACGAGCCTTTCGACGACGAAGCGTGCGGCATCTGCGACAACTGCCGCCAGCCTGTGGCGGAACAACTGAGCGACATCTCGCCGCCGTTAACGTCGCGGCCGACAGCACCGGAAGCCGCACAGTACAGGCGCGTGCCCGCGCCTGAGACGAGCGAGAGCAGCGAGCCGCAGTTTGCAGAGGGCGAGACGGTCGAGACGGAGACGTATGGCCGGGGGCGCATCAAAGAGATCGCGGACGACAAGGTCGTCGTCCTCTTTCCCGACGGCGAGAAGCGCGTCTTCAAAAAGCAGTTCGTTCGCCGTGCCTGAACGTGTCCGTCTTCAAGAGATCGAGTGAGACTATGAGGCGCGTCGAGTCTCACAAACCGGGCGGTTTGGACTGTTGCCACAGTTTTTCGCCCGGTGCGGTCGCTTCGAGGCGGTGCTCGGCGCTCAAGCGGACGAGGCCGCGCTCACACAGTTCGGCCACTTCGAGTTTGATCGTGTCGCCGTCCAAATCCGTCCCCGCGCCGAGCACCCGGTCGATGATCCAACCTGCGATTCCGACGCGCTCGCTGCCGGAAGAGGCGGCCAGACGCTCCGGGCTGTAGCGTCCCGGCAATTGCGCCACGACGCCCAACAAGGCCAACCCCTGTGCGTTCAAATTATCCGCGCGCGCCGCGCGCCCTTCGTCCGTCTCCGCGAGTCGTTCGCGCGCGTCGGGCGCAGGAGGAGCAGCAGCAGGGGCGTCGAGCGGAAGCAAAGTCTGTAGAGACTCGGACGGCTCGCGCAGTTGGTAACTGGCCGACAGCCCGCGCGCGATCTGGTCTTCGTAGAGCATCAGCGTGCAGACGGCATCGAGCGCGGCATAGCGCAGTTGCGCTTCGGCCAGAGGCCGCCTGCTCCAGTCGCCGCGCTGTTCAGCTTTGTCGAGTTGCAGTCCCAGATGAGTTTCCGCCTGAGCTTTGAGAGAACAGCGTCTCTCGCCGCCGCGACGCGCGGCCAACATCGTGTCGTGGATGGGAGCGACCTGAATCTGGTAGTGGTTTGCCAGCCGCACGGCATCGTAGGCGGCATTGTGGATGGCCTTCGGCGCGCGGCTCTGTTCGAAGGATGGGCGCAGCGGGTCGAGGTCGAGTCCGGACAGCGCGTCTATGACGGCGGCGCGCAGCAGACCTCCGCGCTCGCGGAACGCGACCTGCACGAGTGCGACGCGCTCGGCCTTGCGATCCCACCAGTTGACGGTTTCGATGTCGAGCGCGAGCGCGTTGTCGGGACTGAGCCTGTCGGCCAAGGCCGCCAATTCGTGCGGTTGACTGACGAGTTCGATGCGGTAATCGAGCATACGGCATTAGATGAATTGACAGCCCGCCGAAGATGGCCTAAAACTTCAACGTCCGCTTTTCAGTCCGCGCCCGAGGGGTCTTCCGTTTTCCGTCGAACTGCCGATTATGTCGAACCACGACTTCGCACACCTGCACCTCCATACAGACTATTCACTGCTCGACGGCGCGATCCAGATCAAGCCGCTCGCCGAACGCGTCCGCGAACTAGGCATGAAAGCCTGCGCCATGACCGACCACGGCAATATGTACGGCGCAGTCTCCTTCTACAAGGAGATGAAGGCGCACGACGTCAAGCCCTTGATCGGCTGCGAGATTTACATGGCTCCCGGCAGTCGCTTCGACAAGCCCGAAACCAAACGCGGCGAGAAGCCCTACAACCACATGATCCTGCTCGCAAAAGATCGACAGGGTTATCACAACCTCGTCCGCCTCACTTCAAAGGCGTTCAAGGAAGGTTTCTATCGCAAGCCGCGAATTGACCGCGAGTTGCTTTCGCAGTTTGGCGGCGGCCTCATCGGTCTCTCCGCCTGTCTGTCGGGCGTGCCGCAGGCGCACCTGAAGAACGGCAAACTTGACGAAGCCGCGCGCTCGGCGCTTGAGTTTCAAGACATACTCGGCAAGGGCAACTACTTTCTCGAAATTCAGGATCACCAACTCGAAGATCAGATCAAGATCAACAAGGACTTGATCGAACTGTCGCGCCGCACCTCGATCCCGCTCGTCGCCACCAACGACGCGCACTATTTGTTCCGCGAAGACTACGAAGCGCACGACGTGATGCTCTGCATCGGCACGGGCAAGACCGTCAACGAAGAGAATCGGATGCGCTTTGGCGGGCCGCAATGGTACGTGCGCTCGCCCGAAGAGATGGCGCAGATTTTCCACTACCTGCCCGACGCCGTCTCGCGCACGATGGAAGTGGCCGAGATGTGCGACCTGAAATTGCCGCTCGGCGAAAATCAACTTCCCATCTTTCCCATCCCCGCTTCCGAAGGCGACATCACGATCGACGAATACTTCGAGAAGGTCGTGCGCGAAGGTTATGAGCGACGGCGCGAAACCGTGTGGGAGCCGATGCGCTCCAAAGGCGCTCTGAAGCACCGCCTCGACGAATATCAGAAACGCATCTCGACCGAGATCGCCGTCATCAAGCAGATGGGTTTTCCGTCCTACTTCCTGATCGTGTGGGACTTCATCAAGTTTGCCAAAGACAGGCGCATCCCCGTCGGCCCCGGGCGCGGCTCGGCCGCCGGTTCGCTCATCGCCTACTGTCTGGAGATCACGGACGTCGATCCCATTCAGTACGACCTGCTGTTCGAACGTTTCCTCAACCCCGAACGCGTCTCGATGCCCGACATAGACATCGACTTCTGCGTCCACGGCCGCGCCGAAGTCATCAACCACGTCACGCAACTCTACGGGCGCGAGTCGGTCTGCCAGATCATCACCTTCGGGACGATGGCTTCCAAAGCCGCGATCAAAGACGTGGGGCGCGCGCTCGACATGCCCTACAACGACGTGGAGAAGATCGCCAAACTGATCCCGCCGCCCGTGCGCGGGCGCAACGTCTCGATCACGCAGGCTTTGGAGAGCGTGCCGGAACTCAAGCAGGCGTTCGAGCGCGACCCGCAGACGAAGAAGGTGATCGACATCGCGCGTCGTCTCGAAGGCTGCGCGCGCCACTCGTCGGTGCACGCGGCGGGTGTGGTCATCTCGCCGCAGCCGCTCGAAGAGTTGATCCCCGTCGCCGTCAACAACAAACAGGAGTTCACCACGCAGTTCGAGATGTCCGATCTGGAAAAGACGGGCATGCTCAAGATGGACTTCCTCGGCCTGACGACGCTCTCGATCATCAACCAGTGCTGCAAGACGATCCGCGAGATGCACGGACGCGAGATCGTCTGGTCTGAAATTCCCTTAGACGACGAGAAGACCTACAAGTTGTTCGGGCAGGGCAGGACGGAAGCGGTCTTCCAGTTTGAATCGACGGGGATGCAGGAGATTTGCCGCAAGCTCAAGCCGAAGTCGATCGAAGACCTCTCGGCCTTGAACGCGCTCTACCGGCCGGGGCCGCTCGACGGCGGCATGGTTGACGATTACATCGACCGCTACCACGGCAAGAAGCCGGTCGAGTATTTAACGCCGGAGATGGAAGAGATTCTCCAGAACACCTACGGCATCCTCGTCTATCAGGAACAGATCATGCAACTGGCGCAGAGGCTCGGCGGTTACTCTCTGGGCGAAGCCGATCTGATGCGCCGCGCGATGGGCAAGAAGAACCGCGAGGAGATGGCCGTCCACGAACAGAAGTTTATGGACGGCTGCGCGAAGAACAAGATTCAGAAGAAGAAGGCGCGCGAGATTTTCCGTCTCATGGCGCAGTTCGCGGACTACGGTTTCAACCGCTCGCACTCGGTCGCCTACGCGCACGTCGCCTACCAGACCGCTTATCTCAAGGCGCAGTATCCCGAACACTTCTACGCGGCCGTCATGACCTACACGGCCGACGACGCGACGAAGATTTTCAAGTACGGCTCGGAACTGCGTTCGCAAGGGATCAAACTTTTGCCGCCGGACGTGAACGAATCGGGGTCGGGCTTCACGCCCGTGGAAGGCGCGATCCGCTTTGGGTTGGCGGCCATTAAAGGCATCGGTCAGTCGGCCGTGGGCGCGATGATCGAGGCGCGCGAAGCGGGCGGGCGCTTCACCTCGATCTACGATTTCGCGGAGCGCGTCGGCGAGAAGGGCGCAGGCAAGCGCGTCCTGGAAAGTCTGGTCTGTGCCGGGGCGTTCGATTCGTTCAAGCCTGCGTCAGAAAAGTTGCACGGGTGGCGCGCGAGTCTGCACGCGACCGTCGAGCGTGCTCTGGAGCGCGGCACTCGCAAGCGGCGCGAGCGCGACAACGGGCAGGTGGATATGTTCGGCGCGGCCTTCGGCTTCGGGGGTGAAGCGGAAGACGCGGCCGTTCAACTCAACCAAGCGGAAGCGTGGACGCACAAGGAATTGCTCGCCAACGAAAAGGCCGCCATCGGCTTCTACGTCTCCGGGCATCCGCTCGAAGACTTCAGCGAGAAGATCGAGCAACTGAGGTGCGGGACAGTGGCCGAACTCGGCTCGCTGGGGCCGGAGGCGCGCGCGCGGCTCGTCGGCGTCGTCTCGGATTTCACCGTGCGCAACACGAAGAAGGGCGACAAGTACGCTTACTTTCGTCTGGAAGATTTATCGGGCGCGAGCGTGAAGTGCGTGCTCTGGCCGGAAGCGTTCAAGACGAAGGGGAAGGATGCGGCCAACGACGCGCTCCTGCTTGTGACGGGGCGGCTCGACGACAGCGACAGCGCCTCGACCGTGGTGTGCGACGAAGTGATCGCCATCGAAAAGGCGCGCATCCCGATGCAGAACCCCTGGCTGCAACAGAACCGCAACGCGCCGCCGATGCCTGCACACGTCGCCGCCGCGCCGGTCGGATCAGCGAGCGGAGGGGTCATCAGTAGCAGCGTCGCCGGTGGAAACGTCGCCGGCAGCAACGGTAGCAACACGAGGCGGAATGTCGTCCGCTCGCTCGTCATCGAACTGCCCGCAGGCGTGGACATCGGCGAGAAGTGCGAGGCCGTGTCGCGCGCTTTGCGCGACAGTCCCGGCGACTGCGAAGTCTTTCTCGAACTGCACCTGCGCGAAGAAGGCTTCCGTGTGCGCGCGCAGCCTTCGCGCGTGATCCGCGTCTGTCAGGACGAACGACTCGACGCGGCGCTCGCCGCAGCGGGCGTCAGCGTCAACTGGGTCGAGATGAATTCGGCAACCTGAAACAAGGATAGGAAACGTAATGAAGAAATTTATGATCGGGGCTGTGGCGCTCTGTGTCGCAGTCGCAACTGTGGCGCTCCTGTTCGTCAGGGCGAAGGAGACGAACGAAGGCGCACGCGCGGCTTCACCGACAAGCGGAAAGGAAACGACGAAAACCGTGTACGACTTCACTCTGAAAGATTCAAAAGGCAAGGACGTGAAACTCGAAGAGTTTCGCGGGAAGGTCGTCATGCTCGTCAACGTGGCGAGCAAGTGCGGCTACACGCCGCAGTACGATGGCCTGCAAAAGATTTACGAGCGTTACAAAGAACGCGGCTTCACCATCCTCGGCTTTCCGGCCAACAACTTCGGCGCGCAGGAGCCGGGCACGAACGAAGAGATACAGGAATTTTGCCGCATCAACTACGGCGTGACGTTTCCGGTCTTTGCGAAAATCTCCGTCAAGGGCGAAGACAAGCACCCGCTCTACAAGTACCTGACGGACAAAGAGACGAACCCTCAGTTTGCGGGCGAGATCAAGTGGAACTTCAACAAGTTTCTCGTCGGCCGCGACGGCCGCGTCGTCGCACGCTTCGACTCCGCGGACGAGCCTGAGAGCGCGAAGGTCACACAGGCCATCGAGACGGCGCTCCGGTAAACACGAGAGAGCGCTCTCGTGCTCAACGAAGCGAAGTCCCGCTTCCCAAATGTAGGGAGCGGGACTTCGCTCGTTTTCGTTAGTCACGCAGGTTATGTCGAACTTCACGCAGGCGGGGTGAATCCAAGCACGATGTCGAACCGCGCCGCTAATTCGCCGAGTTTCGATCCGCTGACCGGGACGAACGGGACGATGACCGACTCGCGTTGACGCGCATCTCGAATCCCTCCGAGCACTCCGTCGCGCTCATTGCGCGGTTCGCCTTTGATGTAACACTGGGTCGTGAACTTGTCTTGTCCTTTTACCTTGACGGCGAAGTGAATGTGCGGAGTGCGGCCGAAGTAGGCGGCGGGCTTGATGGTGCGGAAGCGATATTCGCCGGTCGAGCCGGTTTCGAAGCGGCCGAAGCCCTGAAAGTTGGCGTCGTACCTCTCACGGTTGTCGCTGCCCGAATGCAGGTACGCGCCGTTACTGTCCACCTGCCATATCTCCACCACGGCGTTCCTGACGGGTGCGCCGCGACTGTCGAGAATATGCCCGCCGAGATGTGTGATGACGCCGACGGCGGGCGTCAGCGCGTTGTTGATGACAATGAGGTCGTTGTCCGTGTCGAGCGGCAACCGATCCGGATAGAACGGCCCCTCGGTCTGTCGCGGCGTCCTGATGAGTTGATCGGCGAAGACACCCGGCCGGAAATAGATGGCCGCGCCTGCGGCCACGCCCGCAGCGAGACAGCCGAGGAAACGTCGCCGCGTGTAAATGAGTTTGTTGTCATTCATCATTCATAACCTTTGAAGCGACCGAGCGCCTACAGGTTGCGCGGCGGCGCGATGGTGTTGCAATCTGTGGCCGGAAGATCGCGTTCGTGCAAGGTGCGCCCGATCCACATAGGGGCGCGCGCTTGCGGCAGTCGAATGAATCCTATCACCCGTGCGGATTAGGAGGAGAGAAAATGTTCAGACATCGTATCGCGGCATGGGGGGCGTTCCTTTCTCTATTGTTCGTCGGAGCAGACTATGTTCACGGGCAGGGCGGACGACCAGACCCGGTTGCGCTCGTCGCCAGCCAGCGCGAGGCCATGCAGCGTCTCGCCATGATGGACGGCGTGTGGCGCGGCCCGGCGTGGACTGTCCTGCCTTCGGGCGAGCGGCACAACATCACGCAGACCGAGCGCGTGGGGCCGTTTCTCGATGGCTCCGTGAAACTCGTCGAAGGTCGCGGCTACGAGGCCGACGGCAAAGTCTCATTCAACGCCTTCGCCGTCGTCTCTTACAACCCGCAGACGCGCGCCTACAACTTGCGCTCCTACGCGCAGGGACAGGTCGGCGACTTTCCGCTCACGCCCACGGCCGACGGCTTCATCTGGGAGATACCGGCCGGGGCGTTCACCATTCGTTACACGGCCGTCATCAAAGACGGCACCTGGCGCGAAGTGGGCGACCGCATCATGCAGGGCAAACAGCCGGTGCGCTTCTTCGAGATGAACCTCAAGCGCCTCGGCAACACGGACTGGCCTGCGGCCGGAGCCGTCAGCCCCAAGTAAGAAAAGTAAAGAAGGCCGTTCAGCCTCGCTTACCGTCAAGTCATAGTTGCCTTCAAGCCGTTCAGGATTTTTCAAGCGGGAGCTTCATCTCCACGACGAGTCCGCCGTCCTTTGCGTTTGCAGCTTTAATCGTGCCGCCGTGCAGGCGCATGGCGCGTGCGGCGATGGCGAGGCCGAGTCCTGCGCCGCCCGTCTGCCGGTCGCGCGCTTCGCCGACGCGATAGAAGGGACGAAAAATTTCTTCCAACGCTTCCTCCGGCACGCCCGCCCCGCGATCTCGCACCATGATCGTGGCCTCGCGCGCATCAGCTTTGTCCGCGCCGCCGCAGGCGAGAGCTATCTCAACTGCCGTCCCTTCCGCAGTGTGGCGCACGGCGTTGCGCACCACGTTCTCAATCGCGCTCCTGACCAGACCGGGCACGCCCTTCGTACGGCAAGGCTCGCACGCGCCGAGACGTGCCGAACGCGCGCGGCTGCGCGCCTCGAAGTCCGCGTCGTCAGCGATCTCTCGGACGAGCGCGCAGAGGTCTAGTTCCGTGCAGTGCAAACTCTCGGCGTCGCCGCTCTCGAAGCGCGAGAGCGTGAGCAGTTGGCCGATCATCTCGTTGATGCTTTCGGCTTCGCGCCCGATGCGTTCGAGCGCGGGCGCGGCCTGCGGCGTGCTGTTGCGGCGTGCCAGTTCGAGCGCCACGGTCAGGCGCGTCAGGGGCGAGCGCAGTTCGTGTGAGATGTCGCGGATGAGGCGTTGCTGCGCGCTGACGAGTGTTTCGATACGCGCGGCCATCGCGTCGAAGTCGCGCCCCATCTCGGCCAGTTCGTCGCGCCGACGGCCGAGCAGCGGACTCACGCGCGCGGACAGACGACCGCGCGCCACCTCGCCCGTCACCGCGCGCAGCTTGACGACGGGCGAGACGATGTAGCGCGCCAGCAGGTAACAGAGCACGCCAGCGGTTAAGAGCACGGCGAGGATGCGCAAGACTTGCGCCCAGGGTCGCTCCGAGAAGAGGCCGGGCGGCGGACGGCGCGGCGGACGCCAATCGACGAGCACGAAACGTCTGCCACGTTCGCTTGAGACAGGGTGCGCGACGAACATCTGCACGCCGCGTTCGCCGCGCGTGATCTGCCCGCTCTCGGTGGCGCGTCGCGCGGCCTCGCGCATCCCGCGCGGCGCTTGTCGCCCGGTCACTTCCGCGCCCGTCTCGTCGAAGAGGTAGAAGGCCTCGCCCGGCCTCGCTTCCTCCTGCGGCGACGCGCCGAAGAATGTGAGCAGCCCCGGCGCGCCCTCGCGTTCGTAGGTGTCTGCGGCGAGTCGGCCGTAGGCCGTCATCGCCCTGTCCATGCCGGAATGGGAAGGGAACTGCGGCTCTGTGCGCGTCAACTCGCTCGTCAAAAACAGCGCGGCGATCACGAGCGCCATCGCCAGCCAGAACCACAGGAAGACTTTCAGAAACAGACTGTGCATCGCAGTTTCGACCTTCCGTCGCGCCGTACTTGTAGCCGACGCCGCGCGCTTCTCACAAAGCGACTGTTGCAGCCGCGCGGCTTCCTCGCCTTCTTCTAAGACTGCACGGGGCGCGCGTAGATGTAGCCGACGCCGCGCACCGTCTTGATGCGCTCGACGCCTCCCGCCCCCACCTGATGCCCGAGCTTCTTGCGCAGATTGCTGACGTGCATGTCGATGCTGCGGTCGAAGGGCGAAAGATTCCGGTGCAGCACGTCTCTCACCAACTCTTCGCGCGTCACGATGCGACCGGCCGCGCGCAGGAGTTTTTCCAACAGGTCATACTCCACGACCGTTAACTCGATCATCTCTCCCGCGCGGCGGACGACGCGCGTGCCCGTCTCAATCTCCACGTCGCCGACCGTGAGCGTCGCATCGCGCGCGTGGCGTTCTTCCGTCCCATCGCTCGGGCGCGTGCGGCGCAGCACGGCGCTGATGCGCGCGACGAGTTCACGGGGGTTGAAAGGTTTCGGCAGGTAGTCGTCCGCGCCGATCTCCAGACCGACGATGCGATCCAACTCGTCGCCGCGCGCCGTCAACATCACAATCGGCAGGCGCGAGGCGGCGGCGCGTATGCGACGCAGGACTTCGAAGCCGTTGATGCCCGGCAGCATCACGTCCAGCACGGCGAGCGCGTGTTCGCCCGAGAGCGCACGCGCCACGCCCGCCTCGCCGTCGTGCACGGCTTCCACGTCGTAACCTTCCGGCGCGAGGTATTCGGCCACCAACTCGCACAGCCCCACGTCGTCGTCAATCACCAGAATGCGCTCCATCCCAAGTCGCCCCTCTCTCGGCCCGCACGGCTCTTGAAAAGTCGCCTATTTTAACTTAACCGCCGCGTCCCGAACGTAAAGAAGTGTCAAGCGCGCCGCGTCCACGCGTTGACAAAACTTTACATTCCTTAGACCGACTCTTTACGTCACGATAAAAGATTTTCGCGTATAACAGACGACGAACACGAAGGGCGTTCGAACACAGGCTTAGATAACTTTTTGGGAGAGGGAGAAACGAGATGAGATTGACCAGAACGAGATTGAGGATCAGCGGGGCGCTGGTGCTGGTGGCCGCTTTGGCTTTGACGGTTATCGGCTTCGCGCAGCAGGGCAGTGGTGGCGGCGGTCGCGGCGGGCGCGGCGGTTTCGGTGAAGGACACGGGCGGCACGGCGGCGGCAACCCGCTCGGCCCACTGGCGCGCGGACTCGACTTGACAGACGCTCAGCGCACGCAGATCAAACAGATCATGGACGGCCTGCAAGAGAGCACGAAGGGTCTGCACGAGCAACTGCGTGCGTCGGGCGGCAGCCCCTTCGAAGGCTTGAAGGACGGCGCGTTCGACGAAGCGGCCGCGCGTTCGGCGGCGCAGGCGCGTGCCGCCACTCACGTCGAGTTGGAAGTGGCGCGTGCGCGCGCGATGTCGCAGGTCTACGCGCTCTTGACGGCCGAGCAGAAGACGAAGCTCGCGGAGTTGCGCCAGCAGTTCGAGCAGCGCAGGCAGCAAGGCGGCGCAGGGCGTCGCGGGATGGAAGGAGTGCCGCAGGGCAGGTAGCGGGTATGGGCGAGGACGTTCCCGCTGTTGCGGCCGAGCGCGCGCTCCCTTAAAGCGCGCACGCGCCGCCTTCTTCAAAGGGGGGAGGCCGGGGTGGACAAGCGGCCTCCCTCCAACTTATGCGGACGGCGCGTATGGGCAAAAGCGCCGTCCGCATAAACACGCAAACAAACGTCCGTAACACGCATGAGGCCGGCAGCCTTGAGGGAGGCTTTAACGAACAATGGTCACAACCGGAGTGTTGCCAGCTTGGCCGGAGTCAGGATGCATGGCGGCAGCAGTAGAGACAACGCCGGCCGAGCGCTCCGCGCAGCAACTCGCGCAGGAAGCAGCAGCCGGAAGTATGGAGGCTTTCGAAGAGGTCTACCGGCGACATCACAAACAGGTCTATCGCCTGTGCCTGCGCATGACGCAGAACACACACGAGGCCGAAGATTTGACGCAGGAGGTCTTCGTCCACCTCTTCCGCAAGATCGGATCGTTTCGCGGCGAGTCGGCCTTCTCCACGTGGCTGCACCGGCTGACCGTCAACCACGTCCTGATGTATTTTCGTAAACGCAACGGCCGCGAGCAGACGACCGACGACGGCGAGACGCCGCACGAGATCGTCCGCGGCACGGAGCACCCCAATCGGATGCAGGTGCTCGACAAGATCAGTCTGGACAACGCGCTCGCACGCCTCGCGCCCGGCTATCGCGCCGTCTTCGTCCTCCACGACATAGAAGGCTACGAGCACGAAGAGATCGGCCGCATGCTCGGCTGCTCCACCGGCACGAGTAAATCGCAACTCCACAAAGCGCGACTCAAACTGCGCAAACTCCTGAACGCTCCCGTCAATCCCACACGCAAGCTGAAGGCGGGCGAGGCCAAAAGCTAACTTATCGTTCCGATAACATCTGAGAATCTGTTTGAAAGTCCTGCAAGGGACGATTGTTAATAGCCCGGCCTTCAGAAACCGCCGCTGTCGTGACCCCCGCCCGCTCCGCGCTCAACGGCGACAACAAGCAATTCCTCTCGCGACGAACTCGAAGCCCTGCACATCCGGCGCGTCCTCCCGGCCGCCAATCGCAACCTCAAACGCGCCGCCGCTCTTCCCGGCATCACACACACCATCCTCTACGCCAGACTACGCAAACTCGTCCCCGACTTCCTGCCGAAAGAGAACGCCTGACGCGCACGCTCCGCACAAAAGCATTGAGATTTCCCGTCGATGCCTGTAAAAGTAGGCGAGCGAAAAGCGAATCCTGGTGTCGCCTCTCCCACTGTCTTACTTGAGGCGCTCTGTCCCGCGTTCATCTAAATCTGTCGTCAACTTATGTCCTACCAGTTACCTCCCTTAAACGATGATGCCCAATTTGAAAGATTGGTGCGCGATATTCTTCGTCGCGTTTACGACGATCCCGGTGTCGAGAGATTCGGACGAAGCGGACAGGCTCAACACGGAATTGACGGCTTCTCAGCCACAAATCCGGGCATTACATTTCAAACTAAATTGAAAGATACGAGGTTTGAAAAAGACGAGCGACTGCGCGCGATCCTGCTTGCCGAAATGGAGGAGGAACTTGAAAAGACCAGGAGATTAAGTAAGCGACCTGAGCGGTTTATCTTCGCCACGACTTTCAAAAACGACGCTCATCTTCAGCAAACAGCCGTCTCCCTCTCCGATGATGCGATCACGGTGGAGTATTGGGGCTGGGACACCATCAACGAAAAAATATGGGAATACGCAGAATTCTTAATCCCCACTTATTACCCGCACTGTCCAATCAGGCAGGTGTCCGGCTTCAAACCAATCAACCTCGATTTAATTACGAAACTACAGGCGAGCAATTCGGGCGAGCTTAATCAACTGGCAATCGAATACTACAGAATCAACGATAGAAGCGAGGTAGTACTCAGAGTAGTTTGCAACGACATAGATGTGCGCAACGACGAAGTGATGGAGTATGCCTTTCGCAGGCTGAAAGCTATTCCTTCCGGCGGCACGCTTTGGCTTCTGGGGAGCGGAGGTTGCGGCAAGACGACGCTGTTGCATCGTCTGGCGGTGGAGTTAGCGCAGAGTAAGCAGAATGTCTACATGCTCAATCTTGAGGCTCAACTCGGTAAAGACGACTTGGAGACGGTTCTCTCTTGGTTGAAATATGGCACAACGTCCGAACGCACCGTGCTCTGCATCGACAATCCGGCGGCCGATGAAGAGACGATGGAGGCGTTGTTGCGTCGAGTTCCCGACTACTGCCCCGAGATACACATTCTTCTGGCTGAACGTCGGCATCGTTATCATGCTCTGCAAAGAACGGGCAGCCTGACCTATCTGCACGGCGAAGAAGAACAGAAACCTCTCGACGTCCGCAATCCGCCTCGCCAGCGACAAAGGGTGTACGACAAGCTTTTCAAGCTGTTAGGACTCTCCGCAGAAGATACGGCATCGCTTCGAGACATCGTTCTGAACGAACGTCTCGTTTACGTTAATGCCACTTACTCGATTCTGCTCGAACTCAAAAGAAAACAGAAGATAGATTTCCACTTTGATTGGGACGATTACCGGAAATCGACTTCCGACCTTCCCGCCTTCAACGCGGGCTACAAATACATCGCCCTCTTTTACCTCTTCGGCGTCAGAACACCCTTCGCCGTCCTCAGTAAAATCTACGGGGCTGATGAAACGCAGCGGAGAATTTTTCTGGAAAGATTCCGTGGTTTAGTGAATGAGCCGATCATCGTAGACGAAAAAAGAGACGACTCCTTTCGCAAGAGCATCCACGTCCGCACCAAGCACGAAATCATCTCCGAACTATTTTTCCGCGAACATCCCGACCTAAACAAGAATGAACTGTTAATGGAATGGTGCGAGCATACCGATTTCGCAGACGCCTTAGAGTCTCAAGCCTTGATCAACATCCTTGGCGCAAAGAAGAATTACTTAAGCGAGAACGCTCACATTGATTTCCCCAACCTCATCAATTTTCTCTTACAAGGCTACCTCCGCGAACAAGTCGCCCTCGCCCCCAAACTCAACGCCACCCTCCACCTCGCAAAGTTCTGGCTTCTCCTATTCCAGAACAAACCCGAAGAAGCGATCACCCTCTTGGAATCATTTCTCGAACGCGTGCCCGGTGATTTGCACAGTCGAACCGAGCTGGCAAAACTTTATTTGCAGCGCGGCAGGTTCACGGAGGCCGAGGCCGCACTTCTAAAAATACTGGACATAAAACCCGGCGATCTCAATTCACGCACCGAACTGGCGAAGGTCTATCAGAGACAGAATAGGCTCGCCGAGGCTGAAGCTGTGTTGCTCAAACTGCTTGAGATCGACAAAGACAATATACGGGCACACACGGAACTGGCGAAGATTTACCAGAGACAGAACAAACTCATTGAAGCCGAAGCTGCTCTGTTGTTTGTATTAAACATAAAACCCAACGATCTCAATTCGCGCACGGAGTTGGCGAAGATATACCAGCGGCAGAACAAACTCGATAAGGCCGAAGCCGTGTTGCTGAAACTCCTAGAGATAGATGCAGATGATTTACAGGCACGCACGGAATTGGCGAAGATATATCAGCGGCAAGGGAAACTTGCTGAGGCAACGCGATTGCTAGAGGAGGAAATAGACCTCGCTCCGAAAGCTCTGCACCCACGCACGGAGTTGGCGAAGATATATCAGCGGCAGGGCAAGCTTGATGAAGCAATACAGCGGCTAGAAGAATATATAGAACTTGAGCCTAGAGGTCTGCACCCACGCACGGAGTTGGCGAAGATATATCAGCGGCAGAACAAACTCGATAAGGCTGAAGCCGTGTTGCTGAAACTCCTAGAGATAGATGCAAATAATCTACAAGCACGTACGGAGTTAGCGAAGATTTACCAGCGGCAGAACAAACTTGATAAGGCCGAAGCCCTGTTGCTGGAAAGTCTTGAAATAGATCCGCTGCAACTTCATCCGCGCACGGAGCTGGCGAAGATTTATCAGCGGCAGGGGAAATTTGCTGAGGCCGAAGCCATTCTTTTAAAAATACTGAATATAAAAGCGACTGATCTTAATTCGCGCACAGAATTGGCGAAAATTTATCAGCGGCAGGGAAGGTTGGACGTGGCGGCGGAGAGGGTGGAGGAGGTTTTGAGAATTGATCCGTTGAATGATCATGCGATGTCGGAGCTTCTTGGCATTTGGAGGCGGCAGGGGGAAGGGGAGAAGTGTGCGCGGCGGTTTTTGGAATTTATCGGGCAGGCCGGTTATCGGTTCAGCCGTTATTCGCAAGCGCCTGTGTTCAGGTTTTTTCATTGTTGCAGAGACTTTAAGATGAAAGAGTCGGCCGATTTAGTGTTTGAGCGTTTTGAAAGGGAATTGGACGAGCAGAATCTTAACTTTTACATGCGCAATTTTCGTTGAGGCTTGAATGGGGTGAAGACCGGATAAACGTAAATCTTCCCGCCTTTGTGACATGCCTCCAGCGTGAGATTTATCGTTGCCAAAGAATAAACTCATGCAAAAGCGCAAAGGAGATGAAGCTTGAGAAGCATTCTGAAAATTGTTCGTGGACGAAGACGATGAATTACTTTGTCGTGTTGATGGGTGTGGCGGGTTCGGGTAAGACGACCATCGGGCGTCTGCTTGCGTCGGAACTCGGCTGGCGGTTTTATGATGCAGACGACTTTCACCCGCCCGCTAACGTCTCGAAGATGTCGAGCGGCATCCCGCTCGAAGATGCAGACCGCCTGCCGTGGCTCGAAATTCTGCGCGCGCTCATCAGCGACTCGCTCGCGCGAGGCGAGAGCGGCGTGCTCGCCTGCTCCGCTCTGAAAGCGAGTTATCGCGATCACCTGCTGCTCGACGAGCGCGTCAAACTCGTCTATCTCAAAGGCGACTTCGCGCTCATACGCGAGCGTCTGGAAACGCGGCGCGGCCATTTCATGCGCACCGAAATGCTCGAAAGCCAGTTCGCCGCGCTCGAAGAACCGGACAAGGAACTGCACGTTGACATCGCCGCCGCTCCCGTCGAGGTAGTGCGCGCGATCAGAGCGCGTCTGGAGTTGTAGAACTAGAGACGAAACGGGCGAAGCGCGCGAGGCATCAGAGGTTGAGGGAGTAGAGTTCGAGGCGTCAGAGGTTGAGGGAGTGAAGTTATGACGCGGCGCAATCTGGACGAACTGTTCGCCGCGCTGGCCGCCTCGGAGTTCCGGCGTCGTTTTCAGTTGCGCGGCCGCGAGCTGGAGTATCTGCGTCGCAAAGGCTTACAGACGGTCTTAGAGCACGCCGCCGATTTCAGCGAAAAGCGTCTCGCCCCGGCCGCGCCCGCGAACGACGGACGGCAGACGCCGTTTCGCGGGCATCCGGTCTTCGTCGCGCAGCACGCGACGGCCACCTGCTGTCGCGGCTGTCTGGAGAAGTGGCACGCGATCCCGAAGGGGCGCGAGTTGGACGTTGCGGAGAAGCGTTATATTCTGCAAGTTATCGAAGCGTGGCTCGCGCGTGAAGATGAAAGGATGCCGGATGCAGACAGAGGCGTTACTGAAAACTTACCCGGTCGTGATTGAACTGCCCGTCGCGTGGGGCGAGATGGACGCTTTGCGCCACGTCAACAACATCGTCTACTTCCGCTATTTCGAGAGCGCGCGCATGGCCTACTTCACGCGCCTCGACATCTGGAACTACATGAACGAGACGGGCATCGGCCCTATCCTCGCTTCGACCTCCTGCCAGTTCAAACTGCCTTTGACCTATCCCGACACAGTCTCCGTCGGCACACGGATTTCTGCGCTTGAGCCAGACCGCTTCGTGATGCGATACGTCGTCGTCAGCCACAATCACGCGCGCGTGGCGGCCGAAGGCGAGGGACTCGTCGTCTCTTACGATTATCGCGCGCTCAGGAAAGCGCCGCTGCCCGAAGAGATCAGACGGCGCATCGACGAGTTAGAACAAAGCGTTCATAGTTGAACATCTCGATAGAGGAACAGATGAATAAAAAGATCATACTCGCCGCTCGCCCCGTGGGGTTGCCGACCGTGGATAACTTCCGTCTCGTGGATGCGGAGATGCCGCAAGCGTCCGGGGGCGAAGTGCTCGTCAAGACGCTCTACCTGTCGGTCGATCCTTACATGCGCGGGCGCATGAACGAGGGGCGTTCTTACGTCGCGCCGTTCGAGTTGAACGAGGTGATCACGGGCGGCGTCGTCGGCGAAGTGGTCGAGACGCGTTCGGAAAATTTCGCGGTGGGCGACATCGTGGCGGGCTACTTGGGCTGGCAGCTTTATCAGGCGGCGACGGGCGAACGCACAAACGCGACCTCGCTCGTCAAAGTTGATCCGCGCCTTACGCCCATCACGGCCGCGCTCGGCATCTTGGGGATGCCGGGCTTGACCGCTTACTTCGGACTGCTCGACATCGGACGCCCCGCAGCGGGCGAGACGGTCGTTGTCTCCGGCGCGGCGGGCGCGGTCGGCCTGGCAGTCTGCCAGATCGCCAAGCTGAAAGGTTGCCGCGTCGTCGGCATCGCCGGTTCAGACGAGAAGAACAAATATTTGACTGACGAACTCGGCGTGGATGCGACCGTCAACTACAAGACTGCGGGCGACCTCAAAGCGGCGCTCAAGGCGGCTTGCCCCAAAGGCGTTGACGTGTATTTCGATAACGTGGGCGGCGCGATCTCCGATAGCGTTCTGGCATACATCAATCACGGCGCGCGCATCTGTATCTGCGGCCAGATTTCGCTCTACAACCTTGAGCGGCCGGACGTGGGGCCGCGCCCGCAGATAGCCTTGCTGGTCAAGAGCGCCTTGATGCAGGGCTTCATCGTCTCGGATTATGCCGCGCGTTTTCCCGAAGGCATCGGACAGTTGGGGCAATGGTTCGCGGAAGGGAAATTGAAGCAGGCCGAGAGCGTCGTCGAAGGATTCGAGAACGCCCCGCGCGCTTTCCTCGGACTCTTCGCGGGCGAGAACCTGGGGAAGCAACTCGTGAAGGTGGCCGACCCGACCGGCGCGCGTTAAAGTTACTGCAAAGTTACTTCGTCTGCGAATAAAGAGAGGGAGATTCAAGTCAAATGATCACTGTCGCCAACCGCATCTATGTCAACCCGGAATTCGGAGAGGCTTTCGAGGCACGGTTTCGAGAGCGCGCCGGGCTGGTGGACAAAATGCCCGGCTTCATTTCCAATCAGGTGCTCCGCCCGGTCAACGAAGGCGACCCGTACATCGTCTTCACCGTCTGGAACAGCCGCGAGGACTTTCTCAACTGGGTGCGCTCCGACGCCTTCACCAAAGGGCACGCGCAATCCGGCTCGCTGCCGAAAGAAGCCTTCACGCGCTCGAACGTCCTGGAGATGCACGAGGTCGTACAGGATTCCACACGCCCCGACCTGCAACCCGAACCGCACGGCGGCCCGTTCAAAATGCATTGACTGGTAAATGGTGAATGGTAAATGGTGAATGGAAGAAGACAGTTCTGATCCATTCTCCATTGACTATTTACCATTCACCGTTTCGAAGAGGAGCGGCATGTCGAGAGTTTCTATGTTGAGTAAGAGCAGTTTGACGCTCTGCTTGTGTCTCGTTGTCTTTGCGACGGCGGGCGGCGTGTTGGGGCAGAACAAACCGCGTGCGCGCGATCTGGGCGTGCCGTTCGACGGCACGACGGGCGCGAACAATGCCATCACGGATGTGCGGGGCGTGGAAGTCGGCTTCACTACGCTCATCTCCGGCGAGGGGAAACTCGAGACGGGGCGCGGGCCGGTGCGGACGGGCGTGACGGCCATCCTGCCGCGCGGTAAAAACTATCGCGGGCGCGTCTTCGCCGCGTGGCATACGCTGAACGGCAACGGCGAGATGACGGGGACGACCTGGGTGGAAGAGTCTGGCGCGCTCGGCACGGGCGTCTTCATCACGAACACGCACAGCGTCGGCGTCGTGCGCGATGCGGTGATCCAGTGGTACGCGCGCGGCGCGGGCGAGGGCTATTCGGGAGATTTCAGTCTGCCCGTCGTGGCCGAGACGTGGGACGGATTCCTGAACGACATCAACGGCTTTCACGTCAAGCGCGAGCACGTCTTTCAAGCCATCGAAGCGGCGCGCGGCGGCGCTGTGGCCGAGGGCAACGTCGGCGGCGGCACAGGTATGATCGCGCACGGCTTCAAGGGCGGTACGGGAACCGCTTCGCGCGTGCTCACGTCGCAGGAGGGCGGCTACACGGTGGGCGTGCTGGTGCAGGCCAACTACGGGCGGCGCGATCTGTTAAAGATCGCGGGCGTGCCCGTCGGCCTTGAGATTCGAGACCTGCTGCCGCGACCCGGTAAGCCGAACGACGGCGCGGGCTCGATCATCGTCGTCGTGGCGACGGATGCGCCGCTCCTGCCGCATCAACTCAAACGTCTCGTCAAACGCGTCTCGCTCGCCATCGGCGAGTTGGGCGGGCGCGGCGAAGACTCTTCGGGCGACATCTTCATCGCCTTCTCCACCGCCAACCCCGAAGCCTCCAAAACCGAAGGCACGGCGCAACTCACCATGCTCCCCAACGAACGCATCAACCCGCTCTTTCGCGCCACCGTCAGCGCCACGAACGAGTCAATCGTCAACGCGATGGTCGCCGCCGAGACGATGAAAGGCATCAACGGCAACACCGTCCACGCCCTCCCCCACGAACGACTCCGCGAAGCCTTGAAAAAGTACGGCAGGCTGAATGAGAAACGGTGAAGGGAAGACTGGTAAATGGTAAATGGTAAATGGTGAATGGATAAAACCCGCTTCTTTCCATTCACCATTTACCATTCACTATTTTCACTGCTGATATTTCCCGATGCGTCCCTGTTCGCCCGCCGCCCAGCCTGCGGTCGCGGCGAAGCTGGTGGTGTGGAAACCTTCCGTGCTGAAACTGCGCCAGGTTACGCCGTCGTCCGTCGAATAGTCTGAACCGTTGGGGCCGACGGCGACGAGGTGCGTGGGTTTGTTGCGCGCGGCGCGGACATAGGCGACGCAGGAGCGATAGCCTTGCGGGCGTGCGTTGCCAACGAGCGTCCACGTTCGTCCGCCGTCGCGCGTCGTGGCCGCGTTCTGTTTCGCCTCGCCCTCTTTCGTGTAATCGCCGCCGACGATGACGCCGCGCCGCGCGTCACGGAAGGCGACGGAGAAGATGCCTGCGCTCTTGCCGTAAGTGATGGGCGTCCCGGTGACAGTCCAGGTGCGTCCCGCGTCCGTCGAACGAAACACACGCGCGCCTGATGCGCCGCCCGTGCCGAACCAGACGTTCTGTTTGCCTTCGACCGCGATGCAAGTGCCGCTCGCGGCGAAGCCGCCCTCGCCCGCGAGCGCCGGGGGCATCCCTTCGCGCGGCGTCTCGCGCCACGTCGCGCCGCCATCCGTCGTGGTGATGACGAGGAAACGACCGTCCACCGGATCGCTCATGGCGATGCCGTGATCTCGATCCCAGAAGGCCACCGCGTCGAAGAAGGCCGTCGGGCGCGTGCTCTTGAACTGCAACTTCCAGGTCGCGCCGCCATCGGTCGTCTTATAAATTCTCGACTTCTCGCCTTCGCCGATGGAGAGCAGGTAGGCCGTATTCGCGTCGAAGGCGTCTACGTCGCGGAAGTCCAGTTCCGCCGCGCCGGGGACGCTGCCCGCAGCCCACGTGCGCCCGCCGTCAATCGTGCGCGCAAACGTCCCGCGCTCGCCGCTCGCCCAGGCGACTTGCGAACTCACCGCACTTAAGCCGCGAAAACGAACCTGCGCGCCGCTCTGCTGCGACTGCCAACCCGGCGCAAACGTCGCCCCGACGGGCAACAGGAACAAAGATGCGATGGCGAGAAGCGTTGCTTTCATCATTCAACCGGGTTCGTCATTTAGTTGCGGCGGCCGTCGCGGGAGCGTTCAACGCGTGCGGCATGTCTGCGACCGTGTAGGCCATGACGGCCATGGCGGCGACGCAGAGGGCTAGGTCTTGCGGGTCGATCTTATCGAGCGTGTCTGCGGGCGTGTGGTGTATGTCGAAGTAGTGTGTGCCGTCTACGTCGAGGCTCGCGCCGGGGACGCCTTCGCGCATGATCGGGCCGATGTCAGCGCCGCCGCCGTTCGCGGCGATACGGCCGGCGCGGATGCCTGCGAGCAGTTTGCCGATCTCTTCGAGGTCGGCACGCGCTTGCGGCGGTGCAGCGTTGCTCAAACCGAACCCGAGCGGGCGATAAATTCCCGAATCCGATTCGATGGCGAGGACGTGCTTTCCTAGTTCCGCGCGATGCGCGTCGCGGTAGGCCGTGCCGCCGCGCAGGCCGTTCTCTTCGTTCGTGTAGAGCACTGCGCGGATAGTGCGACGCGGGCGCAGGTTCAGTTCCTTCAGCAGACGTATGGCTTCCCATGCGACGATGCAGCCGCCGGCGTCGTCGTGCGCGCCCTGCCCCACGTCCCAGGAATCGAAGTGGCCGCTGACGACCACGATCTCGTCGGGTCGCTCCGTGCCCTTAAGCTCCGCGACGACGTTCGCGGATTCCGCGTCGGGCAAAAACTTCGCCTCCATCTTGAGCCTGACGGTCGGGCGCTCGCCGCGGTCGTGCATGCGTTGTAAAAGTTCCGCCGCTTCGATGGTGATGGCGGCGGCGGGAATACGCGGTTGGTCTGCGGCGTAATTGAGCGCGCCCGTGTGCGGCGTCTGTAGGCTGACGGGCGTAACCGAGCGGACGAGCGCGGCCACAGCCCCGTGACGCGCCGCGCGCGACGCGCCCGCCCCGCGGTACTGCACGGTCGCGCCGTAAGTCGTGAACGGCACGTTGTAGACGACGATGCGGCCGCGCACGCCCGCGCCGAGCGCGTCGAGTTCGTCGAAGCTGCGCACGACGACCGCCTCGGCCGTGATGCCTTCGGGCGGCGTGCCGACGCTGTTGCCGAGGCCGAGCATCGTCAAATTGCGCGCGAACGGACTCGTCAACTCAAGACTCTCCGCGCCGCGCACCCAATGCGGAACCATGACCTTTTCGGCGCGCACATTGTCGAGGCCGTCCGAGCGCATCTCTGCGAGCGCCCACTGGATGGCGCGCTCGAGGTTGGTCGAGCCGCTCAGGCGATGGCCGATGTGGTCGGTCAGGTGCGCGAGGCGTCTGTAGGCGCGGTCGCTCGTTAAGGCAGCGCCGATGATGCGCGCGGCGCGTTCGCGGTAGGCGTCGATGCGGACGCGCGGCGGCGGCAGCGGCGCGGGCTTCTGTTCGGCGGCGCGCTGTGGTGGCTGCGCCGCGCGTGGCGTTTGCTGCTGCGGCGCGGGCATTTGCTGCGCGCGCAGGGGCGCGTGTGTGAACGTTAGAGTAAGTAAGAGTGAACAGAACAGACGCACGTTTGTGGTCGCCTCCGAAAGCAACTTGAGAGATCGTTTTTTCGACGTTGAAGACGGACTCATTCTAGCCGACTTCAAACGGGCATGCCACAACGCCGGGTCGGATACTAGCTGTTCTTCGCGTCTTTGTGCCTTTGTGGTTAATGCTTTCTCAACTAACGCTCACCACCAAGACGCAAAGTCACAAAGAGACACGAAGGAAGACAAGCAAAGTTAAGGATGACGATCCAATCGTTGACCTACGAAGTGCTTCGTAGTATGCTGCCCGGTGTCGGACTCGGAAGACTTTTTAAGCGGGAGGCGAAACCTTGAACGTGAAGCGCAAAGTTGATTTGAGCGGCGGAGCGTTACGTCTGGTTCTGTGCCTGTGCTGTGTCGCGTCCGGCGTCGTCCCCGTCGTGCGCGCGGCGGAAGCGTGGCCGCAGTGGGGCGGCGCGCAGAGGAATTTCAAGTCTGACGTGAAGGGCCTGGCGAAGAGTTGGCCTGCGGGCGGGCCGCGCAAAGTTTGGGAGCGCGCGCTCGGCGAGGGGCATTCGTCAATCGTCTCGGACGGCGCGCGCCTCTACACGATGTATCGCAAGGGCGCGAACGAATACGTCGTCGCGCTCGACGCCGCGAGCGGGCGCACCATCTGGCAACACGAATACGCCGCTCCGCTTCTGCCGAAGATGGACATGAGCTACGGCTCCGGGCCTCACTCGACGCCGCTCCTTGCGGGCGAACTCGTCTGCGCCATAGGCACGACCGGAAAGTTGCTCTGCCTGAATCGAACGGACGGCCGCAAAGTTTGGGGGCACGACTTGTGGAGCGACTTCAATGGTTCGCGCATCAACGTCGGCTATTCGAGCAGCCCCATCGCTTACAAAGACACGATCATCGTGCAGGTGGGCGGCGCGGGGCACAGCCTGATGAGTTTCGAACGGCGCGACGGCCGCGTCCGCTGGCAGGCGCACGATTTTCGCAACTCTTCTTCGTCGCCCATCATCATCGACGTTGACGGCGAGACGCAACTCGTCGCCTTCATGCACAACGAAGTGGTCGGCCTCAGTCCCGAAGACGGCCGTTTGCTGTGGCGTCACGCGGTCAGCGCCGAGTGGAATTTTCATTTCAATATCAGCACGCCCGTGTGGGGCGAGGGCAATCTACTGTTCGTCTCGGCGGCTTACGGGATGGGCGGGCGCGTGCTGCAACTGGCGCGCACGGGCGACGGAAAGACTGCGGTGCGCGAACTGTGGCAGAGCGAGCGCACGCGCGTCCACAAGGAGAACGCGATTCGTCTGGGCGACGTGGTCTACGCTTCGACTGGACATCTCGGGCCAGCCTTCTTCACGGCGATTGACGTGAAGACAGGCCGCGTGCTCTGGCAGGAGCGCGGCTTTTCGCACGCCAGTTTTCTTTATGCCGACGGCAAGTTCATCATCCTCGACGAAGACGGCACGCTCGGCCTGGCGACGCCGACGCCGAACGGACTGGAAGTGCACGCGCGCGTCGAATTATTCGACGGCACTTCCTGGACTATCCCCACGCTCCTTGGCACGACGCTCTACCTGCGCGACCGCAGAAGCATCATGGCGCTCAAACTCGGTTGAGGCCGTCCGCAAACTAAAAGCGCCTAAGAAAACTAAAACCCTGAAACCACGAATTCACACGAAGCAACACGAAGAAGACATTCGTGTGGTTTCGTGATTTCTTGTTTTTGTTAGTCGCTCTACTGACGCGTGTAGATAGCGATGTCGAATCTGACAGTCTCGCCCGGCGCGATTGTGAGCACGTTGCTTTCGATGCCGCGCGCTTGAAGGTTGAAGGCGTCGGTCGGGCAACTGTTGGGTTCGACGCAGATGGCACGGCGCGGGGCGGGCGGCGTGTAGACGACCACGTAGGGAAACTGTTCGCGCGAAAATTCGACGATTGTGTGCAAATTGTTTTCCCTGTCTTCGAGCACCGAGCGCGCGAGACCGTCGCGGTCGTCCGTTTCGATTGAGGTGTAGATGTCGTCGAGGGTCAGCGTGTCGAGGTCGGCCGCGTGGCGCAGGTCGTATGCATCGTCGGCGTCGAGCAAGCGGCCGGTGGGGAGACTGTCGGCGAGTTCGAGCCTGTGGCGCGCGGGCACTGTGAGAGTTCCTTTAGCCGGGCGGCGAAAGTAAGGGTGTATGCCGAATCCGGCGGGCATGTCGCGCCCGGCGGTGTTCCGCGCGGACGTTTCGATTTCGAGCCGTGAGTTCCTGAGCCGATAGGTGACTTCGATGCGGAAGGGAAAAGGAAACTGTTTGAGGATCGTTTCCGCGTGCTCTGCGGCGTCGAACGCAGAGGTGAGCCACGCGCCCGCATCCGTGGACACGCCTTGATCGAGCACACGCCACACCTTATCTCTGACGAAGCCGTGGCGCGGCGGGTTGACCGTGTAACGCTCGCCTTGAAAAGTGAACTGGCCTTCGCGTATGCGGTTCGGGAAAGGGAAGAGGATGGGGATGCCGTAGCTCGTCGGCTTTTGCCGGAAGTCATCAAAAGCGACGGGTTCGAGCACATCCGCGCCATCGGCGGCGAAGGCGAAGCAGTTGTTGCCGAGCGCGGGGGCGACACTGGCGCGTGCGTGATCCCCGTCGCGGAGCGTGTAGATCTCGATGCCTTCTCTGGTTTCGGAAGTGACTGAATATGAATTGTTCATGTGGCGACTCTGTGGCGATTCTGGGAGCGTTTCAGAAGATGATGCCGCACGCCTTCAAATCTTCTGCGGTCGGGATGTCGGCCGCTTCGATTGAAGCCAGCGACGCCTTGTCAATTGAAGGCAGAGAGACGATGCGGTTGGCCTGTTTGTTGACGGTCGTTTCAAAGAGATTGCGCGCGAGCCGCGCGTTGCCGAACGTCTCGTCGCGGCCTGCGGAGAGGATAGAAAAAATTCGCTCCAGTTCCGTTTCCGCCTCGGGCGAGAGTTGAAAGTCGGCCTTACGGCAGAAGGCTCGGAAGATGTCGATCAGTTGCGGCGGGTCGTAGTCGTCGAAATGCAGGTGCTTGCTGAAACGCGAGCGCAAGCCCGGATTCGAGTCGAGAAATTGTTGCATCTTCTCCGTGTAGCCGGCGACGACGACGACGAGATCGTCGCGGTGATCTTCCATCAGTTTCAAGAGCGTCTCGACGGCCTCCTGTCCGAAGTCGTTCCCGCCGCCGCCGGGCGTGAGCGCGTAAGCCTCGTCGATGAACAGCACGCCGCCGAGCGCGCGCGTGACGACCTCGCGCACTTTCAAAGCGGTCTGCCCGACGTAACCTGCGACCAGATCGGCGCGATCCGTCTCGACGAGATGGCCGCGACGCAGGATGCCGAGCGAGCGATAGATTTGCGCGAGCAGGCGCGCAATGGTCGTCTTGCCCGTGCCGGGGTTGCCGTAAAAAACGAGGTGGCGCGAAGTGGTGAGGCCGCGCATGCCCTGTTCCTCGCGCATCTTCTGCACCTTGAGGAAATTGATCAGCTGCCGCACGTCCGTCTTGACGCGCTCAAGCCCGACGAGTGTGTCCAGTTCCGTCAAGACCTCTTCGAGCGGGCGCGGCTCGTCTTCCGGTTCGTCCGTTTCGGGCGGTGGTGGTTCCGGCGCGGAGGCTTCGGCGTGTTCGGTCTTCGGTGCGCCCCAACCGGCCGGGTAGAGAACTTTTTTGAACTCGGAGAGCGCCGCCTCTTCGCCGGGCGTGACGCGGCCGTCGAACTTGATGACGAGATTGGCGAACTGAAAAAGCAGGTGGCGAGTTTTGTCCGCGTGGCTCGTGCCGTGGCGCGCGTCGTAGGCTTCGAGGTAAGAGATGCTGAGGGGCGTGTCCGTGAAGTTTTTCGAGAGCAGCGACGGCGCGTAGTCGTTTGTGAAATTCGTGAAGGCGTCCGCCGGGGCGCGCAGCTTGAAGGCGCGACAGACGGTTTCGTAAAAACGCTGTTTGTGAGCGGCTGTGGCTGCACGCGCATCTATGAAGAGGCGGGCGGTTAGCAGCAAGTGGTTTTCGAGCACGGTGCGCGCGTCGGGCACGGCCGTTTTGTCTCCGCGCCAAACCATGCGGATGCTCTCGGCGAGCGGCGCGACCAGTTCGTCCACAGTCCGCCGCAGGTGTGCGATCAATTGTTGATTGTTCTCGGCCAAGATTCGTATCCGCCGCGCGCCGCCTTCATCGATCCTTGCATCGGGGCGCGATTATACATGCGACAGCGTCGCAAAGGAGAGTTTCGAGTTTCAGATAGCTTCGTTACGGCTGCGGCTTCCGGTAAAATCGACGGCAGATAAAATCAGCGAGGTGTGTGAATGAGGAATTTGCGGAGTTTGATTGTCATACTCGCGGCGTGTGCGTGCGTCGTGCAGGCGCAGACGGCGACGAATAGAAATACGGGCGCGCGCGGTAATCTGCCCGCCGGTTATTGGCCGCTCGAACGAAGCGCGGCCATCATCGCCAAGACGCAGACCGTCCGTCTTGAGCCAAACCTCTCGCACCTGAGCGAGGGCGAGCGCCGCGCCGTGGCGAAGCTCATCGAAGTGGGTCATATTTTTCAGGACGTGTACGAGCGGCAGCGACACAGGGACGCCGAGAGCGCACAACGCGCTCTTTCGCTGCTCGACTCGCGTGCGGGCGCGAACAAAGAAGCGACGCAAAATCTGCTCGCCCTCTATCGTCTCAATCAGGGGCCGATTGCGACGACGCTCGAAAACAAACGCGAACCGTTTCTCCCCGTCGAGATGACGCCGCCCGGCCACAACGTCTACCCGTGGGGCATCACGAAAGAGGAGGTCGAAGCCTTTCTCGCCGCGCACCCGGAAAGGCGCGACTCGCTACTCGATCTGCGCACGGTCGTCCGTCGCGCCACCGCGCCAAACCTGCGCGCAGACCTCGCGAAACTCAGGCAATATCCGGTGCTCTCCACGCTCCATCCCGGCCTGCAAAACGATCTTGTGAAACTCTCCGCGCGCCCCGACGCAAAGATGCTCTACGCCGTGCCCTACTCGGTCGCCTACGCAGACGAGATGATCCGTTCTCACGCGCTCTTGAACGAAGCGGCCGATGCAGTGCAAAAGGACGACGAAGAGTTTGCGCGCTACCTGCGCAACCGCGCGCGCGATCTGCTCTCGGACGATTACGAGTCGGGCGACGCCGCGTGGATCACTGGTCGCTTCAAAAACCTGAACGCGCAGATCGGCTCTTACGAGGTTTACGACGACGAACTTTACGGCGTCAAAGCCTTCTATGCTTTCAACGTGCTCGCCACGCGCAGGCAGGAGACGGAAGAGTTGCGCCGCGCCATGAAGGGCTTGCAGGCACTCGAAGATTCGCTTCCCTACGACCGCCACAAGCGCGTGCGCGAAGATATCCCCGTCGGCGTCTACGACGTAATCGCGGACTTCGGACAATCGCGCGGCGGCAACACGGCCACCATCCTGCCGAACGAAAGTTATCTCGCGCGCCGCTACGGTCGCACCATCCTGCTGCGCGCGAACATCATGCGCCACCCGGAGATTTTCAAAGGTTCGGGCAACGCCTGGGGCGCAGCCGTCGCCGACGCGCACAGGAACGAGTTGTCTTTCGACGGCAGTTTTTACCGCACGCTCTGGCACGAAGTCGGCCATTATCTCGGCGTCGATCAGACGCGCGACGGGCGCGATTTGGACACAGCCTTGCAGGAAAACTCAAGCCTGCTTGAAGAGATGAAGGCCGACCTCGTCTCGCTCTACGTCGCCGAAGCGTTGCGCAAAAACGGTTACTACACGGACGCGCAACTCCGCTCGCTCTACGCCAGCGGCATCCAGCGCGTTTTGCAGAACAATCGCCCGCGACGCACGCAGCCCTACAACACCATGCAACTCATGCAATGGAACTTCTTTCTGGAAAAAGGCGTGTTGCGCTTCGACCCGCAGACGCGCCGCCTGTCCATCAACTACAATAAGTATCACGACGCGGTCGGCGACCTCCTGAAGCGTGTGCTCGAAGTGCAGTCGGCGGGCGACAAGGCGGCGGCCGACCGTTTCATCGAGCAATACACGACGTGGGACGAGAACCTGCACGGCGCGGTCGCCTCGAACATCCGCGCGCAACAGCAATACCGTTTCCGCATCTTCAAATACGCTGCCCTCGGCGAGTGAGAAAAAATTATGAAAGCTGTCGCGGTCTTCCCTGAAGCTAAAGAGATCAAGATCGTCGAGCACGAAGAGCCGGGTCTGTCGTCGCCGACGGAAGTTAAACTGCGCGTGCTCGAAGTCGGCATCTGCGGGACGGACAAGGAGATTTGCGCTTTCGAATACGGCACGCCGCCCGAAGGATCGCAGTATCTCCTGCTCGGCCACGAATCGCTGGCCGAAGTGTTGGAGACGGGCGACGCGGTTGAACGCGTCAAGCCGGGCGACCTCGTCGTGACTTCCGTGCGTCGTCCTTGCCCGCACGAGACGTGCGTGGCCTGTCGCATGGGGCGGCAGGATTTTTGTCTGACGGACGACTTCACCGAACGCGGCATCAAGGGACGACACGGCTTCATGACCGAGTTCGTCGTTGACGACGAAAAATATATGAACGTCGTGCCCGCTTCCTTGCGCGAAGTGGGCGTGCTGGTCGAGCCTCTGACGATTGCGGAGAAGGCTCTGGCCGAAGTGTGGCACGTGCAGAAGCGGCTGCCGTGGTGGTTCACGCCGCCGGAGAGCGAAGCGGCAGCGCGCCGGAGTTCGGATGCGCCTCCGGCCGAGAAGGCGGGCGGGCGCGAGTGGTTGTATCAACGCGCGCTCGTGCTCGGCGCGGGGCCGGTCGGTCTGCTCGGCGCGATGGCGCTCGTCGTCGCGGGCTTCGACACCTACGTCTATTCGCGCGAAGAGGCGACGAGCGAGAAGGCGCAACTCGTCGAGTCGTTCGGCGCGAAGTACGTCTCTGCGGCGACGCACGGCGTCGAACAGTTGGCCGGGCGCATCGGCGGAATCGATCTCGTCTACGAGGCGGTCGGCGCGTCTGCCCTGGCCTTCGAGGTGTTGAAGTATCTGGACACGAACGGTGTCTTCGTCTTCACGGGTGTGCCGGGAAGGAAAGCGCCCGCGCCCGTCGACACCGATGCGTTGATGCGCAATCTGGTGCTGCGTAATCAAATCGTCTTCGGGACGGTCAACGCCGGGCGCGACGCGTTCGAGGCCGCCATACGTGACCTCAGCATCTTTCACGAACGCTGGCCGCAAGTCACCAACGCGCTCATCACCTCGCGCGTGCCCATAGAGGAGCACCGCGACCTGTTGCTCGGCAAAGTCGGCGGTATCAAAAACGTCATCAAGCTGTCTTGATTGCTCCTCCGTGTCCCTCCGTGTCCTCTGTGGTTAATTTTCCATATTAACCACAGAGGACACGGAGGAAAGCTGAAGGTGGATTGCTGCTCGAACTTGTTTGAACGTGTAAACATTTGTGATGATCATTTTGCCGGAAGAGGACGAAGACCTGCTGCGCGAATGCGAGGTTGAGACCTTTCGTTCGAGCGGCCCCGGCGGCCAGCACGTCAACAAGACGGAAACGGCCGTCAGACTCACGCACCGGTCGTCGGGCGTGGTCGTCACCTGCCGCGAGGCGCGCAGCCAGCACCAGAACAAAGCGACCTGCTTGCGCAAACTGCGTGAGCGCGTCGAGAAATTGAATCATCGCCCGGCGAAGCGCGTCCCGACGCGCGTGCCACGCGCGGCCAAAGAGCGCACGCTTGAAGAGAAGGCGCGGCACTCGCGCCTGAAACGTTCGCGCGCGAAGCAGGGGACGGACGAGTGAAGCGTTTGTCGGAACTCTCGGCAGAGAGTTCGATGTCGAGTAATTGCCCCGGCGCGTTGGGGCTGGAAGGAGCGAAACCTGAGATGGCCGGAAGTTGGGACGGAGACGCACTGGCGGGACAGTTGGAAGACGCTCTGGAGCGGCAGCAGGCGGCGGCCGAAGCGCGCACGCGCCGAAACGACTCGACGCCCGAATCGCGCGAGCGCGAAGCGAGACTCGAATCGCTGCGCTTATCCAGAGCGCGCATTCTGGATCAACTCGGCCGCGCGACGAACCCCGCGCACCGCGCCATGCTCGAACGCGCGCTCGCATCGCTCGACGGCGAAGCGGCCGACTGAAAGGCGCAACATACGATTAACCACCAAGACACGAAGCCACGAAGCCACGAAGAAAACTTTATGGATTCGACTTCGCGCCTTCGTGTCTTGGTGGTTAGTTGCTTTACTTGTTCGGCGTGCGGTTCATAAAGTCGGCGCGTCCGGCATCGATTGCACGTGGAGCGTGGCGGCGAAGTCGAACAGTTGTTGAAAGTTTTCGGCGTAGAGTTCGGCGGGTAGCCTGTGCCTCACGTTTGCGTCGGCGAAGCCCGCGCCGCCGAGGACGATTGATGCGCCGACGCGCGTAGTGGCCGCGCGCAGTTCACGAAACTCGCGGACGGCGCGGTCGAGATCGCCGAGGATGGTCGAGGCCACGCAGACGAGTCGCGGGTGCAGGCGCACGACCATCTCCGAGAGCGCGTAGAAGGGCGTGTTCGGCCCCAGGCTCAGAACTTCCCAACCTTCGTGTTTGAGAACCAATTCGGTGCAGCGTAGAGGCAGTTCGTGAAAGTCGTCCTCCGCGCCGCAACAGACCGCGAGTAGATCGTTCGGTTCGGGTTCGGCGACGACTTTGTCCAGAGTGTGCAGGGCGTCGAGAGCGGCGCGCGTCGCCAGATGCTCCTCCGCCACCGTGAGGTCGCCCCTGTGCCAGAGGTCGCCGACGCGGCGCATCGAGGCGGACAGCAATTCGTCGAAGATGAAGGCGAGCGAGCGCCCGCCCAGATAGGATTTGACGAGCAGCGCCGAGGTCTCTTCTTCGTCGCCGCGCGTGAGCGCTTCGAACACAGAGGCGGCCGATACCTCTTCCGCGTGCGGCGCGCTCGAAGACGCGAACTCACGGGCGAGAGAAGAGGCTTGTGCTCCGGCGTGCGACGAAGCGGCGGACGGGTCTGCGCTCCCGTCCTGCACGCGACGCCGCGCGCCGGAAGTCGAGTCGCGGTTCTCGCGTTTGAACCGCGCGACATCTTCGGGGCGAAATCTCCTGTGCCCGCCCGCGGTCTTCTCCGACGGCAGCAGCCCTCCGTCAGCCCAGCGTTTCACCGAAGCCTCGCTCGCGCCGAGCAGGCGCGCGGCCTCTTTGCTGGTTAGATTTTTCCCCGAGTTATATCTTTTCATGGCGTCCCGAAAATCAACTCTCAAATTGTGGCCGAGACTTTAACAAAGGGGTTCGACAATGTAAACGAAATTCGCCTAAATCGTTCATAAATATTTTCCTGAAACAGATAATATCGATTATTACTTGACAGTTATTGAATCTCTGATATTTTAAGAAACGTTCAAAACGTTCAAAAGGATTTTGAACCTCGTCGCTAAGGCGAGACGGACGGGGCGCGCAAAGGTGGCGCAGGATGGAACAGGTCATACTCGTAGACGAACACGACCGGGAGTTGGGCGCGTCGGAAAAATTGGCGGCGCACGCGGCGGGACAGTTGCATCGCGCCTTCTCGATCTTCGTCTTCAACTCGGCCGGTCAACTGCTGCTGCAACGCCGCGCGAAGTCGAAATATCACTCGGGCGGCCTGTGGTCGAACACCTGCTGCGGCCATCCGCGGCCCGCGGAGTCGACGGTTGCGGCCGCGCGGCGGCGTCTGCGCGAAGAGATGAACTTCGAATGTGAACTGCGCCCGGCCTTCGAGTTTCTGTATCGCGCGGAGTTTGCGAACGAGTTGATCGAGCATGAATATGATCACGTCTTCGTCGGCCATTTCGACGGCGCGTTCCGGCCCGATGTGTCCGAGGTGGAAGGTTGGAAGTGGACGACGCCCGAAGAACTGCGGCGCGACGTGCGCGAGCGACCCGAAGAGTACACCTACTGGCTCAGGGCTGCTCTGGAGACGGACGGTTGGGCGCGCGTGGAAGCGGCGCGCGTTCGAGCGACGACGGAGCACGGCGCGGCATGTGATGCGGAGTAACTGCTTGCACACGTCCGTCGGATGCGCGTTTTCCGTGCGCGCGCTTGATTGTCGGTCGCACCTGAACGAACAGACGGGGGGCAGCGATTCGTTGAAGTTTCGCGTGCGGATTTTGTTGCATGAAGAGGCGGCACGGGAAAAGCGGCCGAACGATCAAAGGCGTCGAAGGCTCCGACGCGTCGAACCATTTATGCTCTCGCCAAATAACCACACGACTGAGAACGCCTGCGTCTGGACTTTCGCAGAGTGGGAGACTATCGAGCGCCTGACTCGCGCACGCGCGCTCACAGCGCGCACGGAGCAAGCGGCCTGGGAGGTCGTCACGCGACAGGCGCGCGCGGTGATGCGCGCCTATACGACGAGCTTCTTCGTCGTCAGTCGTTTTCTGCCCGCCGCCAAACGCGCGGAGGTCGAAGCCGTCTACGCGGCCGTGCGCTACCCGGACGAGATCGTCGACACGTTCCCGCTGACGCAAGCGGCGCGTGTGTGCGCTCTCGAAGATTGGGGCGACTGTTACGAAGAAGGCCTGCGTGCCGCGTCGCTCTCCGAAGCAATGCGCGCGGGCGTGCCTTGCTTTCTGGCGAGTTTCACAAAGGTCGTGCGCGAGCGCGAGATTCCGCACGAACACTACCGCGCATTTCTCGCCGCCATGCGACGCGACGCCGCGCCGCGTCCCTTCGAGACGCTCGACGACCTGATCGAGAACTACATCTACGGCAGCGCCATCGTCGTCGGCTACTTTCTGGCGCACATCTACGGCGCGAGCGCGGAAGGAAATTTCACACGCGCCAAGTCGAGCGCGCGTGCGCTCGGCATCGCGCTGCAACTGACGAATTTCCTGCGCGACGTGGGCGAAGACCACAGGCGCGGCAGAGTCTATCTGCCCGAAGACTTCCTGCGCGCAGAAGGCATCGCGTCGCCAAACAAGTTGGACACGGGCGACGCGCGGCAACGCGCAGCAATCGCGCGCGTGCTCGAACGTTTGGCCGTCGTCGCCGAAGCGCACTACGCTGCGGCCGAACGCGATCTGGACGCTTTCTCTCCCGATTGCCGGATCGCCATAAGCGCCTGCATCGCCGTCTACCGGCGTCTAAACGCGCGCATCGGGCAGCGGCCGGATGCGGCCGTCGTGCGACGCGAGAGCGTGCCCGCGCGCGAGAAGTTCGGCGTCCTGCCGCCGAGCAAATACTGGCGCATCCCGCTCGCCTATCTGCGAAAGTGAAATTCGGATGAAGCCAGTGGCGGAAGAAAATGTCTTGATCGTGGGCGGGGGCCTGGGCGGTTTGAGCGCGGCGATACATTTGCGCCTGGCCGGTTTCCGGGTCAGCCTCTACGAAGCGAACGAGCGCGTGGGCGGGCGCGCGAATCTGATCGAGCGCGAAGGTTTTCGTTTCGACACGGGGCCTTCGCTCTTGAACTACCCCTGGGTCTTCGAGCAGTTGTTCGCCGCCGCCGGGCGCAACTTTCACGACTACGTAAAACTGCTGGCGGTCGATCCCTCCATCAATTTCCGTTGGGACGACGGCACGCGCTTCACCCTGTCGAGCGACGCGCGAAAGTTTCTGGCCGAATGCGAACGACTCGAACCCGGCTCGCGCCCGCGCGCGCTCGACTTCATGCGCGACGCGGAAGCGAAGTATCGCATCGCGTTCGAGAAGATGGTCGTGCGCAACGTCGATAGCCCCGTGCGTTGGCTCGGCGCGCTGACCCTTGCGGAACTCCGGCGCACGAGCATCTGGCGCTCGCTCGAACGCGAACTGCGGCGCTACTTCAAAAGCCGACACCTGCGCGAAGCGCTCGGCTCCTACGCGATGTATCTGGGCGGATCGCCCTACACGCTGCCCGGCATGTTCACCATCCTCTCCTACGGCGAGATGGCTTACGGTTTGTGGCTGCCCGAGGGCGGCGTCTACGGCCTCGTCTCAGGCATCACGAAACTGGCCTGTGAACTCGGCGTCGAGATCAAGACGAACCGGCGCGTGCGGCGGATCATCACAGAGCGCGGGCGTGTCAAAGGTCTGGAACTGGAAGACGGCGAGTTTCGCGCCGCGTCGCTCGTCGTCTCGAACGTCGATGTGCCGACGACCGACACGTCGCTCGTCGATGCGGACGCAGTAGTCATGGCAAGTCTCAAGCGCAAGGCCGAACGCATGCGTATGACGCCGGGCGTCGTCACCTTTTACTGGGGCGTGCGCGGCGGGGTCGGTAATCTCGGCCATCACACGATCTTTTTGCCGGACGACTACGCGGCCGCCTTCGCGGATTTGATGAAGCACGGACGCATCCCGCGCGGCTTGCCCTTCTACGTCAGCGTGCCTTCGGCCACCGACGCGGCGCTTGCGCCCGCGGGCGACGCGGCGGTCTTCGTGCTCGTCCCCGTGCCTGTCCTCAGCGAGTTGGGAGAGACAAATTGGGGCGCGGTTGTAGAGGACGTGCGCGCGCGCGTCTTCGCCACCTTCGCGCGACACGAGATAGAACTCGATGGGAGTCGCATCCGCTTCGAGGAAGTCTACACGCCCGTCGATTGGCAGCGGCGTTTCGGACTCTACGACGGCTCGGCCTTCGGCGCGGCGCACAACTTCGCGCAACTCGGCCCCTTGCGAAGCAAAAACTTTTCCCGGGAGATCGACGGCCTCTACTACGCGGGCGCGAGCACCACGCCGGGCACGGGCATGCCGATGGTTGTGCTCGGCGGGCGACAGGTGGCAGAGAGGATCGTGAGCCATGTACGTTGAGCGTTACGGCGCGGGCACGCGCGAGATTTATTTCGGGCTGCACGGTTGGAGCGGCGACCACAGGACGTTCGCGCCGCTCGCCGCACACATATCGCCGGATGCCTCGCTCTACAGCGCGGACTTGCCCGGCTGCGGACGCTCGCCCGCGCCCGCGAGTTTGACGTTGGAAGCCGTGACGGGCGAGATCGTCGAAGCCTTGCGCGACATACCGGACGCTGCGACGCCGCCGCACGCCTCAGTCACTTTGATCGGTAATTGCAGCGGCGCGATTTTGGGTCTGCTGGCCGCCGAACGAATCAAGCCGCGCATCAATCGTCTCATCCTGATCGATCCGTTCGCTTACTGGCCGTGGTATTTCCGCGTCTTCGTCTCGCCGCGCATCGGGCGCTATGCCTACCGTTCGACGTTCGCAAACCCTGTGGGACGCTGGCTCACGAATCAATCGCTCAGGAAACGACGCACGGCCGCGACCGATCTCACCGATTCCTTCGGCCGCATCGACCACGACGTAGCGCAAGGCTATCTCGCGTTGCTCGCGGAGGTCGGCGACGTAGACAGATTCGCAAGCCTCGCGGACGTGCCCGTCGAGATCGTCTATGGCGAGCGGACGTTCGCGGCCGTGAAAAAATCCGTCGCGTTGTGGCAGAGCGTCTTGCCGCGTGCGCGGGCGCACATGCTCGCGGGCGCGGGACACCTGCCCATCCTCGAAGCCACGGCGCAACTCGCGCGCATCGTCTTTCGAGCGACTGACGGCGGCAACGTTGAGAGAGTGAATGAGGAAGAGACGACGAAAGCGGCGGGAGAGATTATGAACGGCAAACGAAAGCTTGAAACCACGAACTCACACGGAGCAACACGAACAAGAGTTTAGTGTTGTTTCGTGTGACGCGCGTGGTTCAATTCTTAGTTTTATCAACGTCTCTAAGCAGCAGCGGGAGAAGTGATGCTGGCGGCGGGAGAGACGTTGAAAAAGGTGATGGAAGCAGTGAGAGAAAGCGAGGCGCGAGTTTGACCGAACGGCTCAAAGCATTTATCGCACGGCACGGCGCGGAGATTGAGGACGCCCTGCGCACGCACCTGCCCTACAGTTCGCAGCCGGGCGCGCGGCGTCTGAACGATGCGCTCGACTACGCACTCTTTCCCGGCGGCAAACGCCTGCGCCCGCTGCTCGCACTGGCCGCCGCGCGTCTCGGCGGAGCAACCGACGCGCAGGGCATCACGGTCGGCTGCGCCGTCGAATTCCTGCACAGCAGTTCGCTCATTCTGGACGACCTGCCCGCGATGGACGACGCGAATTTGCGTCGCAACCGGCGCGCGCTTCATCTCGTCTACGGCGAGGGCTTGGCGATGCTGGCCGCCGTCGCGCTGCTCAATCAGGCTTACGCGCTCCTGACGCGCGCCGCAGCTCCGGCGGGCAACGGCACGAGTGCGTGCGCGACGGCCGCCTTGCTCGGAGAGGCTGCGCGCGCCGTCGGCGCTGACGGCATGATCGGCGGTCAGGCAGTCGATCTTGAGTTGCAGGCGGCCGGCGCGAGCGAACGCGCGCTCGCCAGCCGCGACTTGAAGACCGTCGCCCTGATGCGCCTGATGATGGTGGCGGGCGCACGCGCTGTCGGGGCTGAAGACGAGACGGTCGGTGCGCTCGCGGCCTTCGGCGAACGCTTCGGGCGCGTCTATCAGATTTGCGACGACCTGTCGGACGAAGCATGCGACGGCGCGTCGTCCGGGAAGGATGCGGGACAGGATGCGCGCCACTTGCGACCGTCGGCCGTGTCCGTGCTCGGCAGAAGCGCGTCGCAAAATTTGGCCGCCTCGCTCGTCGGCGAAGGCGCGTTGCTGCTCTTCGAAAAATTCGGCGAGCGCGAAGAGACGCGCCTCTTGGTCGAAGCGGCCGAGATGCTGCTCGACAAAGTGAAAGCGGCAGGCGCTTGTCAACTTCCCGGCGCAGGCTCGGAGCAAATTTCCATCAGCGACGCCGAGCAACTATCCCTCACGGGCGCGGAGCAACTGTCCGTCGCATGATTCTTTTCTCTCTACTTCTCATTGCGGCGGCACTGCTGTTGCTCTGCGTCGTGTTGTGGAACGCGCTCGCGTGGCCGCGCTTGAGGCGCGCGAGCGAAGACGCGCAACCGGCGCGCGGTCGCGTCTCCATTCTCATCCCCGCGCGCGATGAGGGGCACAACCTTGCCGCCTGTCTCGAAGGCGCGCTCGCCCAGGGCGAGACGATCGCAGAGGTGCTGGTTTACGACGACCACTCGCAGGACGAGACCCCAACAATCGTCGCCGACTATGCCCGGCGAGACGCGCGCGTGAAATGCGTCGCGGCCACGGCGCTTCCGGGCGGTTGGTGCGGGAAGACTTTTGCCTGCGCGCGTCTCGCCGAAGCGGCGCGCGGCGAGTGGCTGCTCTTTCTGGACGCGGACGCGCGCCTCTCCGCGAACGCGGCGCGGCGCATGCTCGCCGAAGCCGAAGTCAGACGCTTGACGCTGCTCTCCTGCTGGCCTGCGCTCACACTCGGCGGCTTCTGGGAACGCGCCTTGATGCCGCTCCTGAACTTCGTCGTCTTCACGCTCTATCCCGCGCCGCTCGCGCTCAAGCGTCGCACAGACCCTTCGCTCGGACTGGCGCACGGCGCGTGCCTGCTCGCGCATGCGCCGACTTACGCGCGCCTTGGCGGGCACGCGGCCGTGCGCGCGGAGTTGTTTGAAGACGTAAGGCTCGCGCAGTTATGGCGCGCACGCGGCGAAGCGAGTTTGTGTCTCGACGGGCAGGGCGTGGTCAGTGTGCGGATGTATCGTTCGCTCGCGGAAATCTGGCGCGGCTTTCAGAAGAACTTCTTCCCGGCCTTCCGGCGCGAGCGGAGTTTCTGGTTGTTCATGGCGTTGCACGTCTCCCTGTTTCTATTGCCCTTCATCCTCGCGCCGTTCTGGTTCGGCACGCGCGCCGGAATCGTCTTCGCGTGCGTTGCGCTCTGCACGCTCGCCTGTCGCGCGGCGCTCTCTGTGCGCTTCGGTCATCCGTGGTGGTCTGTCGCGCTGCATCCGGCGGGCGAGGCGCTGCTCGTCGCGCTCGGCCTCTCCTCATGGTGGCGCTGCAAGAGCGGTCGCGGCGTCGAATGGAAAGGCCGACGATACAGGGGGAGACAGGTAAATGGTGAATGGTAAATGGTAAATGGATGAAGACAGGTTTTTATCCATTTACCATTTACCATTCACCGCTTTCACAATGAAGCACGCAGTGATCATCGGCGCGGGGTTGGGAGGCTTGGCGACGGCTTTGCGGTTGGCGCGCGCGGGCTGGCGCGTGACGGTCTGCGAGCAGGGGGAGACGGCGGGCGGCAAGATGAATCGTTGGGAGCATTCGGGCTTTCGTTTCGACACCGGCCCGTCGCTCATCACGATGCCGTGGGTTTTCGCGGAACTCTTCGAGACGGCCGGAGCACGCATGGACGAACATCTCGAACTCGTCCCCATGCGCCCGCTCGCTGAGTACTCTTTCGACGACGGCACGCGCTTTCAATACTCTTCCTATCTGCCAGATTGGCTCGACACCTTGCGCCGACTCGAACGGCGCGACGTTGACGGCTTCTTTCGCTTCATGCGGCTCGGCGCGCGTCTGTTTGAACTGTCGCAGGAGACTTTCTTTCGCCGCCCGCCGCTCGACTTCCGGCCGGACGCACGCGCCTTGAAGGCTCTCGTGCGCCACACGCCGCTTCGTCACGCGTGGGGCAATTATCACCGCACGGTCGCGGCGCACTTTCGCAGCCCGCACCTGCGACAACTGTTCGACCGCTATCCCACTTACGTCGGCTCGTCGCCCTACGCTTCGCCGGCGACGCTCGCCGTCATTCCTTACGTCGAATACGCCTTCGGCGGCTGGCACGTGCGCGGCGGCCTCTACCGCATCGTCGAGCGCCTCTGCGCGCTGGCCGAACAGTGGGGCGTCGCCGTCAGGACGGGCGCACGGGTCGAGCGCATCGAACGCGACGCGCGTGCGCGCGTGACGGGCGTTGCGCTCGCGGGCGGCGAACACGTGCGTGCCGACGCTGTTGTGATGAACGGCGACGCGTCGCACGCGCGCTCGTTGCTCGGCTTGGATGGTAAGGCGCAGCCCGTCGATGCACGTTCGTTGTCCGGTTTGGTTTTCCTTGTCGGCTTGCGACGCGCACACGCGTCGATGCCGCATCACGCGGTCTATTTTTCAAGCGATTACGCGCGCGAGTTCGCGTCGCTTTTCGACGAGCGCGTCTTTCCAGATGATCCGACCGTCTACGTCAGCGCGCCGAGCCGCAGCGACCGTTCGCTCGTCGCCGGAGGCGAGGGCGAGACGTTGTTCATCATGGCGAACGCGCCCGCGAATGATGAGGACGAGTGGACGGAGACAGAGGTTGCGGAGGCGCGTCGGCGCGTCTTCGCGCGGCTTGCGCGGGGCGGATTCCCCGACATCGAATCCGAGATCGTCTGCGCCGACGTGTGGACGCCGCGCCGCATCGGCGCGCGTTACTCGATGCCGGGCGGCGCGATCTACGGCACACACTCGCACGGTTGGCGTCGAGCCTTTCTGCGTCCGCCGAACAGGGACGCACACTTCAATGGCCTCTACTACGTCGGCGGCAGCAGCCACCCCGGCGGCGGCACGCCCACCGTCCTGCTCTCCGCCAAGATCACCTGCGACTTGATCCGACGATGCGAAACTTGAAACACACACACGCACACGACCGACAGGCGCACACGCCACGCGGCGAGCAAAGGCACGCGCGGCGCGACGAAGAGATGCGCGCGACGCACGACGAAGCAGGCATCGCACCGCCTCGCGCGTGGTGGCGATTCATGACATCTGTGCTCGTCTTCGTCTACATCGTTTTGTGGGTGGGAGGCGCGGCGCGTTATCTGTTCATCGGCGCGGTTGAACAGGACGAGACATGGCTCGCGTCCGTCTTCCTCGCCGTGGCCGGGGCGTTGGTTCTTTTGACGATCACCTCGCGGCGCGAGTTCTTCAGTCTCCTTGCCGTGGCGGTCGCCGGACTCTTCATCGAATTGTGCGGCGTGCATTACGGCGTGCCGTTCGGGCGATACGCGTACACGTCCGTGTTGCAGCCCACAGTCTTCGGCGTGCCCGTCGTGATGGCTTTCGCGTGGATGACTCTCGTCGCGTATTTGAGACAGGCGCTCGCGGGTTTGAATCTGCCGTCGTGGGCGTTTGCGCTCGCAGGGGCCGCGTGGATGACGTCGATCGATCTCGTCATCGATCCGCTGGCCGCGAATCAACTCGGTTACTGGCGCTGGGTGGAACGCGGCGCGTATTACGGCATCCCTCTGACGAACTTCGCCGGGTGGTTCGTGTCGAGCCTCTTAATCTTCGCGCTGCTCGGACGCGCGCGGCGCGCGAACACGGCGCATCGTCTCACGGGCGTGAGCATCGTCCTCTTCTTCACACTCATCGCGCTCTCCTTTCAACTGTGGACGGCCGCTCTCATCGGCTTCGCATTGTGCGCTCTGGACGCGTTGCTCTACGCGCGGCGACGATAGTTGTCCCTGTCCGAACTTTCCCGCTTTGTCACAGTTTCTTGAAATGAAGGTCATCATTCCGTCCCGCGGCGATCTTATGTTGGGAGCGTTTCATCTAGTTAAAAAGGTTTTTAGTTAAAGAGGGTTTTTGGACGGGACGGAAAATTGCGGGTGTGACGGGTGAGAGTCGCCGCGTGAATTTTTAGGGAAGCGAGCGAGGGGTGAAAGTTATTCAGGCGGAAGTTCGGAGAGATTTGGAGACGGTCGGTGTCGAGGCGGCGGTCGAGCGGAAAAAAATTCGGATGCCGGAGACGCTGCGTGCGCTCGGCCACAAAAATTACAGGCTCTTTTATGGCGGGCAACTCGTTTCGCTGACGGGCACGTGGATGCAGAGCGTGGCGCAGGCTTGGCTCGTCTATCGTTTGACGGGTTCGGCGGCGACGCTCGGCTTCGTCACGTTTGCGGGACAGATACCGGGCTTCCTGCTCGCGCCCGTCGGCGGCGCAATCGCGGACAGTTTCAGTCGCCACCGCATTTTGATCACGACGCAGGCGCTGGCGATGCTGCTCGCCTTCGTGCTGGCCTTGCTGACGCTGACGGGGAGCGTCGCCGTCTGGCACGTCTACGTGCTGGCCGCGCTGCTCGGCGTCGTCAACGCGTTCGACATCCCGGCGCGGCAGGCGTTCGTCGCAGACCTCGTGGACAGGGAAGACCTCGTCAACGCCATCGCGCTCAACTCTTCGATGATCAACGGGGCGCGTCTGGTCGGCCCGGCGATGGCCGGACTGCTCGTCGCTTCAATCGGCGAGGGCTGGTGCTTCTTCGTGAACGGCGTGAGCTACGTCGCCGTCATCGTGGGACTGTTGCGGATGCGCGTCGCGCGACAGGAGACAGGCGCGGCTGTTGATGCGGAGCGACCTTCGCCCGTGCGGCGCGTCGTCGAGGGTTTCAGTTTCGTCGGGCGCACTGCGCCGATTCGCGCTCTGATCATACTGCTCGGCCTCATCAGTTTGTTCGGCATGCCTTACACGGTCTTGATGCCGGTCTTCGCAGACCGCATCCTCGGCGTGGGCGCGAGCGGACTCGGCATGCTGCTCGGCGCGGCGGGCGTGGGCGCACTCTGCGCGGCGCTGCTTCTGGTGGCGCGTCGCGGGGTGCGCGGGATGGGACGCTGGGTGGCTTTGTCTTCGGCGGGCTTCGGCGCGGGGCTGGTGTTGTTTTCGCGTCTGGAAGATTTTCGAATGGCAATCGCGGTCCTGGTCTTCGTGGGCTTTTCGATGATCCTGCAAATCTCTTCGTCGAATACACTGGTGCAGGCGATGGTTCCGGACGCTCTGCGCGGGCGCGTGATGGCCGTCTATTCGATGATGTTTCTCGGCATGGCTCCGCTCGGCGCGCTCCTGGCGGGCTGGCTCGCGGAGCGCGCGGGCGCGGCCAACACGGTCGCGCTCGGCGGCGTGGGTTGTATCCTGAGCGCGATAGTTTTCTCGTTGCGCCTGCCCGCGCTCAGACGCGAGGCGCGTGCTCTGCTCGTTGCAGACAGGCCGGGCGAGGTTGCGCAATCAGGCAGTTGAAGACAAGATGATTTGACCCGGAAATTACGTCGCACGTTGACGGCTCACAAGAGACGACCCGCCACGCGTGCGACGCTGTTTTTATATTGACCAAGATGACGGAGGGTGAATGAAGCGAAGAGGGTTTCTCGTACCTGCGGGGGAGCGTGTGAATTTGAAGAATTACGACCCGGCTTACACGGGCGGCTACGAAGGCGAAGAGGAAGCGGAGGCGAAGATTCGACGCGATTGCGAGAGCCTGGCGCAGTTGCAGGACAAACTTCTGGCCGAGGAACGGCAGTCGCTTCTGCTCATCTTTCAAGCGATGGACGGGGCAGGCAAAGACGGCACGATCAAGCACGTCATGTCGAGCGTCGATCCGCAAGGCTGTGTGGTAACGATCAACGAGAAGCCGGGCGCAATCGAACTCAAACACGATTACCTCTGGCGCTTCGTCAAGAATCTACCGAAGCGCGGACAGATCGGCATCTTCAATCGCTCCTATTACGAGGAAGTGCTCTCGACGCGCATTCACCCGGAACGGCTCGAAGACCAGCAGTTGCCGCCGCGCCTGCGCGATTCGCCCGCCATCTGGCGGCAACGCTTCGCGCAGATCAACAACTTCGAGCAATACCTGACGGAGAACGGCATCCACGTGATGAAATTCTTCCTTCATCTCTCGAAGGAGAAGCAGCGCGAGCGCCTGCTCGAACGCCTCGACGTGCCGGAGAAGAAGTGGAAGTTTTCTGTGAACGACATCGCGGAGCGCGGCCGCTGGGACGAATACATGCGCGCCTTCGAAGACACGCTGACGCGGACGAGCACGCGGCGTGCGCCGTGGTACATAGTCCCGGCCGACCATCGTTGGTTCAGCGCGCTGGTCGTCGCGGAACTCGTCGTCGCCAAGTTAAAATCACTGAAACTGCGCTACCCGCAAATGACCGGCGAGGATAAGAAGGAGATGGAGCGGGCGCGGAAAATCCTGATGCGCGACGGGGAGAAAAGCTGATGGAGCGCCGGAAGCACGGCCCCTGGACTATCAAAGAGACGAACGCGAAGTACAGGGACGAGTTTGTCGAGTTGTACGAAGACCGCGTGATCAGGCCGGACGGCGAGCCGGGCACGTATGCGACGGTGCGCATGAAGCCGGGCGTCTCCGTTCTTCCGGTCGAGCCGGACGGGACGATCTACCTCACCCGCCAGTTTCGTTACGCGCTCGGCGCGGAGAGCGTCGAAGCTGTGAGCGGCGGGATTGACGGCGATGCCAGCCCGGAAGAGTCTGCGAAGAAAGAGTTGCGCGAGGAGTTGGGAGTAGTAGCATCGGAGATCGTCAGTCTGGGGCGGATGGACATGGATACGTCAATCGTGCATTGTCCGGTCGATCTCTATCTCGCGCGCGGCTTGAAGTTTACGGAAGCCGAGCAGGAGGGCACGGAGCGCATCGAGCCTTTCAAGACGACGCTTGAAGAGGCGGTCGAGTTGGTGATGCGCGGCGAGATCACGCATAGTCCGAGCTGCGTGCTGATTCTGAAGGCCGCCCGTTATCTGCGGAAGGCGGCGAAATAAGTTGAACTGAGAATAGGTCTGAGGGAGGAAGAGAAGATGGCGAACAAGAGCCGTGGGAAAGTGAATCAACCGCCGACGGGCGAAGGCAAAAAGCAGAGCACAGAGAGCGGCGCGGAGAACAAGCTCGGCAAACGCTCGGAGGTGGTGCAAGCGCAGCACGACCGGCCGGACTTGAATCTGGGCACGGATGAAGATGAAGCCGCGGCCACGCCGAAGACGGGCAAAGGCAATCCCAAACGCCCGAAGGCGGGACGCTGACCGTTCGCGCTTATTCTTCAAAGCGAATCATCCGTAGCGAGCATCTCGCGTGCGCGTTCGAGCACTTTGCGTTCGCCGTTAAAGGCCAGCATCCTCTGTGCCTCGTCTATCTCTATCCAGCGCGCCTCGTTGACTTCCCAATCGTGGTCGCGCACGTCGCCTGACAGGTAGCGCAGCAGGTAGAAATAGACAAACTTGTGGAAGCGTATGCGCCCGCCGCGCCGGTCGGTCGAGTAATACCAGTATTCGATCTTGTCTATGGGCGCGACGAGTTCGGACGACGCGCCCGTCTCTTCGCGCGCCTCGCGCAGCGCGGCCGCTTCGGGCGTCTCGCCCGCATCGACCAGACCTTTCGGCAACTGCCAGCGATTACTTTCGCCCACCGCAATCAACAACACTTCGACGTGCGAGTCCTCGCGGCGGCGAAACACCACGCCGCCCGCGGAGGTTTGCGTCTTCGTCTGTATCCCGCTCATACCCGTTGATTATAGACGCACGCGCCGTGCAACGCCGCACGCACCATGAGAAGAAAGTACGCAACTGTACAGACTCGCCACGCGCCGCACCATAAACTCGCTCACTGTTTCCCTGAACACAATCTGCGAAGACCTGGGCGCAGCGCGCCGGAGCGTCAGGCTTCAAGACGCAAAGGCGAGCCGCGACAGTTTTCATCAAACGGAAGGACTTAAGAGACGATGACTGAGGGCAGAAACGACGAGGCGGACAGGTTCGCGGGCGCGACCGGCGCGACCGACGCGGGCAACGGCGAGAACGAAGACATGATGCCCGGCACGACCGGCGGCACGCAGACCTTTCTGCCGTCCGACGGGCGCGCGCAGACGGAAGGCACGCCCGCCGCAAGCGCGCCCGAAACCGTCGGCGCGGTCGGCGAGATGGATTTTACGGGCAGGCCCGCGGGGACGAGCGGCGCGGGCGACACGGGCAGCGGCACGAGCGGCGGCTCGCCCGTCGGCGGCGGCACGGGCGGCGGCTCCATGTCGCGTGATGGAGACAGGTGAGAGGAAAGTGAATGGTAAATAGTAAATAGTGAATGGATGAAACCTGCTTTTCATCCATTCACTATTTACTATTTACCATTCACCGCTTTTCCTCCTCTTCGCCTCGGCGTCTTGCGTCCGTGTGGTTTTGCGCCGGGCGTGCCTTCGCTCGCGGCTGCGTTTTCGATCTCTGCGTTGACGCCGCCGCCGATCAAGATGGCGCAGCCCGTCAGGTAGAACCAGAGCATGAGAATGATGACCGCGCCGAGCGAGCCATAGGTGACGCTGTAGTTGTCGAAGTAGCGCAGGTAGATGCGAAAGATGAAGGAGACGAGCAGCCAGAGCAGGACGCCGACGAGCGATCCGGGCGTGATCCAGTACCACTTTTGATCGTGCACGTCGGGCGCGTAGTAGTAGATCAGCGCGAAGGCCAGCAGCACGAAGGCCAACACTATCGGCCACTGCAAGATCGCCCACGCCAACGTGAACGCGTGGCTGAAGCCGAAACGGTTCGAGAGCGCGTCGCCGATCTCGCCGCCGTAGAGGACGAGCGTTAAGGCCGTGATGGTCAGGATGGCGATGACGATGGTGAGGCCGATGGCGATCAGCCGCACGCGCCACCACGGGCGAGATTCTTTGACGCCGTAAGCCGAGTTCAAAGTGTCGCTGATCGCGCCCATGCCGTAGGAGGCCGCCCAGATGGCCGTCAGCAGACCGAAGGTGACTTTGCCGCCGCCTGCGTTCTCGGCAATCTCATCGACGGTGGTGCGTATGAGCGTGGAGGCCGAGCGCGGCACGACGGTCGAAAGGTAGCGGAGCAAGTTGCCGCGCAGTTCCGTGCCCGCTTCTGCGAAATAGCCGAGCATGGCGACGAGGAAGAGTAGAAGGGGAAAGAGCGCGAGCAGGAAGTAGTAGGAGAGCGCCGCCGCGCGCGTCAGCAAGTCGCCGTCGTAAATCTCGCACCAGACGCGCCGTCCCAACTCTCTCCAGGTCAACCCGCCCAGTTCCCACACCGATGCCATCGCTTTAAACCTCCTTGCCCCTTTGATGTGCCCGTAACAATAGCAAAAAAAAGCGCGCGGCGCGTTTCGCGCGGAAAGGAAAAACTCTCCGCCGCCTTGGAGCAAGTAAAGGGGCGTCGGGTCTGGCAACCCGACGCCCCTTTTGTCATCATGCTTCAAGTGGGGGTGTAAGTTCGGAGGGAAGGACATCCTACACGCCCCGCACCACTCTGTATGTACGTTCGCGCACCTTACGCGGAAATAATTTTTCGCGAGCTACAAATCGACGCGCGAGCTGAATTTTCCATCCTCCACGCCCTCCGAAACGCGCCGCGCGCCGTCTCCCGCCGAGCGGGAAAAGGCCACGCGGACGCGCCCGCAGGCATCTAAATTCCGAAAGAAAAATAAGGATGATAGACAGTTATCGAAGGGTGAAAAGAGCTATGAAAACGTTTAAAAATATGTTGGCCGCGGGTGCGCTTTTCTTCGCGCTCGTGGTGTCCGGGGCGACGGCCGTGTCGGCCGCTCCGGCGACGGAGACGGGTCAGCAGTTAGATCAACAGCAAGTCGCGAAGCGCGTTCGCAAGGAACTCGTGACGCTGCCTTACTACGGCGTGTTCGATAATCTCGCTTATAAAATCGAAGGCGACACCGTGACGCTCTACGGCCAGGTCGTACAGCCCTCGACGCGTTCGGATGCGGCGCGGCGCGTGGCGAAGATCAAGGGCGTGCGGCAAGTGGTCAACAACATAGAGGTGTTGCCGCTTTCGACTTTCGACGACCGGATTCGCGCGCAAGCCTATCGCGCCGTCTTCGGCACGAGCAGTCTCTATCGTTACGCGATGGGTTCGAACCCGTCCATTCACATCGTCGTCAATCGCGGTCACCTGACGCTGGAAGGCGTCGTCGGCAACCGCATGGACAAGCAACTCGCGGAGTTTGCCGCGCGCGGCATCCCCGGCGTCTTCTCCGTGACGAATAACCTCGTCGCCGAGCGCGACGAACGCAGAGGCCGATAACGCTTCCGCACGCCGATACACACAAACAAAAGAGCCGGACGGGTACTTATACCTGTCCGGCTCTTTTCATTTGGCGCTCTTAGCGTCTTACAAAAAAGAGTTGAACCACGAACACACACACGCGCACAACGCTAAACTCTTCTTCGTGTGGTTTCGCGTGACGCGCGTGGTTCCTCTGTTTTTACGCAAACCGCACTTACATCGTCGTCGCTTAACGCTTCAACTTCTCCAGATACTTTTGCCGAAACTTTGAGACCTTCGGCGCGACAACGGCGCGGCAATAAGGTTGGTTCGGGTTGTTCTGGAAATACTCCTGATGATAATCCTCCGCGGGGTAGAAGATTTCAAAGGAGACGAGTTCGGTGACGATGGGCGCGTCCCAGATGCCCGCCGCGCCGAGTTCGGCGATCACCTGCTCGGCCGTCTCGCGCTGAGCGTTCGTGTGATAGAAGATGGCCGAACGATACTGTGTGCCCACGTCGCCGCCCTGTCGATTGAGCGTTGTCGGGTCATGTATGGTGAAGAAGACTTCCAGCAGTTCTCTGTAAGAGACGACCTGCGGGTCGAAAGTGATCTGCACGACTTCGGCGTGCCCGGTCGTGCCGTCGCAGACCTCTCTGTAGGTCGGGTTCGACGCGTGTCCGCCGCTGTAGCCGGACACGACGCGCGCGACGCCGCGCAAGTCCGCGTAGACCGCTTCCAGACACCAGAAACAGCCGCCCGCAAGCGTCGCCAACTCTTCGTTCTGCTCCATAAAAATGCTCCTTAAAAAATAAGATAGTCGGCTCACCAACCGATAGCTAAGAGATGAATAACGCCCTGCATTAGCGGCGCCGACGAATCACAGCCAGCTGCGAGTCTCGCATGAAATTCAATGTGATCGCGCATCTGCTGCATGCCGTTGTTAGATGGCGGCAGAGCTAAGTCTCTTACCTTCGCACACAATAACATCAGCGCGCCGAGGCTGCACTCAAACCCAGAGATTCGTGCGCTCGCCACCTGCATAAAATTCGTAGCGAAATGTGCTTTGAACTTGAGCCTTACATAGTGATAATAAGCGAACTTCCGTCGCGGTAAAGCGTGAAAAAGACTGTCCCGAAACTCACAAGCAAGAAGGACTCCGCCAATGACTATGCGAGCAAGACTTTTCCCGGCCGTGATTTGTGCCGTAACACTTTTTAGCATCGCCTCATTTGCCCAGACGCCCGAAGCTCGTCGGGGGGAGTCGTCGCCTCAGGCTCAAGAACGGGCGCCGAACGTCCCGCCGAATGTCAATTCAATCGACACGGTGGCAAATGAAATCGGGCTCCTGCGTAAATCGCTGCAAACTTTGAACAGCAGGTTACGCGAGGTCAGCGACAAATACCTCGCGCCCGATTCAACCCGAAGCGGCCAGCCGGACGACAAACAAACCCGCATTTCGCTCAACTTAGAACTTTTAAGTCGCGCCGAGCAGCGCGCCGAAGTGATGCGGAAACAGTTTCTCGAATTGATCGAAAAGGAGACTTCGTTCAAAACCCGTCTGGTGCAGATTGAAGAAGACATGCGTCCAGACAGCGTCGAGCGTGCCATCAGCTTGATCGGCACAACTCGCACTTCGGAACTGCGGGACGTCCGGCGTCGGGTGTTGGAAAATGAGCGGAAGGGGGTCGAAAGCCTGCTGAACCAAACATCTCAAAGCCGCGCCCGCCTCGAAGACGACGTGAAACAGGCTGATGTCCTGGTCTTAAAACTCCGCCAACGGGTACTCCCTTTGATTGAAAAAGAGATCGAGAAGATCAATCCGAATTAAAAGTAGAGAATGGCTTTCAAGTGTTGGTTGGTGGCCGCCCTCCTTCGCGTCGGACTCAGGCACGCGAAGGCCGCTTTCGGCGCGCGGCGTTAGCCGTGGGCGTTCGTGTTTGTGTATAGTAAGAGGCGACGAATCGATCCAAACTTCAAAGGTAATTTTTTTGCTCAAAGAAAGAACAGACGCCCTCGCCGTCGAACAGCCGCTCTCTGCGCTGTCTCGGATTCAATGGACGCAGAGTTTTCTCGTCGTCGGATTGCACGCTTGCGGATTGCTCGCTTTGTGGTTCCCGCCGCGCGCCGTTGACCTCGCGCTCTTCGTCGGTTTCTACCTCGCCACCACCTTCGCCATCGGCATCGGCTATCATCGCCTGCTCGCGCATCGCGGCTTCGTCGCCCCGCGTTGGCTGCGCCGCCTGCTCATCTGGACGGGCGCGGCGGCCTTGCAGGGCGGCCCCGCGCGCTGGACACGCATCCATCGTCGTCATCATCAATTGACGGACAGAGAGGGCGACCCGCATTCGCCGCGTCTCGGTTTCTTCCACGCGCACATGGGCTGGATCATGCGCGCCGACGCCGAGGAGGGAAGCGACTACCGCGAGCTTGTGCCCGACGTGTCGGGGCAAGACCCCTGGGTGCGCCTGTTAGACCGTGGCGTGCTATTCACTTTGCCGTGGGTGCTGAGCGGAGTCTTTTGTTACGCGGTGGCCGGATGGCGCGGCCTGCTCTGGGGCACAATTGTCAGGACTCTCGCCCTGTGGCATTTCACCTGGTGCATCAACAGCGTGTGTCATGTCTGGGGCACGCGCCCGAATCAGACGCGCGACGAAAGCCGCAACGTCTGGTGGCTCGGCTTGCTGACGCTTGGCGAAGGCTGGCACAACAATCATCATGCGCGCCCCGCCTCTGCCATGCACGGCTGGCGTTGGTATCAAGTGGATTTTTCCGGCTACGTCATACGCCTGCTCGCGCGCTTAGGGGTTATCTCGAACGTCGTGCGCGCCCCGCGCCGGTAGAAGAATTTCAAAGCGAAGCGAAAGAGAGGCCGCGTCCGTTGGAGACCCTTCGGGCGCGGCTTCGCAGCTTTGTTTGCAGGCGCGATTTAACTGCCCTCCGGCCTTGACTCCGCCCCTCAATTCACATAGCATGCGCGCTGCATTTCGACGAGCCGCACGGGCTGTTAGTCACCCACGCAAACGAAATCGGAGAGTCTTGGCCGCCTTTCCGCTTCGCGAGACTGAAATTCCCCGTCCCATCCGGCCCCTGACCCAACCAGTAACACCTATTATGAGGAGATGCCCTATGTCCTGTCCCCCCTTCGCTCCTAACACACTTTCCAAACTTAAGATCAATTCATCATTTACAGCCACTCGTCGCCCCGACCTGAAGCGACTGGCGGCGGGCGTATCCACAACTCGGCGCGTCGGCGCGCTCATCGCCCTCTTTGCCATCATCACGACAATCTTCTACAACGGCTCATCTGCGTCCGCCGCATCCACGCCTGCGGGCGAGACGAGCGCCCCCGCAAGTCTCCGCTTCGTCGCGCCAAGAACAACGACCGCCAGCGTCGCGCCGCTGTTCTCACCGGCCATGTTCCAACTCTTCCCGACCGAGACGCTGACTACTTACGAGGCCGACTGTCTGACCGAGAAGTCGGACTTCAATCTTGGCGACACGGTCTGCGTGCGCGCCACCTATCCGGCCATCTTCTTCTTCCGGCGCATCACCTGGATCGATCCGGACAATCACATTCTCGACGCGCCGCTCGTCTCTTCCAGTGGTGGAACGCACACCTTCACGCTTCCCGGCTCGGCCACGTCGAACATCGGCGGCAACACCGTGGATAACCGCGGCACCTGGAGAATCGATCTGAGAACGGCCGACGGCTCGCGCAGCGCCACCGCCTCCTTCGTCGTACACGAACCCGCGAACCCGCGCGCCGATCTCCAAATCTCAGTTTCGGGCGGCGACCGCGTGATCGACTCCGGCACGAGCGTCACGGTCAAGGTCGCCGTCTACAACGCCGGGCCTGACGCGGCGACGAATCTTGAAGTCTCCGCACTGTCCGTGTCGGGGCTGTCGCTCAGCAGTTTCAGCGCAGCCGTGGGCGGCGATTGCGGCACGGGCGGCGTCTGTTCCGTCGGCAGTTTGCCGAGCGGCGACCACGCCCTGTTCCTCGCCACCTACGACGCGACCGCCGCGGCCGGATCGAAGATTCAAGCCACCGCCTCTGTCGCCAGCGACACGGAAGACCCGCGCTCTTTGAACAACTCGGATTCGTCCCTGTTCACCATCTCGCAGAATGTAGCCAACCCGCAGACCTGCGCGCTGACAGCCCCGCAGCCGATCACCGTCAACGGCTCGGAGCTTCCCGATCCAAACGATCCGAACGAAACTCTCTACGGCGCGGTAGTTACTTACGCGGTTAGCGCAGAGGGCGACGGCTGCGACCCTGTCCAATGCGACACGCCTTCGGGTTCGGCTTTCCCCGCCGGCACAACGCTCGTCACCTGCACCGCCGCCTCGGGCGACTCCGTCGCCTTCCCCGTGACGGTCGTTGATACGCGTTCGTTCGGCATCACTCTGAACGGCGCGAACCCGCTCGTCGTCGAATGCAACAGCACGCCGCCCTTCGCAGACCCCGGTGCAATCACCAACCGCCCGGGCATCACGCCGACCGCGACGAGCAACGTTGACCCGCTCGTCCCCGGCACGTACACGATCACTTACACGGCTACCGACGGCACGTCCACCGCCACGGCCACGCGCACCGTCAACGTCGTCGACGACGCGCCGCCGCTCATCACTCTGAACGGCGACGACCCGTTGACGCCGGATGAGATAGAGACGCAGGAGATCACCATCGAATGCCACGCCGCGTTCACCGATCCCGGCGCGACGGCCAGCGATGCGTGCAGCGGCGCAACTCCCCTCACGATCAGCAGCAACGTCGATCCGAACACGGTCGGCACTTACACGATCACCTACTCGGCCACAGACCAGCAGGGCACGCCCGGCAATCCGGCCGACGATCTAACCTCGACGCTCACGCGCACCGTGCACGTCGTGGACACGACCGCTCCCGTCATCACGCTCACGGGCGGCGACACGTTGACGGTCGAATGCCACGGCGTCTTCACAGACCCCGGCGCGGTTGCGACCGACGCTTGCGCGGGCGATCTCAACTCGGCCGTGCAGGTCTCCGGCACGGTTGACCCGAACACGGTCGGCACTTACACGCTCAACTACACCGTGAGCGACGCCCACGGCAATCAATCCACGGCCACGCGCACGGTCAACGTCGTGGACACGACCGCCCCGGTCATCAACATCAACGACGCGAATCCGGCCGTCGTCGAATGTCACACGAGCTACACGGACGCGGGCGCGACGGCCAACGACGCCTGCGACGGCGCAGTGCCCGTCACCACTTCCGGCAGCGTTGACGTTGACACCCCCGGCACATACACCATCACTTACACCGCAACCGACGGCACGAACGTCGGCACGGCCACACGCACGGTGAAGGTGGTTGACACGATTGCCCCGGTCATCTCCTGCCCGGCGAACATCGTCGTCGAACTGCCCGCCAACACGTCCGACGTGTCCGTGCCCGTCAGCTTCAACCCGACGGCCACAGATAGCTGCGGCACGGCGACCGTCAGCACTTCGCACGCTTCGGGTGCGCACTTCCCCGTCGGCACGACGACCGTTACCGCGACGGCCACCGATCCGTCCCTCAACAGTAGTTCCTGCACGTTCACCGTGACCGTGCTTTATCGTTTCGCGGGATTCTTCTCGCCGATCTCCAATCTGCCCACCATCAACACGGTCAAGGCGGGGAGCGCCATCCCGATCAAGTTCAGCCTCAGCGGTAACAAGGGGCTGAACATTTTCGCCGCCGACTCGCCTGCGTCAGGCGTCATCGCCTGCAACTCAACCGACCCGGCCGTCGATCTCACGCAGATCGACACGACGGGCGCGAGTACGCTGACCTACGACGCCGGAAGCGACCGTTATCACTACAACTGGAAGACACAGAAAGCTTGGGAAGGCACGTGTCGCCAGTTGGTGGTTACACTCAAGGACGGCACCGAGCACCGCGCTAACTTCAAGTTCAAATAAGAACCGGGCGCAGTAGTAGTGGCGTAACAAAACAGGCGGCGGGGCGACGCGAAAGATTGCGT
>DASZCS010000006.1:0-53351 GCA_035942855.1 Pyrinomonadaceae bacterium | reverse complement strand
GTCGTGAACTTCGGATTCGTTCACGACCGCGCCGTCTCTTTAGCGCATGAGCGCCGTTCGGTTTACTTGCCGGACGACTGTTTGCCGCCCTCTGTCTTCGTCGCGGTCAGCGGTGCGCCGGTCGCCGCTTCGACGTTGACGAAGAAGCGGAACGAGCCGTTGCGTTGCACGCCGAGACGGAACTGCACGTCAACGTGCGCGTCCGGTGCGATCGTGCCGCCCATGAGCGGCAGGACGAGCGTGGAGTTAATGCCGCCGCCGAGCGTCTCGGTCGATTGCAGAAGCGTGCCGCGCAGGACGACGGGCATGCCGTTGTTCATCGTCACTTCGACATCCGTGGAATCGATGGCGCGCAAATCGGCGAGCGCGTTCGAGTCGGGCGTGCCGAGCGTGGTGATGTCCGTGATGCGGAAGCGCAGAGCGGTCACGGGCGCTTGCGTCTTGTTGGTGAAGCGACGACGGATCAGGAGCGTGCCGAAGGCCGCGTTCGTCGGGTTTGCGCCTTCGGCCGTGCGGACGCGCGCACAGGCGCTCGTCGGCGTGCCGAAGCCGGGGCAGGCCGCGTCAACCAGCGAAGGCTTGATCGTGGCGTTGCGCTGGATGGGACTCAACAGGTTCTCCGGCCCCGGCGCACCGAGGACGGACTGCGTTGCGCCAAAGGCGTCGGCCGTCTTCGAGACCAACTGGAAGTCGGCCGCGTTGTCGCCCGTGTCCTGCGGAAGTCCCGTGCTGCCGGTCTTGCGCACGAACGACTGCTCGGCGGACGTGGCCGGGATGGGCGCAAGTCCTGCGCCTTCGCGGTACATCTGGTCGCTCACGGACGTGAAGCCAACGGCGTCGAGACGCTCGGCCGTGTCGTTGAACTTCGCAGGGTCATTCGTGCGGAACAGCGCGAGGCCGCCCGTGTCGAGGATGTTGCCGTCGAGCGGCAGATTGCCCGCGGCGAGCGAGCCGAGCGAGTAGTTGGCGGCGGTGACGAGGTAGTGGCCGCGCGCCGGAATCACGACGCCCTTCGGGATGGTGGCGCGCACGACGGGCAGCCCCGTCGCTTCGCGCACGACGAGCGCCCAGCCGCCGGAAGCGTCCGCCGGGCCGACCGTGATGGCTTCGTCGGTGTTGTTATAGAGTTCGACGAAATCGTCCATGTCGGGCGCGTTCGGGTCGCTGCCGTGCGCGCGGAATTCGCTGATGATCACGTCGCCCGTGCCCACGTCTGTGCCGCGCGGGTGGACATCCGTTTCGGCCTGCGTCGAGTTGTTCGTAGTGTCGGGGTCACCGATGTCAGATGAGACCGACGCGCTGAAGTTGAGCTTGCCCGCAACGGACGGGCGGACGGCGACGGTCAACAAGCGGTTCGCGCCGTTGTTGATCTGGCCGAGCGCGCAGGTCAAGGTGTTGCCGTTCGGCACGCAGCCGTTCGTGGCAGAGACGAAAGCAGCGTTCGCAGGTAACTGCGCCGTCAACTGCACGTTCGTTGCGTCGGCCTGACCGGCGTTCGCCACTGTGAGCGTGTAGGTCAGAAGATTTCCGGCGGCGACGGGGTCGGGCGAATCCGTGACCGTGAGCGAGAGGTTGGCCGTGGCCGCCGGGACGACCACTTTGAAGCTGGCCGTGGCCGAGTTGTTCTGCCCGTTCGTGTCATTGTTGGTGGCCGAGACCTGCGCCGTGTTGTTGACGACGGTTTGATCCGCGACGTTCGCGTTGACGCGTGCGACGATGGTGACGGTCGATTCCGCGCCGACGGCGAGCGACGGGAAGGTGATGGTGCGGTTGTTGCCCGAAGCGTTGCCGCCGACGCACGTGCCGCCCTGCGATGCCGCGCAGGAGATGAAGGTCAGGCTCGCGGGCAGGTTGTCGGTCACGTTGATGTTCGCCGCGCTGTTCGGCCCGTTGTTCTTGACTGTGATCGTGTATGTCACGTCAGCGCCGGGCGCAAACTCCGTGGCCGAGGCTGATGTAGTGATTTGCAGATCGGTCGGCTCGGTCGAGACGGCTTCGAAGGCGGCCGTCTGGCTGGCAGACAGGTTGCCGTAGGTGCGGCTCTGCGGGTTGAAAGCGAAACCGTTGAGCGCGGGCGTCACGGTGTAAGTGCCGCCGGGCGCGAGGTTCGAGAAGGTGAACTGGCCTTGCGCGTTCGTCGTCTGCGTGCCCGTCGCCGCGCCGCCGAGCGTCACGGTGACGCCGTTCAAAGCGCCGCCGCCGAGCACGTTAATCGTGCCGCTGATCGTGTAGGCGAGCGTGCCCGTAAAGTTCTCGCCGGTCTTGTTGGCGGAGAGCGCGTTGAAGGTCTTCGACGCGGAGTTGAAGGTGTAGTCCTGTTTGGCGGGCGTGACGATGTAGTTGCCGCCCGCGGGGACGCTGAATGAATAGTTGCCGTTGGCGTCGGTTGTCGTCGAAGCGGTTGTCGTCGTCGAAGCCGTGCCGGTGAGCGTCATTGAGACGCCCGGGATCGAGTTGTTACCTGCGTCGGCCACGCGGCCGGAGATGGTGTAGTTAGTCGGGACGGCCGAGAAGTTCTGCGCCGTCTGGTCGGCTTGCAGGTTGACGATGGTGCGGCCGTCGGGCGTGAAGGTGAAACCGGCCTGCGGCGACAGGCTGACGTGATAGTTCGCGCCCGCTGCGAGGGCGTTGAAAGTGTAAGTGCCGTCCGTGCCGGTGGTGGTCGTGCCGACGACGTTGCCGCCAGCGTTGTTGCGCAAGCTGACGGTGAGGCCGCCGACGGGCGCGCTCGTGTCGGAACGCAAGACTGTGCCGCCCACGTTGAAGGTCAGGGGCGTGCCCGTGAAGACGAGATCGAGACGGTCGCCTGTGAGCGTGAACACTTCCTGCACGGGGCTGAAGGTGAAACCGTTCTTCACAGGCTTGACGGTGAAGCTCTGGCCGCCCGTGCGGTTGTTGAACTCGAACTTGCCGTCGGCGGTCGTGGTCGCAATCGGGCTGCCGTTCAGGTTCATCGTGACGCCGGACATCGGCGCACCCTGCGCGTCTTTCACGATGCCGCGAATGTCGTATTGCTGCGTCACGGTGAAGTCGAGCGTCTGGTTGCTCGACAGGTTATTAGCCGTGCGCGTGGCGGGTGTGACGACGAAGTCTTCGAGCGTGGGCGTGACGGTGTAGTTGCCGCCGACGCCGAGATTAGGAAACGTGTATTCGCCGTTGCTGTTCGTGGTGGTCTGCGCCGTCTGCGAGCCGGTGAGCCGGACGGTGACGCCGGCGGCGGGTTGATTCGCCGGTTGGCTCGTCGTGCTCGTGATGCGGCCGCTGATGGTGTAGGTCTGCGAGACGGCCGAGAAGTCAGCGCCCGTCACGTTGCCCATGAGATTCGTGTGCAGACGATTCGCGGGCGTGAAGGTGAAGCCGGTGCGCGTCGGCGTGACGGTGTAGTTGGTGTTCGGGCGCGCGCCCGACAGGGTGTACTCGCCGTTGACGTTCGTCGTCACGGACGTGAGAGGCGAAGCCGCGACGGAGACGCCGCTGACGGGGTTGCTGTTGGCATCGGTGATGCGCCCGCTGATGGTGTAGAGCGGCGTGGCCGTGAAGTTCTTCGTGACGCTCGCGGTGAGCACGCCGGTCGTGTCCGATGCGGGAGTGAAAGTGTAGGGCGCGAAGCCTGTGGGCAGCGAAGGGAGAATCTGGTAATTGCGTTCGGCTGGTTGCGGGTCGAACGCGTACTCGCCGTTAGCGTTCGTCGTCACGGTCTGGAGGTTCGAGTTGTTAACGCTGACGATGCTGAGCGTGACGTTGACGCCCGCGAGCGGTTGTCCGTTCTGCGGCCCGCCGTTGATGGTGAAGCGTCCGCTGATGGTGTGGAAGTTGACGGTGGCGGCGAAGTTCGCGTCCGCGTGATCGGCGCTCAGGTTGTTGTAAGTGAGCGCGGGCGGCGCGAAGGTGTAGTTGGCGCGCACAGGCGCGACCGTGTAGTTGCCGCCGCCGGGCAGACCTGTGAACGAATAGTTGCCGCTGGCGTCCGTGGTGCGCGTTGCGGTCGTCGTGCCGGTCAACTGGACGACGATGCCTGCGAAGTTCGCACCGTTCTGGCTGAGGTTCGTGACGCGGCCGGAGATGTCGAAAGTGTTGGCCGAGTTGTCGAGAAACTTGGCGACGAAGCCGTCGGAGAATCCTTTGTGCGAGGTCTGTCCGGGGAAGGCGTTCTGCGTCGGCAGACCGGGCGAGCCGGTTTCGCCCGCGACGTAAAAGTTGCCTTGGGGATCGACGGCGATGTCGTGCGCACGGTCGTTGCCGTCAGCCGCGTTGCTGCCGCCGCTCACGCCGCCGAACAAAGTCGAGTAGAGCAGATCGCTTGCGCCAGTGCCCGCCGGATTGAGTTTGACGATGAAGGCGTCGTTGCCGTTGTAGACGCTCTGGAAAGCATCGGCGGTGACGGGGAAATTGGACGACCCCGTAGAGCCGGAGACATAGATGCGCCCCGCTGAATCGCGCGCAATACCGAGTCCCTCGTCGGCGCTCGTGCCGCCGATGACGGTCGAGTAGACGAGGTCGTTTGCGCCCGCGCCCGCCGGGTTGATGCGCGTGAAGAAAGCGTCCGTCAGGTTGACGGTCGTGTCGTAGGCGTTGGCCGTCGTCGGGAAGAGACCGTTTGTGGAAGACGAACTGGTAGTGCCCACGAGATAGATGTTCGGCACGGCGGCCGAGTCGAGAAGAATGTCATTGCCCCTGTCGGCGCTCGTGCCGCCGAGGAAGGTGGAATAGAGAAGACTCGCCGCGCCGCTCGCGGCCGGATTGATCTTCGTGACGACCGCATCGCCGTTCGCTCCGGCGAGGCTCGTGTCGAAGGCGTTGGCGGTGGTCGGGTAGTTGGAGGAAGTGGCGAAGCCCGTCAGGTAGAGATTGCCGCTCGCGTCGCAGGCGACGGCGTTGGCATCTTCGTCGCCCGCCCCGCCGAGATAAGTTGAATAAAGAAGATCGGATGCGCCCGTCCCCGCCGGACGGAGTTTGACGGCGAAAGCGTCGCGGCCTCCGCCGAAAGTGGTTTGCAGACCGTTCAACGTGGGGAAGTTGTTCGATGATGTCGTGCCCGCCACGTAAATGTCGCCCGCCGCATCGACGGCGATGCCGAAGCCTTCTTCCGCACCCGTGCCGCCGAGATAAGAAGCATAGAGCAATCCGTTGCCCTGGGCGTTCAACTTGACGACGAAGGCGTCGTTGCTGTTCAGCGTCGTGTCATATGCGCCGGTGGTGGCGGGGAAGATGGCGCTTGAGGCTTTGCCGGTGATGTGTGCGTTGCCTTGCGCGTCGATGGCGATGTCGTTGCCGAAGTTGTTGCCGCCGATGGCCGAGATGTAGGTGGCGTAGACGAAACTGCTGCCCGCCGGGTTGATCTTGGCGACGTACACGTCCTGCCCGCTGTTGGTCGTGTCGTATGCACCGGGCGTCATGGTGAACGCGCCGAAGAGATTGCCGGTGATGTAGGCGAAGCCGTCAGCATCGACGGCAATGCCGTAGGCCGCGTCGCTGCTCTGGGCACCGACGTAAGAAGCGTAGGCGAGCACGGGGTCGATGACGAGCGGAAGCGTCCGGTCGTAAGCGCCGAGCGTGAAGCCGACTTCGCCCGTGGACGACAATTCATAGCGGCTCGCGATCTCGCGCCGTGCACCCGCGATCTCCTGATAGACGAACGGCCTGTGCTGGCGCACTTCGCCCGCGGCGGTCTGAACCAACAGGTCGCCCGCTTCGTCGAGACGAATCCCTTCTGCGCCTTCGAATCTCAATTTGATCTGCGCGGGGTCAACTCCGGGCGCGACGTTGAAGTCGTATTCCAACTGCTGCTGGTTGCCGTAGTAGACGGCGTCGATGCCGGGATAGACGCTCGTGTAGTAGACGCGCGCGTAGGTCGGCACGTCGCGTTGCCATTTGCTTTGATCCTGCCCGCGAAAATAGTTGACGCGCCCCGGCAGTTCGTCCTGTCCGGTCACTTCGGGCGCGGAGTTCGCTCCGATCATCGAGAGGCGCAGAGAGGCGCTGCGTTTCGTCTGTGCGTCGTAGAGCGAGAGCAGCGCGCCGTTCCCGGTCAAATAAAGCGCGTGGCGATTGCCGCGCGAGATGTATTTGACTTGCGAGTCGGCCTGTCCGCGATTGGCTTCGAAGTGAAGCGGGAGCTTGCCGTAAGTTTCGCTGGCCGAGAGGCGCGTCGTAGCCTCTTTCGTATTCGCGGCGGGCGTTTTGGATGAATGATGTGTGAATGAATCGACGCCCGCCGACGCACGTTGCCGCCCGGCGCTGGCTGAACTGTTGCGCGTGCCGTGTGCGGCGACGAGCGTGAGCGTCAGCAAGAGACCGAGCGCGGTATAAATAAGAGATGATCTAAGGGAAGAGGTGGGGGATGATTTTATGTTCACGAGGTTATCCGTCCTTGTCAGTATTTAAGGTTATGAATTACGGCAGCCCTTCCGCGCCGCGCCTGAGAATCCATCTATGGCGAAATGTTTCTCGACTGTTAACGCGCACGACGGGCGCGAAACGGATCAGACGTGCGCGCTAAAAGTTTTCCGCACAGCAAATAAAAAATTTTAGCGAGTAAATTGGCGAGCGAAATTTTTTGGCGAGTGAAAATTTTTGACGGCCGCGTGATCCCGCCGCGAGTCGGAACGCGCGTTAGTGTGTGGAAGCGTTTTTTATCTATCGAGCAAAAGTTTGGGGAGAAGTGAAAAGAATGAGCGCAGTTTTGGAGATGGCCGAAAAGGCCGTGACGGAAAACAACAAACAGCAGGCGCAGGGTGAACAGATGCCGCCCGCGGCGGTGCTGACGCAGATGCTCGCCGCGCCGCTCGTGACACAGGCGTTGCGCGTGGTGGCCGAACTCGGCGTCGCCGATCTACTGGCAGGTGGCAAGCGCCGGAGCGTTGAAGAACTGGCGAGAGAGACGGGCGCGCACGCTCCTTCGCTTTATCGTTTCATGCGTGCGCTGGCGGGCTGCGGCGTCTTCGCCGAAAGCGGCGAGCGGGTCTTTGAACTGACGCCGATGGCAGAGCTTTTGCGCTCGGACGTGGAACTGTCGCTGCGCGACCTTGCCATCTTCATGGGGGCGGACTGGCACTGGCAGGTGTGGGGCGACGCGACGTACACGGCGCGGACGGGCAAAGTGGCGTGGGAGCACGTGCACGGCAAGGAAGTGTTTCCGTATTTCGCGGAGCATGAGGATGCGGCGCGCGTGTTCGACGGAGCGATGACGAGTTTGTCGAAGATGGTCGCGCAGGCCGTGGTCGAAGCCTATGATTTTTCGTCCGTGAGGAAACTGGCCGACATCGCGGGCGGCCACGGAAGTCTGCTCGCGGCCATCCTGCGCGCCAACACGCACCTGAAGGGCTTGCTGTTCGACATGCCGCAGGTGATCGCGGGCGCGCAAGCGCAACTCGAAGCGCAGGGCGTGGGAAGCGAAGTCGAACTGGCGTCGGGCGATTTTTTCGAGAGCGTCCCGGCGGGCGCGGACACCTACATGATGAAGCACATCATCCACGATTGGGACGACGCGCGCGCCGTCAGGATTTTGCGCAACTGTCACCGCGCGATGCCCGCCGATGGGCGACTGCTGCTCGTCGAGATGGTTGTGCCGGAGGGGAATGAACCGCACTTCGCCAAGGTTCAAGACCTCGAAATGATGCTCTCGCCCGGCGGCCTGGAGCGCACCGAGAGCGAGTATCGAGCGTTGTTCGCGGACGCCGGATTCGCGTTGCGTCGCATCATCCCGACGGCCTCGCCGATGAGCATTATCGAAGGGGTGAAGGTGTGAGCCTGACGGCGGAAGATTAAGGTTCGGTAGGGAGAAGGAGGGTTTGAAAATCTCCCCCGAAGGCTCGCTCGTATGGGCCGGGCGAGCCCTAGAACGGAAGACTCTGGTTAGTGATCGCCGGAGTCTTCCGTTTTTTTGGCGTTTTTTTTGGCGTTTTTCCCGTGCTTTTCATGACGAAAAGGGGCGGGGCATAAGTGCGCGGAAAAATTCCGCCGGAGATGCGGGAAAAAGTTGATCCCGTTCGGTAGACGTTTGCGCGTTAGTAGATAGAGCAGGAAAACTTAGGAATTCAGGGCGGTTGGAAGCGGCAGGACTGCGGGCGGCCGCAAGCTAAAGGAGAGAAACGGCGATGAGCGAAACGACGAACATCTTGAAGCAGCAGGCGCTCCTCGTGGACGTTTCTGCCGGAAGCAGGCCGCAGCAGCAGCAGGGCGCGAGCCGCGAATACTACAACGCTTATTACCGCGAACTGGTGGCAAGAGGCGCGAGCCGTGCGGAGCGCAATCGCCGTCTCGAAGCCATCAAGACGGAGCGACGGCGCGTGCGGCGCGAGAAGTGGTTGAGAGGTATCAAGTCGCTGGCGAGCGTGTTGGTCAGTTCAGAGGCTTTGAGTCAAAAAGCGTGATTCGTAGAAGGGACAAGCGAAGGGCAATTCGGAGATTAATTTGAAAAGGTGAATGGCGAAGGAGAGTATGGCGATGACTTATTTAATCTATTTCGGGATCGTGGTGGCGGCCGGGTACGCTTTGACTCTGGCCTCGGACAGTTTCGCTTATGCCGTCTCGCGGACGATGGAAGCCGGGTTCGATTACGTGGAATACCGTCTGGCCTTGAGGGCGCGCGAGCGACGCAGCATGCAGCGCGACGCGCAAGTCTCTCAAACGATCAACGCGTCGGTCGTGATGCCGTTTCGCGCTGCGGACTTAGCCGCCGCGAACAAGCGTTCAACGCAGCAGCTCGACGTAGCGCGGGTCGCTGCGTAGCTTGTCGAGGCGCGGGTCGACGCGCAGGTAAGTGTAGCCCACGGCATGTTCTTTCTCAGCACGGTCGAGCCAGATGAAGGCGTTGTCGTTGTCCCCCAGCAGCGCATAGACGACAGCGATCTCGTAGGCCGTGACCCATTGCTTGTTGCGGCGGGCGACGAGTTCTTGCAGGATACGGCGAGACTCGTCGGCCTGTCCGCTGACGGCTAAGACGTGCGCCAGTTTGGCGCGCGTCGTCGGCGTATCGCCCGCGAAGGCGCGCTCTTTTTCGTAGATGCGAAACGCCTCTTCCATCATTCCTTTCTTCTCGTAATTCCAACGCAGCACAATATGAGCCGGGAGCGATCCGGGATCCATCGCCAGCGCCTTCTGACACTGTTCGATGGCCTCGTCGAAACGACGCGCGTGCCAGAGGACGTTGGCGACGGCCGTGGCGATGACGGCCGAGCGCGGGTCTAGTTCTTCGGCGCGTTTGATCTCTGCAAGCGCCTCGTCGTGCCGCTCCATCGCCGAGAGGTTGAAGGCGTACCAGTGGTGCGCGGTCGGGTAGTTCGGATTCAGTTTGATGGCGCGTTGAAACTCGGCGGCCGCGCCCGCCCAGTCGCGGTCGTAGTGAAACTTCGCGTTGGCGAGCGAGACGTGTGCTTCGGCCAGTGAGTCGTCAAGGGCGACGGCGCGTTCGGCCGCCTGCTTGGCGCGCGCGAAAGCATCGGGCGGCGGCGGTTCGAGATACCAGTTTTGCAGCGCGTAGCAATCGGCGAGTCCGGCGTAGGCGAGCGCGAAATTCGAGTCTTTGGCGATGGCCTGCTCGAAGTTGGCGATGGCCTGACGCAAGCCTTCGGGCGTGCGTTTGCCCCAGTGGTAACGGCCTGCGAGATAGAGTTGCTGCGCCTCGCTGTTTTCGGTGTAGTGCTTGGCGAGACGTTGGCGCTCGTCGCCCGTCAGTTGCAGACTGAGCGCGCGCACGACGCGCTCGGAGATCGAAGTTTGCAAAGTCGAGATGTCTGTGAATCGCTCGTTGAAGCGTTCCGCCCAGAGCACGCGCCCGCCCGAAACTTCCGTCAGTTCCAGCGCGGTCTGCACGCGTTCGCCGACACGCTCGACCCAACCTGAGAGCACGTAGTCAACTTTCAATTCGCGCCCGGCGTCAATCGCGCTCTTGTTCGAGCCGAGATAGCGACGCACCGCGCCCGAAGTGCGCAGGGTGATCTCGTCCAACTCGCCGAGCTTGTTGGTCAACTCGTCTGCGATGCCGACGCCGAGATATTGTTCGTCGCCACGCGCGCCGACCGTCGAGAAGGGCAGGACGGCGAGCGAGCGCATCTTCCCGTTGCTTTGCGCGACCGTATTGGAAGCGGCGGCGGGGAAGGCGTCGGCCAGATAGATTTCAAAGTTGCCATCGCGCTGCGTTTGAAAGGCCACATGGCGGCCGTCTGAAGACCATGCCGGTTCGTCGTCGAAGGTGCGCGCGGCGGTGATAAGACGCTGGTTCGAGCCGTCCGCATCCATCACGTAGACGGCGGGGAAGTCGGTCTTGTTCGGGCGGTTGCCCGCGAAGGTGATGTACTTGCCGTCGGGCGACCAGGCGGGCTTCGCGTCGTCGCCGGGGTGGTTCGTCAGGTTGCGCACGTCCGAGCCGTCGGCATTCATCACGAAAATCTCGTAAGACTTGCCGTCGCGGGCACTGGTAAAGGCGATCTTCCGCCCGTCGGGCGACCAGGTGGCGTCGCTGTCGAATCTGGGGTCGTCGGTCAGTTTAATTTTGTCCGAGCCGTCGGCGCGCATCGTGAAGACTTCATAGTTCAGGGGCGCGTCGAGCGTATTGCTGCCGTAGGCGATGCGCTGGCCATCGGGCGACCAGGCGGGGCGCGTGTCCTCGCCGGGCGAGTTCGTCAGGTTGTGCTGGTTCGAGCCGTCGGCGTCCATCACGTAGACTTCCATCTGCCCGTCGCGCCGGCTCTGGAAGGCGATCTTCTGCCCGTCGTGCGACCACGCGGGGCAGTCGTCCTCGGTCGTGTTGAAGGTGAGGCGGCGGACGTTCGAGCCGTCAGCGTCCATCACGTAGATTTCGGTCGCGCCGTCGCGGTTGCTGGCGAAGGCAATTTTGCGCCCGTCGGGCGAGTAGTCTGGATGCCAGTCGTGAGCGATCTGGGTGGTCAGTCGCAAAGGGTTCATCGCGGTGGCGAGCGGCTTGGCCCGACGCTTGGCGTAGAAGTAGGCGGCAGCACCGGCCGCGGCGAGGACGACGAACAGGACGACCGCTGCCGCGACGTGCCAGGACGGGCGACGAGGCTGCGCAGGCGCGACCACGGTGCGCCCCGCCGCGTCGGGTTTGCCGTTGTTGCCGTTGACCGGCATCTCAAGCGTGGGGAGCATCGAGAGATGCACGTCGCCGAAGTCTTCGGAGATTCGGGTGACGGCCTCGCTTTCGTAGCGCGCGGCGAGCGGGTTCTCCGTGCGGCGCAGCATCTCTGCGAAGCGCGGGTCGGTGTGCAGCTTATCGAGATGCGGATCGACTGCGGCGAAGGTGAAGCCGACGGCGCGTTCGCGCTCGGCTTCGGCCAGCCAGTGAAAGGCATTGTCGCGGTCGTTTAAGAGCGAATAGATGACCGCGATCTCGTAAGCCGTGACCCATTGTTCGTCGCGGCGCGCGAGCAGTTCATGGAGAATGGCGGCGGCCTCATCGGTCTGCCCGCAGGCGGCGAGGACGTGCGCCTCTTTGAGTCGCGTGGTCGGCGTGTCGCCCGCGAAGACGCTCTCCTGCTCGTAAGTCGAGAGCGCTTCTTCGCACATGCCTTTGTGTTCGTAAGCCCAGCGCAGGATGACGTGCGCGGCGATGGATCCGGGGTCGAGTTCGAGCGCGCGGCCGCACTGCGCGATGGCTTCGTCGAAGCGACGCGCGAGAAAGAGGACGTTGGCGACGGCCGTGGCGATGACGGGCGACTCGGGCGAAATCTGCTGCGCGCGTCTGATCTCCGTGAGCGCTTCGTCGTGGCGGCCGACGGCCGCGAGGTTGAAGGCGTACCAGCGATGCGCGAGAGCGTTGCCCGGGCGCAGTTCGATGGCGCGACGAAACTCGGCTTCCGCGCCTGTCCAGTCGTGGTCGTAGTGAAGTTTGATGTAGCCGAGCGAGGCGCGCGCCTCGGCCAGATTCGGGTCGGCCTCGACCGCCTTGAGCGCAGCGCGTTTCGCCTGTTCGAAGGCGTCTGCGGGCGGCGGCTCGACGTACCAGTTCAGGAGCGCGTAGCAGTCGGCGAGTTCGGCGTAGGCGATGGCGAACTTGGGATCGAGTTCGACTGCGCGCTCGAAACGACGGATGGCCTGACGCAGGCCGTCGGCCGTGCGGCGCGTGGAGAAGTAGTGACCGGCGACGTAGAGTTGCCGCGCTTCTTCGTTGTCGCTCAGATGCAGTTCGGCGTTGCGCGCGATCTCGGCGCTGTTGCTCTGGCCAAAGATCGCGCCGACGGCCGGTCGCGGCGTGTCGCCGTGAAGCAAGCGCGCAAGGCCGGGGTTCTTCGTGCGGCGGACGAGTTCGGGGAAGCGCGCATCCCTGCGCAGCGGGTCGAACTGCGGCTGCACGCCCATCCACACGATCCACGCCTCGCGGTCTGCGAAACTCTGTTCGAGCAACGAGAACGCGCGCTCGTAGTCGCCGAGTTGCGTGTAAGTGATGGCGAGATAATAAGGCGAGACGTAACGCTTCGCGGCCAACTCTTCCAACTCTTTGAGGACGTGTCGCGCCTCGCGCGTGCGTCCCGCGACGGCGTAAGCCGAGCCGAGCGTCGCCGTGATGAAGGGGCTGGGGCCGGAAAATTCGATGGCCTTGATGGCCGCCTCAATCGCTTCTTCGTGTCGTCCGAGTTGACCGAGCGCCCAACTATAACCGAAATAGCCGAGGCCGTGCATCGAGGACGTTTCGACCAGTTCACGATAAATCTCGCAACTCTCTTCGTAGCGGCGCGCATAGTAGAGACAGAAGCCGAGCATGTGCTGGTTGAAGAGCGTGAGCGGATCGAGTTCGAGCGCGCGACGCACGAGCGGCAGGCCGGAATCGAAGTTGCCCTCCATCACGAGTTGTGTGCCGTGCCAGAGATTGGCGGCGGCGTAATGCGGGTTGAGTTCGAGCGCGCGCTGGTAATGCGAGATGGAAGTGTTCCAGTCGAGATCGTGCGCGTGCGCGGCGAAGCCGTAGGCCGTGTGCGCGTCGGGCAGCGTCTCGTCCAGTTCGAGCGCGCGCGCGCCCGCCTCTTTGGCGGCGGCCGAACATTCGGCCGGAGGCATCACGCCGTAGATGCCGATCCAGTTGTAGTAATCGGCAATGCCCGTGTAAGCGGCGGCGTAATCGGGATCGAGCGCGATGGCGCGATAGTAGCAGGTGATGGCTTTGGCGAAGCCTTCTTCGTTGAAGGTGTTCCAGTGGTAGCGTCCGCGCAGGTAGACTTCGAACGCCTCGGCGTTGTCCGTGCCGCGCTTCGCCAACTGCTCGCGCTCGTCGCCGGTCAACTGCGGCACGAGGGCGGTGGCGACCTGTGCGGAGATGGCGTCTTCGAGACTGAGCACATCCGTGTAGTTTTCGTCGAACTGCCCGGCCCACATCGTCGCGCCGTCGTAGACGTTCAGGAGTTGGACGGTGATGCGGATGCGTTCGCCCGCGCGCTGGATGCGTCCATCGACGACGTAGCTGACGCCCAGTTCGTGCCCGGCGGCGAACGGGTCGCCGATGTCCGCGCCGCTGTAGCGGATGACGCTGCTGGTCGGGCGCACGCTGAAGCGGCGCACGTTCGACAGACGCGTGATGAGCGCGTCGGCCAGACCGATGCCGAGATAGTTCTCGCCCGTCTCTTCCGTGCGCTGGATGTTCAGGAGTTTGAACGGCAGGACGGCGAGAGTCTTTTCGCCCGTCACGGCGTCGCCGGTGGCGAGTCGCGTTGCCTTCGAGAGCGCCGGAAAGACGAAGGGCGCGGAGACGGGGCGGCCTTCCAGATGGCGCGCGATGTCGTCGCGCAGGCGTTCGACCGAACTGTAACGACGCCCCGGCTCTTTGCGCAGAGCCTTCAAAGTGATGTTGTCGAGATCGCCCGCCAGTTCGCGACGCAGATTTTCGAGCGTCGTACCGCGCATCTTGCAGAGAAATTCGAGCGTGGTGGATTCCACGCCGTCGAGCGGGATCAAATCTTCGGGTCGCATGACGACGCGCGAAGGGTGCTCCGGTTCTTCCTCGCAGATGACGCGCGCGATCTCGTGCGGCGAGCGGTTCGGGAAGTGATAAGGGCGATGGCCGGTGAGAAGTTCGTAGAGCAGGACGCCCATGCTGTAGATGTCTGAGGCGGGCGTCGCCGCTTCGCCGCGCACCTGTTCGGGCGAAGCGTATTCGGGCGTCATCAGGCGCATGGCCGTCGCCGTCGGCGTCAGCGTGTCGGGCGAGAGTTCCGGGTTTAAAAGTTTGGCGATGCCGAAGTCCAGAAGTTTCGGCGTGCCGTCGGCGCAGATCAGGATGTTCGAGGGTTTGATGTCGCGGTGGACGACGAGGTTCTGGTGCGCGTAGGCGACGGCATTGCAGATTTGGATGAAGAGGCGCAGGCGCTCATGGATGGTGAGCTTTTCGCCGTCGCAGTAGCGATAGAGCGGCTGCCCCTCGATGTACTCCATGACGAAGTAGGGCAAGCCCGTCTCGGTCGTGCCGCCGTCCAGGAGGCGCGCGATGTTCGTGTGGTCGAGCGAGGCGAGAATTTGTCGCTCGTTGCGAAAGCGGCGCAGGATGAAGTCCGTGTCCATGCCGCGCTTGACGAGTTTGATGGCGACGCGCTTGTGGTATTCGCTATCGGCGCGCACGGCCAGATAGACCGCGCCCATGCCGCCGCGCCCGATCTCGCGCACGATCTTGTAGGCTCCGACGCGCGCGCCGGCCATCGGGTCTTCTTCAAAATCCGTGGGTTGCGTGGTGCGGAAAGGCGTGCTGCTCGGAGTGAAATTGCCCGCGGCAAAGGCCGGTTCTTCGATGAAGTCCCCCGCTTCTTCGTACTGCGCGACGAGCGCCTCCACCTGTTTGCGGAGAGCATCGTCCGTCGCGCCCGCCTCGGCGATGAATTTGGGGCGTTCCTCGCGGGGCAGATCAAGCGCGGCCTGAAATAATTCTTCTACTTGCTTCCAACGTTCGGGGGTCATAAAAGCGGCGAATGGTAAATGGTAAATGGTAAATGGAGAAGAAACTGTCTTTCACCACTCGCCATTTACCATTCACTATTTACTGTTACTAACTTGTCCGTAAAGCCATGCCTTCGCCATGCGCCATTGACGTTTGACGGTGGGCGCGCTGACGCCGAGCACTTCGGCCGTCTCTTCGACGGAGAGGCCGCCGAAAAAGCGTAGTTCGACAATACGGCTCTTTTGTGGGTCGAGTTCCGCCAGCGCTGTCAGTGCGTCGTCAAGCGAGATGAGGTCGGTTGCTCGTTCGTCCGTCACATCCACGTTCTCGTCGAGCGAGAGCTTGTGAATCTCGCCGCCGCGCTTCTCGGCGTTGTGGCTGCGCGCGTGATCCACAAGGATGCGGCGCATCATCTGCGCGGCCACGCCGAAAAAGTGTGCGCGGTTTTGCCACCTGACCTGATTTTGATCAATAAGCCGGATGTAGGCTTCGTGGACTAAAGCCGTCGGTTGCAGCGTGTGCGCGGAGCGCTCGCGGCGCAGGTAGTTGGCGGCCAAACTGCGCAACTCTTTGTAGACGAGCGGCAGCAGGTCGTCCAGCACAGTCCTATTGCCATCCGTCAACTGGATGAGCAAACGGGTTACGTCTTGGGGCGAGGGTGTGGTCACAGGGGAACTTTCGACATCTCAACTAAACAGGAGCCAATGATCATTCCGGCGCGCTCAAACCTAAGTATAAACGACTATTTGCACCTTATCAAAGCGTGCGCCGCCGAGCCAGGGGGCAAAAATACGAATCTTAGATGATCCTTTTTAAGATTTCGTTACGCGTAATATGGTGGGGACGAAAAAGCGCCGCGAAACCGTCGTAAACTTCGTAGCGTCTTGTCCCCCAATTCCGAAACAGCCCATAAGGAAATCAGCCCATGTTGAAAAATTTATTTCGCTACGCCTGTCTCGCCCTGATTTTGTGCTGCGGCGCAGGCTTCGCAACAGTCGCCCGCGCCGACGTGAAGATCAAGGCCAGAAACACTTCCGGCGGCCAAGTCTCAGAGCAGACCACCTACATCAAAGGCAAACGCCAGCGCACCGAGTTGAACGAAGCCACTGTGACGATCACGCAGTGCGACCTCAGAAGAAATCTCCAACTCGGCGTGCCGACGAAAACTTACGTCGTCACACCGTTCGACCAAAACGCGGCCGATACGGCGAGCGCCAAGACCAGCACAACGACAACAACGCGCACGCCTTCGCAGCGCGGCGGCATCATCACTTCCACTTTCACCGCGACCGACACGGGCGAGCGCAAGAAGATGTTCGGCTACACGGCGCGTCGCATCAAGACCACCATCATCACCGAATCTTCGCCCGAAGCCTGCCAGACGACGCGCAGCCGGATGGAGACCGACGGCTGGTACATCGACGCGGCGTTTGCGCTCGACTGCGACGCGTATAGGGGCACGTCCTACACCAACCCGGCGGATGCGGGCGGCTGCCGCGACGAATTTCGCGCGAAATATGTCGGCGTGGCGAAACTGGGTTATCCCGTCCTGGTCAAGACCACGCTCTTTGACGAACAGGGCAACGAGTCGTTCACCTTCACACAGGAAGTCCTGGAGATCGCGAACGCCGTGCTCGACAACGCGCTCTTTGAAGCGCCCGCCGATTATCGTCAGGTCAAAGACATGAGTGAGTTGTACAGCGCGGCGGCGATAAAGTCTGCGGCGCGAGACGATGCGGACAGCAACGACGCGATGTCGGGGGGCGGCGCGTCGTCCGCTGGTTCGGCTGCGGGCGCGAAACGTGCGGGCGTGGTGCGCGTCGGCGTGGCTTTGACGAAGACCGTGGCGGCGGCCGATTACGTCGATGCTTCGGCGTTGGCCGATGCGGTGCGGCGCGTCCTTGTCAGTAATTTGAACGGCTCGACGATCGAAGTCGTTACGCTCGAAGCACGGCAGACACAGGCCGTCGAAGCGGAAGCGAAGCAGCGCGAGTGCGACTTCGTGCTGTACAGCAACGTCTCGCACAAGAAAGGCGGGGGCGGCGGCTTCGGCGGTTTCCTCAAAAAGTCTGCGGCGATTGCGGGCGGAGTCGTTGCGCCCTCCGAAGGTGGCGGCGGGACGGGCGTGGCCGGAACGCTCAAGGCCAGAGACGAGTTGACGCTTGAGTACAAACTGCAACGCGGCGCGGACGCCGTTGCCGCCAACACGATCAAGGCCAAGGCGAAAGCGGACGGCGACGACATCATCACGCAGCTGGCGACGCAAGCGGCCACGGCCGTGCGCGCTGCCGCCGCAAGCAAGTAAACCGACTGGCCGCGTAGCTCCTCGCGGCCACCGACAGTCTCTTTCCGGCGGGCGGGAAGAGACCTAGAAGGGACGGAGAGGAAACGACGGCCTCTCCGTCCCTTTTTCATGCCCGCTAGCCAGACGCGGCGATAACTTTTTGCCCCGAGCCTCGCAGACCCGCGTGGACGCCTCCCGAACAATTTGCTATAAGACTGGGAAACTTTAAGTTCACGAAAACAGTCCGCCGCGACCACGCGAAATCTTAACGAGCGATGAAGAGTGCAAAAATACTGGTGGTTGACGACGAACAGGAGGTGCGCGCGGACTACGCGCGGATACTCGAAGCCGAAGGTTACGACGTGTCGCAAGCCGCGACGGGCGACGAAGCCCTGCGCCGCGCACACGCCGAACGTCCAGACCTGATGCTGCTCGACGTGTCTCTGCCCGACGCGAGCGGCGTCGAAGTGTGCCGACGAATCAAGGCCGACCCGGAGTTGGCCGCCAGTTTCGTCATCAACGTTTCGGGCATGGAAACTTCGACCGAGAGCGAGACCGAAGTGCTCGAAGCGGGCGCGGACGGTTATCTCTCGAAGCCCTTGCAGGAGCGGCAACTGCTGGCGAACATCAAAGCCTTCCTGCGCATCAAGGCGACGGAAAAGACCCTGCGCGAATCCGAGGCAAGCTATCGCCGACTGGCCGAAGAGTTGAAGGAATCGAATCGTCGCCTCGAAGAATATAACCGGCTCAAAGCCGAGTTCGTCGCCAACATGTCGCACGAACTGCGCACGCCCCTGACGGCCATCATCGGCTTCGCCAACCTCGTGCAGATCACGCAACAGACCGAGCCGATCCCCGATGTTTGCGCCAACGCCTTCGAGCGCATCCTGCGCAACGGTCGTCATCTTCTGGCGCTGATCGACGACGTGCTCGACATCTCGAAGATCGAGGCGGGGCGGATGAAGGTGCACCGCGAACACTTCGATCTGGTCGAGATGGCGCAGGAGACTTTCGGCGAACTGCAATCACTGGCCGAGCAGAAACAGATCGGCTACACCCTGCGCATCGCGGATCACTTGCCCGTCGCCTTCACCGACCCTCTGCGCGTGCGGCAAGTGTTCGTCAACCTGTTGTCGAACGCCATCAAGTTCACGAAGCAGGGCGCGGTCGAGGCGGAGTTGATGCCGTGGGGCGAGAATGAGTTTCGTTTCGTCGTGCGCGACACGGGCGTCGGCATCGACGAGCAGGCGCTCTCCGTCATCTTCGAGCGTTTCCGGCAGGTGGACGGCTCGATGACGCGTATGGTGGGCGGCGCGGGACTTGGCTTGTCCATCGTGCGCCAGATCGTTGAGTTGCTTGGCGGGCACATCGACGTGACTTCCGAGCGCGGGCGCGGTTCGATTTTCATCGTCACGCTCCCGCTCACAGGGCCTGAGCCGGGATTGCCCGAATCGCTCGCCGCCTCGGCGTTTCGCCAGTCGCCCGCTGCCGCTCATGCTGCGTCGGGCGAGGCGTCGGCCGTGCACGTTGAGACGGCCGAGAAGGATGCGAACGATTTGCCGCTCGTCCTGATCATCGAAGATGACGCGGACGCCGCGGCGCTTTTGTCCGAGACGATTTCGCGCGCCGGTTATCGCGTGCGCGTGGCGCGCGACGGCACGACCGGACTGCAACTGGCGCGGGAACTCGAACCGTCGGCCGTGACGCTCGACGTGATGATGCCCGGCATGGACGGCTGGCGCGTCCTGCAAGCCTTGAAGTCAGACCGGCGCATGGCGCAGATTCCGGTCATCGTCTGTTCTATCGTGGATAGTCGCCCGCTCGGCTATCGTCTCGGCGCGAGCGATTATTTGCTCAAGCCGGTCGAGCCGGAGAAGTTGCTCTCGACGCTCAGCGGCGTCTGCGCCGAAGGCGTGGCCGCCGACGAAGGCTATGTCCTCGTAGTTGACGACGAACGCGGCATACGCGAATTGCTCACGACGGCCTTGCGCCAGGCGGGCTACAACGCGCGTTCGGCTGCGAGCGGCGAGACGGCCTTGAAGATGATCGGGCAGGCCGTGCCGCGCGTCGTCTTGTGCGATTTGATGATGCCGGGCGGAATGAGCGGCTACGAGTTTGTGGCGCGTCTGCGCTCCGAGCCGCAGACGGCGCACACGCCCGTCGTCATCATCACGGGCAAAGACATGATGCCCGAAGACCGACGCCTCATCAGCGGCCAGATCGCCAACGTCATCCGCAAAGGCGACCTGTTGATGTCCGGCCTCGAACAGCGCTTGCGCGAAACTCTCGAAGAGATCGGAGTTGAACCCTCGAATGGCAAAGATACTGGTAGTTGAAGACGACCGCGACATACGCGATCTGATCCGCACTGTTCTGGAGATGGGCGGGCACGAACTGCATGAAGCGGAGACGGGCGAAGAGGGACTCGCGCAGGCGCGGCAGCTGCGCCCGGATACCATTCTGATGGACTTGAGTTTGGCGGGCGAGATAGATGGTTTGGAGTCAACACGGCGTTTGCGCGCCGATGCGACCTTCGACCGCACGCCGATCATCGCCCTCACCGCACACGCCATGCGCGGCGACCGCGAACACTCACTGCACGCGGGCTGCGACGAACACTGGACGAAACCGATCCTCGATCTCGAACTCTTCAAACAGATGGTCGAACGCGTCGTCGAAGAGGGACGAAAGAGTCATCCGCTGGAACAATAAAACCAGGAAACCACGAACAGACGCGAAGCAACACGAAGAAGAGTTTAGTGCTCTTTCGTGTTGCTTCGCGTCTGTTCGTGGTTTTTCTCTTAACCGTCTGTGCGCCTTTGCTACCTGCCGCGTCGCGGGCGGAAGGAGCGTCGGCCGACACTTGAGGCGCGCTTGGCCGCGCCGAAAGGTTTCGCTCCTCCGGTGGTCACGGCGCTCGCCGTCGCCCGGCCGCCGAATCCCTGCAAGAGGACGCGCTCGACTGTCTGCCCTGTCAGGCGTTCGATGGCGCGCATGTTCAATTCTTCGACCGGCGTGACCAGAGTGATCGCGCGCCCGCCTTTTCCGGCGCGTCCCGTTCGGCCGATGCGATGCACGTAATCTTCCGGCGCGGCGGGCACGTCGTAGTTGATGACGTGCGAGACGGAATCAACGTCGATGCCGCGCGCGGCGATGTCCGTCGCCACGAGCACGCGCGTGCGGCCGTCCTTGAAGCCGCGCAGGGCTGCCTCGCGTTGCGGCTGCGTGCGGTCTGCGTGGATGCGATTAACTTTGTGCTCGCGCGCTTCGAGGATGTGCGAGAGGCGTTCCGCCCCGCGCCGCGTACGCGTGAAGACGAGCACGCGCTCGAAGCGTTCGCGCTCCAACAGGTCGATCAAGAGCGCCGTCTTCGATTCCATCGCCACGGGGTAGGCGGTCTGCTCCACGGTTGTCGCGGCCGCGCCGCGCTGGCTGACTTCGACGAGTTCGGGCTGGCGCATGTTCGAGCGCGCGATTGATTCGATCTCGGGCGACATGGTGGCCGAGAAAAGTAGCGTCTGCCGCTCTGCGGGCAGCGCCGCGAGCACGCGGCGGATGGCAGGCCAGAAGCCCATGTCGAGCATCCGGTCGGCTTCGTCTAAGACGAGCGTTTCGACGTGCGCGAAATTGATCGCGCCGCGTTCCATGTGGTCGAGCAGGCGGCCGGGCGTGGCGATAACGACGCTCACGCCGCGTCGCAACTGTTCGGTCTGCCGCGCCATCCCCGCGCCGCCGATCAACGTCACACAGCGCGCGTTTGTTTTCTTCGGCAGGAGCGAACGATAGCTGGCTTCGATCTGCGTCGCTAGTTCGCGCGTCGGCGCGAGGACGAGCAGGCGTATGCCGGGTCGCGTCTTCAGCGACATGCGTTGAAGAATCGGCAACAGGAAAGCGGCCGTCTTGCCCGTGCCCGTCTCGGCGCAGCCGATGAGGTCGCGCCCTGTCAGGACGACAGGGATCGCCTGTTGCTGAATCGGTGTCGGTTCGGTGTATCCGAGAGATTCGCACGCGCGCACGAGCGCGTCGTCGAGTCCCAGTTCAGAAAATTTCATAAAATCCTTTGGCGCTTGCTTCGACCTTCAAACAAGGGAGCGCGCCCATCTGTGCTAATGGAAAAATTGGAAGCGCCTCCGGTGGCCTTGTGGGTCAACGTCGGAGGCGCTTTTGCCTGTGTCGCCGGCCGGGTTCTCAACAGAGAGAACTTACCAGCGCGGCTCGCGGTTGCCGCCGCCACCATAGCCGCCGCCACCGCCGCGGTTGCCACCGCCGCCGCCGTAGCCGCCACCGCCGCCACGATTGCCGCCACCGCCATAGCCGCCGCGACCACCGCCGCCGCCACCGCGTCCGCCGCGATCTTCGCGCGGGCGTGCTTCGTTAACGGTCAGGTTACGGCCGTTGAATTCCTTGCCGTTGAACTGCTCGATGGCTTTCTGTCCGTCTTCGTTGTTAGCCATTTCGACGAAGCCGAAGCCACGCGAACGACCCGTCTCGCGGTCTTCAACCACGGAAGCCGACTCGACCGTACCCACCTGCGCAAACAACTGCTGCAAATCGTCGCTCGAAGTTTGGAACGACAAATTCCCGACGTAAAGTTTCATAGACATACAAGTGTACCTCTCCTGTCTGACAGGAGTATCTGAGAGAAGCTGCGAATCAAAGTGGCTTCGATGTAACGGTAGGCAGCGAAGGCTTGCGTTCGGGTGCTCGAAAAAAAGGGAGCGCTTCTAAAGTTGAAATCAACCCGCTCTCGAACCATCCATAACGCCGCTCATGTAAGTCTAACTAGCGGGGCGCATCACCGTTGACGCAAGAGAGAAGGAATTTGCCAGCCATTAGGATGCACCAATAACCCCTTAAGTTGCAAGCCCCGGACGGCACGGACGCCCTTCATTCATTGCTTTTTCCTTTCACCAGAACACGCAGAGACGGAGCATGAACCGTGACTTTCGATATTGTTTTCGATGCAAAACCTACTTGCCGCTCAGGCTTCGCCACTCGCCGGATTGAATGAAACTCGCCCAATAGAAAGGATGGCTGCGTTCTTCGGCCTGCGTGCGCCCGGTCGTGCCGGACAGGCCGCGCTGCTGCTGCTGCTGCGTCGTGCCGGGCGCGGCTTGCGGCTCGCTCCGGTTGCCCTTGAGCATGGCGAGTTGCACTTGCCTGAGAGCTTCCGTGCGTCCCTCGCCCGCCTGCAAGCGTCTGTAGTAGTCGGTCATCAGGTCGCGCGTCGCCGCGTCGCTCACCTGCCACAGAGACATCACCTGACTCTCCGAACCAGCCAACACGAGCGCACGGCGCAGGCCGTAGACGCCGTCGCCGTTCGTCACGTCGCCCAGTCCCGTCTCGCACGCGGAGAGCACGACCATCTTCGTCCCCCACAGATCGAGTCCGGCGGCTTCGAGCGCCGTCAACACGCCGTCTTCGCCGCCCGCGCTCTGCCGCGCGTTCGCGCCCGCGAGCGCCAGCCCCGAACGCAGCAGCGGGTTCTCGCTCGACTTGGGAACGGCAGCAGCCGCGGCGGCCGAAGGGTTCGCCGCGCCGCCGAGCGACAGCCCGCGCGCGCCGTCGGTCTTCGTCTGCGTCTCCTGCGCGGGCAGGAAGAAACCGTGCGTGGCGACGTGCAGGATGGCCGGGCCGCTCACCTGTTTGAGCGCCGCCTCGGTCGCCTGCGCGCCGGTCAGAGTCCGCACGCCGGGCATGATCGCGCCGAGAGCCTGCGCCTCTTCGGCCGTGCCGGGCAGACGCGTGAAGCGCGCGGCGGTGAAATCGAACGAGCGGCGAGAGGGCGCGGATGTGTCGGTCGTCGTCGTCTTGGGAGCGCCGGGCGCGCCCGCGTCGAAAGACGGATCGGCGAAGACGACGGCTCCTGACTTCTCTGTGGTCTTGAGTTGCAGACGAAGCAGGTCGCGTCCGCTTGTCAGGTAAGTCATCGCATAAGTTTCGACGAGATAGCGATTCTCTTCGTCTACCAGCGCACCGAAGGGAATTTTGTTGAGCGCGCCGTCGGGCGAGATGAAGAGGCGACGCGACGCGCCGACCAACTTGCGCACGGGGCGCATGACGCTCTCGTCCAAAGTGCGCGCCAGTTGCTTCACGTCCGCGCGGCGCGGGTCTGCGAGCGTCGCGCGCCACTTCGTGATCGCTCCTTCGATGGGCGCGGCCTCTCCCAGTTCGACCCATGCGGCCGCACCCGTGCTCTGTAGCACGTAGGCGACGTAGCGCGGCGTGCCGAAGCGTTCGGCGCGCGTCTTCGCCTTCGGATTGTAAGGACGATAGAGACTGAACTCGACGAGCGCTGCGCCTTCGGGCAGAGCGCGCTGGATGCGTTCGAGCGTGACGGGTTGAGCCTGCGCGCGATATTCGACGCTGCGCGCGCTGATCTGCACTTCGAGCCGTTCGGCCTCTGCGCCGAGACGCGCGAGGCGCTCCTGATATTCCGCAGGCGAAGACTTGCCCGGCCCGTTCAGGACGAGCGCGGCGAGGGCGGCGCGTGCGGTCGAAAGTTGTTCGAGCAGCGCGCGGTCTTCGGGCTTGAGATGACGGCGCAGCGCGCCGATCTGATCGCTCATAGCATCGAGCACGCGCCCCTTGCGCCTGAGGATCGTGGTCAGTGCGAGCGTGAGAGCGCGCGTGTCTGCGGGCGCGGCCTGCGCGTGGAGCGACGTGGTGTAGTCGTTCTCTTCGGCCAGCGTGGCGACGAAGAGGCGCTTCTGTTCTTCCGAACCCGTGCCGAGCAGGAGCGCCAGTTGTCGCTCGCGTATCTCGTTGGCGCGTGTTTGTTGCTCGACGGCGCGAGCCATGTCGCCCAGACCATAATAGTCGGAGGAGAGATTGTTCAAAATGAGGGAGACGTTTGGATGATTCGCGCCGTAGATTTTTTCGTAAATTCGCAAGGCGCGATTGTGCAGTTCGAGAGCGCGCGCTTCGTCATCCTGAGCCTCGGCCAGACTGCCCGTGTTGTTGAGCGAGATCGCCACTTCGGCGCTCTCCGCCCCGGCCAACTTTTCGCGTATGCGCAGGGCGCGCGCAAAGAGCGGCGCGGCGCGTTCATACTGTTGCTGCGAGCGATAGACGAAAGCGAGATTGTCGAGCGCAGTCGCCACGCTCAAATGTTCCGCGCCGAACTTCTTCTCGAAGATGGCGAGCGCGCGCAGCAAGAGTTTCTCGGCCTCTGCGTAGTTGCCCTGTTCGCGGTAGAGCAGCGCGAGGTTGTTGAGCGGCTTGGCCGAGTCTGCGTTGTCTGCTCCGTATGCCTTCTCGTAGATGGCGAGCGCGCGTTTATACATCGCTTCGGCGCGCGCGTAGTCGCCCCGGCTGAGATACATGTTGCCGAGGTTGTCGAGCGTGGCGGCCACGTCCGGGTGTTCTGACCCGAGCGCGCGCTCCTTGTCGGCCAGTGCGCGCCGGAAAAGTTGTTCGGCCTGCACGGTGTCGCCCTTGTGTTCGTAGAGCAGGCCGAGACTGTTCACAGTCGTGGCCGTGTCCGGGTGCGTGGGGCCGACCGTCTTTTCCAGTATGGCGAGCGCGCGCCGGAAGGCTTGTTCGGAGCGCGCCGTGTCGCCCAGTTCGTCGTAGAGGCCGCCGAGATTGTTGAGCGAGACGGCCACGTCCCGGTGTTCCTTGCCGAGCACCTTCTCGCGTATGGCGAGCGCGCGCAGCATCGTCTCTTCGGCGCGTTTGAAATCGTTCAACTCGTCGTAGATCAACGCGACGTTATTGAGCGCCGTGGCCGTATCGGGGTGCTCCGCGCCTTTGGTCTTCACCAGAATGTTGTATGAACGCTCGAACAGTGGCAGCGCCTTCACGTAATCGCCGGTCTCGTAATAGAGCGTCGCAAGGTTGTTGAGCGGCGCACCGAGCGAAGGGTCTTCCAAACCCTTCTCCTTTTCGGTCAAAGCGAGCGAGCGACGAAACAGAGACTCGGCGCGTTCGTACTGACCTGCGGCGCGATGCAACTCGGCGAGCACGTTCAACGCGCCGGGCACGAGCGAGAGTTTCATCTGCGGCGGCAGTTCGAGTTTGTCGAATTGCTCTGTCAGCGCGAGCGCACGCTCGGCCAGCGGAATCGCCTCCGCATACTTGCCCTCGGCGCGCAGCTTCAAAGCCTGCTGCGTCAGAGGGTACGACTCGTTGAGTATCTTCGTCGCCTGCTCGATCAAACTGGTCGAGACGTTCGGCGGTAAGGTTGGCGCGGCTGTCGGCTGTGCGGCGCGCGGTGCGCCGATGCTGAGCGTGCGGCGCAGCAACTCCCAGGCGGGCGTCGCCTGCTGAGCGGTTCGCGCCGGGTAATAAAAGACCGCGATCACCAGACGGTTACGCAGAGTCAAAAGGTAGGCTTCGATGTTTCCGGTTTCGCCCGCGGCCGAGACGATCCAACGGTCGCCCTGTGCCTGCACGCCGCCAATGTCGGTGGTCGCACGCGACCGCTGCACCTGCGCCCCTGCGGCTTCGAGCGGCTTCACGACCTGCTCGACGAACGGCAGCAAGAGGCTCGTGCGCGCGGCATCGAGCAAGGCCGGAACGGTGCTCTCCGGCGCGTCAATATCCTTCTGCCCGACGTAGACCGTAACGCGTGCGTCCAGCCCCTCGCGCATGAGCACCAACCCGGTCAACTGTGCGACGCTCCTGTCCGCAGTCACCGTCCACCCGTCCGGGTAATCGAAATAGATTCCCTCCGCCGCGTGCTGCCGCGTGCCCTGCGCGTTGCCGAAGACTTCAACTGCGCCGCCGCGCGCGGCCATCGCCCCAACGCCCGACAAGCCTTGCGCCGGTACGAGCAAAAGTATCTGAACTATGCCGACCAGCAGCACCCACGCTCGCCGCCCCATGCGCAGTCTTTCGTTCACGATAAATTCTCCGAGCGCGTCACGAGTCACAAACAACCAGCGCGCTCTGTTTTCCGTCACATCATCCACACGCCACAGACGCGTCCGGCGCATTCTATAATCCGTCCCACCAAAGTCAATCACTATCTATCGCACACCAGCCCCACGACTCCACACAAACAAAAAGGCCGCCGGGATTAATCCCAGCGGCCTTTCGTTAAATTAAGCTCCGCAGGTAGGACTCGAACCTACAACCCTTCGGTTACGCTTGATCCAGAGCTTTCGCTCCGGCGCGGACTATCTCATCAACTTTCTCTGAACTGCGAAAAAGTTGCCGGGTGCTGGCAGGATTTTATTGGTCAGGTCTCCTCAATCCTTAGTCTCTGCACGTTCTTGCCTACTTTCGTGACCTTTCGGCAAGCTTCGCTCAGGATTACCATGCTAATCGTAATTAGCGAAGGCTTCCCTGAATTCGCCCGGTTTTTCAACCACAGTCACCTGTGGAAGCTGCAACTTTCCTGCATGCACTTCCCGATGACAATTGGCGCACAAAAGAATGCATTTATCAATTTCTCCCTTCACCTTTTCCCAACTTCGCGTGTAGCCTTTTCTGGATATACCGAAGTCTTTTTGCGATGGGTCGAGGTGATGGAATTCCAAAGCCTCAATGCATTTATCATAGCCGCAGACCTGACAGCCACCGCCTTTGTAGTTGACCGCCATCAGCCGTACCTTCTCTCTTCTTCTTTGAACTGCCTTGAGAAGATACTTTCTGCGTTCCTGATACGTGCGCTTTTCTGCCATTGTAAAAGATCATGCAGTGGCTTACAGCCGAATGCTCTGCCATTGAGCTACTGCGGAATGTTGGTGTACTCGTGGGGCAAGGTGTGCCCGTCGCGAGTGGATTTTTATAGCAGAACGTTTGCGGGAGCGTCAAGCGAGGGGTGGGGAAGGCGTGCGAGAGACGACGCGCGCGTGCTGAATGACTTTTGCGCAAACGGGAATGACTTGCGCGCGGGCGCGAAGTGAGAGATTATCTGTCACCGCAATTTTCAGATTAAGACAGTGTAGCTCGTTCAATCTTAAGCGCAGCGAAGCGCAGGTGTGAGAGGGGTCTATGGACAGACGCATCACAGCTTGGTTCAGCCATCGTTTGGGGAGGGAGATGCCGATTGTGGCCTACGGGCACGCGGGCTATCCGCTTTTGATGTTCCCGACGGCGGCCGCGGATTTTTTGGAGTATGAACGTTTTCATCTGATCGACGCGATCAGTTATCTGATTGAGGCGGGGCGCGTGCGCGTCTATTCGATCAACAGCGTCAACCGCTACAGCTTGCTCAACGAAGAGGCGTCGCCCGCCTGGAAGGCGGAGTTGTTGACGCGTTATGACCAATACATCACGGAGGACGTGTTGCCCCTGATTCGTCAGGACACGGGCGACCCCAACGCACGGCCTCTGGTGACTGGTGCAAGCCTCGGCGCGTTTCTGTCGGCCAACGCCTACTTCCGTCACCCGGATTTGTTGCGCGGGATGATCGCCATGAGCGGCAGCTACGACGTGCGTTCGTACTTGAAGGGCTATCACGACGAGAACGTCTACTTCAACAACCCTATGTCCTACCTGCCGAATCTGAACGACGACCATTACCTGCCGCTCCTGCGCCGCGCCGAAGCGATCTACATCGTCAGCGGGCAGGGAGCGTATGAAGCACCGGAGCGCAGTCGTCAACTTTCGGAAGTGCTCACGGCCAAGGGCATCCCACACCAACTGGAACTGTGGGGACACGACGTTGACCACGACTGGCCGTGGTGGCGCAAGATGCTGCCGTATTATTTGGAGCGGATACTCTGGTAAGAAACTAAAAAACGATGAAGCAGGAACGATGAACGCGGAATGAAAGCAACTTGTCTTTCATTCCGCGTTCATCGTTCCTGCTTCATCGTTCTGTTTAGTTCGGATCGTCCGTGCCCTTCTTGCCTTTCTTTTTCGTTTCCACTTCGCGCGGGCGTGTGGCTGGAGCGGCCGGGGGCGGTGGTGAATCGTCGTCGCGGACGGGCACAACCGGTTCGCTGCGACGCGTCGCGCCGTCGCCGCCTTCGCTTGCGCCGGAGGCTCCGGGCGGCGGCGGCAGAGTGACCTGTTCGAGGTTGGGTTCGGCAAAGGCGGCCGGAAGCGTGCTGCGGTCGCCGCCGCCGCTCTTGACGCGCGTCTGCGCTAATTCGGCGGCGCGCTGTTCGGCCATCTCGCGTTGCCGCTGTTCGTAAAGCTCCTTGATGTCTTCGGGCATCTTGGGCGCTTTCTCGAAGCTCTCTTTCTCCTTGTCCTTCATGAAGTCTTTCATGAAGTTGATCCAGATGGGCAAAGCCCCGTGGCCGCCCGTCATGTCGCGGCCGAGGTTCTTCTTGCGGTCTGGATAACCCATCCAGACGCCGGTGACATAAGTCGGCGTGTAGCCGATGTACCAGACGTCCGTATGGTCGTTGACCGTGCCGGTCTTGCCTGCCGAGACGTGGCCGATGGAACCCGCCGCAGTGGCCGTGCCGTTCGTCACCACGCCGCGCATCAATTCAACCATCGTCAGGGCGACGTATTCGCTCGTCACTTTGTAAGTCGTCTTCTCCCACTCTTCGAGCGTCACGCCGTCGCGGTCGAGCACACGGCGGATCAAGTGGTCTTCGACGCGCACGCCTCTGTTCGGGAAGGCCGAATAGGCCGAGACCATCTGATCGAGCGGCACTTCGGTTGCGCCGAGCGCCGAAGGCAGGTAGGGAGCCATCGGCTGCGTGATGCCGAAGCGGCGCACCATCTGCGAGCCGGTCTGGATACCGACCATGTCGAGCAGGTGCACGGCGGCGATGTTGTAAGACTTGGCGAGCGCCGTCTTCAAAGGCACGTCGCCGTGGCCGACCGAGCCGTCGAAGTTGTGCGGCTGCCAGTTGCCGCGACGGATGGGCGTGCCGCTGACGCTCGATTCGGGCGTCAAACCCCACTCGACGGCGGCCGTGTAGATGAAGGGCTTGAAGGCCGAGCCGGTCTGCCGGTAGGCCTGCGTCGCGTTGTTGAACTTCGACATGTAGAAGTCGTAGCCGCCGATCATGGCGACGACCTCGCCGGTCTTGGCGTTGACCGTGTAGAGCGCGCTCTGCACGTCGGGCACTTGCGTCAGTTCGACTTCGAGGCGGCGTTCTTCGGCGTCAACCGCCTTGATCTTGAACTCGGCCACGTCGCCGATGGTGAACTCGCTTTTCGGCTGACGACCAGACCAGCCCATATCCTTGGCCGTGACGGTCGCCGTGTAAGTACCGAAGCGGACGGTGGCTTCATTGCGCGCTTCGTCGATCTTCACGACGAGGCCGCGCAGGTAAGTGTCGGGCGAGTAGTTGTTGCCGTACCATTCGGGCAGGACGAAGGCTGCGAGTTGCTGCGGGGTGGCCGTGCCTGTGCCGTTGTTGCCTTCGGTGGCGATGTTGGTGTAGGCCGAGCGCCAGCCGCGATGGCCGCGGTCGTAGATGCGCAAGCCCGTGCGCACGGCCTCGTAGGCTTTCTTCTGCGCGGCCGGGTTGATGGTGGAGTAGACCGACAGACCGCCCAAGGCCACGCGCGTCGTATATTTATCTTCGATGTACTGCCTGATCTCTTCAACCGGATACTCGAACCACGCGTGTGAAGCGGACGGCGGCGGATAGTAGGCCGTGTCGGCGATCTTCAAGGGTTTCGCTTTGGCGGCGTCGGCCTCGGCCTGCGTGACGAAGCCGTTGCGCGCCATGAGTTCGAGCACGAGGTCGCGGCGGTCTTTCGCGCCTTTGGGATTGACGGTCGGCGAGTATTGCGCCGTCGAGCGCGGGATGCCTGCGAGAAGCGCCGCCTCGTCGAGCGTCAAATCTTTGGCGTGCTTGTTGAAGTAGGTTTGCGCGGCGGCTTCGAAGCCGTAGGCGCGCGCGCCGAGGAAGATGTGGTTGACGTACATCTCCATGATCTGGTTCTTCGTGTAGTAACGCTCGATCTGGAGAGCCATCGCCCATTCGTTGACCTTGCGCGTGAGGGTCTGCTCGCGCGAGAGGAAGAGGTTTTTGGCGAGTTGCTGCGTGAGAGTCGAACCGCCCTCGCGCCGGTCGGCCGTGATGTTCTTCCAGGCCGCGCCGAGAATGCGTATGGGGTCGATGCCGACGTGGTCGTAGAAGCGCGCGTCCTCGACGGCGAGGATGGCGTTTTTCAAGACGGGCGGAATCTCCTCGAACTTGAGCGGGATGCGTCGCTCCAGTGCGAACTCGCCGATGACCGTCTCGCCGTCGTCCGCGTAGACGCGCGTGACCTGACTGGGACGATAAGTCGCCAGCGATGCTACTTCGCTCGCCGCCTTCGAGTAGTTCAACTCGTAGGCGACGACGATGCCGGTCAAGCCCCCGGCGGCGATTGCCAGAAGCAAGACGGCGGGCAGCCAGAAGCGACGCAAGTAGCCGCGCCGGTTCGGCGTCGGAGGCAAGCTGGCGCGCACGCGTTTCGACGGAACAGGGGTACGCGAATTTTTAGCGGACATGATAAGGTGATCCTCGTTGACGAAAACGGCGCGACGGAAAAGTTCTCTCAAAAAATCTCCATGAAACTCTTCCGTCAGGCGAGCCGCAAACAATCAAGTCAAACGTCGCAGGAGAGACTGACCGGACGCAATTATAACGCAACCTTTGGATGAGCGCGAACGTCTAAAAGGTGGTAAATGGTGAACGGTAAATGGTAAATGGTGAATACGCAAAATGGGTTTTATCCATTCACCATTTACCATTCACTATTTACCATCTATACTCAGTTCGCACGCTTTGGGGGCGAAAGGCTTTCGACAGGGGCTTTGGTCAACGAGCGGATGCATGCCGGGCTTATCTCTTTGCAGCTCGTTAACAAGCATTGAGAAAACACAATTGCCAATAACAATGAGTTGGCTCTTGCTGCCTAATTAAAGTTAGCCAGTAAGCGTCTCGCCGCAAGTTGCTCAAGCGCGCGGAGCGAGATGTCACTTAGTTGAGCTGGCCTGCTCTCTGTGCTCGGGGAGGGCGGGCGAGATAAAACCGGGCTAGCCGCGGGCGGGGTCTTCGTCGCTTCACTAACCCGCACGTGGCGAACACGCCGGAGCAAGACCGGCAACAGAGAAGCGTCTAAGCATGTAGATTCCGACGCTGCCGGTCTTTGGACCCGAGTTCGACTCTCGGCGCCTCCACTTTCAAAAGTTTTACCGCACGACGAGAACAGGTTGTCATCACGAAATCACGAGTTGGCGGTAACGCGCCCGCTCGTGATTTTTTTTTGCGGCATGAGCGATTGATGTCAGACGCGAATCGGCAAATGCGACTTCCGACCTATTTCATCTCGCACGGCGGCGGCCCTTGGCCCTGGTTGAAGACCGAGATGCGTGGCGCTTACGACAAACTCGAAGCGTCCTTGCGGGAGTTGCCGCGCGAACTAGGCGCAGTGCCGCGCGCCATCCTCGCCGTCTCAGGCCACTGGGAGGAAGCGGACTTCACGGTGATGGCGGGCGAGCGCCCGCCCATGCTCTACGACTACAGCGGATTCCCCGAACACACTTATCGCATCGAGTACCCTGCGCCGGGGTCGCCCGCGCTCGCGCGACGCGTAGAGGAACTGCTCGCCGCGTCCGGCTTCGCAGTGCGCGCTGATGCTTCGCGCGGCTTCGATCACGGCGTCTTCGCCCCGCTCGCCGTCGCTTACCCGCAGGCCGACGTGCCCGTCGTGCAACTCTCCATCCGCAGCGACTACGACCCGGAAGCGCACCTCGCCGCCGGGCGCGCGCTCGCGCCCTTGCGCGCCGAGGGCGTGCTGATCTTGGCGAGCGGGCTGAGCTATCATAATCTGAGACAGTTTGACGCGCGTGCGCGTGTGCCTTCGCGAGAGTTCGACGAGTGGCTGACAGAGGCCGTGTGCGGCGCTGAAGGGGAAGAGAGGCACGAGCGTCTGCGCGCCTGGCGCGATGCGCCTTCGGCACGCGCGGCGCACCCGAGGGAAGATCACCTGATTCCTCTCATGGTCGCCGCCGGGGCGGCCGAAGGGGAAGCGGGCATGCGCGTCTATCACGAAGACGCATTCTTCGGCGGCATCACCGTTTCGAGTTTTCGTTTCGGCGCGGCGTAAGAGGCCGCACGGTAGTTAGCGCCCGATGCGTCGGGCTGACGGTCTGCGCGTATAGGGTTCGTTTAGTGGAACGCCTCGCCACGTTCATTTGGTGAAACAGGAAGGGGAGCTATTTCGGATATGAGTATGGCTGACACGGGTTCGTTTTACGACAACTGGACGCCGCGTTTGTTGAGCGTCCTACGGATCATGGCCGGATTTTTGTTCATGGCGCACGGCGCGCAGAAACTTTTCGGCTTTCTCGCCCCGCCGGGCGCGCCGACGCCGCCGCTCATGTCGCAGATAGGGATCGCTGGCGTGCTCGAATTTGTCGGCGGCATACTCCTGCTCATCGGTCTCTTCACGCGCCCCACGGCCTTCATCCTGTCGGGCTTGATGGCCGTGGCCTACTTTCAGGCGCACGCACCTCAAGGTTTCTGGCCGCTCCAAAACAGGGGCGAACTGGCCGTGCTCTATTGCTTCGTGTTCCTCTTTCTGGCGGTGGCGGGCGGCGGCGTGTGGAGCGTGGACAGATGTATCGGACGACGCCCTGCGGGACGTTTTTAAGTTCGCGAAATCATCAAGTTGAATCCTGAACTGCCAATCGGAATCTTCGATAGCGGTGTGGGCGGACTGACCGTGTACCGCGCGCTGCACGAAGCGTTGCCACAGGAACGCTTCGTCTATCTGGGCGACACGGCGCGCGTGCCTTACGGCACGAAGTCGCTCTCGACCGTTGAGCGCTACGCGGTGGAGAACGCGCGTTTTCTCGAAACGCACGGCGTGAAGTTGTTGGTCGTTGCTTGCAACACGGCATCGGCGCTGGCGCTGCCCGTCATTCGCAGGAGCGTGCGCGTGCCCGTCGTCGGAGTCATCGAACCGGGCGCGCGTGCGGCCGTCGCGGCGTCCGCGGGCGGACGGATCGGCGTCATCGCAACGGAGGCGACCATCCGCAGCGGCGCATATGCAGAGGCCATACGCGAACTGGCTCCGCGCGCCGAAGTCGTTGAGCGCGCGTGCCCGCTCTTTGTCCCGCTGGCCGAAGAGGGCTGGGCTGAGACGGACGTGGCGCGCACGGTGGCCGCCGAATATCTGACAGATCTCTCAGGCGGGCGCGTTGATGCGCTCGTGCTCGGCTGCACGCACTATCCGATCCTGCGGCGCGTGATTCAGGAGACGGTCGGACGCGAGGTGCGCCTGATCGATTCGGGCGAGGCGACGGCGAGAAGCGTCGCGGACGCGCTCGAACGCGAAGGCTTGCGGCGTCGCCGCTTCGACACGGCGACGGGGCAACTGTTGAAAGAGCGTGCGCGCGAGCGTCGTTTGTGCGATGATCTCGACCACTTTTACGTGACGGACGCGGAGGAGCGTTTCGCCCGCGTCGCCGAGCGATTCCTGGGCAGCGCGCCGACACGACTCGAAGCCGTGGAGGTTTGGGGACACGATGAGCTTCACCCCGCCTAAAGCTAAGTTCACACGCACCGACGGGCGCGCTGCGACCGAGTTGCGCCGTCTTCTTATCACGCCGCACTTCATGCCTTATGCCGAAGGCTCAGCGCTCATACAGATGGGCGGCACGCGCGTCATCTGCACGGCGACGCTCGAAGAGAGCGTGCCGCGTTTCCGGCGCAACACGGGGCAGGGTTGGTTGACGGCCGAATATGCGATGCTGCCGCGCGCCACCACGCAGCGCACGCAGCGCGAGTCGGGGCGCGGCGGCCCTTCCGGTCGCACGCACGAAATTCAAAGACTCATCGGACGCTCGCTTCGCGCCGTCGTCGATCTCTCGCGCCTCGGCGAACGCACTCTGATGGTTGACTGCGACGTGCTGCAAGCCGACGGCGGCACGCGCACGGCCTCGATCACGGGCGCGTATGTCGCCTGCGCACTCGCCTGCCACAAACTCGTGGCAGCTGGAAAGATCACGCGTTCGCCGCTCAAGGGCGAAGTGGCGGCTGTCAGCGTCGGGATAGTTGACGGCACGCCCCTGCTCGATCTGAAATACGACGAAGATTCGCGCGCCGCCGTCGATATGAACGTCGTCTGCACGGGCGACGGGCGTTTCATCGAAGTGCAGGGCACGGCCGAAGGCGAGCCTTACACACGCGCCGAAATGGACGAACTGCTCGCGCTCGCAAGCGTCGGGCTTGAAGAACTCTTCGCCGCCCAACGCGCCGCCATCAACGCCGCGACCGCACGCGCTTGAAACGACGCCATGCGGGGCAACACGCCGCACGACAGTCGGCATCTGACCGGCGATCACAAAGATTCTTAACGCTTTCAAAAGAACGCACCGCACAAAGTTCAACAGCAAAGTTCAACGGCAACAGAAATAGACAGGAGTGAAGTTTTAAACCATGCGACGCTTAACCATTCTCGTCACCTGCGCGCTCATGCTGGTTCTCCCCGCGCTCGCGCAAGAGGAAGGGGCGCAGAAGTACACGAACGACCGTCTCGAATACACGCTCGAACTGCCCAACGCCAAGTGGCGCGCACTCGTGCGTCCCGACAGCGTGCACAACCACACTGAGTTCATCTACGGCGACCGCAGCGACGGACTCTTGCGCGTCCGCAAGGAAGTGGTTGACGCAGGGACGACCGCTCAAGACCTTGCACGCCGCGACCACGATCAGAAACTGCGTTTCCAACCCGGCTACGTCGAAGGCAAACAGGAGCGCTTCGTCGGGCGCATCAACGGCGTCACCTCCGCTTACGAGTACACGGGCGGCGGCAAAGCGATGACCGGGCGCATCTATTACCTGCAAGCGGACAATCGCACCATCTACGTCCTGCACTTCACGGGCGCACGCTCCATCCTCTCGCTCCTGCGCAACCAGACCGACTCAATCGCGCGCAGTTTTCAGTTGAAGTAGCTGTTGAAATAGCTGTTAGCTATTAGCTCTTAGCTTTTAGCTTAAAACGTCCGCTTCGCCTGAAAGCCGACGGCGAATCGACAAGGGCTGACGGGCAACAGCTAACAGCTAATAGCTAACAGCTAACAGCTTTCCTATGCTACTTGCACCGGGGCTTGCCGTGAGGCCATCGCGGATTGACGGGAGGGGTTGCTTTGCGACCGTCTTCTTTCCGAGAGGGCGGAAGATCGCGGAGTATGCGGGCGAACGTATTTCGCGTGCCGAGGTGGCGCGGCGCGCGCGCGGGCGCAGGAAACTACGCATCTGCGCCATCAATTCTTACTGGAGTCTGGACGGCAGCCGCGGCGGCAACGGCACGCATTACATCAACCACTCCTGCGCGCCCAATTCCTACATGCGCATCACACACGGCCACATCCTCTTCATGGCCTTACGCGACATCCACCCCGGCGAAGAGATCACGCTCGACTACGTCACCACCCTCCATTCCAACCGCAAGCGCTGCCACTGCAAAGCCCCCACCTGCCGGGGCACGATTAACAAGCAGTAAAAGCGGTAAATGGTGAATGGAAAATGGTGAATGGAAGAAGACAATTTCTCTTCCATTCACCATTTTCCATTTACCATTCACCAACTTTCACTTGTCACTCGTCACTGTGTCTTGCGCGAGTTGGACTTCGGTGAGGACGGTGTTGATCATTTGGGAGAGGCGTTGGGCTTCCGTGTGGATGATTTCGGCGAACTCGCGCGCCTCGCCGGAGACGGTCACGTCGCCCATTAATAGCTCTGCGAAACCGTTGATGCTCGTGATCGGCGTGCGCAGTTCGTGCGACATGCGCGAGATGCGCTCGCCGCGCTCTTGCTCGGCCTCCTGCATTTGCAGGACTTCGCGCACGGGATGATCCGGGAAGAGTTGAGTTGCGCGTTGCGGCAGTTGGCGCGTGAGCAGGCGGTCGATGAGCCAGAGGCGGCGCAGCAGGACGCAGAGCGCGAGCACGAGCGCCGCGATGGAGACGATCATCGGCACGCCCGGCGGCAACGTCGCGGGCAGGCGGCCTGTGCTCGACAGCGTTTGCAGTACTAACGCCGCGAGCAGAAACAGCGCGACGAAGAGGTAGAGCAGTTTGAGTAAGGATGTGCTGGAACTTTTCAAGATTCGATTACTTTCGACTATTGAGGAGCCGGAGGCGGGCGTTCAAAATTACGGCCGGGAGCAAGCCCGACCTGCTTTCAGTATGACTTGCCAGCACGGTCTGAGGCAAGCAATTTTTTAAGAAAGAAACGATGAAGGAGGAACGATGAACGATGAATAGAAGATTGATGAATGGTGAATGGTCAATGGATCGGAACTGTCTTCTTCCATTGACCATTCACCATTCACCGCTTTACTTCATCGTTTTCCTTTAGCGCGTCGATTAGTTCGGGTTCTTCTTCCGGGGCGACGGTGCGCAGGTCGAGGACGACGCGTTCGTCGAGGATGCGCGCGATGACGGGCGTTTGCGCTTGGCGGAGTCGGGCTTCGAGGGCGACGGCGGAAGCGTGCAGATGTGTGACGGCGATGAGGGCGGTCGGCGGATGCGTCGCCGGTGCGCTGCCGCCGCCGACGGCCGATTCTCCGGCGATGATCTCGAAACGGAACGCGTCCGGGTCGAGCCGCGCACGCGCGCGTCGGACGAAGGCGCGTGCACGTCGTTCGATACTATCGCGCGAGGCGGCGAGCATCCGCAGGGCTGGCACTTCCTTGAAAGTCGCGCTGCGCGCGTGTGCGTCGAGCGTGGCGGCGAGGGCTGCGAGCGCGAGTTTGTCTGCACGGAGCGCACGGTAGAGCGGATTGCGCCGGCAGCGTTCGACGAGGGCGCGTCGTCCGACGACAAGTCCGGCCTGCGACGCGCCGAGCAGTTTGTCGCCGCTGAACGAGACGATGTCCGCGCCCTGCCTGATGGATTCGCGGATGACGGGTTCGTCCAGCCCGTAAGCGCCGAGATCGATGAGCGCGCCCGAACCGGCGTCTTCGTACAGGGGCAGGTCGTGCTTGTGCGCGAGCGCGGCGAGTTCCGAGAGCGCGGGCGCGGCGGTGAATCCGACGATGCGATAATTCGACGGGTGGACGCGCAGAATGAGCCGCGTCTCCGGCGTGATGGCGCGCTCGTAGTCTGCGAGTTTCGTGCGATTGGTTGTGCCCACCTCGATCATGCGCGTGCCCGATTCAGCCATCACGTCGGGCACGCGAAAGTCGCCGCCGATCTCTACGAGTTCGCCGCGCGAGACGATTGATTCGCCGTCGCGCGCCAGCGTCGAAAGAACGAGCAGCGCGGCGGCGGCGCAGTTGTTGACGGCGAGCGCGGCCTCCGCGCCTGTTAACTCCAAGAGCAGTTCTTCCACGCGCACCCCGCGTTTGCCACGCATGCCCGTCGCCAGATCGTATTCGAGCGTGCAATATCCGGCCGCCTCTTCGGCGACGGCGCGGCGCGCGGCTTCAGAGAGCGGCGCGCGCCCCAGATTAGTGTGCAGGATGACGCCCGTGGCATTGACGACGCTCCGCAAATTGTTCGACTCGGCGCGCACCACGGCGCGTTCCAGACGGCTCACGGCTTCGGCCAGCAACGCCGCGCGCGAGAAGTCAACGTTCGAGCCGTCGCCGTTTGCGCCGCGCGCGCCCTGCTGTTGCAGCTCGCCGCGCAATTCGTCCGTGATGCTTCTGGCGAGAGCCGTCAGGCGCTCGGAGCCGGTGCGTTCGGCGAGCGCGCGCGCTTCCGGCGTGCGTAGCAGAGCGTCAATCGAAGGCAGAGCGCGGAGAAGTTGTGTGGCAGGCATCGGAGAGTGTTTAGTTTTCAGTTCGTGAAATTTGTCAGTTGTCCGTGGTCAGTTGCCGGTCGTTCCGACGGGTTGAAGTCGAGCATTTTAAGGCTCCCGGCGGATGAATGATAACAATAAACCTCAGAGACAACGAACCACTGACAACTGACTACGGACGACTGACAACTCAAGACTCGACACTGAAAACTATTTTTATTGACACCGCCGCGAGCCAGCCGTTATGTTCGAAATGGGCGCTCTCGTTGTCTGTGGGCGCGTTTGTAAGGAGAAGGGAAAAGCAGTGCCGATACGTCAAAACAGGTTCGCGCGCCGTGCAAGCGAGCAACAGCCGCAGAGCGCGGTCAGGAAAATGATCATCGAGCGCGACGCGCAGCCGACCATTGACGAGCAACTCGTCAGGCTCGAAGACGACGTGCGCAAGTTGAAAGTCGAGTTCGACATCTACTTCAACGGCTCCGCCAAGCGTCCGCCCTACGACACGAAGGGGCGCGTCGAAACGCTCATCAAACGGCTCGCGGACGAACGCCAGCTCACCTACGCACAGCGCTATCACTACAACTCGCTCGTCGCGCGCTACACTTCATTCCGCGACCTCTGGCGGCGCACCATTCAAGATCGGGAAGAGGGACGCGGCGCTTTCGCGCAACGCGCAAAGGCCAAGGCGGAACAGGACGTGGCAGCCGCGCCGACTGAGCGCACCACGTTCATCTGCGCCGATGCGCGCGCCGAAGTGCAGACGGTGCAGAGTCTCTACGACACGCTCGTCGAAGCGAAACGAAGTTGCGGCGAGCGTGTTGACGACCTTTCGTTCGCGCAGTTTCAAAAGATGCTGGCGCAGAAGACAGAATCGTTGAAGGAGCGTCTGGGCTGCGAGCGCGTGCGCTATTCGGTGCAGACGGAAGGCGGGCGCGTGCAGTTTAAAGCGAAGGCAGATAAGTAGGCGGCGGAGTTAGATAGAGTTAGTTAAAGCGAAATCAAGTCGCTCTGGAAAATCTAAAGTCTCAAAATCAAAGGCGCGCTCGTGGTTGAACCTTCGAGCGCGCCTTTGATTTTCGTGCCGTGGAAACTCTTGAACAGAGTTCTTCGGGACTGTCTTTCGCTTCCCGGCTCGTAGGAGACCGGAAGCGGTCAGTGGCTTTCCTAAGCGGAAGCTGCTGTGGGGGGAGATTACATCTTGGTCACTTTTTCGGCCTGCGGCCCCTTGGGGCCTTGCGTCACTTCGAACTCGACCTCTTGGCCTTCTTCGAGTGTCTTGAAGCCGTCGCCCTGAATGGCGCTGTAGTGAACGAAGATGTCTGACGAGCCGGGCTGTTCGATGAAACCGTAGCCCTTCGCGTTGTTGAACCACTTGACCTTACCGGTAATTCTAGGCATAGCTAACGAATCCTCCTAACGATTCGGGTGAAACGGTACAAAAACAATTTTCTTTTGTTCTCGTGCCGGTGGGGTTGATACCCTCATGAAGCTGGAAGCGTTTGAGCGAACGCCTCCATCGGAGCTGCATGAAGACAAAAAAAACCGCACGTGGCGAACGGCCTGAGAGCGCGTTCTGAACCACCTACGGACGGAGCGGGAGACTACACAGACTCATTTCTTTATTACTTCTAACACTAGCCGGGTGAACGAGTTTACTCACCCGTTCTCAGTGAAACGACGGCGCATACTAAGCGAACCCGCCAAAACTGTCAAGCACAAAAAACCCACGCACAAAGCCTCTCAAGGCTGCGCGCACGTCGTCGAGGCGCGCGCCGCAGAAGGCGCGGGCAGGTAGCGGCGCGGGTTGACCGGCTCCTCGTTGATACGCACTTCGTAATGAAGATGCGGCCCCGTCGAGCGACCGGTCGAACCGACGCGGCCGATCATCTCGCCGCGTGCGATCTGCTGCCCGACCGCGACTTCGATCTTCGAGAGATGGCCGTAGCGCGTCGTGATGCCGCCGCCGTGATCGAGGATGATGATCTGACCGTAGCCTCCTTGCGTGCCCGCAAACTTCACCGTAGCGATCCCCGCCGCATAGACGGGCGTGCCGCGCTCGGCTGAAATGTCTTGCCCGGAATGAAACTCGGAGGACGCGCCGCCGAACGGATCGCGTCGCCCGCCGAAACTGTCGGTCGCCTCGCCGCCCGCCACAGGCCAAATCGAAGGGATGCGTGCGCGCTCGCGCAAGGCCGACTCGTAAGCACGCAATTCCTGTTCGAGTTGGACGGCGCGCGTCTCGACTTCGGCGATGGCCGCCGCGTCCATTTCAAAGCGGGGGCCGCCCGCGCCGCGCCCGTTCGCTTCCTGCTTCGTCTCGTTCTCGCCTTCGATGGTCGTGCCGGAAATCTCCGCGATGCGACGCGAAGTGTCCTCGATGGCGTCAACGCGGTTTTCGAGTTTTTCGAGTTGCCGCCGCTGTTCTTCGTTCAACACGCGCAGGCGTGCGTTCTCCTGTTCGATCTTCAAGTGCTGCGCATCGCGGAACATGCCGTAGAGGCCGTAGAGCGCGGCGCACACGACGAGGCAAGCCAGCGCCGTCGCGGCTTTGAGCCAACGTTTATGAATGCTGATGCGACGAATCTGGGAACGAGAGCGCGAGGTGCGTGCGACGATAAAAGCGTATAGACGGTCGTCTCTGGTCATCGGGAGAATGTGCTCCTTTATCACTAAATCTGCGCGCGTAAAACACACAGGGAATGGCGCAGACTAAGCGCGAAAGGCACTGTCATCCGAAGTGGGCGACGGTGCGTGAAACCACAGTTGGGGGCTTCTTTATTGGATTTGAACCTGCCTGTTGAGGCAGTCGGCAGCCTGATTGTCGGTCTTACTTCAACCGCGAGGCGAGCCGCTTGATCTGCTTAAGGGGCAGCACCCTAACACACACGCCCGCGCGTTTGCAACCGCGGAAACCTCAGAAAATTCTTTAACTAAAAACAGAAAGCCGGTTCAAAGCTGCATCCGGCAACCTTGAACCGACCTTCTTTTTAAGTCTCGAAAACCGTAGTGGCGACGCGCCGCCGGGACTTCCTCAGTCGCCCGCTTCACGGCGGCGTTGGCCGCGCGCGCGCAGTATCGTCAGGATGATCAGCAGGAACACTCCGACGAAGGCCACGACGATGGCGATCTTGAGCACGACCATCAGGAAAGCGACGAGGGCGATCAATTGTTTGACCAGTACGATAAGCAGTGCGATGAGCGTCAGGATGCCGCCCCAGCGTCCGAGTGTTGCGAGTAGTGCCGTCATATCGAAATCTCCCTCGTGCCTTTGATCACTTCGCGCGTCTTTTTAATTTCGTGCGCGCGCCTTCATCATAACAAACAACTTTGCCGCGTGGCGAGCAAGCTGCCTCTCGCGCGGCCTGCGGAAACTTTCAAACGACTTTCAAGCGCGCGGATCGAACGGCCAGGAGGCGTCCGTCTTTCCGCCGCGCGCGCCTGAGAGTTGCGAATTGAGTTCGCCCGTGCTGAAGCGCGTCATGTCGAGCGGTGCGCCCTTCAGAAACGAAGGCGGGTTCGCCCCGTCGAACGCATTCGTGTCGCGTTCGCGGCGCGTGCGCAGGAAATCGAAAAGCATGTACGCGCCGAGCAGGACGAGCGCCACGGGCAGCAATTGGCGAACGGCAAACTGCACGCCGAACAAACTGTTGAGCAGAAAGATCGTGCCGAGCGCGATCAAGACGACCGCCCACGCGAGGGGGTGGCCGTAGAGGCGGCGCGCAATCGGGTCGGCTTCGGCGTCGGGCATGAGCCCTGCGCGAATCAGTTCGGCAGTGCGGTAAGAATCGACGGCCGCAAAGAGCCACACGCCGAGCGCGCCGAGCACGAACAAGGCGTTGGCGTCCGAGACGGCCACCATCTGCCAGCAACTCGCAAACAGTGCGAAATGAACGAGCGCCTTCGAGGTCTGCCCGTTGTAGGCCGCGCCGAGTCCGGGCACGAGCAGCGACAGGAGCGTCGCCACCCACTTTGAAGTCCTGCGCCGTATGTGCTGCGGCGCGTGCAGGAGCGCCGGTTGCTGCTGCAACAACTCGACGCCCGCCACGATGCAATCCTGACAATACGGAAAACCGCGTATGCGATGGTCGCACGCCGGACACAGAGGCCGCGAGCAACGACTGCACTGCACCACCGCCGCGTTCATGTTGTGATAAGAACAGTTCATCTACTTGTCCACTGCCACCCGCTCTGCTTAAGACTTAAACGTCGCTTGCCAAAACTTGACTGAACTTAAGAACGTCAAACAAAACTAAGAATTGCACCACGCCGCGAAACCACACGAAGAGTTTCGTGCGGTTTCATCCGGACTAACGCTTCTGCTGTTCGCTCTGCTTCTGTTCGTTCGATGTGTTCCCGGCGGGCTGTGCCTTCCCGTTCTGTGCGGGCGAGCCGAGCAGACTGCCTGCCACTTCCTTCAAATCGCCCGACATCACCGCGCGACCCATAGGCAAATTCGCGCCGCGCTCGTAAGTCCTGGACACGTAGCGCAAGCTCGCTCGATACATGCCGCCGATTGAGCCGTCGTCAGAGAGCGTGCTCGTGCCGACGAGCACGGCGACGAGGAGCATCGTCGCCACGGTCGCAAGTTGCGGCGAGACGATGGCGTCGAGCCAGCCGCGCACGAGTTCGGTCACGCGCGCGCCGAACGGGGCGCGCACCTTCTCCGCTTCGGTCGTGCCGAGTGTGGCTTGAAGTATTCGCGCGTGCAGCCCTGCGGGCACAGCGCGTTCCTCTTGGATGTAGGTGTAGCACGCGCCGATGGAGCGCACGACTTCGCCGGGCAGATTCGTACAGCGACCGCACAAGGCCGCGTGACGCTCCCAACGATGGTAGAGAGTGGCGGGCAGGAAGCCGTCCAGATAATCCGTCAGGTAATCTTCAAACTCATCGCACGTCATCGCCGTCTCGGGCGCGGTCTGCATCAGGATGCGCGCATCGAGACTAGAAGCGGGCGGCGGGGGCGTCGCCGTGCGGCAGACGCGCAAGGTGTTTTTGACTTCGCTCAATAGATCGTGGCAGACGGGACACCGGAGGGCGTGTTCGTTAAAAGCCACCTGCGTCGGCGGGGCGAGCAACCCGTCGAGGTAATCAGTTAATCTGTCTTCAAATTCCGCACACAGCATCTTTATTCTCGTTTCACCCTTCTGGATAAATTATGAACGCGGAATGATGAGCGATGAATCAGAGCCGTGAATGGTAAATGGTAAATGGTGAATGGAGCAGAACTCTCTTTCTCCATTGACTATTGACCATTCACTATTTACTTCTCTTCCGTTCATCGTTCCTCCTTCATCGTTCCTCGTTCGCTTTAGACATCACTCATGGCGACGACGCGCATGCGCCGCAGTATCTTCGCCAGTTCGATCCGGCCGCGGTTGATGCGCGACTTCACAGTGCCTTCGGGTATCTGCAAGAGATCGACGATCTCCTGATAGCTCAACTCTTCTATGTCGCGCAGGATGACGCAGGTGCGTAGGTCGGGCGCGAGTTTGTCGATACCGGCCTGCACCTGCTCGCCCAGTTCGCGCCGCTCCATCTCGACGTGCGGCGAAGAATTGGCGGAGCGCAAATGATAGGTGTGCCCTTCCAAATCCTCGCCCTGCGAATCCTGCGGCGCGCGCTGGCGCTTGCGATAATCGTCAATGACGAGATTGCGTGCCAGACGCATCAACCAGTTTTGCAGGTCGCCCTGTTTCGGGTCGTACTGTTCGAGCGAGCGATAGACGCGCACGAACACTTCCTGCGTCAAATCTTCTGCGGCGTCGGTGCGTGAGGTGAAGCGGTAGGCGAGATTGTAAATGCGGCGGGAATAGAGAGACACGATCTCTTCCCACGCTGCGCCATCGCCCGCGCGACATCTCCTGACCAGTTCGGCACCGTCGTTGACCGTCAAAGCCTTTGCAGCTCCCAACACTTTCCGACGCCCTTTCCGTCCCGTTCGCCGCCTTATAGACCTCAAGCGCGCGGCGACGGAGAACTCGATAGCCGTACCCGTTTACGACGGGCGGAAAGGGAAAGTTCCCCGTAATACCGGCGGGGCGCAAGACGCTAAACTGCGCGGCCACCGGCACTTTAGTTTACTACGAGAACATCCGAAATTTTACCGGCGGCGCGCACGAAAACCACTGGCACGCACCTTTTCTCGACGCGCAACCGGCGCGGCCTGCCGTTCGGGCAGTTGTCTCCTGCGCTCTATTCATCGGCCGAGCGCGGACTTTCGCCCTCCGGCGTCCCTTCTTGCGACTTGCTCCCGAAATACTGTAGCCTTATCGAGCCACCCAACATATTGTGGTCGGTTAGTGACGAGAGGTCAAGAGACGCGCCCCGGCACGCGGCGCGATTTGTCGGCAAGGAGTAACGCCTCCAGAGGAAGACGCACGGATTTTGCGCCGTTATCTCAAATTCATAGTTTTGACTCTGGTGGCCGCCGCGGTGCTCTGGTGGTTCGGGCGCGGCCTCGATTGGACGAGCGTGCGCGCGGCCATCGGGCGTGCCGACTGGCGGCTCATCGCCGTCGCCGTCCTCATCGTCTGGACGACCTACTTCGTACGCGCACTGCGCTGGCGTGCGCTGCTCGCGCCTTTAACGCCGTCGAGTTTGCGCGAACTGTTCGCCGCCACGACCGTCGGCTTCAGCGCCGTCTTTTTGATCGGGCGGACGGGTGAAGTGGTGCGGCCGACTTTTCTGCCGCTGCGCGATTCGCGCGTGCGCCCCTCGGCCGCCTTCGTCACCATCGGCGTCGAACGTATCTACGACATGGTAGCGGTCGTCGTCCTGTTCGCAGTCAACCTCATCTGGTTTCGCGCGCCGGGCGGCGGCGACCCTGCGGCCTACGCGCGTGTGCGTGAGGCGGGCATGGGGCTGCTCGCTGCGTCTGCGCTCGGTATCTTCGCGCTCGTCGTCTTCAAACGCTATTCGCGCCCCGTACTCGATTGGTGCGAGGCGAGACTCCGGCGTGCGCCGCGTCTCGTCAGGCGCGTGGGCGGTTTTGCGACGCACGTGCTCGAACAGTTGGCGGGCGCTTTGAGCGTGCTCGTCTCGGCGCGCGAGTTGGCCGTGACCGTGGGGCTGACGGCGCTTCTATGGGGCATCATCGCCGTAGCGAACTGGCTCGTGCTGCGTGCGTTTGGTTTGCCGTTCGGCGCGACCGAGACCTTGTTCGTGCTCGGCTGGGCTTTGGTCGGCTCGCTCGTCCCGACGCCGGGCGGCGCGGCCGGTGCGTTCCACGCGGCGACGGCCGCCGGTCTCATCTTCTTAGGCATCCCGCGCGCAGAGGCGGCTGCCATCTCAATCGTGCTGCACTTGGTCGTCTTCGCGCCCGCGCTCGTGTTCGGACTCTACTATTTCCTGCAAAGCGATGTGAGCCTCGAACGCCTCCGCAGTCTCGCCGCGAGCGAGGCAAAGACGGGCGCGCGGCGCGACGAAACAGAAGCGACTCTGAACGCGGGCAGCGCGAGCGCGCGGACTTAACTTGAACGAGCGAAGGGTTAGACGTGTGAGGCTGCGGCGTGCGCGCCCGGACGTGCGACGCGCGCGGCGGCCTTTGAACTTCCCCCGTCGATTTACAACGGAGACTTTATGAAATGTCCTTTCTGCGGATACCTCGAAGATAAAGTGGTTGACTCACGCGAATCGCGCGAGGGCGACGCGATTCGTCGTCGCCGCGAATGTCTCAAGTGCGAGCGCCGCTTCACCTCTTACGAGCGCATAGACGAAATCCCTTACATGGTCATCAAAAAGGACGAGCGGCGCGAGCCGTTCGACCGCACGAAGATCATGGCCGGGCTGCTTCGCGCCTGCGAGAAACGCCCCGTGCCTTCGTCGAAACTCGATGCCATCGTCAACCAGATCGAGAAGTACGTGCAGGAATCGCCGGAGCGCGAACGCCCGACGAGCAAGATCGGCGAGATGGTCATGCGTCGGCTCAAAGAACTGGATAAAGTGGCCTACGTGCGCTTCGCCTCCGTCTATCTCGAATTCGAAGACGTGACCGAGTTCATGCACGAACTCAAGACCCTCGTGCGCTCGCGCCAGGGCGGCAGCAGCAGCACGACAGCGAAAAGAGCGTGAAAAGCGGTAAATGGAAAATGGTCAATGGTGAATGGAAAGAACTGGTTTTATCTATTCACCATTTATCATTGACCATTCGCCTCTCTTGAATGAGATGAGAAACGTGGTGCGAGTGGTCGGGTTGGAGGGGATGGAGATCGAGCGTCTGCGCAGGCGCTTGGGGCGTTTGTTGGCGGCTTTGCAGGAAGTGGCCGACGATGGTTCGCTCGCCGTGCCGGGCGCTTGGTCGCCGCCGGTTGACGTGTGTGAGACGGGCGAAGAGGTGTGCGTCTCTGTGGAGTTGCCGGGCGTGGCCGCCGACGCAATCGAGATCAGTTTGACGAGCACTTACCTGCGTATCAGCGGCAAAAAGAGACGGCGCGTACTTCGCGGCTCGATCTCGCATCTATGTTCAGAGCGAAGTTACGGAAACTTCAATCGCACCGTTCCGCTGCGCTGGCCTGTGCGCGTGCGCGGCGCAACGGCCGAATTAAAAGACGGCCTGCTCCGCGTCCGCCTGCCCAAACTCGCAGACCGGCGCGGCGCGGAGTTCAAAGTAGAAATTAAGGAAAGGGATGAGGGATGAAGGATGAGGGATGAACATGAAAGCATTCAAGCCAAAAGAGCTTGATTTTGTTCATCCCTCATCCTTCATCCCTCATCCTTAAAAACATATGCCAACTATCACAGACATCGCAGAAGGATTGGACGCGACCGGCGGGGGCAGCAGCGGCGAGAGCGGCGAGCAGCAGTTACAGATTCCGGAGACGCTGCCGGTGCTGCCTTTGCGCGACATCGTTATTTACCCGTTTATGATCGTGCCGCTCTTCGTCTCGCGCGAGAAATCGATCCGCGCCGTGGACGAAGCGCTTGGCGAGAACCGCATGATCCTGCTCGCCTCGCAGCGCGACTTGGACAAGGAAGAACCGACGGGCGACGACCTCTACCGGGTCGGCACAGTCGCCGTCATCATGCGCATGTTGAAGTTGCCGGACGGGCGCACGCGCATTCTCGTGCAGGGATTGACGCGCGCACATCTCGAATCGGTCGAAGAGGGCGGCGAGTATCTGCGCGCTAAGTTGAGCGTGATGCAGGAGCCGCCCGCGCCGGAGCGCTCGCTCGAAGTCGAAGCGCTGGTGCGCAACGTGCGCGCCTCGATGGAGAAGGCCGCGAACCTCGGCAAGAATATCTCGCCCGAAGTGATGGCAATCGTCGCCAATCTGGACGAAGCGGGGCGACTGGCTGACCTCGCCGCCTCGAATCTCGAACTCAAGGTTGAAGACGCGCAAAGCGTGCTCGACATCGCGGATACGACGGCACGCCTGCGCCGCGTCAACGAACTACTCAACAAAGAGATCGAAGTGTTGACCGTCCAGCAGGAGATCAACACGCAGGCGCGCGCCGACATCGACCGCTCGCAACGCGAGTTTTATCTGCGCCAGCAACTCAAGGCCATTCAGGGCGAACTCGGCGAGGGCAACGAACTGGCCGAAGAGATCGCGCAGTTTCGAGACAAGATCGAAGCGGCGCGGATGCCGAAAGCGGCCGAAGACGAAGCGCTCCGGCAACTCAAGAAACTCGAACGCATGCACCCGGACGCGGCCGAGACGGCGACGCTCAGAAACTGGATGGAGATCATGACCGATCTCCCGTGGTCGAAGGCTTCGACCGACAACCTCGATCTCAAAAAGGCCGAAGAGGTCTTGAACGAAGACCATTACGGGCTGGAAAAGATCAAAGAGCGCATCATCGAAGCACTGGCCGTACGGAAGTTGAAGGAGAAGCCGAAGGGATCGATCCTCTGTCTCGTCGGCCCGCCGGGCGTGGGCAAAACCTCGCTCGGTCGTTCGATTGCGCGTGCGCTTGATCGCAAGTTCGTGCGCCTGTCTCTCGGCGGTCTGCATGATGAGGCGGAGATACGCGGCCACCGTCGCACCTACGTCGGCGCAATGCCCGGCCGCATCGTGCAAGCCTTGCAGCAGGCGGCGACGAACAACCCGCTCATCATGCTCGACGAGATCGACAAGGTGGGCGCGGACTTTCGCGGCGACCCTTCGTCGGCACTCCTTGAAGTGTTAGACCCCGAACAGAACAACAGTTTCCGCGACAACTATCTCGGCGTCACTTTCGACCTGTCGAACGTGATGTTCATGACGACGGCCAACGTGCTCGACACCATCCAGCCGGCGCTTCGCGACCGCATGGAAGTGATCCGTCTGGCCGGTTACACCGAAGAAGAGAAGTTGGAGATCGCGCGCCGCCACCTGATCCCGAAACAGTTGGACGAGAACGGCATCGCCTCGCGCCACGTGCGCATCTCGAAGCCTGCGCTCGCCGCCGTCATACAGCAGTACACGCAGGAAGCGGGCTTGCGCCAACTCGAACGCGAGATCGGCGCGATCTGCCGCAAGGTCGCGCGCCGCATCGCCGAAGGCTCAAACGAAACCGTCCATGTCACGCCGAAGAATCTGCACGAATTCCTCGGCGTGCCGAAGGTGACGCCCGACGAGGTTCTGAAAAAAGACCAGATCGGCGTGGCGACCGGTTTGGCCTGGACGGCGACGGGCGGCGAGGTTCTCTTCATCGAGGCGCTCAGGATGAAGGGCAAGGGCGGCTTGGTTCTGACCGGCCAACTCGGCGACGTGATGAAAGAGTCGGCGCAGGCCGCCTACTCCTACGCCAAGTCGCGCGCACGCGACCTTGGCATTCCGGAAGACGACTTCAACGTCTACGACGTGCACGTGCACATCCCCGAAGGCGCGATCCCGAAAGACGGCCCCTCGGCCGGAATCACGCTGGCGACGGCCATCGTCTCCGTCCTCGCGCAGCGACCCATACGCAAAGACGTGGCGATGACGGGCGAGATCACCCTGCGCGGAAACGTGCTGCCGGTGGGCGGCGTCAAAGAGAAAGTGCTGGCCGCGCGGCGCGCGCGTGTGACGAAAATCCTCCTGCCGCACCTGAATCAGCGCGACATGGACGAAGTGCCCAAGGAATTGCTCGGCGAAATCCAGTTCGTTTTCGTCGAAAACGTCCAACAGGTCTTCCGCGAGGCGTTGAAAGAGAAAGTCGTGCCCCCGGCTTCCGGTTCGGCGCGTCCCAAACCGCTGACGCAGCCCGTGCCCGTCTCTTCGCACTAAAATTGTGCGCTGAAAGGGCTGGCGCTCGGCGGCGCGGTGAAGGGTTTCAAAACGCTCAAATTGCCTGATCGAAAAACGCAACCTGAGCGCAACAAAAAGCGTCTTATATAACTGAAAAGCGGAGCGGTTTTTTAATGGAATAATTAACCGCTTCGCCTTTTTTTTCAATCAGATAGGGTTGACTCCCCAAAAACGGTGTGATAAGTTTCGAGACTGCCGCGCACGGCTTCCTTACCCGACGTTAGAAGCTGCCCGCGCCAAGTCACCCATTTTGAAGGATTCATAAAGCCCCTCGCGTTTTATCTAGTGGATGCCGCTTCGCGTGGTCTAGCCCATGACCGCCTCGTGGATTCGCTTTCAGCCTGAAGTTTTAAGGAGACTGAAGATTTTGATGAGAACGAGCATCCCCCGTCTACTTTCCCTGCTGGCAATTTTCACCACGCTGGTTTCTCCGGTATCAACTGCTTACGCTCAAGGTTTGACCGCCTCGTCGTTGCGCACGACTGCGAACGACGTTGAACGCGACAACCCGCGCGTGTTGCAGATCATGGAGACGGCCGAACGCCACTACAAACTGGGCGAACTCAATCTCAAAGACAAGAACATGGATGCGGCGCGCGCCGAATTCGACAAGGCGGTTGACTCCGTCCTCGAATCCGGCATGGACGTGCGCTCCAACCCCAAACTTCAAACCTACTACCTGCAACTCGTCGAACGCGTCTATCGCATGGAAGTCGCCATGCCGCCCGTCCCGGCGCAGCCGGGCAGCGCGCAGCCCGCGCAGTTCGTCGCCGCCTCGACTAGTGCTGCGAACGACGTAGCCGCCGTTCAAGTGCAGCAGCCCGGTTTCCTGCGCGAGCAGAAGTTCGAGCCGTCGCCGCTTGACGAGTTGAGCCGTCTGGAACTGACGAACGAAGAGAAGCAGGTGACGACCGAGGACGTTGCCAAACTCGAAGAGGCGAAGAACGCCGTCGATTTCGGTTTCAACTCCAACACGCTCATCCAGCAATACCTCAACTACTATCAGGGTCGCGGTCGCGTCACGATGGAGACGGGCCTGCGCCGTTCGGGTCGTTACATGACGATGGCGCGCAAGATTTTCCGTGAAGAGGGCGTGCCCGAAGACATCGCCTGGCTCGGTCAGGTCGAGAGCGCCTGGCGTCCGACCGCTTACTCATGGGCGGCGGCCTCCGGCCTCTGGCAGTTCATCCCCGGCACGGGCGCGCGCTACGGCCTGCGTCAGACCGCCTGGCTTGATGAGCGCAACAGTTTCGAGAAGGCGACGCGCGCTTCCGCACGTTACCTGAAGTTCCTCGCCAACCGCTATCGCGGCAACTGGGAACTTGCCATCGGCGCATACAACACGGGCGAAGGCAACATCGACCGCGCCATCTCGCGCGCGGGCGTGGCCGACTTCTGGCGCATCTACCCCTACATCGCCAAAGAGACGCGCAACTACGTGCCGAACATTCTGGCGACCATCCTGATTGCGAAGAACCCTGCGAAGTACGGTTTCCACAACGTTCGTCCCGACGCGCCGCTCGCCTACGACGTGGTTAACGTGCCTTCGGCGACGAGCCTGCAACTCATCGCGAGCGCCACCGACACGAGCGTGGACTACATCCGTAGCCTCAACCCCGAACTGCGACGCGACACGACGCCGCGCGGCGAGAGCTACAACCTGCGCGTGCCTCCGGGTCGCGGCAAATCTTTCGTCGCCATCCTGAAGCGTATTCCGGGCGACCGTCGCGAATCGGCGAAAGTGATCTCGGTTGCGCCGGGCGAAAACCTCCAATCTGTCGCCGCACGCACGGGCACGACTGTCGCGCAGTTGCAGATGTGGAACGGCGGAGTCGATCTGAGCAGCGGCGGCAAGGTCGTCGTTCCGGCCGGTTCGGTGCGCAGCGTCGCCATGGTGCGGCCGCGCGGCAACGTCGGCAGCAGCCTCATCTCCGTGCGCGCACGTGCGGGCGAGACGTTGGCTCAACTCGCCGCACGTCAAGGCGTCGGCGTGGACGAAGTGGCGCGTCTGAACGCGCTCGCGCCGGATGCCGCGCTCTCCGCCAATCAGGAAGTCAAAGTTCCTTCGAAGTCGCCCGCGAGCGGTGGCGCTCCTGCCGCACAACGTCGCCGCAGGTAAGCGACCAGAGGACAAAGCCCAGAAGGGCGGAGAGTGAAGTTTTGACTTCACCCTCCGCCCTTTTTGTTTTATCCTCACGCACCCGGATTTTCATCCCGGAGTTTCGCCCCACTCGAAACTCGCGTTCTGTAAAACTCCGACGCCTGAAGCGCGTCCTCACAACTATGCTCTTTCGTACACGTTCGGCCGCCGTCTACGGCATCGACGCAGACCTCGTTGACATTGAAGTTGATCTCACGCCCGCGCGCAACGAGGCCGATAGCCCTGCGTCCGTCACCATCGTCGGCTTGCCCGACGCCGCTGTCCGCGAATCGCGCGAACGCATCCGCGCCGCCATCAACAACAGCGCCTTCTTCTTTCCCTTTCACAAGACGACCATCAACCTTGCGCCCGCCGACGTGCGCAAAGAAGGCGCGAGTTTCGATCTGCCAATCGCGCTCGGCATACTCGGCGCGAACGGCGACCTCGGCGAAGGCGAGCATCTGGCCGATGCGCTCTCGGCGGGCGAACTATCGCTCGACGGGCGCGTCCGGCCCATCAAAGGCGCGCTGCCCATCGCCATGCGCGCACGCGACGCAGGGCTGAAGTTTCTACTGCTGCCGGAAGAGAACGCAACCGAAGCGGCCGTCGTCGCGGGCGTTGACGTGTACCCTGTGGCCGACCTGCGCGCGGCCGTCGAATTAGCCTGTGCGCTTCGCGCGAACGGCGCTGCTGAAAATCGTCCCGCGCCGCTCAGAGTCGATCCGGCGCTTTTGCTCGCGCCCGCCGCGCACAGTGCGTTCGACTTCCGGGAGGTGCGCGGCCAACTGGCGGCGAAGCGTGCGCTCGAAGTGGCGACGGCCGGGGCGCACAACATCCTGCTCATCGGCCCGCCTGGTTCGGGCAAGACAATGCTCGCCAAACGCCTGCCCACGATCCTCCCGCCGCTCGAATTCGAGGCCGCGCTGGAGCTAACGAAAATTCACTCGGTCGCAGGACTCACCGGCCGCGCAGGTCTCGTTACCGCTCGCCCCTTTCGCTCGCCGCACCACACCATCAGCGACGCCGGACTCATCGGCGGCGGAGCCATGCCGCGCCCCGGCGAAGTGTCGCTCGCTCATCACGGCGTGCTGTTCTTAGACGAACTGCCGGAATTTGATCGCAGCGTGCTCGAAGTCTTGCGCCAGCCGCTCGAAGATCAGAAGGTGACGATCAGCCGCGCCGCCATGTCTCTGACGTTTCCCGCCTCCTTTATGCTCGCGGCCGCGATGAACCCTTGCCCGTGCGGATTCTGGAATGACCCCGTGCGCGAATGTCGTTGCACGCCGCTGCAAATCCAACGCTACGTCGGACGCATCTCCGGCCCCTTGCTCGACCGCATAGACATACACGTCGATGTACCGGCCGTGCGCTTCAAAGAGTTAGCGAACGACAGCGCGTCCGTCGAAAGTTCGGAAGAGATACGTGCGCGCGTATTGGCGGCGCGCACACGGCAACTGGCGCGCTTTCGGGGCGAGGGGATTTTCTCGAATGCGCAGATGACGCCGCGCCATCTGCGCCGCTTCTGCCGTCTGGATGCAGAGAGCGAGCGCCTGTTGGAGTCGGCGATGACGCGTCAGGGCTTGTCAGCGCGCGCATATGATCGGATACTAAAAGTCAGCCGTACCATCGCAGATTTAGACGCCGCCGACGACATTCGCCCAGTGCACGTCGCGGAAGCCGTCGGCTATCGCTCGCTCGACCGCACGTATTGGACTTGAGACGCGCGAAAAGAGGCGCAAATAAAGACAAATTTAGCCTGAGCAGGGCAACGACCGACGAAAAGGCTCGCATCACAAGACGCGGGAAATAAACTCGCATGCGGGCGGCCGGACACGAACGCGCGCTGCTTGCGAGGTAAGCGTTTCGGGATGTTAAAGCTAGCCCATCCTCGGTCGTAAGTTTGGAGAGAAAGTAATTGACTGCACTCGCTTCTGCTCACCGAACAATTTTCGGAAACGTGACCGCAACCGAGACGGAAAACCTACAAAGTTCCGACCACGCGTCGGACTATGCCCTGGCGCAACAGGCAGCGGGCGGAGACTTGAGAGCGTTTGAGGAACTCTACGAGAGACACAATCGCCGCGTCTATTCCCTCTGCCTGCGCATGACGCAGAATGCTGCCGAAGCCGAAGACCTGGCTCAGGAAGCCTTCATCCAACTGTTTCGTAAAATCGGTAGTTTTCGCGGCGAGTCGGCTTTCACCACCTGGCTCCATCGACTCACCGTCAATCAA
>DASZCS010000005.1:0-5481 GCA_035942855.1 Pyrinomonadaceae bacterium | reverse complement strand
GCGACGGTAGGGTTTGGCACCTCGATGTCGGCTCATCGCATCCTGGGGGTGCAGAAGCTCCCAAGGGTTTGGCTGTTCGCCAATTAAAGCGGTACGTGAGCTGGGTTTAGAACGTCGCGAGACAGTTCGGTCCCTATCTGGCGTGGGCGGAGCAGGTTTGAGGGAATCTGTCCTTAGTACGAGAGGACCGGGATGGATCCACCTCTAGTGTACGAGTTGTCGTGCCAACGGCAGCGCTCGGTAGCTATGTGGAGCATGGATAAACGCTGAATGCATCTAAGCGTGAAGCCAGACCCAAGATTAGACCTGCCAGTGAGACTCGTGGTAGACCACCACGTTGATAGGCTGGAAATGTAAGCACAGTAATGTGTTCAGTTGACCAGTACTAATGTTCCCAAGGCTTGACCATTAAATTTACTGACCAGCAAAATCGTCAAGTAAATCTTCTGGTTCGCTTCGCACAACTTTTGAAAAGCCTAGTGTCACTATTCGATTGTCCAAGCCCTTTTACCAAGTTCTTTCAAGTTTTCCGGTGATTTTGTCGAGAGGGTCACACCCGTTCCCATCCCGAACACGGAAGTTAAGCCTCTTGGAGCCGATGGTACTGCGCGGGAAGCTGCGTGGGAGAGTAGGAAGTCGCCGGATTAATTTTCAGACAAAGCCCGCTTAAGCATATAGCTTGAGCGGGCTTTTCTAATTTCTACGGCTCTGAGAAAATAAACGCGCTTATTCAAGGAACTTCCCGCGCCGTTACGTCATCTTTAATGTTCGGGGTGTGTTTTTGATGAAGAGACAGCTATACGGAAATTCGCTCCTCGCCTGTGTTCTCCTGATCGCCGGGTGCGGCGGAAGCAGTGGGACGACGACCGCCAACAATGCGCGCCAGTCGGCGAATACGAACGAAGCGACCGTGCAAACGAGCGCGAATCAAAACGGCGGCTCCGCTCATGCGACGCAACCTGCGGCGACGGTGGCCCAATCTGAGGAGACGCCTACTTACTCATATAAAATCAAAAACTCCTGGCCGCACGACCGACGCGCCTACACGCAAGGGCTCATCTTCCTCGACGGCATCCTCTGGGAGAGTACGGGGCAATACGGCGCTTCAACCCTGCGCAAAGTGGAACTCAAAACCGGCAAAGTTATCAAACAGATTTCAGTGCCGCGAAATTATTTCGCCGAAGGCATGACAGTCTTTCACAACAAGGTCTTCCAGTTAACCTGGCAGGAGGGGAAGGGCTTCATCTACGACCCGGCGACTTTTCAAAAGCAGGGCGAGTTCAGTTACACGGGCGAAGGTTGGGGTCTGACGCACGACGGCCAGTCGCTCATCATGAGCGACGGCACAGATCGCATACGCTTCCTCGACCCGAACACGCTGCAAACGACGCGCACCATCGACGTGACAGACCGCGGCGTACCCGTCGACCAGTTGAACGAACTCGAATATATCGACGGCGAAATTTACGCCAACGTCTACCAGACGGATCGCATCGCGCGCATCGAGCCGAAGACAGGCAGAGTGCTCGCCTGGATTGATCTGACGGGGCTGCTTCAGATGAAAGACCGGAACGGCGGCGAAGACGTTTTAAACGGCATCGCTTACGACGAAAAGGATAAGCGCCTGTTCGTCACAGGCAAGCTGTGGCCGAAGTTGTTCGAGATCGAGATCGTCCGAAACAAAGCGCACTCCTGAACGCATTCGCTTTGCAACGGCACGCGCCCGCACATCGCGCTTGTGGCATCTAAACAGACGCGACTTCAAAGCAGCGACATTTTAAACAGACGTGACTTTCGACACCTACTTCCGTATCTCTTCCTACGCGATGATCGCGAGCGGGACGCTGGCGCTGGCCGTCTCCGGCGGCATGGGCGCGGCGCTCGGTGCTGTGTTCATCCTGCTGCTCTGGGCCGCGTGGAAGTTCGAAGGGACGCGCTGGCAGTTGTCCGAGCGGGCGGGGATGTTCGCAGTCGTCTCTTCGCTCCCGCTGCTCTATCTCGACTGGAAATTTCAATCCTCCGTCGCCTGGCCGGGCGAGCCGGCGCGCGCAGGCATCGCCGCGCTCACACATTTCATACTTTTCCTCTCGGCCGTCAAGCTCGTACAGGTCAAGGCCGACCGCGATTGGCTGTTCCTCTATCTCATCTCCTTCTTCGAGGTTTTGCTCGCCGCCGGTTTGAGCGTCAGCCCTCTGTTCGTCGCCACGCTCGCGCTCTACACTTTCTGCGCGCTCTCCACGGTCGTCTGCTTCGAGATCAGAAAGGCACGCCGCGCGATCAAAACTCACGAAACGCGCTTGCTCTCCGCGCCGCGCGCACGCTGGTTGAGTCGGCTATCGAGGAAAAAGACGACGCACGCGTCGCCCGTAGAAGCGCGTCGCCTCCCGCTCGTCGCGCTGTCGCTGCTCACGCTTATCTTCGCGCTCGCGCTTCCGATCTTTTTCATCATGCCGCGTTACGGCGGGAGCGCGCTCGCGCGCGCCGACGGAGGCTTGAGCGGCGTGGTAGGTTTCTCCGACGAGGTGACGCTCGGAGAGATCGGTCGGCTGCAACAGAGTCAACGCGTCGTCATGCGCGTGCGCGTCGAAGACCCGCTCGCGGGCAGACATCAAACGTTGCGGTGGCGGGGCGTGGCGCTCGACAGCTTTAACGGGCGCACATGGCGCAGGTCGAGCCGCGAGACGGAATACCGGCGCGGCAACGAACGCAACCTCTTTCAGTTCGGCACGACCGAGTCGCTGGAGAATCTGACGACGCAGACTTTCTTCATCGAACCGATGGACACGTCCGTCCTCTTCATCGCTTCGCGCCCCGTCGCCATACAGGGCGCGCTCCCCTACATCGGCATCGACGAAGAGGACAGCCTGACGACGCGCGACCATTCGCAGGAGCGCATCTCTTACCGCGCTTATTCGGATACGACCGAGCCGCCCACAGAGCAGTTGCGAAGCGACCTCGCGCCCTACCCGTCGGAGATGGATCGCTACCTGCACGTCCCGGCCGACTTAGACCCGCGTATACGCGAATTCTCGCGCAGTTTGATCGTCGGCACGCGCTCAGGCAATCGTTATGATTCGGCGCGCGTCATCGAATCCTATTTCCAGCAGAATTTTCGCTACACGTTGGAGCAGAAATCAGGCGGAGCGGAAGACCCGCTCGCGGATTTCATGTTCCGCGTCCGCGAAGGTCATTGCGAATATTTCTCGACGGCGATGGCCGTGATGCTGCGCACGGCAGGCGTGGCGACGCGCGTGGTCAACGGTTTTCAGTTGGGCGAGTATAACGACGCGGCCGACGTGTACACGGTCAGGCAATCGGACGCTCATTCCTGGGTGGAGGTCTATTTCCCTGAGACGGGCGCGTGGGTAACTTTCGACCCGACGCCCGTTGACGGCCGACCCGGCAACGACGACGCGGGCGGACTCGGCGCGCGGCTCGGCAAGTATGCCGAAGCGCTTGAGCTGTTTTGGATTCAATATGTCGTGGCTTATGATAAGCAGGAACAGCGTTCACTGGCGACATCCATTCGCAGCAATCTCGGCGTCTATCGTCAGACGGCAGGGCAAACTCTGGCCGAACTGCGCGCCGGATTCGCCGTCTGGTGGCAACAGTTCTTCGTCGCGGATGCTGGACGCGGCAGCGACGCATCGCGCATCAACGTTCCGCTGCTTCTTGTGCTGACGCTCATGCTCGGACTGCTTGCGCTGCTCGTCGCGCGCGCGCGCGGTTGGCATCTGGCGGGGCTGCTGCGATTCCGTCGGCGCGAACGGAAAAATTATTCATCCGTCGTCTTCTACGAACGCATGTTGAAGGCTCTGGAAGCGCGCGGGATGCTGCGCGCGCCCGACGAGACGCCGCTCGAATTCGCTGCGGCCACCGGCATGCCCGAAGCGACGCTCTTAACACGTTCTTACAACCGCGTCCGCTTCGGCGCACACGAACTCACCAGCACGGAAGCCGCACGCATCGAAGAATGGTTGCGCCGCGTAGAGAAGGAAGGTAATTAGTGAATAGTAAATGGTAAATGGTGAATGGTGAATGGATCGGAAGTCGCCTTCATCCATTCACCATTTACCATTTACTATTCACCAGTTGTTATGAAAAAAATTGGCTTTATCAGTTTAGGCTGCCCGAAGAATTTGGTTGACAGCGAGGTGATGATGGGTCAACTCGCGGCGGCCGGTTATGAGATCACGACGGACGAGGCGGAAGCCGAAACGCTCGTCGTGAACACTTGCGGCTTCATCGACTCGGCGAAGAAAGAGTCGGTTGACGCCATCCTCGAAGCGGCGCGCATGAAGAAGGACGGGAAGGCCAGGCGGCTGGTCGTCGCGGGCTGTCTGGTCGAACGTTACCGCGACGAACTGCGCGCGGAGATACCGGAAGTTGACGCCTTCATCGGCACGAATCAGATCGGCGACATTACGAAAGTTTGCGACGAGCGTGTGAACACGCGCTCACTTCCGGTCATCTCGCTCGGCAATCAGAGCGCCACTTACCTCTACGACGAATCGACGCCGCGCCTGCTCGCCACGCCCGGCTACAGCGCCTACGTCAAGATCGCCGAAGGCTGCGACCGCCCGTGCGCCTTCTGTTTCATCCCGCAGATGCGCGGCCATTTTCGCAGTCGCCGCTTCGGCTCGGTAGTCAGCGAGGCGCAAGCCCTGGCGGCGCGCGGCGTGAAAGAACTCATACTCGTCGCGCAGGATTCGTCGCGCTACGGCGAAGACCTCGGACAGACAGACGGCCTCGCGCATCTTCTCCGCGAACTCGCACAACTCGACGGCATCGAATGGGTGCGCGTGATGTACGCCTACCCGACGCATATCAGCGATCTCTTTCTCGACGTGATGGCGTCCGAGCCGAAGGCCGTCAAGTATCTCGACATGCCTTTGCAGCATGCGTCGCAGAACGTCTTGAAACTGATGCGTCGCGGGGGAAATCGCGCGAGCCTCGAACGCCTCATCGAGCGTGTCCGCCGACGCGTACCCGGCATCTGCGTGCGCACAACTTTCATCACGGGCTTCCCCGGCGAGACTGAGGAAGATTTCGCGGAACTGCTGACCTTCGTGCGCAACGTAGAATTCGACCGCGTCGGCGTCTTCACCTATTCGGACGAAGAAGGCACGCCCGCATACGATCTGCCCGACAAGGTTGATCCGAAAGTCGCGGCCAAAAGACGCGACCGCCTGATGCGCGAGCAGCGCCGCATCTCGCTCAGGCGCAACCGCGCGCGCATCGGCCAAACGCATCGCGTCCTCTTTGAAGGCCCGGCGAAAGAGACAGACCTGCTCTGGCAAGGGCGACTCGAAACACAAGCCCCGGACATCGACGGCGTCGTCCTGATCAACGACGCGCCCGAAGGCTTCATGCCCGCCCCCGGCGACTTCGTCAACGTACAGATCACCGACGCACACGAATACGATCTGATCGGAGAGATAGTAGAACAGTGAGAAGTGACGAGTGACAAGTTAAAACAAG
>DASZCS010000004.1:0-24642 GCA_035942855.1 Pyrinomonadaceae bacterium | reverse complement strand
ACCATGATCAGGCGATCAGAGCGCTCGCTGACCGAAGTTGCATACAGGTGCGGCTTCGCCGACCAGAGCCACTTCACCAGGGTCTTCAAAGAGACGACGGGGCTGCTGCCGAAGTCGTACAGGAAAATTTAGACCCGCCCGACGCTCTCGCAAATGATACGGTGAGGGCAAATCTCGTTCTATTTCAAAATTTCAATATCTCTTAACTTCGTGAAAAAAGTAACTGAGGTGAAACATGAAGATGACTAATGACGCTGGCAAATGCGTTCCGGTGCTTCAAAAATCCAGACCTTCCATAGTCCGTCCCCATTCAATTTTTTCAAGCCTCCGCAGGTACGGCCATGTCTTTCCGGTGTGGGTGTTATTGATCAGCCTACATGTCTCTGCCGCTGCGCAGGCGACCGATCCATCGCGGCTAACGCTCGACAGGATTTTTTCTCGCGAGTTTAATTTACAGAGCTTAGGTGGTTTCAGGTGGCTCAAAGATGGCGACTCTTTTGCCCGTCTCGAACCGTCGGCGGCCGTGACGGGCGCGATGGATTTGATCAGTTACCAGATAGAGACCAACCAGCGGGCGGTGCTGATCCCCGCCGAAAAACTGATCCCCAAAGGTGAAAAGACCCCTCTCTCGATTCAGGGCTACGAGTGGTCAGCGGACAACCGGCAGGTGCTCATCTACACCAATTCCAAAAAGGTTTGGCGTCTTAACACACGCGGCGATTACTGGGTGTTGGATACTGCGAGCGGCCAACTCACCAAACTCGGCGGCGACGCGCAACCTTCGACGCTGATGTTCGCCAAATTTTCGCCGGACGGGAAACGCGTCGGTTACGTCCGGGAAAACGATCTGTATGTGCAGACTCTGGCCGACGGTAAGATCACGCGCCTGACTTCAAACGGCTCTCACACGTTAATCAACGGCACTTCCGATTGGGTCAATGAAGAGGAGTTTGATCTTCGCGATTGCTGGCGCTGGAGTCCCGACAGCCGCTCAATCGCGTTCTGGCAGTTTAACGCCGAGGGCATCGAGGATTTTATTCTGGTCAATAATACGACCGGGCTTTATCCCACCTTGACGCGCATTCCTTATCCGAAAGCCGGGACGCAGAACTCGGCCGTTCGTGTGGGCGTCATCAGCGCAGATGGTGGAGAGCCACGCTGGATGCAAACGCCGGGCGACCCGCGAAACAATTACATAGTGTCGGTGGACTGGACGAATGATTCGAACGAGATCGTTTTGCAGCATCTGAATCGCTTGCAGAACACCCTTCAACTGATCGCCGCCAACGCGAAGACGGGAACGACGCGGACGATCCTGACCGAAAGAGACGAAACCTGGGTCGATGTCAACGTGCCGACAATGCGTTGGCTCAATTCCGGCAGAAGCCTTCTGTGGATCAGCGAGCGCGACGGCTGGAAGCACGCTTATACAGTCTCTCTCGACGGGACGAACGTGAAGTTGATCACGCCAGGCGCGTTCGATGTGATTAACATTCAAGCGGTCGATGAGTCTGCCGGATGGCTCTACTATATCGCTTCGCCCGATAACGCCACGCAGCGTTATCTTTTCCGCACACGCCTTGACGGCAGTGGCACGGCCGAGCGCATCACGCCCGACTCCAACAAAGGTTGGAACGGTTATAATATTTCCCCGAACTATCGCTGGGCGCTGCAAATATCTTCGACGTTCAACACACCGCCCAAAATTTATCTTCTCAATCTCACCAATAAATCCATCGTCCGCGCGATGGTCGAAAACACAGACTTGCAGGCAAAACTAGACAAATTAAAAAGGGGATCGCACGAATTTTTCCGCGTAGACATCGGCGACGGCGTGACTCTGGACGGCTGGATGATGAAGCCTCCCGATTTCGATCCGGCAAAAAAATACCCGGTTCTCTATCATGTTTACGGCGAGCCGGCCGGGGTTACGGTGACCGACAATTGGACATTCAATTATCTCTGGCACCTGATGTTGACGCAGCAGGGCTACATCGTCGCCAGCGTTGACAACCGGGGCACTCCCGCTCCGCGCGGCAGGGCTTGGCGCAAGAGCGTCTACCGCAAAATCGGCGCGCTGACTTCTCAGGATCAAGCTCACGCCGTCAAAGCGATGATCGCCAAAATGCCCTTCATCGACGCTTCACGAATCGGTATCTGGGGATGGAGCGGCGGCGGTTACCACACGCTCCACGCTCTGTTTCGTTATCCCGAAATTTACCGGATGGGAATGGCTGTCGCGCCCGGAACTAACGGTCTCTATTACGACACGATTTACACCGAACGCTACATGGGACTTCCGAAGGACAATGCGGAAGATTACAAACAACAAGCCACCACTACTTTTGTCAACGGCCTGAAAGGCGATTTACTGATTGTTCACGGCACGGGCGACGACAACGTGCATTATCAGGGAACGGAATATCTGATAGATGCCTTGATTGCCGCCAACAAGCCGTTCACGATCATGCCCTACCCGAACCGATCACACAGCATCTCTGAAGGTGAAGGCACGACCCGTCATCTTTATGAACTGCTAACACGATATTTAAAGGAACACTTGCCCGCCGCACAGTCTGCGGCAGTAGCCGACAAGGCGGCTTCGCCGATGCGCGTGCAACGGGCTGTGTTGCAAAAATAGCCTTTCAGCTATTAGCCATGGTAGTGTTGCAAAAAATTTCCAACCACACCAGAGATTGAGGCGACACAGCGCGCTTCGCTCCTAATAATTGGGGCTAAAATATTTTTTGCAACACTACCGTGTGAAACGCATGCAGAGAGGCCGTCACAGTGCTCGCTTCTGTGAAGGCCTCTTCTCTTTCGCACGCACATCCCTTGTCAAAGGAGCGGGTGAAGGTGCTATTACTGTTCCTTGCTACTCTGCGCGTTCTTCATGGTCGGCATCTTCAGACCGGGTCGCACCTCTTCCATAGCGGGCTGACCCGTCACGGCCTCGACGTTGACGAGGAAGCGGAACGCTCCACCCTGTTCGACTCCCAGCAGGAACTGTACGTCTATCGTGCTGCCCGTCGCCAGACTTCCTCCCGGCAGCACCACCGTCAGCGTCGTGTTCTGTCCCCCGCCCGCACTCTGGACGGGCGGCTCTTCAAGCTTCAATCCCGTCACTCGTACGACTTCCTGTCCCTGTGAGTTTGTCACCACACCCGTCGAAGAGAGCACGCGCAGGTCTGCCTGCTGGCTCGATGCTCCCGGCGAGTTGCGGGTCGTGATGTCAACTATTCTAAAGCGCAGCCGTGTGACGGGAGCACCCGTCGTGTTCTTGAAGCGCCGCTGGATGGAGAGCGTCCCGAAGGCGTTCGGCACGCCGGGCAATACCTGACCACTCCTGACACGGTTGGGCGGAACGGTCGAGGCCGCGCCCGGTTCGACGAGCGACGCCTTGACCGTCGCGTTGCGCTCGAAGGGACTCTCCGAATTCTCCGGCCCCGGCGCGCCGAGGACGGCCGCGCGGCCGTTGGAAGTCGCGCCGCTCACCTCGACGAACTGGAAGTCTGCTTCATTGTTCTGCGTATCCTGCGGGCGACCCGTTGTCAGCTTGCGCACGAAGCTGTGCTGGACAGGCGTGTTGATGCCGCCCGTGGGCGCAAGCGGCGTCGTCTCGAAGAAGGCCGAGCCGGTGAAGCCCACCGAATCGAGTTGCTGGTCGGAGGTGAAGGAGACGGGGTTGCCCGTCCGGTACAGCGACAGGCCAGACCCGTCCCCGATGTTGGCGAAGTAGGAAGCCGCGCCGCCGCCCGCCTCCTGCGAGACAGCATCGGCCGCCGCATAGGAAGAGAGGCTGTAGCCTAAACCGTTGGTGATGAGGTAGTGACCGCGCGCGGGGATGCGCGTGCCTACAGGGATGACGAACTTCGGCGTCGTCAGTTCGGTCGGGTCAAGGTTGAGCGGGTCGTCGGAGACAATCGCCCAGCCGCGCGAGGCGAGCGCCGGCAGAGGTGATGAATCGACGACGACGAAATCGGAGTCGGTCGTGTTGTAGAGTTCGATGAATTCGTCTTGCTCGCCCGTCTCAGTCCCGCCGGGGCCGTCCGGGTCGGGGCCTCTGAAGCGAAACTCGCTGATGATGATCTGGCCGGGTGTGGGCGAGCCATCGTCGTTGAGAATGGTGCCCGTACCCTGTCCGTCAGAGATAGTGGCGTTAGTGGGGTTTGAGATATTGACGTTGAAGGTCTCGTTCACTTCGAGCGTGGTGTCGCCGTTGACGTTGACCTCAATTGTGGTGGAGGTCTGACCGGCGGAGATGGAGCCTGCCTGGTTGGTAAAGCCGGTGTAGTCGCTGCCGGAGTTGGCCGTGCCGTCGGCGGTCGAGGCCGTGAAGGTGACACCGCCTGCGGGAGCCGCAGAGTCGAGCGTGAGGGTGAAAGTGAAGGTAGTCTGACCCGTGTTGCCTTCGGCTCGCGCCACGTCATTGATGGAGAGGTCGGCGACGGCGCTAACGTTGATCTGGACGGTCTCTTCGGCGGAATCGACCGTGCCGTCGTTGACCTTGAACTTGAAGGAGTCCGCGCCGTTGTAGTTAGGGGCGGGCGTGTATGTGACGTTGGCCGTGCAGGTGTTCGTGGGCGTGCAGTCGGGCGCGGAGACGGCCGAGAGCGTGCCGTGGTCTGGCGCATCCGTGATGGTGTAGGAGAGGTTGTTGTCCTCGGAGTCTGTGCCTGTGAGCGTAATCTGAACCAGCGTGTCCTCGTTCGTCTGTGCCGGGTTGGGCGTGGCCGAAGCGATGGGAGCAGTGTTAGGCGGTGGGACGCAGGCGTTGATCAGCACCGAAACGTTGGCAGAGTCTAAGTTCGCCACTGCGAGGTCAGGGCTTCCGTCTTTGTTGAAATCACCCGACGACACGGAGAACGGATTATTGCCGGTGTTGAAGTCAGTCTTCGGGGCGAAGCCGCCCGCCCCGTTGCCGAGCAGCACGGAGACGGTAGTGGAGACGAAGCTCGAAAAGCTGTTGTTTGCCGCCGCAAGGTCTAGGTTACCGTCTCTGTTGAAGTCTGCGGTCGTCAAAGAAAAAGGATAAGAGGTTACGCTGTAGTCAACTTTCGGGGCGAAGCCACCCGCACCGTCACCCAGTAGCAGCGAGATGTTATTGGAGTCGAAGTTTGCTACCGCGAGGTCGAGATTGCCGTCTTTGTTGAAGTCTGCGGTCAATACGTAGCGTGGTCCGGTGCCGGCGGCATAGTCAACTTTCGGGGCGAAGCTCCCCGCCCCGTCACCCAGTAACACAGAGACGTTGTTGGATGTCTGGTTCGCCACGGCGAGGTCGGCGTTGCCGTCCTTGTTGAAGTCACCCGTCGCGACGAAGAAAGCGGTTGTGCCCGCGGCATACTCAACTCTAGTCGCAAAGCTGCCCGCCCCGTTGCCCAGTAAGACCGCGACTTTGTTGGAATTTTGGGTCGCCACGGCGAGATCCAGATTGCCGTCCTTGTTGAAGTCTGCGGTCGTCACGCCGCGAGATTCTCCGCCTGTGATGAAGTCAACTTTGGGGGCGAAGCCGCCCGCCCCGTTGCCGAGCAGCACCGAAACGTCGAAAGAGAAGACGTTCGTTACCGCGAGGTCGAGGTTGCCGTCTTTGTTAAAGTCTGCGGTCGTCACGGAGAAAGGACGAGAGCCAGTGCCAAAGTCAGCTTTCGTCCCGAAGCCGCCCATTCCGTTGCCGAGCAGCACCGAGACAGTGTTCGCGGTGTTGTTCGCTACGGCGAGGTCGAGGTTGCCATCTTTGTTGAAGTCTGCGTTTGTCACGGAGATAGGACTAGTGCCTGTGCCGAAGTTAGTGGCGGCCGCAAAGCTCGCCCCGGCGCATCCCTGCGCGGCCAGCGGCGCGAAATTGCCCGTGCTCGTCCGCGCCACACTCGTATTGGACGAAGCACTCTTTGCCTCGCCTGCCGGAAGGTTGGAAAAACTTCGGCTGCTATCCACGTCGGACATCGGGACTACATCGCCGCCGGCCGCGTTGACCGCGACCGCACTTATTAACAGAACCGCGACGGCCAGCAGGCCGAACGAGGCGATGAATAGCTTCTTCATGCGAGGGGTTAACATATCTACTCTCCTTGAACTTTCATGTGAACTGTTTAGAGGACGGGACAGCGACTTTTTAGCCAACCCAATCCTTGTCGTGGCACGAGACCCAATTACCCATTAACTCGTAGCCCGCACACACGCGTAAGTCAGCGTACGCGACGCGAGTCACATCCGCACGTTCGGCAGTCGTCGTTTCAGCAGCGCGGAATAAAGTTGAGTGGTAGCAGGCAAGTCGGGCGGGGGCCAGCGAACGTCGCCACAATAACACACGCCTTCGAGTTCACGCTATCGAAGGCTCAATTCGGTTCTACACGCTCGCTGTAGTCGGGCATAGCTTTGCCCAACGATTCAGGGATGACTGCATAATGGCTCGCTGATATGTATCTATGCACCCTTTATGCGGCCTTGGATGAATTGTTGCGCAAATCCTGCCAAGAGAGCCCTACGCGTTTGAAGTAACTCCAATCATGATAAAATGTATGGGACGACCAAGCAGCAACGTCCTTCTTCGATGCCGGGCCGGTTGACGCCCGTGAGCCGATAGGGCGCGAACCAACAAAATCGATAACTTTACTCGTTAACAACGGCTGGCGTATGAGCACCGAGCCACGTGCAGCCTCGCAGCTTCTCCCAGATCCCTCCGTATGGCTGGCGGAGCATGGTGATTACTTGTTTAAGTACGCCCTGTTCCGCCTCCGCGACGCCGCGCTCGCCGAAGACGCCGTGCAGGAGACGCTGCTTGCGGCCCTCCAGGCTTACCATTCGTTCCTGGGACGCGGCTCCGAGCGCACGTGGCTCGTCGGCATTCTCAAACACAAAGTCATGGATCACTTTCGCCGCGCCGGCCGCGAGAAGCCCTTTAACTCGCAGGAGGATGAAGCCTTCGAGCACCGGGAGTTTTTCCGCAGCGAGGGCGAATGGCGTGATCACTGGGAAACTGAATATGCGCCCGTCGAGTGGCGGGCGACGCCAGCAGGCTTGCTCGAACAGGCGGAGTTCTGGGAAGTCCTGGCAAGTTGCCTCTCGCCGCTGCCGGGGCGCACGGCCGACGCCTTCACGCTCCGGGAGATCGAGGGGTTACCCAGCGAGGAGATCTGCGCGGTACTGGGCGTGTCGGCGAACAACCTCTGGGTGATGCTGCATCGCGCACGTTTGCAGCTCAGGCATTGTCTCGAACTCAACTGGTTCGGACGCGGGTCGGCGGCGAAGCAATGAGGAGGAAGATGGCGAACGGGCAAAACAACCGTCTGCGCCGCGCCGTGTGGCACTGGCTGCTTCGCCGTCTGCCCGCGTGCAGAGAAGTCGTGCAGTTGCTGTCGCGTTCGATGGAAAGCAGGCTCTCCTTGCGCGAGCGAGTCCTGCTGCGACTGCACCTCCGGGCCTGCGCCTCGTGCGAAAGGTATCTGCAACACCTGCGCCTCATGCGCGACGCCCTCCGGCTCCGCGCGACGCGCGATGCTGAAACGAAGTCACCTTCAACCCTGTCAAACGAAGCCCGCGAGCGCATCAGACGCGCTTTAGAGGGCCGACATCAATAGGCCAAGTTCCTGCTGTCCCAAGTCGATCTGCCGTTCTATTTTCAGCCCGCCTCAATCATCCTGTTATTACGCGGCCGCTTCCCTACTGGAGTTACACACTCTCCGGATCATAATCAAAGCAGTGACTCTTGCCTCCGGCGTCGGCCTCAAGTTGCTACTCGGGGCAGGCGCGAACGGATGTAAAAATTTTTCGCGCCCGGCTGTAAGGTTTCGACGTCCGCGCCGACTCATAGAGTATGAAGAGGCGCGTTGAAATTAAGAAACGACTCATCGCCCGCAGGCGGCACAAGATAAGGCGGGCGCGCCCTTCTTGTCGGGCGCCGGACACGAAGCGTCTTATGTGGACGGGCCCGACGGCGATTCGGTGTAAGGATTTCGCCGCTCACGCGACTAACTAAACGGAGACCGGCCGTCGAGCTAGTTGCCAGGCCCCATCATAACCTCGCTTTTATTCAACCACTCTCGCAGACCAAGGGGTTTTGCAGATCGAGGCCCCGCACGCGCGGGTGAGCCGGAGGTGTATCCGGCGCGCGGCCCGGAGAGTTCGCCCGAGGGGGCTTGAGTGAAAACACAGATATAACCGACTGCCGCGCGCAGTCATAAACAACTTTCTTGTGAAGGAGATTCAACTGATGTCAAATCGTAAATACATCATCATGGTCACGGTTCTCGTTGCGCTCGTCGCCGGTTGGTACGCCTTCCGCCCCGAGCGCCTCTTCATCAACCAGACGGTCAGCGAACAGTTCCCCACTGCGTCTGCCGCGGCTCCCGCCGCCCCGGCCACGCTCGCAGCGGGGCAGTTCCACAGTGTCGCGCACGACACGAAGGGCAGCGCGACCGTCTATCAACTTCCCGGCGGCGGGCGCACGCTGCGCCTGACCGACTTCCAGACTTCCAACGGCCCGGACGTGCGCGTCTATCTAGTCGCCGCCCCCGATGCCGGCGACAATGACACAGTGACGCGCGCCGGGTTTCTAGAGTTGGGATCGCTCAAGGGCAACGTGGGCGACCAAAATTACGACGTGCCAGCCACCGCCGATCTCTCGCGGTATAGGGCCGTCACCATCTGGTGCAAACGCTTCGGGGTCAACTTCGGCACCGCCCCGCTCGGCGCACCCCAGGCGGGCGCGGCCGACCCACAACCTTCGACGCTCGCCTCCGGCAACTTCCACGACGTTTCGCACAAAGGCAAGGGCAAGGCGACGGTTCATCAACTCGCCGGGGGCGGGCGGGTGCTGCGCTTCACCGACTTCGAGACTTCCAACGGACCCGACCTCGTCGTCTACCTCGTCGCCGCTGCTGACGCGACTGACGCCGACACGGTGAAGAATTCCAGCCCCGTCCTGCTCGGCCCGCTCAAGGGCAACGTGGGCGACCAGAATTACGACGTGCCCGCAGACGTCGATCTCTCGAAGTACAGGGCGGTGACCATCTGGTGTCGCCGCTTCGGGGCCAACTTCGCGACCGCGCCGCTGCGTACCGCGCAGTCGTGAGCGGTGGCAGGTTTGGGTCGGGGTGAGCGGGAGTGATCACTCGCCGCTCACTCTTCGATCCGCTGAATCTCCTAAATGAGACTGTCGAGAAAGGTGGAAAAACGATGAGCACGAACAGAGTCAAACGAATAGTGATCTTGGGCGGGGGCTTCGGAGGCATGTACGCCGCGCTCGAATTGGAGAAGTCGCTCGCACGAGACCCGGACGTCGAGGTGACACTCGTCAATCGCGAAAATTTCTTCCTCTTCACGCCGATGCTGCACGAGGTGGCGGCCAGCGATCTGGACTTCACGCACATCGTCAACCCGGTGCGCAAGCTGCTGCGGCGCGTCAAATTCTTCAGCGGCGGCGTCGAGCGGATCGACTTGGAAGAGCGGCTCGTCACCGTCTCACACGGCGACGAGCACCACCACCACGAACTCCGGTACGACCACCTCGTGCTCGCCCTCGGTTCTGTGACGAACTTCTTCGGCTTGCCGGGTCTCGAAGAGCGCGCCATGACGATGAAGTCGCTCGGCGACGCCATCGGCCTGCGCAATCACATGGTGAAGAACCTCGAGGAGGCCGATTTCGAGTGCTGCCCGAAGACGCGCGAAACCTTGCTGACCTTCGTGGTCGCGGGCGGCGGCTTCGCCGGGGTCGAGACCGTCGCCGCCATGAACGACTTCCTGCGTGAGGCAGTCGAGTTCTATCCGCACCTCGACGAGAGCATGCTGCGCGTCGTACTTGTCCATCCCGGCTCTGTCGTCCTCCCCGAGTTGAGTGAGAGTCTCGGCCGGTACGCGGGCGAAAAGATGAGGGCGCGCGGAGTTGAGATCAAAGCCGGGACGCGGGTGAAAAGTGTCTCGGACACGGGCGTGGAGTTGAGCGACGGGAGCATGATCCCCACAAATACGCTCGTGTGGGCGGCCGGGACTGCGCCGAACCCGAAACTCGCCGACCTGCCGTGCGCGAAGGTGCGCGGGCGCGTGCGCGTCAACGAATTCCTCGAAGTCGAAGACCACCCGGGCGTATGGGCGCTCGGCGACTGCGCCGACGTCCCGGACTTAACTACGGGCAAGTCCTGTCCGCCGACGGCGCAACACGCGTTGCGTCAGGGCAAGGTGATCGCCGAGAACATCACGGCTGCGCTTCGCGGCGGGCGCAAGCGGAAGTTCGTCTTCGCCACCATCGGGCAACTGGCTTCAATCGGGAAGCGAACGGGCGTAGCCCAAATCTTCGGCCACAACTTCTCAGGCTTCGTCGCGTGGCTAATGTGGCGCACGATCTATCTGAGCAAGCTGCCGCGCTTCGAGAAGAAGTTCCGCGTCGCGCTCGACTGGACGCTCGACGTGCTATTCGCCAAAGACCTCGTGCAGTTCACCGCGCCGCGCGAGCAATTTCTCGCGCACTTGCCAAAAATGGGTGAGGAGATGCGATCCGGGTTAGGGGGGAAGAGGGATCATGCGGCGTCCATGGCGGCGGCAGCTTGATGAGGAGGATGCGATGGCAGCGTTCATCGACGAAATCGAGTTGAAGCAGAGGACTGGGGCGAGCGGCGAAGTCTCCGGGGCCGGGATCGCATCACCGGTCTGGGGGACGGATCCATCAGGCATTGTTTACTGTCCAGCGTGCGGTGGCGAGAATTCGGCAGCGGCCGTGTTCTGTGCGAACGAATCGTGTGGCAAGGCACTCGGCGAGTTCCGTTACGTGCGGGAGGAGTTGCTGGAAGGGGCACGCTGGTACGAAATGGTCGCCGGGCGTGTCGCCGATTTCATCGGCAAGCCGCACTTCGTCGTCGTTCACGCCCTCGTGCTCTGTGCGTGGGTCGCGATCAATTCCGGCATCGTCGTGATATTTCGCGCTTTCGACGCGTACCCCTTCAATCTGCTCGGCATTGTTCTGTCGGTCGAGGCGATCCTCATGACCTGTTTCCTGCTCATTAGCCAGAACCGACAGAACGCTCACGCCGATAAGCGTGCCGAACTGGACTACGAGGTAAACGTGCGCACGTATCGCGAGATAAGTGAAATAAAGGCCATGCTGCGGAACATAGACCGTTGACAGGTATATCGAAGGTCGTCACGGGCAAGGTTAGACGCTCTCGACGCTTTCACATTACATTCAAGGCTTCTTGCCTTCCGCCCACGCGGGGGTGAAGTTTGAGTTGACGAGCCAGTGGACGGGCGCGACCATTGAGTTGATGGCGCGCGTCATGTGTGCGAAGTCGATGTGGGCGAGGTCGTCGTTGGGTTGGTGGTATTCGCGGTGGAGGCCGTAGCTGGAGACGGTGTGCGCGACGACGCCTTGAGTGGCAAGCGCGTAGTTGTCCGAGCGCTGGAAGAAACGTTCTTCCGGGTGCGGGTCTGCGACGAGACGCGCGCCGCGCCGTGCGAGTTCCGCGCCGAGGTTCGAGAGGTCGTAGCCGGTCAGCCAGAGCGTGTCGGCGGCCACCTTCGGATCGGGACGCCCGATCATCTCAAACTGTAGATTCGCCACGATGCTCCTGAGCGGCGCGGGCGAATTGGCGATGAAGTGCTGCGAGCCGCGCCCGCCTGCTTCTTCGCTGCCGAACAGCGCGAAGTAGACCGTTCGCTTCGGCGGCACGCCCGCACCGAGAGCACGCGCCAGTTCGAGCACGGCCACGACGCCCGAAGCATCGTCGTCCGCGCCGTTATAAATCTGATCGCCTTCCGAGCCCTTCCCCACACCCAGGTGATCCATGTGCGCGCTCAGCAACACGGCCTCTGACGCCTGCTTCGGATCGGTTCCGCGCAACACGCCCACAACGTTCCAGGTGTAACTCATCTGCACGGGCGCGGCTTCGCCTTCGATCCTGATGGTCGTGCCATCGGGCGCTTGTTCCAACTCCTGAAAGGCTTCCTTACTGAGAAACACGAGATTGCGATTCGTGCCTCTGCCCGTCGTTCCCGGTAGTTGCGGCAACTGCGCGCCGCGCGCCGCCCAGCGCGCGCGCCACTGCGGAGTCTCACGCACCAGCACAGCCCGCGCGCCCTGCCCCATCAGTTCCCCCGTCAACGTCAACAAATTCGCAGCGTCCGCTTCATCCAGCGCGACTAAAGCGACAGCGCCCGCCGCAGGTTTTGCGCCCGCGCGAAACTTCTGCAACGCGCCCTCGATGCGCGGCGCGGACATCTGCCCGACCAGCATCTCCTTGCCGTGCGTCCAGCGCCGCTCCTCCTGCCCGGCGGTGCTGAAACTGAGCACGGGCGGCGCAGCGAAATTGCGCCGTGGCACTTGTACGGTCTGGATAAAAGTTTTCGTCCCTGTGATGTCATTGTCGCCCGCAGGCTCTATGCCGTACTGCCTCAACTGCGAAGCGATGTAATGCCCGGCCAGCAACTCGAACTGCGTCCCGCTCCCTCGCCCCTGCATCGCATCGCTCGCCAGAAACTCCATGTGCGCGCGCACGTTTCGCTCCAACACCTGCCCCGTCTTCGTCGCTGCGACGCCGCCGGATGCGCGCTGCCGCTGCGCGACCGACGATTCGCTCGCCCCGATGACCAGACACAACACGGACGCGAACAGCACTCGCCCTTTTAAGTTAGAGATTTTGAACATGCGACGATACGCTCCTGAAACTTTCCTAACGCTTAGCCCGACGATTGATGACAACTGCGATGGTCGAACGTCTGACTGATACGCAAGTGCGGGCACACTTGTTTTCGAGTAAAAAGAAGGGGCGTCGAAACGCCCCTCATGTTCCTTCTTCCGTTTCTTCCACGATGCCGGGACGCTCATTTCTTGAACGGTTCTTCCAGAGTTTGTTCCCCCGCAATTCCGATCCTGCGCCTGACGACTTTATTCTTCTCTTTCTGCACATCGATAAATTCCAGATACAGTTGATCGTCGTCGCCGAGTCGCAACCAGCCCGGCACGCTCGTTTTTCTATTCAAAAACCGAATCATCGCGCCGCCTTCCGGGTCGGCGACGATATGGATTCGCTCAGGATTGCGGTCGTCGCCTTTTCCACGCGGGGCGTCAAAACCCATCCCCATCTGTCCGTTATCCATCAGGCCCACGCCGAAGCGCTCGTAGCCCTCCGGGTCGAGGATGATCATGCCGTGAGCGGGGTTGATGCGCTTTTTCATGCCCGTGGGGTCTGGGTCGGGGACGGGCGCACCCAGAATGACGCGCTCGCGCCCCTTGTCATCTACAATGATGACGCCACGCGTTTTGATGATGGGAGAGACTTGGCCGGATTGATTGGGCGCGCTTTTTGACTGAGCTTCGGCGAGCGGGAACGGAATGACCGACTTGAGTAATAAGCCCCAGACGCCGATCACCAGAATGACAAGCAGAGTTTTTGTTACTCGGTCAACTTTATTCATGGGAGATCTCCTTCGGCTCGGATTAGAACGAGGCACACAACTCCCGGCATCACCCGCCGCGCTGGGAGCTCAAACCTCATTCAAGTTCGGGGAAGATATAGGGGCGTGCGGTGAGTGTCAATAGTCGAGGAGTGACGCTCTCATACTACGTCGCCCCTGTCGCTCGGAGGCGAGAGAAAAACTAAAGGGCTCCGAAAAGCCCTTTCATTCGCCAAAGGTTTGTCTTGAAGCGGGCGACGAGACTCGAACTCGCAACCCTCAGCTTGGGAAGCTGATGCGCTACCATTGCGCCACACCCGCCGATTGAGGAAAGGCATCCGGGCGGCTCGCTCCGACTTAAAAAGGCGAACACTTCTCGGATGCGTGGGAAAGATACTCAAACGCGTGTGCGACTGTCAAACTCGCGTCTGTGCGACAAGCGGGCTTCCCGAATCGAGTCTAATCGCCTTCGACCAATTCGGGTCGCCGCTCTGTGCGCGCGAAGTCTACGGGGACGAGCGGTTGTGTCGTGTGCGAGTGCGCCTTGCAGGCTTCGGTGTTGAGCGCGCCGTCGAGTGCCGCGGGGTCGAGCGCGCCGACGGAGTCGGCCGAGTTCGTGATGTAGCTCTGCATCTGTTCGACGAGCGGCGTCGCACTCCAACGCTCTTCGCGCGCGGGGTCTGTGTTCAGACGATAGAGGCCGAGTTCGAGATGGAAGTGTTCGAGCGGCGCTTGAGAGTGGCGGTAACGCCAGTCGATCATGGTGAACATCGGAAACCACGTGTAGCCGACGACGGGCACGCGCTGGCTGCGCAGGTATTTCACGGCCTCGACCGAGGATTTCAACCAGCGCGCGCGCAATTCTTCAGAACCGAAGGCGCTCGTCTCCGTGATGATAATGGGCGCGCGGTAGCGTTGGTAATAGTCGTTGATGACTGCGGCGAAGCCCGCGCCGTCCTCTTCGTGCGCGCGGAAAGCAAGACGCCCTTTCGGGTCAACGTAGAGATGCTGCGTTGACCATTGCGGGTAGAAATTCATGCCGAGCACGTCGAGCGAGATTTTGTGGCGCGCGATCTCGTCGAGCATATCGACGCTCGCGCCACTGCGTATGAGCCAGGGGAAAAGCGGGTGGTCGTGCGTGATGCTGCCGGTGAGAAGATCGTAGGCGAGATAGCCGCGCCGTTGTTCTTCGACGGCGAGCGATTCCAAATCCTGCCGGATGGCGCGGCTCAAACCCGTCGCTTCGACGTGCACCATGATCGCGTGCGGGTCGATCTCTTTGATCGCTGCAACGGTGGCGATGATGCCGCGCACGAGTTGGAGCATGACGCGGATGTAGCCCGCGTCGCCGCGAAGATACGGCGGCCACAAGCCGCGTTTGCCGCACATCAAGGCGTTGACGATGGGTTCGTTCAGCGGCGTGTACCACTTGACCAAATCCTTGTAGCGGCGCGCGAAGGCCGCGGCGTAAGCGGAGACGGCGCGCACGTAGTCCTTGCTGATGAACTCCTTTTTGAGCCACATCGGGCAGCCGTAGTGCATCAGATCGACGATAGGCGTGATGCCCAGTTCCTCGATCATGTAGGGCAGCACTTCGTCCGTCCAGCGCCAATCGAAGACGCCCGGCTCCGGCTCGACCCTGTACCACGGCACGCCCCAACGCAAAGCGCGCATGCCGAGTTCGCGCCCGAGCGCGAGGTCTTCGCGCCAGTGCTCGTAGTGCCCCATCAACTGATATTCGTCGAGCGCGCGATGTCCCGTCTTCAACTGCGGCACGAACGTGTCCTCCACGCCGCTCGCCCAGATGAAGTCTTCCGGCCTCGTTCCCAGTATCAATTCACTCATACGTTAAAGGGTGAATGGTAGAAGACAGATTTTATCCATTCACCATTTACCATTTTCCATTTTCCATTCACTAATCTTCGTAACTCGTACCATGTCGAAAGCGACCGGGGCGCGGTGCGCGTAGAGGCCGACGCCGGTGGCTTCCTTCGTCGTCGGGATTTCGCCGAGCGGGAGAGATTCCCATTGAATCGAGAGTTGCCCCTTCTGTTTGCGGAAGCGAAACTGCTGCATCTCGAACGGGTCGAAAGATTCGGGGAGCGGCCAGCCCGCAACCGGCGAAGCGTCTCCGGCGTTGCGGGCGACCAAAGACCAACGCTCCGCGCCGTCGCGTTCAACCGTGATCCGTGTGACGTGTTCGCCCGCGCCGTAGGCCGGGTAGAAACCGTAACAGCCCGTCCCGTGCAGTCTCTCGCGTTCGAGTCGCACGTTGACGACCAACTCATACGCTTCAAGCAGCGGCCCTCTGTTGATACTTGCGTTGCGGCCTTCCGGGTCGTTGAAGCGCAGCAGGTTGTCCGCTAAGCGCCACCCCTCGCCTGCGCCCTGCCAGCCGCGCTCGGCCAGCGTGCGCTCCGGTTGCATGAACAGTTCTTCCCACCCCGTTGTCAGTTCGAAGCCTTTGAAGCCTGCCGGTGCGCCTTCCGTGACGAGCGCCACCGCATCCGGCGCGACGTTCAGCGTACCTTGCCAGCGCACGACCGTTTCGTCAAGAAAAATAGTCGCGAAGCGGCCGTCAACCTCTGCGCGCAGGAGGTGCGCGGCGTGCGTGTCGAAATCGGCGGGCAAAGGAAAGCGCGTCTCCCACGCGTGCGCGCCGTCCGCTCCAGCCTGTGTCGAGCAGGCTTCGTTCGCCTCCACGTCAATCGTAAAACTCAGTGCGCGCTCGTCGTCTTTCAACAGCGCGACGCCAAATGAGCCTTTCGCGTCCACATCAAGAGCACGCAAGGTGACTTCAAAAAGGAAACTCGACACGCCCGTCGCGCGACGCGCCGAAGCGGCGATTGCACGCGCCGTAGACTCCTGCCGCGCCTCGCCCTCGCGCACGCTCCAGGCGCCTTCGCCCTCGCACGTCCAATCGTCGCTCAAGTCGCCGTCGCCTTCGTCTCCGGTAAATCTCTTGAAGGTCGGCACAAGCGGCGCGGGCTGCGGCGTGGTCGTCGCGCCGAGCACGGTCATGCGTTCGCCGACCCAGTCGAGCCGGTCGATGGCGAGGACGCGCCCGCGCTCGCCGTCCCAACAATGATAGACGCAGAACAACTCGCGGTTGTCCGGCCCGCGCACGACCGAATTGTGACCGGGGCCGATGACCTTCTCCGGTATCGTGCGAAGTATCGGCAGCACGCGTGCTCCGTCGGCCGACTGCTCCCATTCATCTTCGCGCCCGACGTGGTCGCTCACGGCATAGCTCACGCCGTAAGTCAGATTTTGCCAGTTGCCGCCGCTGAACATCTGGTAGTAGAGATTTTTCCGTCGCAGGACGAACGGCCCTTCGACCGTGTGCCAGCGCACGCCGCCCTTCTCTTTGCGCGCCGGGTCGTAGACCTGCCAGTCGTAGCGTGCGCGCGTAACGGGGCGCGGGTTGCCCGCGAGCGTGTAGGGGTCGAGTATGCGGTCGCAGACCGTGCCCGTCCCGATGTGCGTGTGCGTGAGAAAATCGGTCGCGTAGAAAAGCCAGCGCGCGCCCGTGTCTTCCACGAAGACGTGCGGGTCGATGGCAAACTCCGCGTCGGTCAACTGCTGGCCGCTATCCTCGAACGGCCCGGCCGGATGCTGTGCCGTGGCGACTCTGATGTGCATCAACTTCTCGTTGCCGACGCTGTAATACATCAGGAAACGCCCGTTCTCATAAGTGACTTCGGGAGCCCAGTAACAGGGATGATTGCCGGGGAGCGGGGCGAGCGCGCCGTCGAGTTCGCGCCAGTTGACGAGGTCTGCGGAGTGCATCACGCCGAAGGCGCGGCCGTCGCGCCAGAAGCCCGTGCAGTAAGCCCAATATTCGCCGCTATGCTTGAGGATGAAGGGGTCTGGGAAGTCGCGCCCGTAAACCGGATTGAGATAGGTGGCGTAGCCTTGTGCGCCCGTGTCGTGTGTCGAGGTCATGGAAAGCCCTGTCTGTCCGTTCGCTAACTCTCTCTGATTCGGCGCAAAGGCCAGAGGTTGCAAAAAAAGGGATGAGGGATGAACGGAATGCTTAACTCGCTTGAGCAGTTTCTTTATTCATCCCTCATCCCTCATCCCTTCCTCAGTACGTCACGTTTTCGCGGCCGTAGCGCAGGGTCTTCGACATCCAGACGAGTTCTTCGAGGAAAGTGTTCGTGTATTTGACGTACTTCTCGTCGATGAGCGTGCCCGTCTCGTCGAAAACCTTCCCGACGCGGGAGAAATTGCCGTCGTTGAAGATGACGACGAGGCCGAGTTCGCGCAGGACTGGCAGGAGATTTTCGATCACGCGCGTGCCGCCGAAACCGCCCGCCGAGACGCCGCAGACGCCCACGGCCTTGTGTATGTATTCCTTCAAGTTCGTGTCGAGCGCATGTTTGAGCAGCCCCGGATAGCCGTGATTGTATTCGGGCGCGACGATGACGAGGCCGTCGGCGCGTGCACAGGCACGGCTGAATCCCTCGTCCTTGATGGCCTCGCCCTCGTCGTCCGTCGGCAGATTGAGCGCGCGCACGTCGATCAACTCCGTCTCGACGTTCGCCCAACTTTCCAACTGGCCGTGCACGAAACGCGCGACGTGTTCGCTCATACGCCCCTTTCGCGCCGTCCCCAAAATCACCGGAATGAATAGCGGTCGCTCTGCGCTCATCGTTTCTTCCGCTCCTTATTCTTTAGTCGAGATAAAACTTCCAACCGTTAACGCAACTCTCCCAACGCGGCGACGAGGCGCGCGATGTCCTCTTCGTCGTTGAAGAAATGCGTGGCGACGCGTATGCCTTCGGGTTTTTGCGTGACGGCCACGCCGCGCCGTGACAGGTGGCGTGCGACACGCTCCGGGTCGTCCGCCGCCACGAGCGTCTCGGCCGAACGCACGGCCTCCTCACCGAGGGGCGAGAGCACGCGCCAACCGGCCGTGGCGAGTTCGCTTGTCAGATGTCGATTCAGCGACAGCGCACGCTGCTCGATCTCAAGCGTCCCGGTGCGCAAGAGGTATTCGGCCGCCGCGCCGAGCGAGAAGATTCCGGCGAAGTGCGGGCAGCCCATCTCGGCGCGCGCCGCCGCGTCCGCGCGTACTTGAAATTCGTCGTTGCGCATCTCAAAAGGGTTCTCCGCGCTGAGCCACCCGATGGCGCGCGGGCGCGTCTCAGCCAAAAGCGCGCGGCTCAGATAGACGAAGCCCGAACCATAGCCCGCCAGCATCCACTTGTGGCCGGTCGAGCAGAGCGCGTCGATCTTCATCCGCTTCACGTCGATCTGAAACACGCCCGCCGACTGCGCCGCGTTGACGACGAAAGCGCACGCGCCCTTTCGCTCGCCGATCTCCGCGAGCGGCGCGCGGAAACCGTTCGAGTATTGCACGTGGCTCAGACAGACGGTGCCCGCACGTCCTTCGTCCAGCACGTTCGTCAAGTCTTCGAGCGCCAGTTCCCCGTCCCGCGCTTTCAAAAAGTTAACGCGCATTCCACGATGCATCCACGGAATAGTCGAGACGGGAAACTCCAACTCGCACGAGACGACTTCGCCGCGCTCCTGTAGCGCGTCCACGATCAAGTTCATCCCCGCAGAGGTGTTGGTCGTAAACGCGATCTCTTCGGGTTCGGCATTGATGAGCCGCGCAATGGCCGCACGCGCACGTTCGCGCCGCTCCAACCAACTGAACCAGCGCCTGTCGCCCGATTCCAGAGTCTCACGGTAAAACTCCATTGCTGCTGCCTGCGCCGCGAGCGACACAGGCCCCGCCCCCGCGCTGTTCAAATAAGCCAGCCGCTCCGTCACCGGAAAATCGCGCCGCACATGTTGCCAGTCAACCATCGCCACTTCCTCTGTCCTTCCCGTCTTGACCACGTTCGCGGCGCGTTCTATCTTCGCACGCGTCTTCTCTCCGAGGGAAAATCAAGGAGTCTTTATACCATGCCAGCACAAACGCCCGCGCCTCCGGCCGAGGCCGCACCCGCGTGGACGATCCCCGGCTTTCTCGAAGCGCGCGATGGCCGCCTGCACGTCAACGGCGCGGACGCGCTCTCGCTGCTCAAACAATACGGCTCGCCTCTCTACGTCTTCTCCGAGCCGCGCATCCGCGCGAACATCACGCGCCTCAAGCGTGCCGCCGAGATGCTGGATCGCCCCGTCAAATTCTGCTACGCCTCGAAGGCCAACTCGAACATGGCTGTCCTCGCCGCCGTGCGCGACGCAGGGATCGACATCGAAGTCAACAGCGGCGGCGAACTCTACAAGGCTCTGCGCGCGGGCTTTCGCCCCGACCAGATCATCTTCAACGGCACGAGCAAGACGGACGACGAACTGGACGACGCCGTGCGCGCCGGAATCTACTCGCTCAATGTCGATTCCACATACGAAATCGAACTCGTCGAAGAGGCCGCGCGCCGCGTGTCGAAGCGCGCTAACATCACACTCCGCCTCGTCCCCGAAATAGGCACGCGCTCGCACATCGGTTTACAGACGGCGCTTCTCACTTCGAAGTTCGGCATCACTTCCACGGAAGTGCCCGAAGCCTTTCGCCGCGCGCTCGCGCACCCCGAACTCATCCGCGTCGCAGGCATACACATACACGTCGGCTCTCAGACGCCCGACGTTGAACCCTTCGCCGACGCTTTCCGGATGATGTGGGAACATCTCGTTGCGCTTCATCGCGACACAGGCCACACGCTCGAACACATCAACCTCGGCGGCGGCATCCCCGTCAACTACCTGCGCGACCGTTCGCAGGCCGATGAACTCCCCGCGGCCGAACGCGACATGCTCGGCGCTGATCTCGAACCCGCGGAAGTGCTCTCGGCCGCCCTGCGCGTCGCGCGCGAGTCGGCGCGCGCAGCCCAAGCCGAACACCTGCTCGACCGCGTCACCATCCTTCTCGAACCCGGCCGTAGCGTCATCTCCGACGCCGGACTCCTGCTCACGACCGTGCGCAACATCAAGCGGCGTCCCGAAACCGGCGACGTGTGGCTGCTGACCGACGCGGGCTTCAACCTCCTGCTCTCGATGACAACTTACAAATGGTACTACCATCTCGTCTCGGCCTCGCGCGCCGACGCGCCCCACGACACGAACTACAAAGTGGCCGGCCCGCTCTGCGATTCCGGCGACGTGTACTTCGACATCGAAGGCGACGGCCGCCTGCCCGACTATCGACACCTGCCCGCCGACGTGCGCCCGGGCGAAGCGCTCGCCCTGCTCAACAGCGGAGCCTACACGCTCGCGCAGGCTTTCCCCTATAACGGTCGCCCGCTCCCCGCTGCCGTCATGGTGCGCGAAGGAGGCACGGTCGCTCTCGTCCGCCGACGCGACACTTACGAAGATTTGCTCGCGGGCGACGTGTGGCAAGACCAAGACTAGGACACACTCTTAGGACACGCGCTATCTCAGAGACTACTTGCTGGAGGAACTTTTGATGCCCCCCAAAAACCTGCATAGCCGTCGTGGGTTTCTCAAGTCGTTCGGCACGGCTGCGGTTGCCGCTCCCTTTCTCATCAGAAATTCGCTGGCCGAGGGCACGAGGCGCGGGCGCACGCGTCGTTCGTGCATCGTCGTCGGCGCGGGGCTGTCGGGTCTCGCGGCTGCTTACGCCCTGAAGCGCGCGGATTGGGACGTGACGGTGCTCGAAGCGCGTGAGCGGCACGGCGGACGCATCCATTCGTTTCGCTTTGCGGAGAATCCCGAACTCGTCTGCGAACTCGGCGGCGAGTGGATCGGCGCGAGCCACGAACGCATGCGCGCCCTGTGCGGCGAGTTCAACCTCACGCTCAAGGATCATCGCTTCGATGCGTCGCTCATGCGCGACGGCAAGGTCTCACGCCCCGGCACCTGGGATTTCTCAACGCAAGCCAACGCCGCTTTCGAGAAGTTCAAGGCGACTTACCAGAACTACAATCGACTCCAACAGGAACGCCTCGACCGCTTCGACTGGTGGACGTGGCTCGAAGAGATCGGCTTCACCGAAGACGACCTGCTCCTGCGTGATTTACAGGACAGCACGGACTTCGGCGAGTCCATCCGCCATGTCTCGGCCTACGCCGCGGCGTCCGAGTATTTCGAGTCCAGCCCGGCCAACGAGATGGACTTCAAGATCGTCGGCGGCAACTCGCGCCTCGTCGCGGAGTTCGTCCGACGCATCGGTGTGGACGCTATCCGCACGAACACACCAGTCGCGGAGATACGTGAGCGCCGTGGGCGCGTCACAGTCGTCGCCGCAGGCGGCGCGCTCTACACGGCCGACGCCTGCATCTGCACCGTCCCGGCGCGCACGCTCGACCGCATCAAGTTCGACCCGCCCCTGCCCGCCGCGCAACGCGATGCCGCCGAACGACTCCAATACTCGCGCATCGTCAAAAATCAGATTCTCTTCGACGAACGCTTCTGGGGCGCGGAAAATTTCTCGCTCGTCAGCGACGTGACCTCGCACTACTATTTTCACAGCACGCGCGACCAAGCGGGCAGACAGGGGATTTTGTGCAGCTACGCCATCGGCGAGAAGGCCGACGTGCTCGCCGCGCAATCCGACGCGCGCCGCATGGAGATCATCACGCGCGACCTGCTGCCGCTCGAAGCACGCGCCCCGCGTCTCGCGCGCGCCATCGAATCCATGCCGTGGCAGCGCGACCGTTACACAGGAGGCGCATACGCAGTCTATCGTCCCGGCCAGTGGTTCACCGTCCGCACGACGCTCCAGAGACCGCACGGCAAAGTTCTCTTCGCGGGCGAACATCTGGCCGACTGGCAGGGCTTCATGGAGGGCGCTGTCGTGACGGGCGAGAATGCGGCGCAAGCTCTCGTCGGCGCGGCGCGCGCTAGACGCCGGGCTTGAACTTCACAGACAATGTGATGGAAAAGAAGGCGTCTTGAATCGTTAAACCAACGCCCGTAACTTAGCGAGCGCGCAGGCGTGCAGCGACCTATATTATGTCCACGAAACATATCTCGGAACACGTCACACTCATTCGCGGCCTGACGCTGCTCGCAGCCGCCTCCATCGTCATCGGCAACGTGATCGGCACGGGCGTCTTTTTGAAGGCGCGCGTGATGACCTGTAACGTCGGCACGCCTTCGATGGTCGTCGCCGTGTGGGTGGCGGCAGGGCTGCTGTCGCTCGCAGGGGCGCTCACCTATGCGGAACTCGCGGCGATGATGCCGCGCGCGGGCGGCGAGTACGTCTTCGTGCGCGAGGCTTATGGCGCGCGACTCGGCTTCCTCTACGGCTGGATGCAAATCTTCATCGCCAAGACCGGCTCGCAGGCTTCGCTCGCGGTGGCCTTCGCGATCTTCTTCAACGACCTGACTGGCGGCACGCTCAGCGCCAACTTCTACACGCTCGATCTCTTCGGATTCCCCGTCCCACTCGGCGGGCTTCAAGTGATGGCGCTCGGCGCGATCATCCTGTTCACCATCGTGAACTGCGCCGCCGTCTCCGTCAGCGGACAGATCGCCACTGTGCTCACGTTCATCAAGATCGCGCTCGTCCTCGGCGTCGGACTCGGCGCGTTCGCGCTCGCCGAGGGCAGCGGCTTCGGAAACTTCGGAATGGCGAACGTGGGCGGCGCGTGCGAGGGCGTGAGCGCGGGCGCGCGCGCGGGGATGGCGGGTTTCGGCGCGGCGATGCTCGGCGCTCTGTGGGGCTACGACGGCTGGAACAACTTGACGCTCGTGGCGGGCGAGGTCAAAGACCCGCAGCGCAATATCCCGCGCGCTCTCATCTTCGGCATGTTCGTCATCATCACGGCGTACGTCTTCGTCAACATCGCCTACTTCTACGCGCTGACGCCAACGGAAGTCGCCTCCGTTTCGGCGAAGTCTTCCGTGGCGCGCGAAGTGGCGGTTAAATTCTTTCCCGCCGTGGCCGTGACGCTGATCGCCGCCGGACTTCTCTTCTCGTCGGTCGGTTCGCTCCACACTTCGATCCTGACGGGCGCGCGCGTGCCCTATGCGATGTCGCGCGACGGACTGTTCTTCCAGAACCTCTCGCGCCTGTCGCCGAAGACGCACGTTCCCGTCGGCGCGCTCGTCCTCCAAGGCATCTGGGCATGCCTGCTTGCCCTTTCGGGATCGTTCGACACTTTGACCGACTACGTCGTCTTCGGCTCGTGGATTTTCTACGGCCTGACGACCGCCTCGGTCTTCATCTTCCGCCGCCGCATGCCGCACGCCGAACGCCCCTATCGCGCGTGGGGTTATCCCTTTGTGCCCATCGTCTTCCTCCTCGTCACCGGCTGGCTGCTCGTCAACACGTTGATGACGACGCCCGTGCAAGCGTTCATCGGCCTCGGCCTGATCCTCATCGGCCTCCCCGTCTACTGGTACTGGGCGCGCCACAACGCCCGCATCGCCTCCCGCCCCGAACGCGTCGATGAAGATGAATAGCCGAGCATCCTGTTAAAATAAGAGCGGCTTTTGACATGTATGAGGCGTGTGAGGCCGTATCAATCGGCTTTTGCCGCTCTCTTACGTAGTTAGGCCGAACCCTTCGGCTTTTCACGCTTTACAGCGGAGTTAGGCCGAATTATTCGGCACAAGATGCGTTCGGCGGCTTCCATGTGGCGACGGCATATCTTGAGCAGAGGTGATTAGGTATGGGTAATTTCTGTGATGACGTGAGGGCGCTGATTGGTGAAGACCTCCGTGCGATTGGCGCGACCCACATCCGTGATGCGCGTTCGGAGCAGGGGTTCGATGAGACGCAGGTCTGCTTCTTCTCGGCGTCCGACAAAGTGATAGCCATACCATTCTCCCCCAGGGACGGTGCCACGTGCTTCATACGCGATGCGGAGTCGGCGGACTTGTCGCAGTACGAGACGTGGGATGCGCTGTGGCATCTCCTCGGGATGGATAAAGACCTTGATTTTGATGTTCCGGAAAGCGTGGTAGAGTACCTTAACATGTTCCCTAAAGGGCATCACGAATCCATTAAGTTCATCGGAACCAGCTTGGTGAACTACTTCGGCAGTATAAGGTGAGCGCTAAGACCCCGAGCCAGTGGGCAATATCGCTCCGGCTCGCGCGCCCCCGAACAACTCATTGAACCCGACCGCCCGCAGCGTACCTCTCATCAACCTTGCGTCCCGCGACGCAGGTTGCGTGGTCGCGGCGGGCGGCGGGTTAATTCGGGCGTTAGCTGGCTCGCCTGATGCGAGCGGAGAGACCGATGGCTTTTCCTGTCATCTTATTAATCGTTTTCTTCGTGGCAGGAGTGGTCTTTGCCTTAATCGCCGGGCGACGACTCCCGCCTGCGGTTGTCTGGTCATTCAC
>DASZCS010000003.1:0-13704 GCA_035942855.1 Pyrinomonadaceae bacterium | reverse complement strand
GTGCGTGGGGCGATGAGTCCCACGCACGGCGCTTCGTACAATCTGGACGACGTGCGCCTGCGGCGTTCGCCTACGGACGGCCGCGTGCACACGTCGTCTTCAACTAACTCGGCTTCAGTCTTTCCTTAAAATTCAAAACCTATGACTGACAAGATGCGCGCTGCCTTAACGGGCGGCGTGACGCTCGGATTGCTCTCGGCGATTCCGCCGATCAGCCTTGCCAACTTGTGTTGTTGCATCTGGGTGCTCGGCGGCGGCGCGCTGGCCGCACGCCTCTACATACAGCGTTCGCAGACGCCCGTGATGCTCGGACAGGGCGCGGAACTCGGCGCGCTCTCCGGCGTGGTCGGCACAATCGTCGCGCACGGCATCGGCATCCCGCTCGGACTCCTGCTCGGCGATCCGTTCAACCGATTTCTGGTGCGGGTGTTTGAAAACTTCAACCCGCAGGTGGCCGAAGAGGTACGCAAGCAGGTGGAGATCGCGCAGGCGCAGTCGTTCGTGGAAAAACTCCCGGTCATCCTCGGCACGGCCGCTCTGAACACGATCATCTACATCGGCTTCGGCGCGCTCGGCGGCCTGCTCGGCGTCAAACTCTTCGAGAAACGACAGACGACCCTCAACAACGCGCCGCCCCCGCCGCCCGCAGGCTTCGGCGGAAACCAGACGCCCGGCGGCAGTGGTGGTTACGGCAGTTTCGGCGGCAGTTAGAAGCCTTGTGCAAAGTCTTAAAGAGTGCGCTTCGTGGTTTGTGAGCGCACGCCGGTTCGGTTACAATGTGCGCGGCTAAACAGGGGCAGCGTCCGGCAAGGGCGCTGCTCGTTTTATGTAGAGGGTTGCGCCGCGCGAGACGCGCGCGAGTCGCGCCTTGCGGCCGTTGATTGGTAGTTTTCCCCTGAGCGAGAAATAAGAGAGATGTCCTTAATGTTAGCCGAGCAAGTGTCGAAGACTACGGAAGAGTTGTGGCGCGAATACGGCGCGCTTCAGAGTGAGTTCGTGGACGCGTGGCACTGGCGCACGCAGTCGAACATCAGCGTCCTCTATCAACTCGACGCGTTCGACTGGACGGTGCTCATCCTCTATTTCACCATCCTCGGCGTGCTCGCCGTCTATGGCGCTTACCGCATCAAGCAGGTGGCCGACTTCTGGCGCTATCGCCACATCCAGCCCTCGCCCAAGGCTCGCTTCGCTGAAAGCGAACTGCCCGTCATCACCGTCCAACTGCCTCTCTTCAACGAGATGTACGTCGTCGAACGTCTGCTGCGCGCCGTGACGCAATTCGACTACCCGCGCGAGAAGCTGGAGATACAAGTCCTCGACGATTCGACCGACGAGACCGTGGCGCTCGCGCGCCGCACCGTCGAAGAATATCGCGCCGAAGGCTTCGACATACATTACATCCACCGCACCGACCGCACCGGCTTCAAAGCGGGCGCGCTCGCCAACGGCACTGAGACCGCGCGCGGCGAACTGCTCGCCATCTTCGACGCAGACTTCGTGCCCAAGCCCGACTGCCTGCGCAAGCTCGTTGACTACTTCACAGACCCGCTCGTCGGCTGCGCGCAGATGCGCTGGTCGCACATCAACGGCGCGTACAATCTCTTGACGCGGCTGCAAACCATCATGCTTGACGGCCACTTCGTCATCGAGCAGACGGTCAGGAATCGCACGGGCGGCTTCTTCAACTTCAACGGGACGGCCGGCATCTGGCGTCGCCGCGCCATCGAACTGTCGGGCGGCTGGCAGCACGACACTTTGACGGAAGACACGGACTTGAGCTTCCGCGCGCAGTTGATGGGCTGGCGCTTCGTCTACCTGCTGGACGAAGACGCGCCTTCGGAAATTCCGGTCGAGATCAACGCCTTCAAAGCGCAGCAGCGTCGCTGGGCGAAAGGCGTCATGCAGGTCGGCATCAAACTTTACCCGCGCATCTGGCGCGCGGCGCTTCCTCTGCGTGTGCGTCTGGAGATGTTCTTCCGCCTGACGGGCAACATCAGTTATCCGCTGATGATCGTGGCGAGCTTTCTACAGTTTCCGCTCCTGCTCGTCCGCTACAATCAGGGCTTCTATCACCTGATGGCCTTCGACGTGCCGCTCCTGTTTTTCTCGACCGTCTCGGTCATCCTCTTCTACGGCTCGGCCATTTGGTATCTGGACAAAGAGGCGGGGCGCGGCCGTCGTCTCCTGCATCTGCCGCTCGTGATGGCGGTCGGCATCGGGCTGGCCTTCTCGAACGCGCGCGCCGTCATCGAGGCTCTGATGGGCGTGCAGACCGAGTTTGTGCGTACGCCAAAGTATCAGGTGGAGAAGACGACGGACGAGAGTTGGAAGGCGAAGAAGTACAAACGCAAGCGCGGTCTGCTGCCGCTGCTTGAACTCGCCTTCGCGGCCTACTTCTTCTGCGCCGTCTGGTACGCCGCGCACATGCGCATGTGGGGGACGATCCCGTTCCTCCTTCTCTTCTTCTTTGGCTACGGCTACATCGGATTGATGAGCATCCTCCAGACCGCGAGCGGCAAACGCCTGCAATCCTGGTGGCGACCGCTCGCATTCGGACGGCGTGCGTAGACGTTAATCCGACGGATTTCGCCTCATTATCACTTCCAATACTCGTTCATCTACTCGCGTACGCGGTAGAGATAGATCGAATGGCCGAAGACTGCTTCGGGCTGGCGCGTGCGGTAAGCGTCGAAGAAGTTGATGCGCGCGTCATTGGACAGTCGCCCCTCGACGCCGCCGGTGACGGTCGAGCCGTTCAGAAAGCTCGCGCCGATGGCGACGTAGCGTGTGTCCGGCCGTTTCACTTCCGGCGGGGCGAGCAGATCGTGATATTGCACGCCGAAGAAGCGCAGTGTGCCCCACCCACCTAAGAGCACGGCCGATACTTCTCGCTCGCCGCGTGCGCGTAGATAAGCCGCGAGCGCGGGCACGTCGTCGCCCCATTCCACATTTGAATCAGACAGATATTTCCAGCGCGGGTGCTGCCCGGCCAGTTGATTCATGTAAGGGATATAGTCGGGGTAAGCGCGCGCCGCTTCCGCGCCGGCCCAGAGCAGGATGAGCGCGCCGAGCACAGCGGCCGGAACTCGGCCGCGTCCCTCCGTGCGAAACAGCCTGTCCAGCAGCGCGCCGCCCGCGATGAAGAGGAAGGGAAACGCGGGCAGGAAATGACGGATACCGATATTGATCCGGCTCGTCACGCAGATGAAGGTGTAGACGATGAGCGGGACGAGCAGGTAGAGAAAAATCTTTTGGCGTCCGAGCAGCAGACGCCGGAGCATCCAGACGATTGCCGCCGCCGACAGCAAAAGAAACGGAAGCGTTGTTTTCAAAGCGAAGGCGACGGGGAAGTAGTACCACCAGCCGAAATCGCTGTGGCTGCCGAGCAGGGATGCAGGGTGTCCGTTGTGATTATGCAGCAGGACTTTGTAGAGGCCGAACAGATAATGGGTCGGCAGCAGTTGAGAGAAGAAGTTGAATGCATGCATGAACGGAGCGAAGACGGCCGTCGGTTGCGACGCTATCCACTGCGCGTCGGGCGCTGTGAGTGGAGGACTTTTAAAACCGTAGGCGCAGTTGACGACGACGAGGCCGACGAGAGAGGCGAAAGCGGCGTGTCGCAGCAGTCGTCCACGCGCCGCGCCCTCACGCCGCGCCGCCCCGAAGAGACGCGCAACAACTAAACAGACGAGCAGCGGGGCGAGCACGATCATCGAGAATTTGGTCACGAGCGCCCCGCCGAACGCGACGCCGACCAGACCGGCGCGAAGCCACGTCGAACTCCGTTCATAGGCATAGAGCGCCCCGAAGAAACAGAGGTAAGCGAGTGTGGCGGCGATGTCGGTGTGCACCACGCGCCCGTGCGCGAGCACGTTCGGCTCGATGCTGTAGAGCACTACGGCGCAGAGGGCTGCGCGTGAGTTAAAAAGCGCGCGGGCGTAGACGTAAATCACGACGCCGAGCGCAAGCGTGAGCGCGACCATCATCACGCGCGGCCAGAAGGCAATGCGCTCGAAAAGCTTTTCGTTGGCTCCCCAGAAGCCTGCCACATAAGTCCACGTCTGCTTGTCCGAGTCGGCCTGACTTAAATCGGGCAAAGGCTGTTCGTACGGTTGAACGAGCAGGAGCGGGAGAGCCGCCCATATCTTTACGAGCGGGGGATGTTCATTGTTAAATTGAAACGCTCGATCAACCAGATGATAGTAGCCCGCAGGGATGTGGATGAACTCGTCGTTAGTAATTGTCTTCTGCCGGATAACGGAGAGCAGATTGACGGCTAACAGGGCGAGGACGACGGCGGCCATAGTCTCCGACCGATATGTCACTACATACCGTCTGATGCTTGCCGCCGCTGTCGCGGCGTTCTGTTTGCCGCCACTCTCGGCCGCTTTCTCCGGCGCTGAAGGCTTTTCGTGAGTTGATGATTCTTTCATCATTGTGGCAGAAGGGAAACTCCGCGCGGGCGGCGATGATCGCGCTCGGCTGTGCGCCGCTCCTCTATTTTTCGGCCGCCACACGCGGCGCGCTCATTCTGTGTCCTGACGATTGCCTCACGCTCACCCTGCCCCTGCGCGCGACTGCCGCGGAACTTTTACGCGCAGGGCATCTGCCGATCTGGAATCCGTACTACTACGGCGGGATGCCGCTCTTTGCCGCCGCACAGGGCGGACTGCTGTTTCCCCTCAACTGGTTTTTTCTCTTCTTCCCGGCACAGATGGCCGCCAACATCTCCACGCTCGGCGCATACGCGCTGGCCGGAGTGGGCGCGTTTCTCTACGCACGACGCAATGGTGCGAGCGTGCTCGGCGCGTTTGTGTCCGGTTCGGTCTGGCAGTGGGGCGGTTTTCTCGTCGCACACCTCGGACACACCAACGTGGTGCATACGGCCGCGCTCCTGCCCTGGGTGCTGTGGGCGATTGACAACTATGCCGATACGCGACGACGGACACATGCGGCGCTCATCGCGTTGCTCGTGGCGCTCCAGATTTTCGCGGGACACCAACAGTCCGCCGTCTACTCACTCATGCTCGCCGCCGCCTACGTCGTCTTCCAAGGCGCGCGCGCCGGAGAGCAGGCTGAAGGACGACGGCCATATTTCGTCGCGCTCTCGATGTTGATGCTTGGAGTAATACTTGCGGCGGTGCAAATCTTACCCACCTTCGAGTTGATGCGCAATAGTCTGCGCGCCGAAGCGACGTACGAATTTTTCAGTTCGTATTCCCTGCCGCCAAGCTTCCTGCTCACCTACTTCGCGCCTTACATCTTAGGCGGCGGCGACGGAGATTTTTTCAGCGCGACTTATATTGGGCCGCCGTCTTATGCCGAGTACGTCGGCTACGTCGGCCTCGGCGCGCTCATGCTCGCGCTCCTCGCACCGCTCCTCCGCCGCGACGCGCTCACCCGGTTCTGGACTGTCGTTGCCCTCGTCGCTCTCGCCCTCGCCCTCGGGCGCTTCTGGCCGTTCGACCTCTACCGCGTGGTTTATTACGTGCCGGTGCTCAACCTCTTCCGCGCGCCCGCACGCCATGTGATGGAAGTTGACTTCGCCCTCGCAGTGCTCGCCGGGCGCGCCGTGACGACGCTCGAAGGCTCGTCTCGCCGCGCGCGCACGGCCGCATTGACGCTGTTCGTTGCGACAGTCGTTTTCATCTTCGTCTACCTGTCTGTGACCACTCTGCGCCCCGCCGAATTTGGGCCCGGCCGTCCCATCCTGCGGATCAGTTTGTTGCGTGTGCCCGAACTGTTCCTCCCTGTTCTGTTCGCAGGCTTGAGCGGGTGGGCGCTCTGGCGTTTCGCGCGTGGGCGGCGTGCGTCGAGTTGTCTGTTGCTGCTCGTCATGGCGGCGGACTTGTGTGTGTGGGGACACTTCAGCGGGTGGCGACACAGCCCCGGCCGCGAGCATGCGGTCTGGGGGACGCCGGAAGCGGTCGAGTTTTTGCGCGCGCGTGAGGGGGACGGAAACGTCCGTCCCCGGATCCTGACTATTGACGGGCATTTTTATCCCGGCGCAGTTCAGATCATACCGCCGCCGCCGCTCGTGCCGTTCACGCTCGAAGTGCAACCGAATATCTATATGCTCCACGGCATCCAGAACGCCGCCGGTTCGGACGGCTTCGGACTGTCACGCTATAGCCGCCTGACGGGCGACATGAAACTCTGGGGCGAGTTGAGCACGCCCGAACAGGCGCTCGGCCCGAGCCGCGCCTTCGACCTGCTGCACACACGTTACCTGCTGGCGCGTTCCCCCGTGGCAAGGCCCGCCGCTGATGGGGCGCAGCCTTTGGAAGAAACGCCGTCGGTTCCGCTGGTACAAATCGGCGGCCTTCCTTTTGCCGCAAGCGAGATGAAATTCCCGCACCTCGCAGGTCAGGATTACCGTTTCGCGTTCCCGCGCCTGACCGCCACGCGCGTCGCGCTCCTGACGACCCTCGAACGGTCGTCCACCGCGCGGCATGGCGACACGGTCGCCACGCTGCACTTACAGACGGATGACGGGCGCGAGTTTCGCTTCGATTTGCGCGCGGGCATCGACACGTCCGAATGGTCGTATGAGCGCGAAGCGGCGCAACAAAGAATTGAACACGGCCGTGCAAACGTCGGGACGAGTTATCAGGTCGCCGATCCGGAAGGCAATTTTGAAGGCCATACTTACGTCGCTTCTTTCACGCTTCCGGAGCGGGCGACCATCACGGGCGGCTATATCGAGATCGTCAGAACGCCGCAAGCTCCGCAACTCAACCTCGTCTTATCGCGCGCCTCGTTGATCGACGACGACACCGGCAAGGTGATGCCGTGGCGCAGTGGATGGGTGGCGGCGGAGCGCGCCGTGGCGTTCAACACGATGGACGAGCGTTGGCGACGCGTGGGCGAACTGCGCGACGTGTGGATTTACGAAAACCAGTGGGTGTTGCCACGCGCGTGGCTGGCAACCGAAGCCTTGAGGCTGCCGGACACGAACGTGCTGCGTGTGATTCAGGGCGGTCGGCTGGAAGATGGCAGCGTGTGGAACCCGCGCCGGACGGCATTGATCAACGAGGAGGACACGCAGTTCACTTTGAGCGGCGACGGAGAATCCGGCGAGGCCATTGTCAGCAAGTACGAACCGAATCTGATTGAGGTGCGGACATCGTCGGACACGCCCGCCATCCTCGTCCTCGGCGAGAACCATTACCCCGGCTGGAACGCATTTGTTGACGGGCAGGCCGTCGAGACCTTGCGCGTCAACTATAACTTGCGCGGCGTGGCTCTGCCCGCCGGGGAGCATCTCGTCCAATTCGTCTATCGCCCGAAGTCTCTACTGCTCGGCGCTGTGCTCTCGCTGCTCGCGGCAATGTCGCTCTCGCTCTGGTGCTTGCGCCGTCCCCTCTCGACTGTTGAGAGCAACTAACAAAACCTGTAACCACGCGCACCACACGCGCACAACACGAAGAAGACTTTAGTGTGATTTCGTGTTGTGCGCGTGGTTTCATGCTTTTGTTAGTTGCTCTTAATAAGGAAGACGGCGGCGGACGAACAGTTTCCTTGACCGCTTCGCACGCCGCAATTTAATATCTCGCTCCGACGAGCCGGGCAGGGTTTAGAGTCCTCGAATAAATGTGTAAGCTGCTGTGACAGCACAATTGTCCGTAGCTTGTTTGCCTTCCTTTTCTATTTCTGATTCACGTTGACAAGGTTGTATGGTAGGCGTATAAGAAGCCTATTCCCTCTGTCGCGCGCTAGACCTCCCCTGCTTATCACTTAACCCTTCGCTGAGACACGACTTGGATAAACATAATGAGGATAAAAATTTTCTTGGCCGGGCTTATTTTTATGCTGGCGATTGTTGGCCTCATTAGAACTGCCTCAAAGAATCAGCATCCCGTTGACCCTACAACTGTGCCGCCAGAAGGCAAGCTGAAATGGTTCTCGAAACAGGCCAAAGCGAAGGGCGACGAGCAGGTTGTGATTCCAGCGCGTCATGTCAATTACGGGGGCAGCGCTCTATCTACCACTTTAGATGAGGCACTGTCTTACTACACGGTTGTGATAGCGCAGCCTATCCAAGAGAAGGCTTATGCTACTAACCCAGACACAATTGTAACTTGGTACAAGTTCAAGGTGGTTGACACGCTATCTCAGTCGAGTGCCGCGGCGTGCGCCGAATGTACTCCGCTCGACCCTCCTCAAGACTTATTGCCGATTCAAGAGGATGAGTTTTTACTGGTCAAGAATGGGGGCATACTGATGATTGATGGTGTGAGAGTCAACATGCTTGATTCTTCCTTTCCCCCATTTGAGAGCGGAAAGAAATACCTGCTTTTCATCTCTCCTCACCCTTCCGGGGTTGCCACCATCGGCATCGGCCCAAGAGCCATCTTCCAGACCGAAGATGGTGAGATGCTCAAGAGCATTAACGACCTCTCTCACCCCGTGAAAGATGTATTGCGGCATCAATTCGGAAATTCTGTAGGCAATTTCAAGAAGCATCTTAAAGCTTCAACAACGAAATCCTAACTTCTCCAGAACTCTACAAATTGCATAACCAACACTATGACGGCATTAAACGAAGCATGAGAAGTGTTGATATGAAAATCCGGCCACGGATGGCATTAATGGTTTGTCTGCTTCTGGGAATAACTCTTACGACAGGCGTTTATACCCAGACTTGCCCGCCGGGCGAACCTGAGTGCAACACCATCACACCCATGTCCGGGCATGGTGCGGCCTCAAGCCTTCCCGCGTCATTCAACTGTAATTGTCCTAATGATAATCGGCGTGTGATTACAGTGCGTATCGGTTCTTCGTGGAATGTCACCGATGCGAATGGAACTCATACCAACGATAACGTTTGGAATGCCGTAAATTGCGCCATTAATCAGTGGAACACAGTTACTGGGCCTGACGGCTATACTACTGGCTATCGTTTGGTGATTGACCAGGGCAACACCGTAAACCCGGCTTCTAATGCTGCCGACATTACCATCAACAATCAAGTTCCGCCGTCTGGTGCTACATTTGCAGATTCGTCTTCTACATATCCTTACGATATAGCTCTTGCTCCCACTAATGGGAATTTTAATGGAGGTGCATTTTCCGCAAACGACTTATGTGGACGTGTCGGCCATGAAATCGGACATATACTAGGGTTGAATGGTATTACCTCACCTTGTTCATCGATTATGGATGGCGTTAATCCTAACGGCACGCGAACATACAATAATGTAACGCCAAGCGATGTGTATCAAGTTAATAGAAACTTCGATGCTGCAACTAGAACTAACGGCTACTGTAAACCGCCCGGAGCCTTGTCGGAAATAGAGAAATGCCCGGACGCGGATGGCGACACCGTAACTACTTGTGCCGGAGATTGTGATGATAACGACCCGTCCCGCAGTTTCTCTTGCTACGGAGATGGAGGAAACTGTTTCCTGACGACGAGTGATTGCATCGAGCGAGGCCTGAGCGGAGAGATCACTATCGACTGCGAGTGTGTCGGCGAACCCGTCGATTGCGGCGGCGGCAACAAAGGCCACTGTTCACCCGTCATCGTAGACATCGCAGGCGATGGTTTCAGCCTCACTGATGCTCGCGGCGGCGTCTTCTTCGACATGAACGGCGACGGCACGCCGGAACGTCTCTCGTGGACAACCTCAAACTCCGACGACGCCTGGCTCATCCTTGACCGTAATGGGAACGGGCGCGTGGATGACGGCACGGAATTGTTCGGTAACCACTCGCCGCAGCCTCCTTCTTCCGCCCCCAACGGTTTCCTCGCGCTGGCCGAATACGACCGTGCGGAGCAGGGCGGCAACGCCGACGGTGTGATTGATAGTAAAGATGAAATTTTCGCAAGCCTGCGGCTCTGGCAGGATGCAAATCACAATGGTGTCTCGGAGCCGACCGAGTTGCACGGTCTGGCGGAACTCGGTATTGCGAATTTCGATCTCAAGTACAAAGAATCGAAACGCACTGACCAATACGGCAATCAGTTTAAGTATCGCGCGAAGGTCGGCGACATTCAGGGCGCGCAGGCTGGTCGTTGGGCGTGGGACGTGTTCCTCGTCAGGGAGCAATAGAGAGAAGAACGCATAACACAGGAGCGCCGGACGGTTCCACAGCCCGGCGGGCGCTCTTTCATTTCCGAATCTTCCGCAGTAGTTTTAGAGGGTGCTCCCGCTTCATATCTCATTTCCTTGACCGCTTCGCACGCCGCAATTTAATATCTCGCCGTTCAACGAGCCGGGCAGGGTTTCGAGTCCTCGAATAAATTTCAAGTCACAATCTGTTTTCCGTCGGCGCACACGTCAGGCGAGCGTCTCTTGCGTGTCATCCGCTGCAACCTGTTCACACGTCGAAAGGACATCATGTTTAAAAATCCCCTCCGTGGTTTCTACCGCGTGCTGTCGTCGTGCGCCGCGCTCGTGCTGCTTACGGCGGCCACGGCTCTCTCCCAATCGCAAGCCACCACGGGCAACATCGAAGGACGCGTGCTCGACCCGAACGGCGCGGCCGTGCCCGGCGTCTCAGTGACGGCGACGAATCAACAGACCGGCTTTGAAAAGTCGGCCACCTCGGACGAAGAAGGCAACTATCGCCTGATCCTTTTGCCGCCCGGAACCTATCGCGTCGTCGCCACGCCGAGCGCGCAGGGCTTCCAACCGGCGACGCTTGAGAACGCTGTCGTCACCGTCGGCGGGCAGACCAATCTCGACATCAACCTCGGCGTCGGCGGCGCAAATACCGTCGTCGATGTGTCGGCCGAAGCGCCCGTCGTCGAGACGACGCGCACGTCTGTCGCCACCACCGTCAACGAGCGCGACATCGAAAATTTGCCCGTCAGCGGTCGCAACTATCTGGACTTCGCCACGCTCACGCCGGGCGTGGTGCGCGACCAGACGCGTCAGGGCGACCTCTCCGTCGGCGGGCAGAAAGGGACACTCAACAGCTTGCAGGTTGACGGCGCGGACAACAACAACACCTTCTTCGGTCAGGCGTTCGGACGCACGGGCGTGCGCCCGCCCTACCAGTTCTCAGAAGAGTCTGTCAAAGAGTTTCAGGTGAACCAGAACGGCTTCTCGGCCGAGTTCGGCCGCGCGGGCGGCGCTGTCATCAACGTCGTCACGAAGTCCGGCACGAACGATTTCCACGGCGGCGGCTTCGAGTATTTCCGCGACGAATCCCTGAACGCCAACGCCCCCAACATCAAAGGGCAGCAGGGCGTGGACTTCGACCTCGGCCGACGACTCGACCGCAACAAGCGTCCGCCGCAGCAGATCAATCAATTCGGCTTTCGTCTCGGCGGCCCCATCGTTCGCAACCGCGCCTTCTTCTTCGGCACTTACGACGGCCAGCGGCAAGATCTGCCGAACGTCGTCGAGCCGCCGAACCTCGGCGCGCAGTCGGCCGCCATTCAGAACCTGATCCGCCCGCGCCTGAACCCGTACCAGATCAGCCGCAATCAGGACGTGTTCTTCGTCAAGAGCGACATTCTCATCAATCAGAGCAACCAACTCTCCCTGCGCTTCAACCGGCAGAATTTTACGGGCGTCAACAACGAGTTTACGGGCGCGCTGGCCGCCGAAGAACACTCCGGCGACAGTCTCGCGCGCACCACCACCTTCTCCGGCACGCTCGCTTCGACCATCACGCCGAAGATCGTCAACGAGCTGCGCTTCCAGTTTGCGCGCGACGCCGAACCGGGCACGGCCAACAGCGACTTGCCCGAAACGCAGATTCAAACCGGCAACGGCTTCTTGCTTCTGGGGCGCAACAACTTCAGCCCGCGCGAGACGACCATCCGCCGCGCACAGTTCATCAACAATCTCTCTTACGTTCGCGGCCAGCACAACTTCAAGACCGGCTTCGACATCAACATCGACAACATCTTCAACTTCTTCCCCGGCTTCTTCTCCGGGCAATACACCTTCAACTCCTACGCCGACTTCGCCTCGAACACCAACTGCGCCACGCTTCGCACGCCCGCCATGCAGGCGCTCCCGAATTGTCCCTCGGCCTTTACGCAACGCTTCGCGCTCCCGAACACCTCAGGCGCGTCGAGCGATCCGAACAGCCGCGACTACGCCGTCTTCCTGCAAGACGACTGGCGCGTCACGCCTAAACTCACCTTGAATCTCGGCGTGCGCTACGACCGCCAGACGCTCGCCGCGCCCCCTCTGCGCAACGAACAGTTCTTTGCAGAGACGGGACTCGACACCAGTTTTCAACCGAAGGACGAGAACAACTTCGCGCCCCGCGCCGGTTTCGCCTACGACCTGCGCGGCGACGGCAAGACGGTCGTGCGCGGCGGCTACGGCATCTTCTACGGCCGCACCACCGCCATCATGCTCGGCACGGCGCACACCGGCAACGGCATCCAGACCACGGGCGTCACCTTCAACGGCACGGCCGCCGTCGCCGCCGCCGGACTCACCTATCCGAACATCTTCACCGCGCCGCCTTCCACGGGCGGCACGCGCCCCACGCCCGACATCTTCGTCTTCGCCAGAGACTACGCGCAGCCCTACGTGCAGCAGGCGCGTCTCGGCTTCGAGCACGAACTGACGAGGAACATGAGCGTCTCCGTCACCTACATGTTCTTCAAAGGCGTGCACCTGTCGCGCACGCGCGACATCAACCTGAGCGCGCCCGAACAGGTCACGGCCACAGATGCGAGCGGCCGGACGTTCACCGTCACGCGTTTCCCCGGCACGGGCACAAACGACAACGCGCGCTTCACCTCGACCGCGCCCGCCCGCCCATTCCCCAACTACGGCCGCATCAACCTCTTTGAGAGCAGCGCCAACTCGCGCTACGACGGCCTCGCCTTCCAGGCGCAGCGCCGCTTCACGCGCCGCTTGCAGTTCCTCGCCTCCTACACCTACTCGAAGGCGAAGGATGACAAGCCCGATCAGACGGCCGTTGTGCCCGGCGGCGGCGACGACGCCAAGATCATCCAGAACCAACTCAACATACGCGAAGACTACGCGGCCGCCGACACAGACCTGCGCCATCGCTTCGTCTTCAGTCCCATCTACGACTTCGGCCGCTTCACGCGCAGCGACAACTCGGTGCTTCGCGCCCTCTTGAGCGACTACACCCTGTCGAGCATCGTGCAACTTCAATCCGGCTTCGCCTATTCGCAAACCGTCGGCGCGGACTTGAACCGCGACGGCAACGCGCGCAACGACCGCGTGCCCGGCACGCGCCGCAACCAGTTTTACACGCCCGCCACCTATCAATTCGACGCGCGCCTGACGCGCACCATCCCCTTCGGCGAATCCATGCGCCTGCGCCTGATCCTCGAAGGCTTCAACATCTTCAACCGCGCCAACGTGGCGACGGTCAACACGAACGTCTACGCCGGGCGCACGGCGGCGATTGTGAACAACGTGCCGACCTTGACGCTCACGTCGCCCGCGCCCGCCGCGGCCTTCGGCCTCCCGCGCGCGTTCCTCACGCCGCGCGAACTCCAACTCGCCGTTAAGTTCGACTTTTAAGCCCCGGCAGGGGCGGCAGACAATAGCCCCGCCCGCGAGGGCGGGGTTAGGTACAAGGAAAAGAGTAAAGCCCCGAGAGGGGCGACACATTCATGTGTTGCGATGTGTCGCCCCTCTCGGGGCTTCATAGTTTCTGTCTACGCTAATCCCCGCCCTCACGGACGGGGCTATTAACTGTCGCCGCTTCGCGGCTCATGCATATTAGAAAGCGGCGCGGCACTCGTTTCGC
>DASZCS010000002.1:0-77757 GCA_035942855.1 Pyrinomonadaceae bacterium | reverse complement strand
ACCATGATCAGGCGATCAGAGCGCTCGCTGACCGAAGTTGCATACAGGTGCGGCTTCGCCGACCAGAGCCACTTCACCAGGGTCTTCAAAGAGACGACGGGGCTGCTGCCGAAGTCGTACAGGAAAATTTAGACCCGCCCGCGGTCTTGTCCATTAGAAGCGTGAAATCAACAGTGCCGCGCGAAACCTACGTAGCTTCATTTATCCTCCCCTAGCTTCCGCACAATGTAGGGGGCGGGCAAATCTCGTTCTATTTCAAAACTTCAATACGTTTTAACTTCGCGACAAAAGTAGCGAGGTGAAAGGACGATGCTGAGTAAGCCTTATACTCATAAGGACGGGTTTGAAATTATGAGACAAATATTATTCCTATTTTCACTGGCGTTCTGTTTATTGTTCGCTTCGATAGCTGCGGCACAAACGCAAGGGAACCTGATCAATGAGACCGAAAAAAAACAGGTCATAGACGCGGTCGGCAAACGCCTTGTCGATTTTTACATTTACCCGGATGTCGCCGGTAAAATGGCGGCGCTGCTCTCGAAAAATCTCGATGACGGCGTTTATAAATCAATCAGTGACCCGAAAATTTTCGCCAACCGATTAACCAAAGATCTGTTTGCCGTAAGCCACGACAAACATTTGGAAGTATTGTTCGGTCCGGAGTTGGTCATTGAAATTAAAAAAGAAGCATCCGGCAAGGAGACCGTCGAAACCATAGACAGGAGACTGGAGAGCGGGCGAAAAGACAATTTCGGTTTTAAGGAAGTGAAACTCTTAGAGGGCAACATCGGTTATCTGCATCTGACGAGATTTTACGACGTGAAATACGGCGGCGAGACAGCCGCAAGCACCATGAATTTTTTAAGCAATGCGGACGCGCTCATAATCGATCTTCGTCAAAACGGGGGCGGCGATCCCTCGATGGTACAGCTTTTGACAAGCTATTTATTCGATTCAAAACCGGTACATTTAACCGATTTTTATCTGCGCGACGGCGAAAAGCAGACTCAAATTCAGGAATGGACGCTTCCCTACGTTCCCGGAAGAAGACGCCCAGACATTGACGTGTATATTTTAACCGCCTACAGGACTTTTTCCGCCGGAGAGCACTTAGTCTACAACCTGAAAAATCACCGAAGAGCGACCATCGTCGGCGAAACCACGGGCGGCGGAGCGCACACGGTCGCTTACCAGATTATTAATGACAGGTTTCTGATGAAAGTTCCGGACGGAAGACCAATCAGCACGGTCACCAAATCGAATTGGGAAGGAACGGGCATCAAGCCCGACATCGAAACGCCGCCGGGTGATGCCCTGCTTGCCGCGCAGATCAAAGCTCTGGAGAAATTGACCGCCAGAGCCAACTCGCCGGAAGCGAAATTTTTATACAATTGGTACGCAACCGGCCTGCGGGCGAAATTAAATCCGGTCAGGATTGACGAATCTCTGATGCGTTCATACGCCGGAACTTACACCGGAGAATACGGGCAGAGAAAGATCACCTTCGAAAACGGGAGTCTATTCTCCCAGCGCGCGGGCGGCGCGAAATTGGCACTGATTCCTCTGGCTGCGGATCTTTTCACCTATGAAGGAAGACCTGAATTAAGACTGAAAATTGTTGTTGAAAATAACCGCGTAACTGGTCTTAAGAGCATCGCCAACGACGGCTCGCAGCTCGATGAAACCAGAGACAAAGACGGAGCCCGCGAAAAGACATAATTCTAATTATCGGGCGTTGTATAAATACGACAATATAAATTTTGTCGGGCATGTCTAAATCAGAGTTGATGATGCGAGAAAGGCTGCTCTACAGTGGAGGCTTAACCACTCAAAGCAAAATATATTCTCAAGTTCAGCCTCAAATGCCCCGCCTCCACTCTAAACTCGGATTTAGATACTCTCAGTTTGTCATCGATGTTGACAATTCTCTAGTAGTTTGTGTAATGTCCGCAATTCGCAGTTCGCTTTTCAATGAAAGCTCACCTTTCATTACTCATTGTTCCTCACAATCCGTTAGTTAATATCGTCAAGACATTATGCAGCTCCCTCACGCTGTGGTTCTCTGCCTCTTGCAAAGCACTCCTCTGGCTGTGCCTGCTCGCAAGATTTTCCTGTCTGTGAAGGGATTGCTTCTAAGGACGGTTTTTCCGGATTGAAGCAACAATATCGTCCCGACATTGATTCAATTGATGTCGGGAGTTTTCTTTCTCCAGGAGAACAGCATGAACAGGAAACAGATGATTATCGCTTTGTGCGTTGTCACAATTGCGACCAGCGCACTCGCCATCGGCAGGAAATCAATTGCAGAAGCGACAGTTTCTGCCGTTATCCCTCAACCAGCGACCAAGCGTGAACCTGCCTCGACAATATCGGCACGGCAGCCCTCCGCGGATTTGACTGCGCAGCAGGCTAACGCCGACCAAAAAGCTCAAGCACCAAGCGGCCAAGTTCCCCAGTACATTGTTTACAGACAATTGTTCCGTCACGTCGTCATCCTTAAGAAGAAGGCTGAAGAGGAAGAGCGTAATGGTCGAGACGGAGGGTTGCTCCGCTCTTTGTACAAGCGGAACGCCAAGCTGAATGACGCAGAAGCTAGGACACTTGAGCAGATAGCTGAGGAGAGCGACCGCCAAGTTTCGGAATTCGACGAGCGGGCGAAAAAGATTATCGCCGAAGCACGAGCACAGCACCCCGGCGGAGAACTCAACCCGGGTGAGACACTCCCTCCTCCTCCCGCCGAACTCAGAGACTTACAGGAACAACGCAACACTGCCGTGTTGCAGGCGCGAGACAGGCTCCGCACCATTTTCGGTGAAGAAGCGTTTGAACGGTTCGACAAGTTTGTGCAGCGAGATGTCGCGCCCAAGATCAAACCCGTGCAATTAGATCTTCCCCGCCCGACCCTGCCCGGTAGCCCGCGTAAGCAAAAAGATAAATAACCGGAATTCAGCGAAAGGATAAGAACATGAGAAGATCTGCTCTAGGTATCTTGTTGTTCGCCGCCCTGTGCTGTTTTCTGGCTCCACAGGAGGCGAAAGCTCAAACGGCGTACGGCATCTCTGCCATCCAGTACGACGATGCGAGAAATGTGGTTGACGCCTACTCGGCAACCGAACTGGATTACTATGCCGGCTACTACTATGACCCCTATGTCGAGGGTTATCTCTTTCGAGGGAACACGCTGGCCTCTAGTGGTTACTCTCTCGGCTATGCTGATTACATTGACGCGGTAGTACATACGTCCGTGACCGGCACGCCCGGAACACAATTCACACTTGAGAGCGATCACTATGTAGTGGCTTATTACTACTACTATGATTGTTACTACGGGTGCGGCTACTACTATTACGATTACTGGGGCTATCGTTTCACTTCGGGTGGCGATTACGGTGGATATTACGGCTTCCCCGGCTTTACCTCACCAGCCTATGTGCAGCAACAGTATTACTATCTGGGCAGCACAGCCGTCCAACTTACCACGCCATCGGAATGTCGGTTCGACGACGATGGGTACCCCTTTGCGCCGGGCGGCGGCACGCCGTGCAGTTCGTGCGAGACGTGCCAGCTGATACCGAAGCTGGAGGGTCATTCTTCAGTGACCAGAGGAGATACGGCAACCTTCACGATAAAGAACGCGGCACGCAATGCCCAGATCACCTGGCAGTTTGTCAGTTCTTTGGGTACCGTGTCTAAGACCGGCGGGACAACATGGTCTGGGCCAATGGCTGCGGGCGGAACAGTTAGCGCCACGGTAGTTCAAGCCGGAAAGCAGTATCCGCTCACACCCATAGCCATTACTGTCAACAAGCGTGACAAGTTCGCTCTGCAACCTTTGGAGGCCACAAAGGTTGCGAACGGAACTCCCTACAAGATTAAAAAACGTCCGGACGGAAGTTTTGAGGAGTACGTCTTGAAGGTGCCGGACGTACCGACAGGCACAGCGGAGCTGGATGCGGGTGTTGGTAGAGCTTTGCTGCACTTAGTCCCCTCCTTCTACACAAGTACAATCGGCGCAGGGCCCAATCAAGGGTTTAAGTACGTCACTCACGTGGCTAATTTTGATGAGGCGGACAGGCCTCTCAGCCCCTCGACATACGCTTATGTCATCAGTCCGGCGCTGGTGGACACCGATAGTGAGTTCTACAAAGCGCAATGTGGTAATTACAACCCTCTGACCGGAGTAGGATTTATCAGTGGGGCTGATTTACTCGCCAACACCATTCGCCACGAAGCGGGCAATGTTGAGAGCCATTACAGGCATTATCTCGATGCGCTCAAAGATTCTGCAAAGAATCCCGGGACATTAATTGAGGACTCGGTGGCGGGTCCGGCAGGCGACATCAATTCTGTGGTGCAGCCGAAATTTAATGCCGGGATCGATGCGGTCGTGGCTGCCATGAAGGTTGAACCGTGCAACCAACCCAGTGATGTGACGCTCGACGCCAACTGCAAGAAGTCCGGCAATATCAATTTCGCTCCTTATCAAGCGTGTCCCATCTCTCCCCCGGGAGGATCCAACGGGATGTCATTTGTCTCACAGTCGGTTCCCTACTCGATGGAAGCAGGCTATGGCTATGACGTGTCGGTGACAATGAGAAACACCGGAACTTCCACTTGGAGCGATCAGGGTCTTTTCCGGCTCGGTGCTCAAAATCCAATCGATAACTACACATGGGGATTGAATCGAGTAGCCGTCCCGACCTCTGTTCCGCCGGGGGGAGAGGTCACCTTCAACTTCTATGTCGCCGCGCCGTCAACGCCGGGCGCCTATAATTTCCAGTGGCAAATGATGCAGGATGGCGTCGGCTGGTTCGGAGATATGACTCCTAACATCATCGTCGATGTCTACTCCCTAAACTACTGTGATTGGTGGCAGGAGCAAGATTGCTACAATCGAGGCGGTTCATGGGATTCTTTTAGCTGCACATGCTACGGCGGCTACTGGTACTGATAGACAGTAGGCAATGCGATGTGCAAATTGCGCTATAGTTTGCACATCGCATTGTCCGAACATTTGATTGGGAGAACGCGTAACTTACCGCTTCCTTATAACTGTCTTGTAGTAAATGATGTGCGATCATCCATTACAGCAGCTTAGTCTGAGAATGCTCAGCAACTCTCAACAGAATGGCCCTTTTGTAAAGAGTCCAGTCAGTGGAGTACAGTCAAGACGAGGCTTGCCTGCCCCATATACCAAGCTCCTAACTTCTGAAACAGCGCGAACAGAGAGATGAATGTGAATCTGGCTGAGACCGGATAGCTGTGTTTACAGAAGGAAGAAGAAAATGCTTGACGTGGGTGGGCCGCTTCACAGAGACGTTATGATACACAAACTCTCATTGCCGAATCCGTGTTTTTGTAGACAAGAAAAGCTGCCGCCCGCAAGTCACGCGGCGGCTTATTGATCACCGAGCGGCTACAGACGTTTTCGATAAAGCGTCGGGGTCTCGCCCATCACGCTTCGGAACGCCAGCGCGAAAGAAGAGGGAGTCTGGTAGCCGACGGCCAGCGCCACGTCGGTGATGCTCAGCGCGGGGTCGGCCAGGAACTCGCGCGCCCGCCGGATGCGAAAATTCACCAGCGCCTGGTGCGGCGTGTATCCGGTTGTTCGTCGGAAGGCACGGCAGAAGTGGAAGCGGCTGAGGCGGACGAGATCAGCCAATTCCTGAACGCGTATGTCCTCGGCCAAATGGTCTTGCATGTAGTCCGTCACGCGCTTGACCTGGGAGGGACTGAGGCCGCCGCGCTGGTCGGCGCCGGTGAGCGGAAAGGCCGAATGTCTCCTGAGGACGTGGAGGCAGAGGGCGTCCACGAGGTGCTCCACGTAGAGCTTCGAGACGGCGTCTTCGACGACGGACTCCTCGGCTATCAGGGCGAGCAGATTGAACAGCTTCGGGTCGTGCATTTGCAGACTCAGGAGTAGCTCCGGCCTCCCGCCGCGACCCACCTCGTCAGCGCAGCGTTGCAGGCGCTCCTCACCCAGAAAGACATTGGAGACGAGCGGTGAGCCGGAGCAGCTCCACCGGCCGTCGGTCCCTCGGGGATTGATGATGGCGGTGCCGGTCTCCGACCGCACGTGCAACTGCTTCCCGCCGGTCTTCAGGGCGGTCGTGCCATCGCCGCAAAACACGCCCCCTATGATGTGATGCCTCATCGGGGGGCAGTAGGCATCGTGGGGCTGCTGGCGCCACGGGGGCGCGATCTGTGTGTCGCCGAGGAAATCCTGATCCAGGAGCGGCGGGTCGGCGCCCTGGATATGACCTATCGTGCTTGGAGTGTAAGCTAGACGTGTTTTGGCTATGGCATCGTCCCCCGACCGGCAATGCAACTCATGCCCCTTTAGGTTGGCTGATATTACAGAAGGGCGAGAGGTCTGACTATTATACGTTCGTATGAGGCCGGCCCCTCCGCCAAAGACTACTCTGAACTCGCCCTGAACGCCGTCTTATCAAAGTGTAACTTTGAGCATACGAGCCCATCGGCGGTAAGCAAGGCGCGTCATTAATAGCAATCCGGATGTCTCAAAAGCAAATCTCGGACAGCGTCGACGCCTCGGCGGTCGCTATCCTCCCCGTGCTCAAAAACACGGTTCTGACGGAGGCAAGGATGACGAAGACGATACTCATCACCGGCGCTGGCTCCGGCTTGGGCGAAGGTGCCGCAATCGGGATGGCGCAGAACGGTCACACGGTAATCGCCACCGTGCAGGTGTCGCCGCAGGTGATGCCGTTGCGGGAGAAGGCCGCGGAGCTTGGTCTTCACAACCTGCGGGTCGAACGGCTCGACCTCACCGACCCCTACGACATCGAACAGGCGGTGAACTGGGATTTCGACGTCCTCTGGAACAACGCGGGTCAGGGCGAGAGCGGACCCGTCTGGGAGATCCCTATAGACCTCGTGCGGCGCAACTACGAGATCAACGTGTTCCTGCCGCTCGCGCTGACCCAGAAGGTCGTCCGGAAGTGGGTCGCGCGGAAGCAGGCCGGGAAGGTGGTCTTCACCTCCTCGATGGGCGGCCTGTTCACGCCGGCCAACTGGGGCACCTACGTCTCGACCAAGCACGCGCTGGAGGCCATCGCCGAGGCGCTACAGCAGGAGCTGCGACCGCACGGCATCCTCGTCCAGACTATCAACCCGGGCGCTTACTACACCGGCTATAACGAGACGATGGCGGACAACGCCTTCCGCTGGCTTGATGATGACAAGAATTTCACCAAGCGGGCTGATTTGCGCAAAGGATTCGACGACTTCTTCGCCTCGCCTGAAGGCAAGATGGACCCGCGCGAGATGATCGAGCGCATGATCGAGATCGTTCCCGCCGACACCGGCAAGTTTCGCAACGTCGTGCCCAGGGCGATCGAAGACATGCTCAAAGCCCATCAGCAGCAGGCGTGGGAGAACCGGATCGAGTCCGGCGAACAGGTCGCCGCCGAGAGCCGCCCCGAACTACAGACCAGTCGTTCTTCGGCCTGAGCGCAGGAGGAAGGTGAAGTGGACATCTCCCAGACTTGCAGCGACGCCGCCGTGGCGGCCGCCACCTCCGAAGCGCGCGCGCTCGGAGTGCCGATGAACGTGGCCGTCCTGGACGCGGGCGCGAACCTCAAGGCGTTCCTGCGGATGGACGGGGCGCTGCTCGGCTCAATCGACATCGCGTTGAAGAAGGCCAGGACGGCCGCCCTTTTTGGAATGAACACCGAAGCGGTCGGTGAGTTCTGCAAGCCCGGCGGGACTTCGCCGGGGCTTGATAGCACCAATGGCGGGCTCGTCGTCTTCGCCGGCGGCATCCCCCTGCGCGCCCCCGACGGCAGGCCGATGGGCGCGGTCGGGGTGTCGGGAGGCAGCGTCGCTCAGGATTTTCAGGTCGCGAGCGCCGCGGCCGCCGCCGCGCACGCGGCCCAAAAAGCGGAGGAAGCCCTATGAACTATCGCGGCCCCAAGTGGTCACTAACGGCCGTTGTAGGCATTGCTGCTGCAATCGCCATAGCAATCATGATGATGACGACAGGGAGCGCCACAGTGCAGGACACCCGAAACAGTGAAGAGTCGAACCGTGCGCTGATCGCCCGCAGCTTCGAGGCGTGGCGCACGGGAACCGGGAGCCCCTACGACCTGCTCGCCCCGGACGCCAGTTGGACGATCACCGGCCGATCAGTCGCGGCGAAAACTTACCCCACCCGCGAGGCATTCATGAGTGAGGTCATTCGCCCCTTCAACGCCCGCATGCGTTCGCGCCTGGTGCCCAGCGTTCGTCACCTCTACGCGGAGAGCGACACAGTCGTGGCCTTCTTCGACGCTTCGGGGACGGCGCGCGACGGGCGGCTGTACGACAATACCTATGCCTGGATTCTGGAGATGAAGGACGGGCGGATCATCCGTGCCTACGCCTTCTTCGACAGCATAGCTTTCAACGATCTCTGGCACAGGGTGCAGCCGACTCCGGGGGAGTAAGCCGATCAGCCTCACGCCCGCGGGAGACTGCGTGACTAAGCTGCCCGGCCCGGGCGTGAGGTCTAATGAGTTGGCGACAGGCACGTTCGGCGGCGCCGCCTGAATGAGATGACCCGAGAGTCCCTTGTGGCCTCAGAGTAATTCCTGCAATGCTACCCTTCGGACTATCTTTCTTACTCTGCAATTAGCTTCTGAATCAGTCGCTCGCCCTCGCCGTAGCCTCCTTCACCAACGTGCCTCCAGCGAATCCGTCCTTGTTTATCTAACAGGAAAGTGGTGGGCCACGCTTCGACGTTATAAGCCTTCCATGTCTGGTAGTCGTTATCTGTGATTACCGGGTACATGATCCCCAGCGAGGCAACTTGGCGGCGGAGGTGTTCGATGTTTCTTTCCTCATCAAACTCGGGCGAGTGGACGCCGATGACGGTGAGGCCTTTCGCGCGGTAACGAGCATCCCAGCCCTTGACGTAGGGCAACGTGTTACGACAGTTATAGCAGCCGAAAGTCCAGAACTCGATTAGCACTACGCGACCGCGCAGGTTCCTGAGCTTTAGCGGTTCTGAGTTTATCCAGTCACCCGTAGCCAGTTCTGGGGCGACGCTGGCCTCCGAACTCTTATATTCAGCGCCGTCGCCGCGAAAGGGTCTCAGCAATTGCTTTGTAAAACCCGTAACGTAGATTGATGTTGCTACAACCACGACGCCCACAACGATCCCGATTAACATATTTCGTCGTCTGTCCATATAACTTTAGCTCCCTGCTTCACCTCCAGCGATTACGTCGGCGAGTAGAACACGGGCGCGTGGACGAGTCTATTAGACGAAGGTATCAGTCGGTCGAGGCGTCGGCATTCGCCGCAACGATGTCCGTCCGCGTCGCCGACTGCCGCGGGTTGCGTTGCAAAGATTATTTTCAAGCGCGACAGTTCATCGAGTGCCTTCCGCTAGGCAGCGATCCCGAACAGCGAAGCGACGAACTTAGCCTGTCCCTGCGCATCGCTTCCTGCTAACCTCTTAACTTGATTCTTCCTCATCATGTTCACAGCTTCGATGCCTTCATGCTCAGCCCTCATCAACTTGAAGAAGCGTTTTGCGGCGGAAACATCGCGTTTAGCGCTGAGCATGAATTCGATTGTATTCCCTTCTTTATCTACGGCGCGGTACAGATATTTGCAAGACTTCCAACCTTGAGATACGTCTCATCGACGCGATAGGACGTGCCACTCATCTTTAAATGCTGTCGCATCCTCTGGTTGATTTCCGGGGCATATCTCTGGACCCAACGAAACACGATTGAGTGATCCACGTCGAGTCCACGTTCTCGCATCATCTTCCCGACATCTCGATAAGAAAGTTGATAGCGGCAATACAATCTGACGCATAGCAGGATGACGTCCGGGCGTAGCACCGCCATTTGAAAGGCGAGGATTTATGATTCATGAAGAGACTGACTACATAATTTGAGAGACCGTGAGGGAGGGATAATAGCTGAAACGCTATTTTGCAACACAGCCCATGATCTCTTCTACTAACTTCGCGGGTGCTCGCACGGCCACCCTGAACGCAGCCATAGACCTCTACGGCGCGGCAAGCGTTGAGGCGGTCGCGGTCGCGGACGCCTGAACGGCCAAAGCCTGCTCGACGACCGCTTTGCCGGTTTTGCCGGCGGCTCCGACGACGAGAATTTTCATCGCCTTGCTCCTTAATTTACTAATCCATTTCGAGAGCGTCCAAAAGCGGGCGCCGGGCCGTCACCTCCGCGCTCAAGATGTTTTCGCCTCCAGCACCTCTGGGGCGCGCGGCGGCCGCTTCGGGAAAAGGAGCGAGAGGACGACCGACGCCGCGATGACGCCGCTGATGATGCCGAGCGACCAGGTGATCGGGAACTTGCCGCCGAAGAGGTCGTTGAGCCAGACCATCTTCAGCCCGACGAAGACGAGCACGACGCCCAGGCCGTACTTCAGCATGTGGAACTTGTCCACCGCCCCCGCGAGCATGAAGTACATCGCGCGCAGCCCCAAGATGGCGAAGACGTTCGACGTGAAGACGATCAACGGCTCGCGCGTCAGGGCGAAGATCGCCGGGACGGAATCGACGGCGAAGATGACGTCGGTCAGCTCGACGAACAGCAGCGCGATGAGGAGCGGCGTGGCGAACGTCCGCACCCTGCCGCCCGCCCCTTCGGGCTGCCGGACGAAGAACTTCTGCCCGTGCAACTGAGGCGTCACGGGGACGAACTTCTTGAAGAGCCGGATGAGCGGGTTCCTGTCCGGCTCGATGGGCTTCTCCGACGCGAACAACATCTTGACGCCGGTGATGACGAGGAAGGCCCCGAAGAGCAGGATGACCCAGTGGTACTGCATCAGGTAGCTGCCCATCCCGATGAAGACCGCGCGGAACAGGAGCGCGCCGAGGATGCCGTAGAAGAGCACACGGTGCTGGTACTTCGCCGGGATGGCGAAGTAGCCGAAGATGACGACGAAGACGAAGACGTTATCGACCGAGAGCGACTTCTCGACGACGTAGCCCGTCAGGAACTCAAGCGAGACGCGCCACGCCGCCGCCGAGGGGTCGAAGCCGGGGATGGCCGCGAGCCGAGGGTCTTGCGGGAACTTCCAGAGCGCGTACTGGTAGAGCAGGAAGTTGAAGCCCAGGGCCAGCGCGACCCAGACGACGGACCACGTCGCGGCCTCCTTGAACCTGACCTCGTGCGCCTCGCGGTGGAAGACGCCCAGGTCGAGCGCCAGCAGGAAGAGCACGAAGAGTGTGAAGGCGGCGTAGAACCACCAGTACTCGGTTATCGGGAAAAGTATGTAGTCCACAGTCGGTCAGCTTTCTTTGTTCGGTATGCTTCTTCTACGGCGGCCGGCTTCCCCGGCCGCGCTCGTTTCGACTCGTGCGTGAATGCCCGCTCACCTGCGGGCGTGGGCCGGCGAGAGAGCGCCGGGGCCGGGCGCAGAGGTCTGACGCGCCAGCGCCTCCAGGCGCTCGACGCGCCTCTCGGTCGGCGGGTGCGTGCTGAAGAGCCGCTCGATCCCGCCGCCAGCGAACGGGTTGACAATGAAGAGGTGCGCGGTGGCGGGCGTGGCCCGGCCGACGTGCGCCTCGCGGCTCCACGCTTCCAGCTTGCGCAGCGCCGAGGCCAGCGCCAGCGGGTCGCCCGAGAGCCGCGCCCCGGCCTCGTCGGCCAGGAACTCTCTGGAGCGCGAGATGGACGACTGGATGAGGAGCGCGGCCAGCGGCGCGAGCACGACCGCCAGCAGCCCCCCGCCCGTCCCGCCCGACTCCCCCTCCTCGTCGGAACCGCCGCCGAAGAGGGAGTTGAAGAGCGCCATATCCGCGAGGAAGCCGAGGCCGCCGGCGAGTGCCCCGGCGACCGTCATCACGAGCGTGTCGCGGTTCCTGATGTGGCCCAGCTCGTGCGCGATGACGCCGCGCAGTTCCCTCCGGTCGAGCAGCCGCAGCAACCCCTCGGTCACGGCGACCACGCCCTTGTCGGGGCTGCGCCCCGTGGCGAAGGCGTTGGGCGCCTCCCCGGGCATGATGAAGAGCCTCGGCATCGGCAGCCCGGCGCGCAGGGCGAGGTCGGCGACGACCCGGCGCATTTCCGGGGCCTCCCCCTCGCCCACCTCTCGCGCCCCGTGCATGCGCAGCACGAGTCTGTCGGAGAACCAGTAGGCCCCGAAATTCATCGCGCCGGCCGCCACGACGGCGACCGCCAGTCCCAACTGCCCGGCGAGCGCCTGGCCGACCCAGAGGAGCAGCGCTGTCAGCGCCGCGAGGAGCATCAACGTCTTAATCCTGTTCTTTATCATTCAACCTCCGCACGCGTGTAGAGCATCTCCCTCGCCCCCGGCGGGCGGGCGCCTGTAAGAGTGCGCAGGCGCGGCGGTCGCCCGCCGGGTGCTTCGCGGGGGAATTACTCTGCCACGAACTTTCGCCGGCGCGGCCAGCTTGTCACCTGCCCTCGTTGGGCAACGGACGTGCCACGACGGCCTTTCGAGGGATTCGGCCGAGTCGTGCCGCCCCGGGGCCACGCCGTCACGCCCGACCGTGGCAAATTTGGACATCGCCGGGACAACCGGCGACACCCGCCCCGCTAACTGAACCTCGCGATCAGCGCGTCCAAGGCCAGCACGACAAGCCCGGTCGAGCCGACCGCCGTCAACGTCACCAACATTCTTATCCAAACCCTTTCTGTCATGGCATTCACCTCCCTCGACAGTCTCCGCCCCGGTCGTGCGTAGACGCCCGAGCAGACCCTTCATGTCAGTCACTCCTGCGACGCCCCCTCATCTTGCGAAGGGGGGACGTTCATGACCTGGCAACGGGTATGCCGGCCGGAAGGGCGACCGGGGATGGGATTTAGAATTCCAGGGTGGGATCGACGGCGCGGTATTCGTCGAGCTTGCGGTAGAGGGTCTTGCGGTCGAGACCGAGCATCTCGGCGGCGCGCGACTTGTTGCCGCCGGTGCGGCGGAGTGTTTCGAGGATGTACTCGCGTTCGAGCTCGTCGAGCGTGAGGCGCTGCGCCGAGGCGCGCGCGACGAGTCCCGCCGCCTCGCCGCTCGTGCGCACGCGCTCGGGCAGGTCGGCGACCGTGATCTCGTCGCCGTTGGCGAAGGCCGCGGCGCGCTCCACGGCGTTCTCCAGCTCGCGCACGTTGCCCGGCCAGGAGTAGGCCGTCAGCACGGCCAGCGCCTCGCGCGAGACGCGCAGGGGCTCCGAGCCGTTCGCGCCCGCCGCCTTCGAGGCGAAGTGCTCGACGAGCAGTGGGATGTCGCCGGCGCGCTCGCGCAGGGGCGGGACGTGCAGGTGGATGACGTTCAGGCGCCAGAAGAGGTCTTCGCGGAAGCGCCCCGCGCGCACCTCCGCTTCGAGGTCGCGGTTGGTGGCGGCGACGACCCTCACGTTGACCGCCTTCTCCCTGTCGGCCCCGACGCGCCTGACCGCGCCCTCCTGTAGGACGCGCAGCAGCTTCGGCTGCACCTGAAGGGGCAGCTCGCCCAATTCGTCGAGGAAGACGGTGCCGCCGTCGGCCGACTCGAAGAGGCCGGCGCGGGCGGCGCGCGCCCCCGTGAACGCCTGACCGGTGTGGCCGAAGAGTTCCGACTCGATCAGCTCGGCGGGGATGGCCGCGCAGTTGACCGGCACGAAGGCGCCCGCGCGCCCCGAAGCCTCGTGCACCGCGCGCGCCACCAGTTCCTTGCCCGTCCCCGACTCGCCGGTGACGAGAACCGTGCTCGCGCTGCGTCCCGCGCGCTTGACGGACTCGAACAGCTCACGCACGGGGCGCGAGGCGCCGACGATGCGCGCCGGGGCCGCGGGCATCTCGCGGCGCAGTCGCGCCTGCTCGCGCCGGGACGCGCTCGCCTCCAGCGCCTCCCCGACGACGCGCAGCAGCTCGGCGGTCTGGAAGGGCTTGGTGAGGTACTGGTAGGCGCCGCGCTTGACCATCTCGACCGCCTGCTCGACCGAGCCGAAAGCGGTGATGACGACGACCGGGACTTCGGGTCGCCGCTCCCTGACCCCCGCCAGCAGTTCGTCGCCCGTGAGGCCGGGCATCCTCACGTCTGTCACGACGAGGTCGAGGTGCTCCTGTTCCCGCTCGACGTGGGCGAGCGCAGCGCGCCCGTCGGCGGCCGCGAGCGTCTCGTGCCCGGCATCCTCCAAGACTTCCTGTAGGAGGTCGCGCATGTCGGCGTCGTCCTCAGCGATTAACAGTCTTGCGCGCATCCTCGCCCTCACTCTCCCCGGCCGCCACTGCCGCGCCCCGCGCCGCCGCATCGGCCGCGTGCGGCAGATAGACGGTGAAGGTGGCGCCCGGCCCGCCGCGGTTGTTCGCGGCCTCGATCCAGCCGCCGTGCTCCTCGACGACGCGGCGCGCCACCGAGAGGCCGAGGCCCGTCCCCTGCCCGACCTCCTTCGTCGTATAGAAGGGGTCGAAGATTTTCGGCAAGTCTTCGGGCGCGATGCCCGGCCCTGTGTCCGAGACGCTGACCGAGGCGAAACGGCGCGCCCCCTTCTCCTCCACGTCGGACTCGACTTCGACGCGGAGGCGACCGCCCGACGGCATGGCCTGCACGGCGTTGTTGAGGACGTTCAGGAGCACCTGCCGGACGTACGCCTCGTCCGCCTCCACGAGCGCCGCCTCGTCGCCGCTGTCGAAGTCCACCTCGACCCCGGCGCGCGCCGCGTTGGCCTCGAACTGCGAGAGGGCTTCGGCCGCCAGCCCCCGGAGGTCGATGGCGGCGGGGCGCAGGTCGTAAGTGCGCGCGAGGTTGAGCAGTTGGCGGACGACGTGCGTGATCCGCTCGGCCTGTGCGCGGATGAGAGAGAGATTCCGCCGGCGAGTCTCCGGCGGCGCGTCCGGCTTGAGCAGCAGTTGCTCGGCGCGCGCGTCGATAACATTCAGCGGCGCGCCCATCTCGTGCGCCACGCCCGCCGCGAGACGCCCGACCGCGGCGAGACGTTCGCTGTGCCGCAGGTCGCGCTCAAGCCTCAGCCGCTCCTCGGCCTCGCGCAGGGCCGCGTGCCGCTGCTCGGCCAGGCTGTCCGCCATGCGGTTGAACTCGCGTGCGAGCTGCGCGAACTCGCCGCCCGAGCGCGGCGCGATGACGCGGTAGCCGAGGTCGCCGCGCCCCAGTGCCGCCGCCCCGCCGAGCAGCTCGCGGACGGGCTGCGAGAGGCTGCGGCGCATGACGGCGGAGACCACGGCGAAGATGGTGAGGAGCAGCAGCAGCGTCGTCAACATCCAGTCGAGTCGCGCGCGCCTGATGTCCGCCTCGACGAACGCAAGGGGGTGGACGACCTCGACCGCGGCGCGCCGCGCCCCGCCCACGGAGATGGGCAGGATGACGGAGAAGACCCTCTGGCCACCGGCCCTGCGCACGAACTCGGCCGGTTCGCCCCGCGCGATGACGGCCCCGAGTTCCGGCGGGTGGCGCAGTTCCTCTGCCGTCAGCGTGTCCGAGAGCATGAGCAGCTCGCCCCGCTCGTCGAAGAGGAGCGCGCCGTAGGTCTCGGTGTTGGCGCTCAGGCGGTCGATAAGCCGCTGCGCGTCCTCTGTCTCGCCGTCGGCGTAGTCCTCTTCGAGCGCGATCCGGAGGGTGACGGCCATCGCGCGCGCCTCGCCGCGCATCGCCGTTTCGAGCGCGCGCTCTCGCTGGCGGAGCATGAGAAAGCTCGCCGCCGCCATCAGCGTGCCGACGAACAGCGTCAGGATTAAGACCAGCCGCGTGCTTATGCTCATCGTTCAAGTCCCGACCGCGCGGTCCCGCTCCGGGTCAACACCGCGCGCCCTCATGCAATCCCCTCGCCACCCGGACGCGGGCGAGGATTGTAGCACCGGCGGACTCACCTGTTGCATGCCGCCACAGTCCCGCACCGGGCATCAGGCGCCCGCTGGCGCACTACGTCGCGGGAAAAGTCAGTTCGTGGGCCAACCGGGAGCCACGGCGCGTGTGGCACTCCGCTTGTAACCAACCCGTGCGAGAACTTGGAGGGCGTTATGAGCGAGCAAACAACACTAAATCTTCGAAGGGGACTTAAGGGCAGAGATGTCCTGGTCGCGGGCACTTGGCGGAGACTGGGGGAGGTGGCGGACGCGGTCATTCACCCCACCGAGGGCAGGCTGCTCGGCTTGGCTTTGAGGACCGACGCCGGCGGGGAGCGCGTCCTCCCGTTGCACCAACTATCCGTCCGCCGCGAGGGGGCTATCGTTTCGAGCGGCGACACGGACGTCGGGACTGGGGACGCGGCATTCCCGCCTGAGGGGGTGTTCGCCCTGCGCGAGATAGTCGGCGCGAGCGTCATCACGGAGGAAGGCGAGTTGGTCGGGCACGTCAGCGACGTTCACCTCGTGGTGCGCGGCGCGGGCGTCGAGTACGAGGTCGCGCCGACACTGTTGCAGCGCATCCTCGGGGGCGGGCTGCGCCTGAGCGCCGCCGCCCCGCTGAGCTTCTCTCGCGCAGGCTCACGGCTGATAGTCCCGGCCGCCGAGGTGGCGTGCCGACTGCCGCGCCCGTTCGACGGCGTGCGCGCATGGATGGGCACGCGGAGCTGGGAGTTGTCGCAGTCGGCGCGGCGGCTACTCAACAAGTACGGCGTCCCGCTCTGGTTCGTCGGCTCCGCGACGCTCCTCGGCGTGATGTTCTGGCTGTGACGGCCGCGCCGCGTCGGCGCGGCCGGACGGAGGGCTGAAGCTGTATGGACACTTTCAATGGAAGGGATGTGGTCGGCGGTATGAGGCGACAGGCCGAGCTGATACTGGCGGGCGGGCGCTGCCGCCGCGTGGAGGAGACGGTGTCCGCGGCGGGGTCGTCTCGGCTCTCGCGCGAGACGACGCTTCTGATCTACCTGGCGCCGCTCGCCTCGGTCGCGTGGGCCGGGGGGCCGCCGGGCGGCCGCGAGCGGGACTTGGTGACGGCCGCCGCCCGTGGGGCCGGACTGAAGGAAGGCGGGCAGGCCTACCGCGAGCTGTCCGGATGGCTCGCCGCCGACCCCGGCGCGGACTTCTTCGACGACGCGCTCCACCTCCTATCCGAGGCCGCCGCCGGCCTCCCGACCGAGGCGCGCCGCGCGGTCGCACACGAGGTCGTCTCGGCCTGCGCGACCCTCGCCGACAGGTGCGGCGGCATGGGAGGACTTTTCGGGGACGGCAGGGCTGGGCCTGCGGAGGCCGAGGCGGTGCGCGCGGTGGTGTTCGCGCTGCGGCGTGCCGAAGAGCACGCGCGGCTCGGACGGCCGGGCATACGGGAGGGGCGCCGCGCCAAGGGCGGCGCGGCGCGCGCGTCAATGTTCAGCCCCGGCCCCGACGGCGATGCGGCCTGCCTGATGTTACTGATGTCCGCCGTGCGCGTGGCCTGGGCCGAGGGACGTGTCACGCGGCGCGAGCGCCGGGTGATCCTCAGAGAAGCGCACGAGCGTGGTCTAAGGGGGGACGGCGCAGCCCGCCGCCGGTTGGAGTCGTTCCTCGCGGTCAGGCCGGCGGAGGAATGTTTTCAACTCGCGGAGTCGTCAATGGGTGCCACGCTCGGGGCGCTCCCGCGCTGCCTGCGTGAAGCCGAAGGCCACTCTCTGCTCGAACTCTGCGAGCGCGTGGCCGGAGCTTCGGGCGGCTGGCTCCGGCTCTCTGGCCGGGGCCCGGTCTCCCCGGAGGAGTGGCGCGAACTCGCGCAATTCGGCCAGAGGTTGACGAGACACAACGGCGCGTCGGTCCGGCTCGCCTGAGCACGGAGACGGCGCGCGGCGGAAGCCGCGGAAAGGGATTTGAAATGACACAAGCACTGTTGAAGGACGCGTGTGGGGCGCGGGTGACTTTCACCGGCCACCCCGGGAATGCCGCCGCACTCTATGACGTTGACACCCCCGGGTACGCCGCAGTCGGCGTCCGGCTCGGGCTGCTCGCCCTCGTGCCGCTCGTGCGCGTGGCGTGGGCCGAGGGGCGCGTCACGCGGCGCGAGCGCCAACTCATCACCCGCGCGGCGCGGCGGCTCGGCGTGGAGGAGGGCGGCGCGGGCGACCTGCTCCTTGCGGGCTGGCTGAAGGCCAGACCCGGGGAGGAATTTTTCGATGGGGCTTTCGCGCACCTCCGGTCGCTCCTGTATGACACGACCGGGGACGACGGCGAGGAGTTGACGCTCGCTCTCCTCAGGCTGTGCACGCTCGTCGCGCAGGTCTCTGGCGGCAACGCCTCATTCGCCGCAGGGGGGAGCCGGATTTGCGGTGAGGAGATAAAGTCGGTCAAGCGCGTCGCCGCCGAGTTGCGGCGCCCCATGCGCTGGAACTGAGGTTCCCGGCACGGCCCGGCGACGACCTTCACCGGGCCGTGCGGGGCCGCCGCTCCACGGGAAAACGATTGACAAAGTCGATGATGAGAGCGGAGCATCGCCGCCTGCCATTCTCGATTTGTGTAGATAAGAACGCGGCCTACCCGGATGCCTTCAGTGCTTCACAAGAGGAGCGGATCATGCCGAAGGACTGCCAACACAGGAGAGTAAAGTACCTGAACAATGTGCTCGAGCAGGATCACCGATTCATCAAAAAGAAGGTGCGAGCCTCGCAATGCTTCAAGAGATTCCAAACGGCCGAAAGAACGCTCGAAGGCATCGAAGCCGTCAACATGCTAAGGAAAGGGCAGGTTAAAAGGTTGGCAGGAAGCGATGCACAGGGACAGGCGAGGTTCGTAGCTTCACTGTTTCAGATTGCCGCTTGAGAAAAAGTAGCTTATGACTTGCTGCGTTCTAAAATAATTTTCGCAACACTACCTCTCCAGTATTGGACGAACTTCTCCAACCTGACTGAAACTCTTGAGGCCAGCCTCTGGGCCTGACCCTTCATCGCCGAGTGTTAACGCTTCGACCGCTTCTCACATCCGCTCGGCCACGTGAAAGGTGCGAAAGCACCGCCACGCTCGATGCATGCGCCTTCTTCGACACCTTCCCGCCCTTCTCGCGCTCGTAGGCTGACGCCTCTGTCGCTCTGGCGGGATTGATCCTTTCGTCTGTGTCCTGCCGCGTTAGTCAATGAGGGTCGGAGTCGATGGCACGGGCGACAACGTTCGCGTCTGACAATCGAAGATGACGGTCGCGGCTCCGGCGTCAGGCGACGCATTGAAAGCCGCCGGAAGGGCTGTCTCTGCGCTCGTCAGCCCTCAATTGTTCTTTTCAATTTCGTCTCAGGTGTCGGAAGTTGCATTCGGCGCGTGCCCTAACTCGCTCACAACACGCCGCCCCTGCCTTTATTAATGACTGCTTGATAGGAGAAATACTCATGAGAAAGCTTCTCACGATTGCTTTGGCTCTCACCATCACAATCTCACTAACCTTCGCAATCCAACCTCCGGCTACCGCACAGCAGGAGGACAATCTCTCAGCCGCCGAGCAGCGACTTTTAGAAGTGGCCGCGAGAAATCAAGGCATCGCCGCCAGTGAACTGCAACTCCTCAACAGCACGACCGTCAACCTCCCGCTCACCAATCGAACCATCAACACCGCCAAAATCATCAGCACGAGGGATGAAAACATCTTAGCGCCTTCGATTGACGAGCGCGGCGAAGAGGTTGATCTCGCACTTCTGAAACAGGAAGAGGAGCGCGCTTACGACGCCAGGTACGGCAAACTCGACCCCGCTCTCTACAACCGCGCGCAGGGATTGCGAAGCACCGAGAGGGTCAAAGTTGCTTTCTGGATGAACCCGGTCGAAGACCTCGACCGCGAGGAGTTGAGAGACGGACGAACGGATTTGAGCCGAGAGGAGGTCAAGGCCATACTCGCCAAACGCAACGAGCAGGTACGCGCAGCGACCGCACGCGCGACCGAGAGATTTTCCGCGTCGCTGCAAGGCGCAGGCTTCTCCGTCGAAGAACGCGGCGACCTCAGCCCGGTCATCTACGCGACGCTTCCCGTCGGCCAGTTGTCAACCTACGCCGAGCGCGCCGACGTGCAGCGCATCTATCTGGCCGAGAATCGCAACGAGGACCACATGAACATCGCCGCGCCGTCCATTCATGCGAATTGGGTTTGGCTTAGCGGCTTCACGGGAGCGGATACGAACATTGCCATCGTCGAAGACAGCCGCGTTGATTTCGACAACAACTGTCTTGCCAATAATCTCGGCACGCGCGTCGCAAACGATGCGAACGTGGATCAGCACGCCACCGCCACGGCCGGGATGGCCGCCAGCACCAACAGCACGCATCGCGGCATCGCCTATGGCGCGGGCATCTACAGTGCCAACGGAACGGATTACACAGACGCCAACATGTCCGCGGCGCTCGATGCTGCCGCTGAAAATGCCGACATCCTCAACAATAGTTGGGGGCCGGCCTGCGAGGATGCGGACGGGAGCATGAACGTCCACGCGCGCCACGCCGACTACATCGTGCGCTACATCTGGGACACCGTGACGGCCTCGGCGGGCAACGGCGGCAACTGCGCCGGTAACGAATTCGTCGGCGGCGTCGCCAGCGGCTACAACGTCATCGCCGTCGGCAACTACGACGACAAGGGTACTACTTCGTCGTCCGACAACACGATGAATGCGTCTTCGAGCTATCGAAACCCGACCTCGCCTAACAACGATCGCGAGAAGCCGGAGGTGGCAGCCCCCGGAACCAACATCTCCAGCCTCCTGATGACCGATTCCGCCGCCTGTCCGACCGGCGATGTCGGCTCCGGCACGAGTTACGCCGCGCCGATGGTGGCGGGAGTCGCGGCGCTCTTGATGGACACCGTGCCCTCGCTCAAGAACTACCCCGAGACGGTCAAAGCCGTCATCCTCGCCGGTGCTATCAACAACGTCGAAGGCAACTCGGCCTTGAGCGACCGCGACGGCGTGGGCGGCGTCAACGCCCTCTCCTCGCACGCTATCGTCGCCAACCACAACTACGCGTGGCGCTACGTGACCCCTTCCTCCTTCGACGCCAACGGCTACATCACGATTGACATGGGATGGGTGGAAGCTTACCGCCGCGTCAAGGTGGCGCTCGTCTGGAACTCTAATCCGTCGAGCGACTACACGACCGACCCGCTCAAGGCCGACCTCGACCTCAATGTCGTCGGCCCGGGCGTCTCCGCCTGGTCGTCCAGCTGGGACAACAACTATGAAACCGTAGACTTCGCTGCCCCGTTCGCCGGCTACTACAGCATCAAAATCAAGAACTACAGATTCAACGGCGCGAACGAATACGTCGCCGTTGCATGGAACAAGTAGTCGCCAACGCGGACGCACTACCTGATAAATACCCGCTGCGATTAATTCAAGTTTCGGAGCGGGTATTTCATTCTGTACACGAAATTTATCGCGAAGAATATCGCCCTACTCTCCCTAACGCTTGCTCGCCGGCAGGAGAGAAGTTCTTCCCTGACACGCCCCTTTCATAGAACACTACCTGATTGACTCGCCTGAGAAATAAAGTTAAAAGAATCTTATTCCCTTGTTTGACCGAGCGTGCTCGTGTCCGCTCTCCTTCGGACATTAAACCGCCACACAATTTTTTCAGGAGCTTATTGCATGGACGAACGCATGCCGACGGGCATCTCCGGCTTGGACGAAGTAGTTCACGGCGGGCTCATCACGCAGAACAGTTATTTGATAGTCGGCGGGCCGGGAACGGGCAAGACCATTCTCTCGTTTCAGTGGCTGCTCGAAGGACAGAGGAGGGGCGAGGCCGCGCTCTACATCACGCTGGCCGAGCCGGGCGGCAAGATCGAACGCAACGTGCGCAGCTTCGGCTGGCAGCTCGACGGCATCAAGATGGTTGACCTCACGCCGACGCTATCGCAGTCCAAGAGCCCGGAGGCCGAGTATCAGGTCTTCCACCCGAGCGAGGTGGAGCGCACGCCCCTCTGGCAGGGCATCTACGACGCAGTCGAGGAGCACAAGCCCGTGCGCCTCGTGATAGATTCGATCACGCAGTTGCGTTATCTCTCGACGGACGAATACCAGTTCCGCAAGCAGATGTTGGCGCTCGTGTCGTTCCTCGACGGCAGCGGCTGCACCTCCTTCCTCATCTTCGAGCCGACGGAGTTGGAGAAGGAGACTTCGGTGGCGCTCGCCGTGGACGGCATCATCCGGCTCAACCGTGAGGTCTCGCCGGGACGCATCATCGGACTGCGCAGCATCGAGGTGGAGAAGCTGCGGGGTTCGGATTTCATGTCGGGACTCAACCAGATGCGCATCGGCGAGCGCGGAGTGGAAATCTTCCCGCACCGGATCGAGAAGCCGAGCGAGGTTAAGCCGGGCAAGAATCTTCTGGCGACGGGCATCGTGCAACTCGACGAACTGCTCGGCGGCGGCTTGGAGTCGGGCACGACGACGATCATCACGGGGCCGGCGGGCGCGGGCAAGAGCACGCTCGGCATGAAGTTCCTGAGCCGGTCGGTTACGGCGGGCGATGCGGCGATACTTTACGCCTTCGAGGAGTCGGTTCAATCCATCGTGACGCGCTGCGAGGGCGTCGGCCTGCGCGTCCAGAACATGATCGACAAGGGGACGTTGCAGATCGTGCGCGTCAACCCGATGGAGCTTTACCCGGACGAGTTCCTCTGCCTCGTCCGCAAGGCGGTCGAAGAAGAGGGTCGCCGGATCGTGATGGTGGACTCCCTGCGCGGTTACGAACTGGCGATGGAAGAGTTCGGAACGATGGTTGCCAACATCTCGAATCTCGTCACCTATCTCAACGGCAAGGGCGTGACGACGCTCCTGATTAACGAAGTCGAGAACATCACCGGCGACCTGAAGGCGACCGAGTTTGCCGTCAGCTATGTGGCGGACAACATCATCCTGCTGCGCTACGCGGAGTACAATAGCCGCGTCATCAAGATCATCGCCTGTCTCAAGAAGAGGCTCGGAATGTTTCAGCCCGAACTACGCGAGATGCACATCACCTCGGACGGCATCGAGGTCAGCGAGAAGTTGGAGAACCTGCGCGGCATCCTGACGGGCGTTCCCATCTACTAGAACCGAGAAGCATTCAAGGTTGCCCTCGCATGAACGAACAGTCGCACGTCATCGGCCTCCTCTTCGCCAACCGGCTCGACCGCGAGTTGATCGCGGAGTTTTTGCAATCGTCCGGCTACGGCGTCCACGCCGCCTCGTTCTCGAAAGAGAACATGGACGAGTGGGCGCGTGTGAGCCTCATCATCGCCGATGAGACCGCCGCCCGCTCGGTGGGAAAACTCCTCCTTGCGCTCAAGCGGCAATCGAGCGCGGCGCTATTGCCCATCCTCGTCGCGCTGCCACAGAATGCAGAGGCCGTCGTCTGGCTGCGTGCCGGCTTCGACGACGTGCTGCGGCTGCCGGTAGCGAAGGGCGAACTCGTCGCGAGGTTGAGAACCTTCCTGCGGCTGCGCGAACACTCCCTTGAGCAGCGGCGGGCTGACCAGGCGTTGCTGGAAGAAGTTTTGCGGCAGATGCCCGCGGCGGTCATCATCGCGGAAGCGCCGTCGGGCAGGCTCATCCTCGGCAACCAGCATGTCGAAGAGGTTTGGGGCGTCCCCATGCTTCCCTCGACGCGCGTGGGCGAGTACGGCATGTGGCGTGGCTTCCATCCCGGCGGTGAGATGTTATCGGCGGAAGAGTGGCCGCTGGCGCGCTCTTTGACAAAGGGGGAAGTGGTCACGGGCGAAGAGATCGAGATCGAACGCGCCGACGGAACAAGGCGCATAATCTGGGTCAGTTCGGCTCCGGTCTACGGTCGCGACGAACGGATCATCGCGGGCGTCGTCACCTTCTACGACATCACCGAACGCAAGCAGGCGGAGCTCGTGCGCGAGCAACTGCTGGAGAATGAGCACAAGGCGCGCGAGGAGGCGGAAGCCGCCAATCGTGCCAAGGACGATTTCCTCTCCATCCTTTCGCACGAACTGCGCACGCCGCTGACGCCCATCATCGGATGGGTCTCGATGCTGCGCGGTGGTCTGTTGCAGAACAGTCCTGAGAGTCTGGATCAGGCGCTCGCCACCATCGAGCGCAACGCGCGACAGGAGTTAACTATCGTTGACGAGATGCTCGATCTCTCGCGTATCCTGAATAACAAGGTCGTGCTCGAACCGGAGCCTCTCAACCCGGTAGACGCGCTGGCCGCCTCGTTCACCTCCGCCAGAGCCTTAATCGAAAATCGAAAGCTGCAACTGGAGTCCAATATCGAGCAGGATTTGCCATTGATTTACGCAGACTCGAAAAGGCTCCAACAGATACTGTCTAACCTGATCTCAAATGCCGTTAAATTCACGCCCGACGGCGGGACGATCAAACTCGGTGTCCGTCGCGCGGGCGCGTCCGGCGTGGAGTTTTTCGTCTGCGATACGGGCGTCGGCATCCGCCCCGAGGCACTGTCGAGCATCTTCGACCGCTTCAGTCAGGCCGACACCTCCATCACGCGGCGTTACGGCGGACTCGGCATCGGCCTCTCGGTCGTCAGAGGGCTGGTGGAACTGCACGGCGGACGTGTCAGGGCTGAATCGGATGGTGATGGGTGCGGGGCAACTTTCGTCGTCACTTTCCCGGTCATGGCACGCCCGTCTGAAACGACGGAAAGCCGCGCCGGAGGCCGACACTCGGGAGAATTAGTCCGGCGAGCAAATACCACCGGACGCGAGCGAGTGCTGGTCGTAGACGACTCACCGGATACGCTTGCAATCCTGAAAGTGATGATCGAGAGCGGGGGGTACGAAGTCGAGGTCGCCGAGTCCACGGACAGAGCGCTTGAAGTGGCTCGCAGTACCAGACCGGACGTTATCGTCACGGACATCGGGATGCCTGACCAGGGCGGCTTCGAGTTGCTGAAGAGGGTGCGCGCGGACGATGCTCTCGCCTGCGTCCCCTTGATCGCGCTCACCGGCTTCGCCTCGTCATCGGATCGTGAGACAGCCCTGCGGGCCGGGTTCTCGGCTCACCTCGCCAAACCCGTCGAGCAGCCCGCACTCGTTCATGCTATCGACGAAGCCTTAAACGCCGGCAGCCAACAATCTCCCACCTGATTGCGAATCGGCCTGCCAGTCGTGCGTGTCGGCGGCTTCGACGTGGCTCTCGATGACGGAGCGCGGGACAGCATGCTTTGAACCTTCGTCTTGAACATCCCGGCGACCACCTGCTCCTTATTTGGGCAATAATATAGTTGACACACCTGAAGGTAGATAATGGCTGAAAACGCCTGTAATCAAGCTGGTCAATTACTTCAATCCGGTGCTTGGCGCGTCAACTATATTATTGCCTTTTTATAGTTCCATGGCAAAATTTTCTTGACCGCCCCTCTCTTACAACGTTAATCTGCCTGCGCTTTTCCCTTAACTGATATCGGTTTGGTGGATTTCACCCATCCACCGCCCTACGTCTCTCTAGTCGCAACGCAGTTAATCATGTAATGCAGGCTTCTCTTGTAGCGCCGCACCTCTCTTGGCAAAGTTTTGGGACTTTTCCACCGGGGTGTGTTTCTTTGTTACCTGAACAAGGGTCAAGGCTAAGACTCCATCATGGCCCTGATTTGAAGGTGGCAAAGTCCGGTCAGTATTAGCCGGTCTTTTGTATCACTACCGATTTCTCAAGAGTGGTTGTGCGGCGACGGCAACGCGAAAGAGTTTCAGCGCCAAGGTCTTTTCATCGATCAATCATGAAGAGACTTCTGACGGTTATTAAGACTCAGCCCGCTGAGATTATCCGTTGCCGTAAGGATTCCGCCGACGGGAGTTGTGGCGTTCAATCAGACCGGTATGCTTTTCTCATTAAACAGCCCTACCAAAGAACCATTCCTGACAACAACCTGACCAACACGCATGGCGTCGGTTGTTGTGTTGATAACTCGAAGCCCTAAAATCATGAGACTCAAAACACTCTTTCTGCCCGCCGTGCTCATCATCTCCAGTGTAATGGTGGTGACTTTTGCCCTGACGGCCATCGCAGACGTAACTTCCGGTTCGATGAAAGATACGCCGGATGGCAGGGCTAACGCTCCGATACAAAAAGAGTCGTCAAGCGTGGTCGAAGCCACAGAGATAGAGTATGTGGCGCCCTCACATCTGTGGCCGGAGTTGCGGCGCTTGCTGAAAGCATCGGGCGACCGGCTAGAGCAGCCCGGCAAGGAGCGTCTCACGCTGGCGGGCATCCTTACCCATGCGGGCGACCCAGAGTCTGTTCCTGTCACTCTCGTGAGAGAATTTCCCAATCGCCTTCGCCTGACCATGCAAGGAGAGGCGCGGCCGCGCGTCGTCATATTTAACGGCCACGGGGCGGCCAGATTCGTTCGTCTGGAAGAGACAGACGCCGATCTCGTTGAAACCTTCCTCAACGATAGCGATGAACATTTCTTTCAACGGCAGATGGAGGGCGCGGCCACGCGCTCGCTCGGGAGCCGCTTTCGTCTGGACGACGGCACGACGCAGGATTATGCCGGCCCTTACTATGACATTTACCAACTGTCCGATGAGGTAAGAGGGCGCGGTGAAGCACGCCAGATTGTAAAGCTGTATTACTTCAACTCCGACACGCTGCTGCTGGAACGCGTGGAATATGAAACCGTGCGGAATGGCGTCCCCGTGAGGGTCACGGTGCTACTGGATAAGTGGCAGAAAGTCGAGGGGCAGCAAGTTCCAACAAAGATTGTGCGAACCGAAAACGGCACTCCCGTCGCCACGTTGGACATCAGTTCGGTCAGCGTCGGCTCACGCTCGGATGACGGCCTTTTCGGTGCTGTCCCAAGATAGCGCAGAAGCGTGACAGGTAGACGCAAACGATCTCACCACCAGTCAAGTTGCAAGTTAACTTAAGACAAGAGCCTATGAAACTCTCACGCCCCATCTCACGAACTCGTCGACTTTCATTGTGGGGAACGCTCAGTGGCTTGTTACTGAGCCTATGCTCATGCACCCTCATCGGTTATGCCCAGACGCGCAGCGAACCTGAACGCGGCTTCCGCCCCGCAGGGTCTTACACAATCGGCGACATCGAGACAATCAGTAACACCAGCGGCAATTTGATGCTGAACATTCCGCTGGCTTCCCTACCGGCCGGACGCGGGGGTAATCCGGGTACGGGTCTCTCTTTGATCTATAACAGCAAAGTGTGGGATCCAGAGCCGGTTCTGATGCCGGACACGAACTACGTGACGAGTACGCGTTACCTGCGCACCTTCCTGAAGAATAGTGCTCATGGCGGGTGGCGCTATGGCGTACGGTATCAACTGGAGGTGATCGATAAACGATACGAATATAGATATCCATACGGGGGCGCTCCGGGCTGTAGCACCCACACGTATGAAGAGGCCAGTGCGGTCATCAAGGTACGGATGACTTTTCCCGATGGGAGCGTTCACGAATTACACCCGACGAACGGAGGAGCAAGGATAGACGGATACTACAATAATGATCCTGAAAGCAGATATTACTACTGTGGAAATTGCGGGGGCTGTCCGAAAGAGTGGGCCACGCTTACGGTCACAAATCCTACTTACGAGCCGAGGAGTTACTACACCATTGACGGCACCTACGCGAGACTGGACATCGGGTACACCCCGCCTGACAGTTACGGGTACCGGATGCAGTACTGGACGTTGTATTTCTCCGACGGCCGGCGCGTGACCACGGAGCCGGCAACTAATCTTAATTATGCAACTCAACGCACGTATGATCGGAATGGTAATTACACCGAGGTCTCAAACATTACCTATAACAATCACCCTGCGACTAAAATCGCAGATGAACTGGGTCGTTCCATCATCATCGAGTACGAATCCGGGTCGCAGCATCGGATTCATGCCTGGAGCACCAACAATGAACTCCTCAATTGGGTTATCAAATGGAATTCTATTCACGTAAGTAAACCATATAATGCGGCGTCTGATTACGACCCCAGTTACAATCACACGCTTAACGCGAATCTGAGCGTCCTCGAACAGATCATCCTGCCACAGCAATCGGGAGGCCTTTCTTACACATTTGGCTACAATCAAGGGACTACCACGCCCTCTTATGGCTGGGGTGAGGTTAGCTCGGTCACGCTGCCGTCCGGCGCGCAAGTAAGTTACACCTATAAGCAAGACGGTGTGAATAACAGTCGATCTAAAGATGTGTTAAGGAACTACATCAAGCGCAAAGATTTGACCTACCTACTTGAGTATGATGGAACTTCCGTGCCGAAGACCGAGACTTGGAATTACATTTTCCCGGAATACGTTGTGAATCAAAGCACGGTGATAACACCGAACGGCGGAGTCTCTAAAGAGTATTTTTATAATACTGAAAGTTTTTCTAATCCCCGTAAAGGATTGGTGTACCGCTCGGAGAACCCGAATGGAACAGTAATTGAACGGCTCTGGCGAAACGACAGTGCTTTTAATTTTTCTCAGGAAGGGGGTGCGGGCAATCCTTATCTGAAGACTGAGTTCACCTCCATTAGAGATGCGGCGGGCAATCTCTCCAGAACGGCAATTAAGGACTATGAATATGATCAAAATGGAAACGTCACTCGGATAGCAGAGTACGACTGGGTGCCCTATACGGATGTTGTACGAGTGCCTGACGCTTATGAAACTTCGGTTTATGTACCTGCCGGAATCCCGAATAGTGCCTCGGCGTCTTTGAAACGAGTGACGGTTAACACTTATTACAACCCTTCTCCTAGCGCCTCCGCGACGCGTTCCACTAACTCGCCCTACGTATACTATTGGCCGTCTCCAGTACGGATGCGCAAGGCTGTGGCGAGTACAGAGGTGCGCAGCAGCCTTACACAGACTATTGCGCGGTCCGAGTTTGATTACGATAATCCGGCCACGACAGCGAACTTGACAGTACAGCGCAGTTGGGATTCTACCAAAGGCCCATTCACTAGCCCCGTCAATTACATCTCCGCGTCTACGCAGTACGACGAGTACGGTAACCCGACGCTGATCATCGACGCGCGGGGCACGCAGACGGAACTCACCTACGGGCCGGTGAACGGCCACATTAAGCTTTACCCGACGATCATTAAAGTCGCTTACGGAACGGCGGTTGAGCAAGCGACCAACCGGCAGTACGACTTCTACACGGGCGCGGTGACGCGCGAGATCGATCCGAACAACGTGGCGACGGTCACGACCCGCGACGCGCTCGGCCGGCCAAAACTCGTCAAGGCCGCCGAAGGTATCGCGGCGAAGGAAACGCGCACCGAGACAGAATATCTAGACGCTCAGCGCATGGTCATCGTGCGCTCCGATCTGACGAATACGGGTGACAAAAAGCTCGTCTCCATCCAACACTACGACCAGTTGGGGCGCGTCCGCCTGAGCCGTAGGCTGGAGAATGCGACCACCGAGAACGAAATGTTGGAGACGGACGGCGTCAAAGTGCAGACGCGCTATCTGACCGTCAACCCATGTGCGCCAACCAATGACACTTCCTGCTTGTCGGCGAACGAATCGAGTCTCGCCTCCTACGTGCTGGTCTCGAACCCTTACCGTGCAGCATCTTCCGCCCTCGCCGGCAATGAGCCTTCGATGGGTTGGGCGCGGAGCCGCTTGAACAAAGGTGGGCGCACCGTAGAAACTCAGACCTTTAACGGCGCAGCGCTGCCCGCCCCTTGGGGCACGAACGCGAGCAGTTCCGGGGCGGTCACTACCTCATACGACGCCGAATTCACGACCGTCACCGATCAGGCCGGTAAAGCCCGTCGCAGCATGGCGAACGCCTTCGGCCAACCGGCGCGCGTGGACGAGCCGGACAAGAACACGGGAAGCCTCGGTACGACCAACTCACCCGTGCAGCCGACCACTTACACCTACGACGCGCTCGGCAACCTCACGCAGGTGATACAAGACACGCAGACGCGCACCTTCAACTACAGCAGTCTTTCGCACCTCATCTCGACGACCAACCCCGAAAGCGGCACTGTCAGTTACACCTATGACGCGGGCGGCAACCTGCTGACGAAAACCGACGCCCGGTCGATCACGATCACCTACACTTACGACGCGCTCTCACGGAACAAAACAGTCGATTACTCCAATACACCAGTCAACCCGGACATCGACCGGCACTACGACAACCCGACGGCCGGCATGTACGGGCGCGGACGCTTCTGGTACGACTATATGGGCGGCAACTACTCCACCGGGAGTGAGGTCGAGCACCGGGCGGTGGACGCATACGACGCGTTGGGGCAGCCGCTCACGCAGAGGCAGCACTTCAAAACGGGTAGTGTGTGGAGCGGAGCTTATACAACAAGCCGGACGTATGCGCGCGGCGGGATGGTTGAGACGCAAACGCTACCCTCAGGGCACTCCGTCAGTTACTCATACGATGCTGCGGGGCGGCCTGAGACCTTCTCCGGCAACCTCGGCGATGGGGCGACACGTTCCTACTCCACAAATTCGACTTACGACGCGGCCGGGCGCATGACGCGAGAATCGTTCGGCACGCAGACTCCGCTTTATCACAAGAAGCATTACAACACACGGGGACAGCTTTACGACGTGCGGCTCGGCTCGGCTACCGACGAGTGGTCTTGGAACCGCGGTGCGATCATCGCTTATTACGACGGCGCGCACAGTTGGAGCAACAGCGGGAACGTGGCGACCGGCGCGGACAATAACGGCAACGTCACGCGGACGCAGACATGGGTGCCGGGAGACGACGCGGTGACGACTTATGCGCTCTCGGACGATTACTTCACTTACGACGCGTTGAACCGGCTCTCCTCGGTGAGCGAATACAAGGACGGGTCTGGAGTGACCCGCTCGCTGGCCTTCACGCAAGCCTACACCTACGACCGGTGGGGCAACCGGCAGATTAACCAGGCGGGCACGACGCAGACGCTCGCGCCAGAGATGCGCACGGCCTTCACGGTGGATGCGGCGACGAACCGGCTGGGCGTGCCGGCGGGGCAGATCGGCGCGATGACTTACGACAACGCGGGCAACCTCACGCATGACAGCTACACGGGTCGGGGCGACCGCGCATACGACGCGGAGAACCGCATGACGAGCGCCGTCATCGGCATCAACAGCACTGCCGCTTATGCTTATGACGCCGACGGCAGACGTGTGCGCCGTAGTACGCCGAACGGCACGGTCTGGCAGATTTACGGTTTCGACGGCGAACTCCTGGCCGAGTACGCGGCGAATGCTGCGACCAACCTACCGCAGAAGGAGTACGGGTATCGCGCAGGAGAGCTTCTGGTGACGGCCGAGGGCGGGGGCACTTCTACATATCTGAGCGACCTCAACTGGACGTACTCTGCGACGGACTATTACCAGACGACGAAAGACCTGGCCGTCGCAGGGACGCCACTGACCTTAAACGGGACAGCTTACTCTAAAGGTTTAGGTGTGCACGCCAACTCCGAGGTGCGCTATGCGCTGGGCGGCAACTACCAGACTTTTACGGCTGACGTCGGAGTGGATGATTACACGGGCGCGCAAGGGTCTGTCACCTTTGAGGTGTGGGCCGACGGCGTGAAACTCTATGACAGCGGGGTGATGACTGGCGCTACGGCGACCAAGAGCGCGACCGTGGGCGTGACGGGCAAACAGGAGTTGAAGCTCGTCGTATCGCAGGCAGGCGACGGGCCGAGCTACGACCATGCGGATTGGGCCGGGGCGCGTCTGATCGGTGTGCCGCCGGTCAACGTGGCGGCGGCCTCTCAGGGTGCGACCACCTCAGCTTCATCGGTCTATCCATATGGGACGTATACGGCCGCTGCGACTATCAACGGCGACCGCAAGGGGGTGAACTGGGGGGCTGGCGGCGGCTGGAATGACGCGACGCCTGATGCTTACCCGGACTGGGTGGAGGTGCAGTTTGCGGGGGCGAAGACCATCGACGAGATCGATGTCTTCACCTGTCAGGACAACTACGCAAGTCCTAGCACCCCGACCGAGACAATGACCTTTTCGCTGTACGGGCTGACGGCCTTCGAGGTGCAGTACTACAACAGCACGACGGGGCAGTGGGTGACGGTGCAAGGCGGGTCGGTGACTGGCAATAATCTGGTGTGGCGGAAGTTCACCTTCCCGGCTGTCACCACCTCGAAGATCAGGGTACACACGAGTGCGGGGCTGGCGTCTTACAGTCGTTTAACGGAAATCGAGGCTTATGAGTCAAGGCAGGCCGTAGCGGATGCGAGAGTGCAATGGTTAGTGTCAGACCATCTGGGCACGCCGCGCATGGTCTCAGGCTTTTCGGGAAGTTTGTCTGCGTTTAGACGCCATGATTATTTACCGTTTGGGGAAGAGATCGGCGTCGGCATCGGTGGGAGAACGACAAATCAAGGCTATAGCGTTGTAGATGGGTTGCGACAGGGCTATACCGGCTATGAGAAGGATGGCGAGACGGGGCTGAACTTCGCGCAGGCTCGCTACTATTCCCCTACGTTGGGGCGGTTCACTAGCGTTGATCCTTTACTAGCCAGCGGGAAGGCGACAGAGCCGCAAAGTTGGAATCGATATGCGTATGTCGTTAATAATCCGTTGAAGCTCACTGATCCTAACGGTCTCGATCCAACATCCAGATGGGGTTACCGTGATGTCACAATAGACGGCCGGCAGTATAGGCAGTTCGGCTACATTACCGGGGAGTGGAATGGAGGCTCGACCCACGACAGTTTAGGTCAGAGATGGGAGGAGTGGACTGGCGGGTCTTATTATATCTTTGGCGACAACACCGCGGCATATTTAGGGCCGGGGGGGAATCATCTTGAGTTCTCACTGGCAAATCTGTCGCAAGAAATGCAGTCATCTTTGCTTGCAACGCAAGTGGCAGGTGGGTCTTTCAGCACCGACCAGTTGAGTGCTCTGACACGGGCGACAGCGGATCGAGTCAGCCAGACGCCTCAATTCGCTCTACAAAAGGCTGTTGCCGGGATGGCAGGAGCTGGGGGCGCCAGCTTGGCATCGAATTGGCGTGGCCTGTTCTCCATAACCTTTTACCGGGGCACATCATTTTATGACGCCGCAGAAGTTGCCGGGACTGGGGCCATCAATACGGAGCGACTCGCAGCCGGGCAAATTGGTAACTCTTATGACTTTGGCTCGGGATTATACTTTAGTCGAAGCAGGGCGACCGCAGAATTCTTCTCGACCATTCACGGCGCTGGAGGGAGGCAGGGAGGCCCGGCAGTACTTGAGATGAGTACGTCGAGATTTGGTTGGTGGCGTTTACGACGGAGTATGGGCGCGATTGATAATGCCCCGATTTCTAATATGCCCGGACATTTGCAATCGTATGTGCCGCCGGAAAGCATAAACTACTTCAACAGGGTAACGAGGTTCAAGTTCTAGTTCGGCTGTTCATTACTATGAAACACAGACATGAAATCTTTCTCGGCAGGATTGATCCAAGAGAGATATCGGTCGTGGCCTCGTTATTGAGACCAACTGCATGGGATCAAAAGGTGGTTGAGGATGACCTAATCGAATACGTGTCTCATTCACGTCTTATCAAAGCGACGCCCGTCGTGGAAGTGATAAATGGGACCTTGACGCTGGTCAGCGGGTTGCCCTTCGTAAGCGCTGCTCGATTAGCCTCGCCCCCCCTGGAAAAGATCGTCTGTAAGATTGAGGCCGACGAAAAAACAATCAAGCGTTTGGGAGTTGAGCTCGTTACGCCCACAGAACTGCTTCATGAATATCCCGTAGATGAGAGATACAGATCGATTGAGATGCTTGCGTTCATGCAAGATGTGAGTGAAGAAAAAAAGCGCGTGATGGTCAGGAACTTTGATGAATTTATCCAACAGGTATCTGCGACCCCTGAACTGTATGGAGGAAATTATCGTTCTTTAAGTAAATTTGAGTGGAGTCCAGACAACATGAAAGTAGTTTGGTCATGGGAGAAAACTGATCAAGACGGTACTCACCTGCTCAACTTTATCACCCTGCTTGAAAAAATAAACGACCGGGTCGCCCCCATACGAAGTTGGAATGGGATCTCATGGCCATTAAGGTAGAAGTAAAGACATTACAGCTTAGGCAGACAAGACGCAGTTATACCTCATAGGTTGTAAGTTCAACTTCATATCCATCCGGGTCATGGATATATATGGAATGTGCTACATCGTGATCCTGAAACTCATACTTAATCTCACGACGCTGGAAATCCCTTTGCGCTTCTTCAAAGTCAGCGCGGCTAACCCTGAAGGCGAAATGTTGCATCACAATCGCCTGGCTGGGGATAGTAGATAGAATCTGCTCTTTAGAAGTAGCCGGGAAAAGCGCAACCCCGGTTGTTCCGGCATACAGAATGACAGGAATGTCCCACACCTCAGCATAGTGACGTTTTAGGCCAAGCACTCGCGTGTACCACTCAACCGAACGCTCCAAATCTTTCACCAGCAAAGCAACATGGTCAAGGCATTCAATGTTGAACATAGAGATTGTTCCCTTCATTAAGTAAGCCTCCTAACGCCCGGCATCACCCGCGCCCCTGTTCAAGCTGCATGTGAGGCGTGCTGATGCGGGTCGGGTTGCATGCCGTGGTTGTGCTGCCCGCAGCCGGAGCGCCGCTGCCAACCTACGGATACTTCGCCCGACTAAAGCATTTTACTATCCCGTGACAGATTCCGTAGATGACAGCCCCAAAGACAAGAGTGTCAAAGATGGTGGCAAAGAGGACGGCAAAGAGGTCGTGCGCGCCCGGACGGAAGATGACCCAACCGGGCATAAGGAAAAACCAGGCCGCATCAGAATATATTTTGTTCCCGATGAGTAAGATAGGGAGCAGAATAGAGAGCAGCCCGCCAATCAAGAGGGATGAGCAACCAAAAGCTTTTGCATCCTGTTTAAGCATGACCGGGCAACTTCCCCTGCTAATATCTCTTATCAGTTACCCTACACGATGCAGCATAACGCTCAGCATCACCCGCCGCGCAAGCACCGCCGACAAAGCCAAGTCTCGCGCATGAAAGCAATGCTATTCGCGGTCGGGTGCATGCCGTTGTTGGATTGCGCCTTTGATTCACTGATTCACTTACTGCTTTGGCACTGATATTTCTTGCACCATTACGCTGTTCTTCTTCTCTGCGACTGCCAGAATCCTGTCTCCCCAAACTTGCAACTTAGCATTCGGCGGGAACTCTGTTGACCATAATAATTTCTCCCCCCGCCAAGCATAAAGATTATCGTTCCGCATAGGACATTGCGGATAACAAAGATTCCTATCTCGGTAAAACTGCATGTTCTCAATGACCAAGTATTGATCATTTTTGTACGGCTTGATTTGTGTGTAATAAGAGTGGCTACCGGCGACGTCTCTTCCAAAATAATTAACCTCTCCTGTTCTGCTATTGACAGAGAAGTGCTTAAGATCGCCCCCAATCCCATAAATCCCTCCAGTTGAATCAACAATCGGTGCCGCGACCATATCAACAATTTGGTCTGATACCCAGATAATCTCTTTCTTAGCATTAAGTAGATAAAGAGTATCGTTGACGCTAACCAGCATCCGGTCAGGTGGGATTTGCTTGAAATCAACGATACGTAATTTATCTTCTAAATCATCACTCGATTTTAGCTCCAAACCTCGAATCTTTGAGACACTATCATTAACAGGTTTCTTCTCTTGATTTTTGCCATTTTTCACAAAGGCTGACGCTGCTAAAACAGTGAAGCCAACTATAGATGCGACGGCAAGGACACGTAAGAGTCTGAATTTGCTCATTGGCTTACTCCGAATAGATTACTTACTGGAAGCGGCCTAACGCCCAGCATCATCCGCGCCCTACTGCCCTAACAGATAAGAGGACTGCTAATTGGGCGTCGGGTGCATGCTGTTGTTAGGGGGATACTCTTGCGGAACTGTTCAACCTTCGCCGCTCTCCTGCCTGTGCCACTCACCCGTCTGGAACTCATCCGGAATATTCTCTTCAGCGGGATTAATAAAGCCAAGAGCCTCAAGCCTCCCAAACCACTCATCACGCCTCGACTCGGGCAACTTATCCCCGCACCACGGACAATGACTGATGCTCACGTAAGAGGCCCCGCCGTCATGCACTATCAAGCCGTACTCATCAAAACGGTCGGAGTAATACACCAGCGTGTCTGGACACTCGAACGCATCCGCATGCTGCGAGCAATCAAACTTCAAGCTCTCTACCATCTGTTCACAACAATGCTGCTTATCGCTCATCTGCCATTCAAGACTCATCAAGCGAATCCGCCTAACGCTGGAGATAACCGGCGCGCGAACCGCAGCTACGGACAAGTTTTCGATGAACAGCACGCTTATGGCGCGTCCGGTTCATCCCCTTGTGAGGCGTATTAGATCGGGAGCACCCTCCGGTTTCTATCCGTCGCCAAAAACTTCAACTTGCCTGCGAACGAGATTTCTACGCTCCCGCCATAGTGGTCTGAAATCACCAGAAGATGTGTGCCGTCTACTTCTTCGATTTCAGCCGTCCCAATTCCACGCTGCGAGCCCCCGATGTCTTTGTAGCCAGAAGTAGAAACCTGTGAAGCCCTTCTATGTTTACAAAGAGCAAAGGCCACTCAGCGACAATGGAGGTGCTCCGAGCTATTTCATCCGGCAACCAAACGGCATCCCAGATGATAGCCAGAATGACATTGTTCTCGTAAGCCACATCATAGAACAAGCCGATCCACACGGAGTCATGGAGCGTGTACTTTTCGGAGAACTGTTGAAAGGAATATTCCTTCGCCTCGCTCCAAGGCAAGGTGTCTTCTACAACTTCTCGGTACACCCAATCTGAAAGTTCGCCCAACAGATCCCTCCGATACGCCTAATGCCGGGCATCACCCGCGCGCATAGGCCGATGGCACAATATAGTCTCGCGGATGAAATCAACGCTGGATGCGCGTCGGGTGGATGGCGTTGTTAGGCTTCTCCTCATTCATAGAGCTATGGCTTTCTTCACTCAGGTTAAAATTAAACTCTATTTTCACATGCTGCGACATCGGGCGGCCATCTTTGAGTGCGGGTTTGAACTTAATCTTTTTAGCCGCCTTCGTACTTAGCTTCACCCATTCTTTGGTTACTTCCTCAGGCAGGCCCTTCGGCGTCACTTCCACTACTTCGATGTCGGTCACCCGCCCGGATACCCGAAAAATCATCCGCAGCACAACAGAGCCCTCGAAATCTGCCCCTTTCCCCTTAACCTTCATGGGCGGCGGCTGATATATGATTTGAGCATTTCGGGTTTCCTGCTGTTCAGCAGAGACACTGACGCTCTCGGGGTTCCCAACAAGATGAGCCGTTACCGTAGCTATGAGAATTATAAGGATTGGAAATACTGTTTTCATTTTTCAAGTCCCGCTGCATCAAGAAGAACCTAACGCCTGAATTAACCGGGCGCACATTCAACTACGCAACGGTCAGGGTAACGATGAAAGCCAAGCTAATTTGCGCTCCGGTTGAATGAGTTATTAGGCGTCATCATAAACTGACACTATCGCCACAACGTTCAGGTTTGCATTTAACGCAAGAAACATATTGCACTATATCCCAGAGGTACCACTCACCATCTTCATAGAGAGTTTGAGTTTCATATTTATATCTATCACTAGAATTATCAAATTGGACGCCGCCCTCAAGCACTAATCCGTCTTCCCAGGAATCAACTATCAAGAAAGCTCTCTCAAGCTTAAATTCCATTATGCCGCGGTTATCAACATTTTCGCGCCACCCTTCCTGGCCTTTAATCCACTCTTCTTTAGAAGGATGAAGTCCCATCCGCATTTCTCATCCCGGCACGATATTCTCGGCTAAGCATTTCATAAACCATGTCAAATTGTTTGTTCCGATAATAAGCATTATCGGAAATTAGGAAATTGAGATGTGAGAGATCAAATATTTTATCTTGCGGAGAGTGACGCCTCGGCGATAAAGAACTCATCCAGCATCGAACTTTCGTCTGTAGTCTTCGCCCTCAATCATAACAGTTTTGCACATTTCGTAGAGACGACTCCGCAGCCGTGTCCCGACGCGCTCATCTAAAGTCTCCTCCGCCGGCGTATTGCGCACGTCGCGGTAGTTGGTCGTAAACAGTGTAAGCTTGCGGTCGTTGTATCTCTTCCCGATGATCTGCATCATCGTCTCCTGCACCCATGCGGTCGGCTTCGACGCGCCCAGTTCATCGAGCACTAAAACTTCCGCCTGGTATATAGGCGCGAGGACGTTTAACTCTGATGCTTGCGAGACCGGGTTGTACGAATCTCTAATCGCTTGGAGCAGCGCACCGAATTCGTAGAAGAGACACGATGCGCCGCGCTCGACGAGTCCGCGCAAAATCGCTGTGGCGAGGTGTGTCTTCCCTACCCCGACCGGCCCCATGAAGAGTAGTCCGCGGTCAACGGCGGGGAACTCACTGACAAACTTAAAGGCAAGGTTGAATGCACGGAGTTGTGAACCGTTCGTCGGCGCGGGACGGTAGTTGGCGAGCGTGCAGTTCTCATAGCGGCGCGGGATTCTGCTCTGCTCTAACAACCTCGATGGTTGACCCTTTAAGCGGCAATCGCAGCGCCGCGCTCCCTTCCCTGCCACCACTTCCATCCCACTGCCATGACAGGCTGCACAGGGTTCGGCCGCGGAGATGAAAGATGCGGGTGTCTCTACCCGGTCATAATCACTCTTCGAAAACTTTGACGATTGGGAATCAAGATGATGAATGTGGGCACGCTGTGCGGACATCGGTTTCAACCTCTCCTTTCACGCTCAGCCAGCATCCGTTTGGCCGCTGCTCGCACGCGCGAAGCGTCTTCCGCGAGCAGCCATCCTCCGCTATCGATGCTCATGTCGGACAGTGTGACTTCAATCGATTGGCTTTGAGTCTCCAGCAGAGCTAAACAGACTTCGGCCAGTTCATTGACTTCCGGCGGCGTGCGAGGCTGCGCTGTCTCAACCGTCACTGACGGCACATCGTCGTGATGGCGGCCGAGGTCGAGGGTAGCACGCAAGCGGCTCGCCTTTTCGTCGAGCGTACTCTGCTTTTTGAGCAGCCCGTAGCACTCACTCTGCGCTACTCGAACAGCTTTCGGCAGAGCTTTGGTCTCGAACCACGTTCGCGTGCGTTCGAACTCACTTCGCGTCGCTTCTGTGGCCGCGCGCGCAGCGACGCTCATCAAGCCGGGTTCGATCTCATCCCTGAGATGAGAGATGATTTCGTCTAACGGGACGCGTCGCATCGCACCCGTAGTCGCCGCCGCAGTTCCAGAGGATTTGCTTCCTGACGACATTTCGGAACAAGCACCGGATACGGGGTGGGTGAAAGATGTTTCATCAACTTGTTTTCTGTCCGCGCCGTTTTCTGGCGCGTCCGGAATTAAATCTGTGTCTAAAATCTCTGAAACAGCGAAGCTGTCTTTAAAGGCTGTTTCAGAAGGTGAAGTGTGAGACTCATCAAACGAAGCAGGAAGAAAGGTCAAAATTTTTTTACCACCTTGTGTCTGTCTAGTGCCGATTGATGAAGCCGCCCGATTGAGAAAGATTCTCAATCCGACTCCATTCTTTCCTGAGAAGTAGCCGATAATTCCCTGGCCATGCATCCACTGCATGGCCTTGTTGGCTGTCGCCGAGGCCACGCCTGCCAAATCGCAGAGCACGGCCCAGGCTTTGATCATCTTCCCTTCTCTTACTTCCGCCTCGATGCGCAACACCCCGTCGCGCTCCCAGTACTTGGCCGGCGCGTTGACCAAGCACAGATATATCTTGCTCATCAATGGCGTAACTCGATCCGCCTCCGCCGAAGTGAGGGCCTCAATGATCTCGCGGTCAATCTGGTGAAAATTCTTTCGGTACTCGTTCGCTCCGAGTTGCGTCTTACGAATGAATCTTGATGTCGGAAGTGGCGCGACGGCCATAACGAAAACCTTTCCTTAAAAGCTTGAAAGCGATGGCCGGAAACGCGTACAATATCGCTTGTAGGTACACAAATACCGGCTCGCCATCGAAGCGAGTGATGATATTGGCCTGAAGCTCTGCGGTCTGCGAAACTTTTGGAGCTTCAGGCTAATTCTTATTTGGTGACGCCCAATTTGCGTCTCTTTGTCGCGCTTTTGATCTACCTCATTTACTCTAGCCTGTAAATTCCCCTGTAATCTTCATTGCATCCCCTGTAAAGATCATTGCACCGGATGCAATGAATATTGCACCTCCTGTAAAGATCATTGCACCGGGTGCACTGAATATTGCAGGGGTGTATACCCCTGCAATGAAGTTTGCAGGGGATGTAATGTAAATTGCAGGGGTATGTTCTACCCGGTTTTGTTGAATTTAGGGCTGTTTAAGTTAACAGTCGTACCATCGCAGTTAAATTATCTACCCCTGCAATGTTAGTCGCATCCCCTGCAATGAAATTTGCAGGGGTGTTGACGCGAAAAATATTCCTGACGTATATACGCTCCGTATAGTAAAATGCGACGCTTTTATTAGAGGGGCATCCTTATATGACGGGGACAGAGATCAAGAAATTGCGAAAAGCCTTAGGTTACACACAGGCAAAGCTGGGTGAAGAGATCGGCGTCACGGCTAATACAGTTGCGCGCTATGAGCGCGATGAATTGAAACCCTCGCCGCCGGTACTGAAACTGCTCAAGCTACTTGAAATACTTGTGATGGAGAGAAAGGCAGCCTAGAGGGATGAAAACGATTGCCGTCGCTAATCAGAAGGGGGGAGTGGGCAAAAGTACCACGGCGGCTTGTGTGGCTGCAGAACTCGCTTTGCGCGGCTACGAAACACTCTTGATAGATGGCGATCCACAAGCAAATGTGAGCTCTCATTTTCTCGCGCCCGACCAGATCAATCTTTCTATCGCGGACATTCTGATTGAATCCGAACAACGCGATAAACTCCCATTGGAAGCAGCTATCGTGACAACCGAGATGGAGCATCTCGATCTAGTACCTTCGAAATTACGTTTCGCGCGATTCGAAAAAGAGCCTGCCATTGCAATAAATCGTCTGCGGTCAAAGCTCGTGCCTCTTTCTTCAACATATGATTTTGCAATTATCGACACACCACCGACGCTCGGACAGATATTGACTACTCCGCTACTGGCCTCGACGCACATGCTCGTGCCGGTGGCCGCCTCGCCCCTAGCTCAGGATGGTCTCGATGACCTGATGAGCACATTTGAGGAAGTAAGGAGTACTAATCCGGAACTCGAGATGCTGGGCATGGTCTGTACCCTCTTTGATGGCCGCACCTCTGTCTCGGCGGAATCTTTTCGCAGTCTCAAGGAACGTTATGGCTCGAAAGTGTTTGAGACCATCATTCATCGCAACGTTAAGCTGGAAGAGTCGCCGGCCTTCCATCAACCAGTTCAACTATATGCTCCGGGTTCACGCGGCGCTTTACTCTATTCCGAACTAACCGATGAGATTCTCAAACGACTCGGTGTGCGGAAGAACAAGGGGAAGCTGAAGCTGGCGATTGAGGAGTCGCGCGCCTGATGGCCGAACCGAAAACAAAACCTGAGAGAAGGGTAGCCGGCAAAAGCAAATTCCGGCTGCCCGAACGGCCACCGCGCGTGGTCGAGATAAACCCGCTACGCGAAATTCTTCAAGAGGCCAAGGCTCAGGAAGACGCGCTCACAAACGCACCATCTCAAAAGAAAAACACCCCTGCAAAGAGGATTGCAGGGGTATCACAATCTGCACAGGTGGTGGAGGCCAAGTCCACCCCTGCAAAGGATGTTGCAGGGGTAGTTAGGCAAGTCATTGATAAACCGGCCTCTACAGATCAGGCAACATTTACTACTTCCTTCAAAGATTTCTATAAACGATGGTCTCCCATCCTACGGTCGGGACAGATGAGCGTGTGCCGGGCATTATTTGAGATGACACATGCGGTAGGCCAAGAAGAGTGCTTCACCTCAATGCCTAAATTAGCCATCGCAGCCAATCTGAAAGAACGGCAGTGCTATAACGTGGTTGGACAGCTTGAAATATTGGGCTTCATCGAACGCCCCGAAATCTTTAATACGCCGAATAAGAAGGGAACGATCTTTCGCCTCTTCCTGACGCCGCAGATGTCTACCGCGGGAGTCAATCGTAAATACCATATCGGAGGGGATGAAGAATGATACCCCTGCAATCTATATTGCAGGGGATGCAACGATAATTGCAGGGGTCTTTATAGCTTAAAACCCTCAAGTCATTTAATCTTGGATTCTCCGCTTTTGCTTCTCTGCCCAAAGCGATAAAGAACATGCGAAGATTGACAATTAATCTCCTTGACGGCCGTCTCTAAATCTCTATCTTCTTCATCTCCGCTTGTCGCTTTTGCCTCCTGCGTCTATCCATCTGCATCAATGCAGTGCTCACCTCGTCGACCGCTGGCATCAACTCGTCTACATCTTCCTCCGTTAGTTCTTCGGGCTTAATCTCGCGCAGCGCCCGCCCAATTCGTCTTAGTTCTTCAAAGAAAAGATGGCCAGAGTCGAGCGGGTTGGCCTCTAACAACTCGTCCGCCTTAGCCACGGCTATGGCTTCGGTCTGTGCCGGGTCAGGCTCTTGTACCTCGCCGAGAACTTCCATCACTCTTTCGCGCAGGCGTGCTCCCGGCTCCTGTTTCAGCCGGTGTGCCTCGAGCAGCTTCCTGCGGCATGAGCGCGCTTCGCTCTCCGAGCAGCCGAGACGAACTGCACGCACGCGCGCGAGCTGATGAGCTTCGAAGAGATTGATCTCGCCCTGCTCCAGCGGCTCTTGCACATCACCGGGGAATTCGAGAATGGAGAGGTATTGGCCAACGAAACTGCGAACCCCAATTGATGTTTCACGCGCGAGCAAGGTGCGAAGCGTAGAGTCAACTAGCAGGAGGTGTTCACGCGGAAAGCGCGCTGGCCGTCCCCGTTTGGTATCAGTCGACCGCCGCACGTAAAGCCCGCGGACGGATTGAAGCATGCGGATTAAATTCTTCTGTGACTGTGGGATGATGTCGGGAAGGGAAGAGCGCAGCGACTCGAGAACCCCTTCTACTGCCATGGCGGAGGCCAGCGGATCTGCGCGTCGGGGGCGTCTCTTTGTTAGACTCAAGATGGAAACTCCTTGATCGAGAGAACTGCAAAGCTCATCTCGGTCGTGAAACATCCTAGACATAATATATTTACCATAGGATGTATGTAAATTACATTTAAGAAAAGAATGAATACACAAACTACTCAGTTGTGTATCCATCAAATTATGATATAAAGAGACTGTTTTTAAGGGGTAGGGGAGATTGCAAGAGGGTTTTCTATGAGGAGAGAAGAATTCAGACAGGCATTTAGACTGAGACTGCTGGCGCTTGTGTTAGCCCTTGCGCTCACTTGGTATGTGATGAACCCTGCACCAAGTTCTGTCCGTCAGGTAAAACAGAAGGAAGGGCAGCCTGACGAGGAGCGACGTGAAGTCCAGCCTCCAATGGTGAACAGCTGCGATTGGGGCATGACAGAGAGTGTTACGATGAAGCCAGACGCCAAAACGGCAGTAGAAAATATAGATGACCTTGAATGGCCGGAAGTCATCGAGACCAGATAAGACGGAAAACACAGTGAGCACATCTTCAGAGAGCACCGCCCTTCAGCTACGAGAAGCAGATTTGCATATCGCGCTGAAAGGTGCTGTCTCGGTCTGGGCATCGGCGACAACGGGCGAGGGCGAGCGACGACAAGATTTGTTGAGGGACAAGCGGCGCATCGTGCTTTCTTTCTTCCAATATGTCAACAAACTGCCAGGAGAGGTAGAACCAGCAGACGTGCAGAGGTGGCTGCATGAGCTGGAAGAGAAGGGGATTAGCGCGGGGACAACCTACCAACATGCTTGCCTGCTCTCAAGTTTCTACTCGTGGGCTTTGAAAGATTCAGAAGTGGGTCAACACATCCGCAGGAATCCGGCAAGGATGGCGCGGCCGAAAGCACCGAAGCCTTACCAGACCGAGTCGGTTAAGGCGCTCTCTGACGCGGAAGTCGGGGCGCTCGTCGGGACGGTGCGAAGGCGCGCGCGCACTGGGGATATTGTCGGGAAGAGAGACTATGCCTTGCTGCTCTTGTATCTGGCAACGGGGTTGCGACGGCAGGAAGCGATTGGTCTGCACGGCAAAGACGTGCACATTGGTGAGACGCTGGTGTTGGAATATCGTGCCAAGGGCGGAGACTACCGCAGCAGGGAAGTCGGAGAGCCGCAGGTCAGAGAGGCGCTCGTTGATTACCTCACAGCGGCAGGGAGACTGCACGCGTTGAAGACGGATGCGCCCCTGTGGACGAGGCACGACCGGGCGGGTAAGCCCGGCGAGCCTCTATCCTCTCACTGCTTCGTGAAGAATTTGAAGAAGTACGCAAAAGAGGCTGGAGTCGAAGGCTTTCATCTCCATCGCACCCGTCACACCTTCGCGCGAATCGTCTCAGAGTTCACTGGTGACATTACGGCCACACAGAATGCACTTGACCATCAGAACCGTTCGACGACTAGAGTTTATGTGAAGCGGATCGCTGTTAAAAAAGATCTGTACAGTAATGAAATCTCTAAAAGGTGGAATGGCTAGAGTGGCGGAGCGTTTTGATAGCATGTTCCCTCACAATTCGTTGACTCTAGATTCGAAAGAAGATTCCTGCCTCTATGTCTATTGAACCTGTTACCAAAAAGTTAGGGTTACTAGGCTTCATCGCGGCAGCTAGGAGAACCAGCGATGAGGATTGGGGGGTGCGAGTAGTAATCCTCGAACAGGCAGGAGGTGCTTACATAACGAAATGGCTCGGCGATGAACTGCTCGGGGAATTCAACTTCGCCTCAGCATTACAAGGATAGGGTCGAGACAAGAATAAAGTACCTAAGGCCACAACTGCACCAACGCCCTACCAAATCAGCCTCTTTCCAAGCGCCACCCCTCCTAACCTCAGTCACTCTACCGGAAGAAAGCGCTCGGGCGCATGCCAGCCAACGTACTGAGCATTCTCTTTAGAGCTTATCCCTGTTAAAATACTCGCTCTGAAGATATTCTACGTTTACCAATCTCACGATCTGGTTGATGTTATGTCCAGCGCACTCCATTACTCGCACATTGAACATCAGCCTTTAAATTGGGCCAACCGACGTTAAGGATTTCCACGGCACGAATGGTTTATAAATTTGACCCGGCACGGTGATCCACCGTGGCTGCCCTCGCACACGCGGACTACCTTTCGGCTCACTTTTTCCTTTATTCACAGGCTGAAGAAGCGCGGCCGGCGGCGGAGTTCGTAAAGATCGCTCACTCCATATGAGTAGAGAATCGACATCTGAGAAAGCCTTTGAAACCCTACTCAAATGGCTTAACCCTGACCGCAAGCAAGCCGCGGAGAGGTATGAACAGATACGCCGGTCTCTTATTCAGATCTTTACTTGGCGCGGTATTTCAGATGCTGAGGGTTTAGCCGACGAAACATTCGAACGAGTGACCCGGCGTGCGCCGGAATTGGCTGAAAGGTACGTCGGCGACCCTGCAATGTATTTCTATTCAGTAGCGAAGAATTTAATTAAAGAATACCAGCGAAATGTAAAGTTGCATGTCCCTTTAAAAGGGCAGAGGATGGCTGCCCCACCACCGGCAGATGAAGATGAATTGAAGGCGGATGAACTCAGGTCTGAATGTCTCAAGCGGTGCTTAGAGGCACTGGAACCAGAGAAGCTAGATCTTGTTTTAAGCTATTACTCAAAAGATAAACAGGCGAAGATAGATCACCGAAAGGCGTTAGCCCAGCGCTTAGGGCTTGAAACAAACGCCTTAAGAGTCCGCATGTACCGCATACGATCCAAGTTGGAGAGCTGTATTAGAAGTTGCCTGCAAGCCCGTGACTCTGAAAAGCTTAGCTGATCCTCGCATACGACTCGGTTGCTAATTGTTGAGGAGCAGGGAGACCGGCGATGCCGGCGGTAATGTTACGCCCAATTATTCATAATAAGTGACGACGTGTCTTGACAATCGGAAGGAGCGTCGGCGTGAGTAATGTTTTGCGCGATTTTTCATTTACAACGAAGTTCGGGTTGTATCGCAGGGTTTAAGGAACATGATCAGAGAATATCTTCTTGGCCAGCTGTCTGATGAGGAGCAAGAGCGCGTCGAGGAACGTCTGATGACAGATCAGGACTTCTTCGAGCAGGCGATGATGGCCGAAACCGAACTGATTGACGATTACTTGGCCGGCGATCTTGCCGAGGCGGAGAGCTTTGAGAACTACTTTTTGTCTGCTCCGCAGCAGCGTCAGAGACTAAGAGCGGCAACGATATTTCAAAGGTACGTCTCCGAGTCAGCATCTGCAGAGGTGCCGCACGTATCTGAAGGCATTCAGACGCCAACATCATGGCTTAGACGCTTGCTCGCGGGCATACAGATACATAATGTCCCTCGCAAAGTCGAAGTTGACTAAGGGTTCGGCATTGCACTGGATTGCAATAGCTATTGGGTACTAGTGAGGTGAGGTAACAGTGACTCTTGATCTGATTATTGGTGTCATCATAGTGGCTGCCTTAGCGCTACTGCTTCTGCGTTGGAAGCTAGCGCGAGTGGTGTTTGTAAAGAGTCTTTCTCATCCGTTACAGACGACGGTGATTAAGATTAAATCCGAGGATAGCGACGATGTGGAAACACCGAGCAGCGATTCGGCAACGCCAAGGAGCGAAAACAGAAAGGCACAGCAGCGCGTGGTGGTAAATAATTAGCGGTGCAACAGAACCCCACCTCTGTTAACCATAATTAATGTCAGAACAACCTCCTCCCTCCACAAACACAATCGAACTACGTGCGGAAAAGACTGTTACCATCGCGCCGGCATTTAAATTGGTGCTTTGGCTCGTCGTAGGGTTAAGTGTCTTATCCTTCGGGGCGAGCATCTTGTTAGCGTTGCTCGCCCCGCCAACAGACCAGACTAAAAACCTCATTGAGACCGGCTCAACTATCTTTAAGATGGGATGTGGAGCGATTATAGGTCTGTTGGGAGGTAAAGTCCTACCTTAGTCTACTTTTCAGTCAGCGCTCGGTACTCGGCGAGCAGTTCAAGTAGCTGTGCGTCGGTAACCTTCTGCAGGTTTGCCCTAATCCCGTCCTTTGTTACTTATCCTTATTAACTAATTCTTTAAGCGAGAAGACACTTGTCGCTGAGTCACTGCACTCATAGTTCTACATGAGAGGTTCTCTGGCATGTCTACGTTATCGTCAATGAAGGCATTTACCCATACACGAGCTACCTCTGAATATTTTTTTGTAAAACATATTCCGTCCGATAATGCTCCCATATCCTCATCCGGATTTGTGCAACAATTCATGCAAGACCGCATAAAGAGTGTAGGTACATATCGGCGAGCCATTATGCAGTGATTTCTGAATCGTTGGGCAAAGCAATTTAGGACATAATTGTTATTATCAGACTCAGTGCGTGATTCATACGAAGAGGCCGCCAGTGCCCTCGTTGCACTGGCGGCCTCTTCTGTTTCGCTCCGCCGCAAAGCTAGGCGAAGCTTTAGCTGTAGAGATCAGGACGGGCTATGGCTGGCCAAAACGGAGCTTGTACTCCGTCGAGTTGAGAAAGCCGTTGACCATCGTGCGCACATCGCCCGACTGCAGCACTGAGAGCCAGGCGTTGAACCCGTCCTGGTCGGGCTTCCTCCTGAGGTAGCCGTAGTACTGCATGCCGACGAATGCGTGGTTGAACTCCGCCGTGCTCACAGCATCCGAGTCCGCGACGGCGCGCAGGACCTGCGCCCGCGTTAACGTGTTGGCATTCAGCCTGTTGGTTAACTCAGTGCTCGTCAGCGTCACCTTCAGGCTCCCGTCCGGGCTGGCCGGGTCGGGCGTCACCACTTCCTGCAGATTGTACCGGTTCATCAGCACCGAGACATATTGCGCGTTAGATATCTCGTCATAGAGAGTCTGGAACTCTTGCCTCTGCGTGATCAATGTCGCCAGTTGTGCCTTTCTCGCGTAAACCTCCTCCGCTGTCCGCCCGGCGACGAAGCTCATGTCAGACACCACCTCCGAGTACTCCGGCAGGCGGTTGAAGGCCACCTTGTAGAATCTGAAGACGTAGAAGCCTTTCAACTGGAACTCCTGCGAGCGGAAGAAGCCTTCGCCCGACACGTAAATGCGGTCGCAGCCCGAAGGCGTTGAGGGGCCGTTGAAAGCGTCCGGACAGCCATTCAGGAGACCCAGCCACGCATTGAAGCCATTTTGATCAGGCTCACGAGATAGAAAATCCAGATACTGTTGCCGGACGAAGAAGGAAAAGGAACTCACCACCGGGTTCGGCTGTCCAGCCTGATCGTTGTCTCTGATGGTGACGGCGATAGTCGAGTTCGTGTTCAGAGTGGCCCCGACGGCGTTTGTCAGCCTGACATGGAAATTTTCATCCGCCTCCACGATGGCGTCATCAATGATGGGTATTGTAATGTTCTTGCTGGTCTCGCCCGGCGCGAACGAAACGGTGCCGACGGCGGTGGCAAAGTCGCAACGGGCGTAGGCGCCGCCGCGATTGTTCACCGTGTCGGAACACCCGACTGTGAAAGTGTCTGTGTCGCTTGTCTGGTAATCGACGGATAATGCGCCGGAAGTATCCCCGGCGCGCGTGACGGTCAGGATGATCTGCCCTGCCGACTCTTCAACACTATAACTGGCCGCGCTGAACTGTACCGCCGGGGGCGGGAGAGGCAAAAGCTGCCCGCGTATCTCGCCGCCGGTAAAGAGATCCGTGTGCACGTCGAAGTAGAGTTGCCCGGCCTTCAGCAGTTGCACCTGCGCAGGCGTCAAAGTGATCAGGAAATTGCGCACCAGACCGCTCGGCAGCGTGAACTGGATCGGCCCGTTTGCGCCGGGGCCGGTGGAAGAGTGGATGTGCGCTTGCCTCTGAAATCCCGATAACGTGCCGGGGTTGAGATCGACGGATGCCTTCTTTTCGTCGAGGCTGAGGGTTAAGGTGCCGAATCCCTCCCCGTTAGAATTATTGGGCGGCACTACCTGCGCACCCGTCAGGTTGGCGAGGTAGAGCGTGCCCGACAAGAAGTTGATCGTGTTGTTGCCGCCTATCGAACTGGTGCTCACGATGCCGCTAGACGTAGGTGAGAAACTAAGCCCCGTTTTCAACGGCGTTACAATCACGCGGTTCTGGCCGAGCGGCAGATTGATGAACATATAGTTACCGTTGGCGTCGGTTTGGGTCGTGAGTGTCGTGCCCGCTTGATCGAGGTGCAGCGTGATCGTCACGCCGCTGACGCCGCCCGTGGACGGGTCGTTGACGCTGCCGCTGACGTTGAACTGCGTTCCGGGATCGTCGTTCGTGATCGTACCAGTGCCGCCCGCGCCCGTTGTTGCGCCGACCGGGTTCATCAGTTTGAGCGTGAAGGTTTCGTCCGTTTCGACTGAAGTGTCACCAGAGACGTTTACCGAGACGGTCTTGCTGGTCTCGCCGGGGTTGAAGGTGAGCGAACCGGCGATTGCCTCGTAGTCGCTGCCGGCCAGAGCGGTGCCGTCCGCCGTCCCGTAAGTGACCGTAATAGTGGTACTGCTCGCGGCTGAAAGTGTAACCCTGAAGATAGCGTTGATGGTCTCGCCCGTCCCGCCTTCAGGCACGTTGACGTTGCTGACGTGCAGAGCCGGCAGCGGATCGTTGTCAGTGATGGTTAAGACCGCCTGCGCTGGTGTACCTACGGCCGCATCCCCGGTCGGGGAGGTAAATGAAAGGTTGATGGTCTCGTTCGCTTCGGAAAGCGTGTCGTTGATGATGGGTATGTTGAAAGTTTTGGGCGTCGTATCGCCAGCAGCGAAGGTGAGCGTACCGGACGAGGCAATGTAGTCGCGGCCCGCGCGGGCTGTGCCATCGCTGGTAGCGTAATTGACGGATACTGCGCCGAGGCTACTGTCCGTGCGCGTCACGCTGATGGTCGCATGCTCCTCGCCTTCACCCACTGTGTAAGTGGCCGCGCTGAACTGTAGGTGGCTGGTCGGCGGGAAGACGGGATCGAAGGTGAACACGTCTTTGCCGTCCGGCCCGTTCACATCGTTCGCGACGATGTTAGACGCGCGACTGTAATAGACCACGCGCCGGCCATCTGCGCTGATGCGTGGAGCAAAAGCTGAATCGTTCGGCGTCGCTGTGCCGCCCTGGTTGATGCTGCCGAGCACGGTCGCGCCGGCTTGCAAGTCGCGCACGAAGACATCGGATGTTAGCCCGCCGACGAAGTCGGGTACGTTGACCAGATCGGTGGCCAAGCTTTCAAAGGCCACGTAACGGCCGTCTGCGGAGATGCTCGGATTTCGCCCGCCGAAGTTGCCGCTCCGACCCAACAGACCGACGCTGACGAGTCGCGTCATGCTCGTCTGGAGGTCGCGCACGAACACGTCATCGTTACTGCCGTTCTGATCGTTGTCAACGAGGTCGTCAGCCTGACTCGTAAAGGCGATGTGGCGACCGTCGGGCGTCACCGCGAGGCTGGAGAAGAAGCCGTTCGGGTTTTGGGTGTTGCGCCCGCTCGCCGTCCCCGCCTTGTTGACGGAGATGAGCGTCGTCGTGCCCGCCTGCGTGTCGCGCACGAAGTAATCGGCGTCTGAGTTGGTGTCGGGCGTCGTCGTCAGGTTGGAGGCTCTGCTGGTGAAGAAGATGTAGCGCCCGTTATCGCTCATCGTCCCGCCTTCAGACGAACTGTCGCCGCTCGTCCCCGTCGTGGCGACGCTGACGAGCCGCGTCGTATCCGTTTGCATGTCGCGCACGAATACGTCGTTCTGGTCAGTGGGATCGTCGTTGGTGATGTCAGTCGCCGCGCTGGTAAAGGTGACGTAGCGCCCGTCGGGCGTGATGACGACGGGGTTCGCGTTGCGGTTGATCCAGGCGGTGCCCTCCTTGTTGATGCTGACGAGTCTCGTCGTGCCCGTCTGCAAATCGCGTACGAAGACCGAGTAGCCCGGTGGCTCGGTTCCGGGCACGCTCACTAGATCGGTTGCAGCGCTGTAGAAAAGGACGTAGCGCCCGTCAGGCGTGATGGCATGCGCGAGGGAGTAGCCGAAGCCGCTCTTGGTGTTAGTCCGGTCACGGCTAACGAGCCTCGTCGTGTCCGTCTGGAGATCGCGCACGTACACGTCTGCTGTCCCGTTCGTATCGCTCAAGATAAAGTCCGAGGCAAAACTGTTGAAGAGGACGTAGCGACCGTTGCCGCTGATGATGGCTCCCCACGAAGAGTGGTTCCCGCTCACGCCGGTCTGAGTGACGCTGACCAGTCTGGTGACGCCGGTTGCCATGTCGCGCACAAACACATCAGGCCAGACGTTCGTGTCATTTGGCACGATGTCCGAGGCATCGCTGCTGAAGACGATGTAGCGGCCATCGGCACTGATTCTGTAGTCGCCCGAGTCGCCTGACGAGCGGTTACCCGTCGCCGTGCCCGCGCTGTTCAAGCTAACGAGGACAGGGTGAACGCTCTGCGCCTTTACGCCGGCGGCTGAGAAGCGCGCCGACGCGAATAGAATTAAGAGAATCACGCAGACGTGTCGGTAGTTCACCGACCGCGCGGCGGATGCGAATTGGTGGAAGAGCCTATATAGAGAGATCACGATAACACTTTGGATGAAAACACTGGATTGTATGGTGAATGGACTTGGATTATGGCTTTGAGTGAGGACTGCCGACGTGCAGAAACTATCAGTAAAGCCAACTAACCGAAATAATTTAGCACGAGATGCAAACAAGTCACAAAGAACAACCGCTCCCGAAAGGCTTTTAGAGAACTCGCTGCGGTACTTGTAGGTGACCACGCTGTTGCATGGTTTCATGCCCCGCCCATGCTCTCGCACTGTCAGCAGCGGCCCGGTAGCAACAACTCTTAACAGAATGGCCTTTTCATAAAGAGTCGTGAAAGTGAGGAACAGTAAAGACAGGGCTTCCCTGCCCTATCTTTCCACGTCCCAACTACCGTAATAAAGAGTTCACTGAGAATGATTACCAAAAGGGCAAAGGAAAGCACCACGCAGGCCATTGACAAGAAGGGCAAGGACTTCCTCACTGAGGGGAGGCGAAGCGAGCGCAGAGCAGGATGATATCGGGTGGGTAGTGCCGCCACTTGAAGGGCGAGGAGTTATGCTTCATAAATAGTCACGGTGAGATCAGTTGAGAGAGCTTGAGGGAGAGATATTACCTGAATGACTATTCTTGCAACACTACTCTTAATTTATAATCCCTTGATTATAAATAAGAGGTAAATTTTTCGACATTCTCGTGCTGGAAAGGAAGCATACATCTTGATCGATTTATCCGGGTTCAAACGTTCAGGCCGCACCGTCGCGCTCTTGACCTTGCTGCTTCTCACATTTTCGGAAGCGAGCGCGCAGAACGCAGATCAGGTGAGGGCGCGTTATACCAAATACGAATACATGATCCCGATGCGCGACGGGGTCAAACTCTTCACCTCAATCTATGTGCCGAAGGACACTTCGCAACGCTATCCGTTTCTCCTGACCCGCACGCCTTACAGCGTCGGCCCATATGGCAGTGATAATTACCGTGCCGCGCTCGGCCCTTCGGCGAGTTTTGAACGGGAAGGCTTCATCTTCGTCTATCAGGATGCGCGCGGGCGCTATATGTCCGAAGGTGAGTTTCAACAGGTGCGCCCCCACGTCCCTGACAAGCGTAGCCCCAAAGACATCGACGAGAGCACGGACACCTACGACACCATCGAGTGGTTGCTGAAGAACATCCCGAACCACAACGGCAGAGTGGGGATGGTGGGCATCTCGCAGCCGGGCTTTCACGTCGCCGCGAGCATCATCGATTCGCACCCCGCTCTGAAGGCTGCTTCGCCCCAGGCCCCGACTGCCGACTACTATATGGGCGACGACGTTTACCACAACGGAGCATTCATGCTGGCGGCCAACTTCGGGTTCTACGCCTCGTTCGTCCCGCGCCCCGGCGACCCCGCGCCGCCCAAGCAGCGTATCCCTTTCGACATGGGCACGCCCGACGCTTACGATTTTTTTCTCCACGTCGGCCCGCTCTCCGAAGCCAACCGGAAATTATTCGGCGGCGAGGCAAAATATTTTCAGGAGATTATCGATCACACAACTTACGACGACTTCTGGAAGAGTCGCTCGCTCTGGCGATTCACTAAGAACGTGAAATGCGCCGTGCTGAATGTCGGCGGTTGGTTCGACGCGGAAGACCCGGCCGGGCCGTTTCATATCTATCGCTCAGTCGAACGAAACAATCCGGGCACGGTGAACACGCTCGTGATGGGGCCTTGGTCGCACGGCGGTTGGGCGCGCGGCGACGGCGACAAACTCGGCAACCTCAACTTCGCCGTCAAGACCGGGGAATTTTTCCGCGAGCAGATTCAGTTCCCTTTCTTCATGCATTATCTGAAAGACAAACCCGCCGATCTGCCCGAAGCCTACATGTTCCTGACCGGCATCAACGAGTGGCGACGCCACGACGCATGGCCGCCCCGTGAACTGAAACCTATTGAACTCTATTTGCAAGCGGGCGGGCGGCTCACGACGGACTCTCCGTCAGGCGAGGCGAGAAGCGCCTTTGACGAATACTTAAGCGACCCTAATCGCCCCGTCCCTTATCTGGGCTATATCGTCAACGGGATGACTTCCGATTACATGACCGAGGATCAACGCTTCGCTTCGCAGCGAACAGACGTGCTGGTCTATCAGACGGAACCCTTAGCGCAGGACATGATTATCGCAGGTCCCGTCAAAGTTAAACTGAACGTCTCGACCACCGGCACTGACTCGGACTTCGTGGTGAAACTCATAGATGTTTATCCGAACACCTACCCCACGCCGAGAGCGCCTGAAGGTCAGCCCGTTGCGGCCAATGCCGTCAAGATGGGGGGTTATCAACAACTGGTACGCGGCGAACCATTTCGCGGCAAGTTTCGCAACAGCTTTGAGCGACCCGAACCTTTCAAACCGGGACAGCCCGCGGCCATCAGTTTTGAAATGCCTGATGTGTATCATGCGTTCCGTGCGGGGCACCGTGTCATGGTGCACGTACAAAGCTCCTGGTTCCCGCTCGTCGATCGCAACCCGCAGAAGTTCATGGACATTCCGAAGGCGACCGCAGCGGATTTTCAAAAAGCCACACAGCGCATCTATCGTTCGCGCGAACTCAACTCTTCGATCACCCTGTCGATTGAAGGAACTTATGTTAAGTAAGTGCGGCACACTACACTCAGCATCTTGGGCTCGACGGTGACTTTTTGGGCACAGCCTCGCCTACATAAGATTAATTGTCGGACTCCGGCGTTCGGTAGCTATTATAAATACAAAGAGGCTCCCTGAGTTGATGCCCAGGAAGCCTCTCCTCTATGCTCAGCCCTACTCTTAGGGCTGTCCGAACCTGAGTTTATATTCTGTGGAGTTGAGGAACCCGTCAACCATCGTGCGCACGTTCCCCGCCTGCAGCACCGAGAGCCACGCGTCGAAGCCAGCCTGGTCGGGCTTCCTCCTGAGGTATCCGTAATACTGCATCCCCACAAACGCATTGTTGAACTCTGCCGCGCCCACCGAATCGGAGTCCGCCACCGCACGCAGCACCTGCGCCCGCGTCAGCGTGTTGGCGTTCAGCCGATTCGCTAACTCTGCGGCTGTCAGCGTCACCTTCGCGCCCCCGTCCGGCTGCGCCGGGTCGGGCGTCGTGACCTGCGCCAGTTGGTACCTCGCCAGCAACGCGTTGACGTACTGAGCGTTCGTCATCCCACCGTAGAGGTTCTGGAACTCCTGCCGTTGTGTGAACAGCGTGGCTAGCTGTGCCTTCCTCGCATAAACCTCTTCGGCCGTCTGCCCCGCCACGAAGCTCATGTCCGAGACCACTTCCAGATATTCCGGCAGGCGGTCGAACCCTACCTTATAGAAGCGGAACACGTAGAAGCCCTTCAACTGGAACTCCACCGAGCGGAAGAAGCCTTCCCCTGAGACGAAGATGCGGTCGCACCCCGAGGGAGTTAAAGGCCCGTTGAAGGCATTCGGGCACCCGTTGAGCAGGTCCAGCCATGCGTTGAAGCCGCCCGTGTCCGGCTCTCTGGAGAGGAAGTCCAGATACTGCTGCCTGACGAAGAAGGGGAAGGACGACACCACCGGGTTCTGTGCGCCAGCAGCGTCGTTGTCCGTTATGGTAACGGTCGTGGTGCTGAGGGAGCCCAGTGCGCCCCCCGTGGCGTTACTCAGCCGCAGTTGGAAGGTCTCCGACCCTTCGACGTGCGCGTCGTCGATGACTGAGACGGTGACCATCTTGCTCGTCTCGCCGGGGGCGAAGACGAGGGTGCCGACCACAGTTGTGAAGTCGCAGCGGCCGTAGGCGTTGCCCTGCGCGCCCGCTGCGTCAGCGCACCCCACGATGAACGTGTCGGCGTCGGCCGTTTGGTAATCAATGCTGGCCGTGCCCGAGGTGTCGCCCGTGCGCGTGACCATGACGGTGGCGCGGCCATCGCCCTCGTTGACACTGTAGGCGGCGGCGCTGAACTGGAGGGAGCCGGATTCGGTCGCCCCTCCTATCCGAAGCGTCGACGTAGCCTCGGCTCCCGACGCCTTCCCGTCAGACGGTGTTACTGTGCAGGTGACCCACTCCCCGGCGAGTGCCGAGTTGCGCGGGATGGCGTCAGAGAGCGCAGCGCTCGTCACGTCACGAATCTTCACCCCGTTAACGAGCCACTGATACCTGTAGCGCACGATGTCGTAATCCGGGTCCTCGGCCACCTGCGACGTTTGCACGCGGCAGAAGATTACGTCGTTCGGGGCGGGCGCCGCGGGCTCGAAGCTGAGCGTCACCGGGTTAGGCGCGCGATTGACGATCCCGGCAGCGGAGGAGACCACGTCGAAGGGGGCTTCAGCCACCGTCTGGCCGTTGATGTCAACTAGCAGATGCCATCTCCCGGCCTCTGCCAGATTCAAAGTATAAGAGAACCTGTAGAAGGCAGTGCGGAAGAAAGCGCCGTTAGCAAAGTTGGCCGAACTGTCGAGGGCTGTCGCCCATCCCGGCTTGCGGAACCTGATCCGGTAGTTGCTGGTGGCGGGCAGGCCGCGGACTGTGAGCCTCAAGTGGACGGTGCGTAGGCCCTGGAGGAATGTCCCGGTGCGGGTGGCTTCGTCGTACGGGGGGAATGCTGCCGCGCCCTCAAAGGGGTCATTACTGAGGATGAGGTCACTGACGTAGACTCCGCGGCGGATCGGCTGCTGCTGCACCCAGTTACTCGTGCCGGCGCGGCACGGGCCGGCGTAGGGCTCGTAAGGTTTTCCGTTGTACCTTGATTCGAAGTGTAAGTGCGGCGCAGTACTACTCCCGCTGCTCCCCGTCATGCCGAGTTGTGTGCCCGCCCGAACGACCTGCCCTTTTGTCACCGCCACACTGTTCGTCTTCATGTGCCAGTATAAGCCGTAATGCGTATCCCCGTGGTCGAGGACAACGTAGTTAGCCCTCTGGGGCCCGGTTGCCGTGTGCCTGTCGAACTCACCGTCATGCGCATCAACCACGGTACCGTCCAGGGCTGCGAAGATGGGCACCCCGATTACCTGCTCCTGAAAGCTGTTTATGTCGCTGTCATGCCCCATGTGACCGTTAGAGGTGTACCCGCTGCAATCCCAATCTTTAACGCCTGTCGACGGATCGAGATCGACGAAGTTGTTCATAAACAGATCCTGCCAGAGTGTTCCGGCCTGCGGGTGAAACGTATACGGTTGCGGGCCCGTCTGGCTGGCGGTGCTTTGCACCCCTGCCCTGTTTTTCTCGTACTCGGCGATTATCCGCTCAATCCGCGCGCGCTCGGTCGGCGGGACATCATCATAGTCCTGTAGGCCGCCAGTCGAGTGAACCTCTACCTCACCTCCCTGCACCGGCGGACGGCTTGCATGCCCAACCCGCAGGTGTGCCACAGGCCCAGCAGGTAAGATGTGGGACATATGAAGATCGTCAATCGCAGTCCTGCGGCTTATACCGCCTGAGCCGCCATCCCGCTCTGTATCATACGTCAGCGTGGAGGCGCGCTGGGCGCGCAAGCCGAGGATGCAGGTAAGTGCAGCCACGATAAACAGTGCGGTGATGACCCGGTGGTGTCCCTTACGAGGCATGGTGACTCCTAAAACTTCGTTTTGAATCAGCCGGGGAAAGCTGAAAGGGGTTTTGGTTAAAGGGGTACCCGTCTCCGTGCGCCCTCAGCGTCGGATCAGTATTAAGGCTGTCCGAATCTAAGCTTGTATTCCGTCGAGTTGAGGAACCCGTTGACCATCGTGCGCACATCACCTGACCGCAGCACACCAAGTAGAATTCATATTGGTAACTCCTATTCCGACCTGAACCCTTATCGGTCGACGAGTCCTTTCCTGACGTTGCGCTGCCACGCCTCGTAATTCCTGATCCTGCGCTTGGCCTGCTTGCGCGTCAGATTCAGCTTCGCGGCGACGTAAGAGATGCGCTCGGTGCGGTCTAGTTTCTGGTTATGCGGCACGCCGGGCGCGAGGCAGTATAACTCGTAGGCGCGCTCCCACTCCGCCTTGATCTCAGGCGGGGCGATTGCGCCGCGCAATTCGGCCATCCTTCATTCCCCCTTCAAGAATGAGCTGTGCGGTCAAATCCCTTCAAGCGAGCCGCCGGTCAATGGTGCCTCAGGTGTGATTGCATTCGGCGTTGATTACGCGACGACTAGCGAATCCCACGGCTGACCACGGTCGTGCCCCTCACGTGTGCAAATGCGCTACGCGCGGCCCTGCGACTTATAGTTAACCAGCATAGCACTATCCATGATGATAAAACGGTCGGACGAGACGCCCGGTTACAAAAAGAGGTAGTGTCGCAAAATTATTTTAGAGTTCAGAAGGTCACAGGCGAATTTTCATCAGGCAGCTATCTGGAACAACGAAGCGACGAACTTCGCCCGTCACTGTGCATCGCTTCCAGCTAACCTTATAACCTGTCCTTTCCTCATCATGTTCATTGCCTCAATGCCTTCTAAGGTTCGCTCGGCGGTGTGAACCGAGCGGAAGCATTACATCGATCTCCATTACCCTTCACACGATTAGCAATTATTTTTAGGGGTAAAGCAGCTATGCCTGTATAATCCGGTGCACATTCCGATGGCAAAGTTTACGTAACCGGGAGTACAACATGCACAAAAGAGGTCTGGTACTTTTGCTCGCTTTCACGGTTCTGTTCTTCGGAGCCGCCGCTACGGCTCAGGCCGACCCCTTTATCATCGACACGGTCGGAGGCGGCACTCTTGGATCAGGCGGGGTAACTAACGGACCCGGCTCCCCTAATCCTGCGACAATCGGTCAAACTTTCACCGTCGCAGGGGGCGCGACACGACTTGATAGCTTCAGCTTTTACATCGGACAGTCTAACAGCTCCGTAGTCACATTTCAGGCGTATGTGTATGCTTGGGATGGGACTAAAGCGACAGGCCCGCAGCTCTACCAGAGCGCCATCATGAACACGTCCGGTTTTGGCTCCGGCTTTCAGCAGTTGACCTTCGATACCGGAGGGATTGTGTTAACACCATCCTTGCAGTATGTCGTGTTCCTCAATAGTTCTTACCCGTATGCCGGTTTTGACACGGCTAGCAGAATGCCGCTTCAGGGAGATACATACGCTGGAGGCAACTTTGTATTTCTCAACAACAGTACCAACTTCTCACAGATCTTCAGCACGCCTTGGGGCAACTTCAACGGCACATCCTTCCAGGGGAGCGATCTGGCCTTCCAGGCTCAATTCTCGACGCCGGAGGCCGTCCCCGAACCCGCGACTCTGATACTACTCGGCACAGGCCTGACCGGAGTCTACGCGGCTGTCCGCAGGCGGAAGAGCCGCTCGTAAAACACAGGCATTAGGCTGTGAACACTTTATCTTTATTGATTGCCAGGCATGGGCGTGCCTTGATAAGAGTTGCGAATGTGCCGTGTGGGATGCATCTGCCGATCTGGCTTTTGACAAGAAGAATCCTGGACTGTTAGTTTAACCCCGTCGCAGTTGTCCCATCGTTGCTGCTCTGATTCAAAGCAGAGTTCCGACGACCCGACCCGCTTCCACTCCCTACAATCCAATCCATTTGGAGATGTTCACTGATGCCGCACCTCGCCGCGTGTCTATTCTTGCAGGTTAACTCTACGGTTGCCTTCGGACGCCGTCTAAAATATCTGATCGGCTCGCTGCTCTGGCTCATCTGTGTCGGGGTGGTCGTCCACGGGCAGACATTTGCCCCCGGCGTCAACTATACAACCAGCCCGGGACCACTGTCGGTGGAGTTAGGCGATTTCGACAAGGACGGTAAGCTGGATGTGGCGACAGCCAACAGCGTCAGCGCCAGTGTCAGCGTCATGCGCGGCAACGGCGACGGCACGTTCCGGACGCCGGTATCTTATCCCACGGGCGACCAGCCCAAAGCCATCTCAGTCGGCGATTATAATCATGATGGCAATGCCGATCTCATCGTCGCCGACATTACCCCGTCGTTCTACCAGTCGTTCAGCGTGCTGTTCGGCAACGGTGACGGGACATTCCAGCCGAGAGTGTCCAGCGAAGAAGGGCCGCGAGTCAGCAACATGGCCGTCGCGGATTTCAACGGCGATGGCACTTCGGATTTGATGGCCGTCTACAGCGATAGCAGCAGTGTCGCGATGCGCATCGGGCGAGGTGACGGCAAGTTTCTGCCCCCCATGTTCTACTCCGTCGGTCGGTCGCCGCGCGATCTTGTCATCCGCGATTTTAATCGAGACGGGAAAGCCGACGTAGCCGTCCCGCTGGAAAATTCTGATCCTAACGCTACTGCCGTGGCGGTAATGCTCGGCAACGGCGACGGCACTCTCAAACAGCCGGTTCTATACAAAGCTTCGACAGACTTTGTCGGGCAAATAACCGCCGGGGATTATAACGGCGACGGCAACGTCGATCTGGCCGCAACCTCAAGTTTCAGCGGCGGCAGAATCAGCATCCTGCTCGGTAACGGCGACGGCACGTTCCAACCGAGAAGGGAGGCGTTAGGCGATGGCTCGAATCAACTGATCACAGCCGATCTGGATGGCGACGGTAAGCTCGACGTAGTGACCTTACAGGGGAGCGGCACCGGCAGTCTGGGCATCCTCGGCGGCAACGGGGACGGCACGTTCCGGGCGCTCAGGAGTTACAGCGTCAGCATCGGCGCAACCGAGGTCGTAGCGGGCGATCTGAACGGCGATCTCAAGACTGATCTGGTCATCGCCGATCGCACTAATTTTATGAGCGTGTTGATCAATCAGACCGGCTCCTTAGCCATCCGGGGCGTCGTGACGAATGATCAGGGCGGCGTCATGGCCGGGGTTCGCATGACGCTGACAGGGGCGCTCCCGACTAATGTAGTAACCGCCGCAGATGGCTCATATTCCCTGCCGGGGCTGGGCGCGGGCTTCAACTACACGTTAACGCCCACGCGTCAGAACTATAATTTCTCCCCGCCACAGCAAACATTCGATAACCTGACGAGCGACCAGACGGCGAACTTTACGGGGACGCTTCGAACCTACACTATTGGCGGCACTGTCAGGGACACTAGCGGCGCGGGCGTCGGGGGTGTGACCGTCACGCTCGGCGGCGACGCGTCCGCTGTCACAACAACCACGAGTGACGGGCGCTACTCGTTCACATCTTTGCCCGGGGGCGGCACTTACACGGTTACGTCTTCGAGTGCCTACTACAGCTTCAGCCAACCGAGCCGCAGCTTCACTAACCTGGCCGGTGACCGGACGGCTGACTTCGCGGCGAGGCGTCTTATGTACACGCTGGGCGGGCGCGTCGTGCACGGCACGACCGGCCTCGCCGGCGTGACGATCAACCTGACGGGAGGCGCCACAGCCACCGCCGTCACCGATTCGAACGGCGTTTACTCCTTCGCTAATCTGGGCGCCGGCCTGAGCCTGACCGTCGCGCCCGTCATGGCGAACTACTCCTTCAGCCCCGCGCAGCAGACCGTCATACTTGACGGCGCACGCGCGAACATAGATTTTACGGCGTCGGTAGCGTCGAGCGTGATCCAGTTTGCACAGGCGAACTATCTGAATGATGAAGGGGACGGGCGCGTCACTTTGACGATTACGCGCACGGGCGACACGTCGGGCTTGGCTACGCTCGATTACCGGACGGCGGACGGCGACACCTTCACGGTCGGGTGCGCTGACGCCATCAATAATCAGGGCGGCGCATACGCCCGCTGTGATTTCGCTACCTCTGTCGGCACGCTCCGCTTCAACGCCGGGGAGATCAGCAAGACCATTACCGTGCCCATCATCGACGACGGACACGCCGAAGGCTCGGAGACCTTTCAACTGCGCCTGAGCAATGTCTCCGGGGCAGCGCTTGGCTCAACCGATGTCTCGACCGTCACCATCCAGGACAGCGACGCGGCGGGCACTCCGAATCCGGTCATGGCGTCAAATCTGTTCTTCGTACGGCAGCAGTATTTGGACTTCCTCTCCAGAGAGCCTGACGCGGGTGGACTCAACGCGTGGCTCGGCGTCCTCAATAACTGCGCGAACATTTTCACCGGGCCAACGCAGCCTTCCGGGTGTGACCGCATCTACGTCTCCGGGGAAGGCTTCTTCCGCTCGCTTGAGTTTCAACTCAAAGGCTTCTACGTCTTCCGCTTCTACAAAGTGGCCTTCAATCGTCTGCCTGAATATCTGGAAGTGGTCTCGGACATGAGTTTCGTCGCCGGGCTGACGGCCGAAGAGGTCTACGCACGCAAGGCGCAACTGGCGACGCTCATCACACAGCGGCCGGAATTCGTCAACGCCTACGGCAGCATGACCACCGCGCAATACGTCTCCGCGCTCCTGGCTCGCTACAGCGTGACGCAAATCACGACGCTCGACCCTTCTGATCCCGACGGCACGTCGAAAGTAACGCTGTCCGGCACGGACTTGACGAACCGCCTGAACGCGGGCACTTTGACGCGTGCACAGGTGTTGCGCGCGATAGCGGACTCGGATACGGTGGGCACGCAGGAGTTCAACAATGCTTTCGTCGGCATGCAGTATTACGGTTACCTGCGGCGCAAGCCCGACCCCGAAGGATTCGCCGGATGGCTACGCGTCTTGCAGTCGGGCGATGTGCGCACGATGGTCAACGGCTTCCTCAACTCCACCGAGTACAAACTTCGCTTCGGCCAACCGTAAAGGACTGCATGAGGAGGAGCAAAAGGAGGGTGCATAAGATGATTCTCATGCACCCTCCTTTATTGGCGGTTGCTATCCGCGAAGTCAGACTGCGCAATGCCTCAAGTCGTTCCAGACTTCAGAGCGAACACTGGAAGGCATTGAAGCTGTCAACCTGCTGAGGACAGGGCAAGTCAAAAGGTTAGCAGGAAGCGATGCACAGGGACGGGCGAAGTTCGTCGCTTCGTTGTTCCAGATGACCGCCTGATGAAAAGTCACTTGTGACCTTCTGTGGTCTAAAATAATTTTCGCAACCCTAACCAACAAGTCTGCTACGGAGATTAGGCTCTACTGTGCCTTCTACACACCCGAACTCGCCGGTACAGATCAAGGATGCACGCGCCGGAGCAGGTCAGTGAACCTCCAGTCCCCACGGAGGCGATCCAACCATGGGCCGACTTTGATGGAGATCAGCCAGTCGTCGCGATCCACGAACGCCTTCTCCAACCACCTGAAGGCCCGATCCGTCTCGCCCAGCGCGGCGTAGACTATGGCTACGCCAAATCCGGAGACGTAGCCCAGCCTCGATCTACCCAGCATCTGCCCGAGTAGTCTCCGCGCCTCGTCCGCATCCCCGGCGGCGGCGTGCGTGTATGCCAGGAAGCTTGCAGTCGTATCGCTTGCCTCGGCCGAGTAGGCGCTGCGGAAAGCCGCAACCGCTTGACCGAACTCGCGCTGCCGTTCATACACGAGTCCTAATCCAATCAGCGCCGGGAAGTGGTCGGGGTTCACGGCGAGCACCTTCCTGAAGTGTTTCGCTGCTTGTTCGTAGCGGCACATGTGGAAGTAGATCATTCCGAGGTTCACGCCGAACTGGGATGAGAGAGGGTCTAACTCCTGAGCCGTCTCAATCTCCGTGATGGCTTCATCCAGCCGCCCGGCCATCATCAGGTGCGACGCGTACCAGTGGTGTGTCGATGCATAGCCCGGGTTGAGGTCGATAGCTCGCCTAAACTCGTCATCGGCTCCTGACCAGTCCCACTCGTAATTGGTCTTAATCAGCCCGAGGGAGGCGTGCGCCTCAACTAGCCGGTCGTCAATCTCCAAAGCCCTGAGCGCTGCGGCCCGCGCCCTCGGCATCACCTCCCGCGGGGCGAGGCAGAAACTTGAGAGCCGGGAGTAGGAGTCGGCCAGACCAATGTAAGCCGGGGCGAAGTTCGGATCCGCCGTCACTGCCAAGTCGAAACACTCCATAGCAGCGCCAATCCCGGCCCTGGTGTATTTGCCCCAGTGGTGGCGCCCCCTCAGGTAGAGCCGATGGGCGTCGATACTCAAGGTGTGCGACTCCGACGACGGCTCCCGCCGCCAGCCTGCGAACTCGATACTGAGCGCCTTCATCACTTTGGCGGCAACGTCCTCCTGCAATCCGAGAACGTCAGCTGTCGGCCCGTCGTACTGCGCGCCCCAGAGCTGCCACCCGCCGCCAACGTCAACCAACTCCATCCTGACCACGATCTTGTTCCCGAACCGCAGTATCCGGCCCATCATCACGGCGTCTACACCCAGCGCCCCACCCACCGACCGCGGATCAATGTCTACGCCTTTGTAGCGGAAGGCGGTGTTGCGATTGACGACGCGTAACTGTGGCAACCGAGCGAGGTTGTTGATGATGGCTTCAGGAATGCCGTCCGACAGGTATTCGACCACGGGGTCGGAGGTTTCGTTCACCAGAGGGAGCACAGCGATAGAACGAAAGGGTTGGTGGTGAGTAAAACCTGATTTGCCGGTTACCGCAGACGCATCCGGCTTCCACGTTACAGGCTCCGGGCGCGACGCAGGCGAGGGGAGAGGCGCGGCGGCCTCGCCGCCAGGTCCATCTGTTGCTGCGATGAATTTATACCCCCGCCTCGGCACCGTCACGATGTACTGATGACCGTTCGCCCCGCCGCCCAGCGCCCTCCGCAACAGGTAGACGCTCTGGGTCAGATTCGACTCTTCGACGAACGCCCCCGCCCAGACACGTTGCAGCAACTCTTCTTTCCTCAACACCCGCCCGTGACACTCGACGAGCGCCACCAGTACCTCAAAGACTTTAGGCGGGAGCGGGACGCAGACGCCGTCGCGCCTCAAGGCGGGTTCCGCCATATCGACGCTAAACGGCCCGAAAGTGTATGTCTGTGGAACGCGAGGGATCATGCCGTTGACAAATAATTGAGAGCAGTTTGAAGACATCAAGAGGCGCGCGGTTGTAACGTGCGTCTCGCCATGGTGGGACGTTCGATGCCAAGAGGCCGAATGTATGCAGCGATAGACGGTTGAACCTCCGGCGGGTAGGGAACAACCCGATGCGGATTGTAGCTTAAAATCGGCCTCCTGACACAATCTAATCTTCAAATGTCGCGCGCCCGCGCCCGACGTTACCGGGGCGCGTCTTCACCTCGCGCCCGTCCGCCACTTACTGAGAAAGCACTGGGCCGTGCTCGACCCATTGACGCATGTCAAAGACGCAGGAGGTAGTAATGATCCAGCCAGAAACACTTACGCTTAGCCCGCGAGTTCGCGCACAATCAACTCGATCTCGCGGGACACACATGTCACTGAAGGGTTTGCTCCTCGCAGCCCTGATATGCACGACGGCAGGCGTCGTCAGAGTTGCGGGTCACGCGACGGCTTGCGGCAACATCAACAACGAGAAGGTCTTCGTCAACGCGCTTTACGCTGACATCCTCGGGCGCGACCCTGATCGCGAAGGCTTCCGTTTGAATCGGAACAGGATCATCGCGTGCGGCACGGACGCCAACTGCCTTGATAACGTCCGCGCCGACATCACCTTGAAGTTCTTCTCCCTAAACGAATTTAGTACGAGAACCGGCATCAACGTGTCAGACAACGGCCAGTTCGTCCGGGCTTTGTACGTCTACCTTCTGCGGCGAGAGCCGAACCCGGACGGCTACAACCATTGGTTGAGCTATCTCAATCAGACCGGTGATCGCCTCGGCGTTGTGCGGGTCTTCATCACAAGTGATGAGTACCGTGCCCGGTGTTTCCCGGAGGCGCACCTGCTGCTCCGTCTGGGGGCAGGTACCGAGCACTCTTCGAACGTGCCGGACTACATCGCGCAGCACTGGCGACGGATGCAGGAGCAGGCTCCGTTTTTGGACGGTATCAGCATCTACGGCGCAAGCGATAACGGCATCGATCTCACCGACCGCCTCTTCACGGACAGTCGGGTTGATCAATACCCGCTCACGGAGATGACGCGGAAGGTACGGACGGCGACCGATGGCTGGCGGCAGTACAACACCTTTACGGATAACTTCATCTTTCTCCGCTCCACTCCGCCGGCTGCTTACGGCAATTTCACTTCCTGGTCGGACGATCAGTTTTGGGCGCAGGTTAATCGTAACGCCGCACGGATGGCGCGGCTGGCGAAGGATTCCGGCCTCAAAGGATTATTCCTTGATCCGGAACAATACCAGCCGGGGCATGTGCCGATCTGGTCGTGCCAGGACATGGCACCCAAAGATTTCCCCGGCATTGCCCTAAACGTTGTGTGTAATGAAGACCCTAGTGGAGAGCCACAAGTTCCATCCAGGTACCGCGAAATCCTCAGACGGCGCGGCCGAGAGTTTATGCTGAGTATTCTCAACGAATACCCGGATATTACGATCATGACGACGTTCGGTCACAGTTATGTTAGTTTCGTCGGCCACCCTAACGCTCCTTCTCAACTCCATGCCGGATTCGTAGATGGCATATTAGAGGCGATACATGTTCGGAAGGCGCGCTCCTTCCACGACGGCATTGAGGTGTACAGAAACGTGGAGCCGGAGGCGCTGTACGGAGAAGCAATGGGTCACTTTACCGGTGACAAAAACATTGAACATGTTCGGTACTGGGGTACAGGCTGGTACTACGCCCCGGATAAGCCGTTGCAGCAAAAATACGAACTCGGCGCGTTACCCTTCTGGCTTGACCCGCACATCAGCCCCAACTTTAACGTTACGCAAACGGAAGATGTCATCAGGCGCATGCTCAATGCTTCTGACCGTTACACCTGGCTCTACTCGGAACGAACCAGTTTCTTCGACAATCGCAACGTTCCGCAGGACATCGCCGACGCCCTCTGTCGTGCCAAGGCCGAAGCCGCGCAACAGGCTCCGCGATGTGCCCCGCCCCGCCCCTTATTCGATTTCGATGGTGACGGCAAAGCCGATGTAAGTGTTTTCCGTCCCACGCAAGCGACATGGTACTTGTCGCGTTCACGAGATGGATTCGCTGCGGAGCAGTTCGGGCTTTCTACCGACGTGCTCGCGCCGGCCGATTACGACGGCGATGGGAAAACCGACATCGCGGTCTGGCGGCCTGCGAACGGCACTTGGTACTTGCAGCGTTCGCGCCTCGGATTTACGGCCTTCCAGTGGGGGACGGACGGAGATAAGCCCGTTCCGGGCGACTACGACGGTGACGGGCTGGCGGATATGGCGGTCTTCCGCCCGAGTACGGGAACGTGGTACATCATGCAAAGCTCGAATAACCAATATCGCTCCACACCATGGGGGATTAGCGAAGACCAACCTGTGCCCGGCGATTACGACGGTGATGGAAAGACGGATGTCGCCGTCTGGAGGCCCTCGAACGGCACGTGGTACGTGTTCAGTTCTCAGTTTGGCACGTATAAAGGAACGCTCCTCGGCAACGCGGGGGACAGACTCGTGCCGGCCGATTACGACGGCGACGGTAAAACCGATATCGCCGTTTACCGCCCGTCGAACGGCACGTGGTACTTGCTACGCTCCCAGGCCGGCAGTATTCAGGTGCAACATGGCGTTTCGACGGACATCCCTGTGCCAGCCGATTATGACGGCGACAACCGCGTTGACTTGGCCGTTTTCCGCCTGAGCGAAGGCAACGGTTATTGGTATATAAAGCGTTCGGCAAGCGGCGATACTGCGGAGCATTTTGGAGCGAGCGGCGACAAGCCAATTCCGAAGGCTTATGGTCAGTGACGACTTGCAGCGAAACAGCTTGCGGAGATTTCCAACATTCAACAGGAACAGATAGCGGCAGTCTCCGTCCACGCTCCCTCAGAGCCGATCTAATAGGGAAGCGCTCACTGCGAGTGCTTCCCTATTGGCGCTTTAAAGACTTGCGGAGTGCAGTGTTGCGAGTCCGGTTGAATGAGTTGTTGGGCTGCGCGGTGGCGTTGTTGCATAAATAGTCGCGGAGGCGATACGTCTGCTAAGTTCGGTGCGTGACTACACGGACGCAGCCATCCCCGGGTCTGCTCACGAAAGCCCCTGCCCTCACCCGCTTGATCGCCGCGCCGTCCTCACCCGCGACTTGCCTTGATGTCGTAGACCCATAATGTGCCGAAATCGCGGATGTAAAGCCTCCCGTTGGCGATGACAGGGGACGCGAGCGCCTCCGGCTGTTTTTTCTTCGGCTGATCGGGCGGAGCGAATCGTCCCTTTTCGCGATAGCCTTCGGGTGTCGCCTCCACCAACGCGACATCCCCGTTGACGCCGTGGAGATATAAATGCCCGTCGGCGTAGGCTACCGACCCCATGCCGATAGTCTCGGCCTGCCATTTCACCTTCCCCGTAGTGAACTCAGCCGCCACCAGATCCTTCCCCCCTGCCGTGCCGTACAGATACTCACCAACCAGCACCGCCCCGCCGATGGCGTTCGGGAGTCCGCGCTCGAAGTAGATTTGCTCCGCGGTGACGCCGACACCGTCCGGCTTTAGACGGACGAGTCCGCTCCCGACGCCGGCGGCGCCATACACATATCCCTCACGCCCGACCGGCGTGAAAAACCTCGCCGGCCCCTTCTCCAGGTAGCGCCAGAGGAACTGACCCGTCTTCGCATCGACCCCGACGACGCCCTTGGTCAAAGTCTGCACATACTGTTTGCGGCCGCCACCCTGCACGACAATCGCCGACGCGTAGCCCGCCGGATCGCCGCCCGGGATGGCCGATTTCCAGATGACCGCGCCAGTCTTTTTGTTAAGCGCCACCATCGTGGCCTGCGCGCCGCCGGGGGTTACGACAACGGCGTCGCCGTCAACCAACGGTGACTCCGCATAGGCCCACTCGCTCGGCTGGCCGCCGAACTCTTTCCGGATGTTTTTTTGCCATCGAATCTTGCCGCTTCCGGCTTCGAGGCAGACGAGGTCGCCGTCCGAGCCCAGCGCGTAGATGAAATTTCCGTCGACGGTCGGCGTGGACCGGGCCTTCGCATGAGGCGGATCGTGATTCGGGTTGCCGACGTTGCCGACGCGCGTCGTCCAGAGGACTTTCCCGTCCTTCGTCGAGAGGGCCGCGACGAACTCGTTGTCCATGCCACGGTTGCTCATCAGGTAGATGCGCTCTCGGACGACCACCGGCGTCGAAAAGCCGTCGCCGATGTCGTTCACCTGCCAGAGCAGTTTCGGCCCCCCCGCGGGCCACTGCTTGAGGAGGCCGCGCTCCTGCGATATCCCGTCACGTTTCGGGCCTCGCCACTGGGGCCAGTCGTAAGTCGAAGCCGCCATGTTGGCGGACGTCGTTACGGACACGACCGAGAGGCACAAACAAAGCGTTGCAATGGGAGTTAGTAATCGTGGCTTCACTATCTTCTCCTGCCGAGTGGTGTAATTGCTCCAGGGCATTGCTGCCTACCACTAATACGAATAATTTCGCGAGAAGTTAACGCCGTGATCGAGATTTTCGGTGTAACACTCTTCGAGGCAGACTGCGAGGCATCTAACGCCCGGCATCAGCGGCGCCCTACTGCCCTAACAGATAAGAGGACTGCTAATTGGGCGTCCGCTACATGCCGTTATTAGATTTCGCCGTTCTTCGCGCTCCGGTTCAATGAGTTGTTAGGCGCAGCCTGTTATGACATTTCTTTTAAGGGGAAATTGGTCCTGATAAACTCTGCAAGCTGCTCACGAGCATGTTGAATTTTTTGGAACGCGTCTTGTGCATCTCTTATCGCAATTCCGGCTTCATAGGGAAATCTTAAATCAACTGCCTTCCTATTAAATTTTTCCAGAACACTTTTCCTGATTTGCTTGGCCTGCTCTTCTAATTCTCCTTGAGATGCCTCTGCGATTTCGAGCAAATCCCCTTGAGGTATGTTCGTTGGATATATCATTACTAGCTCTTCACCTTCTTTTATCTTAGGCACAGCATCCAGAAGCATGTCTATGGTTATCCAAGCTCCCACCTTACTGCGCAACATATCTGAGATAGTAATTTGTAGGTCTTGATTGTATATCGCCAACTTTGATTCCACATCTCTAAGATGCTTGACGAATGCCTCATACGACCGAAACAAAGCGTTCATGCTTTCATTGAACTTTACTGTTTCCGGCACACTTTCCTTATCTGCAATCCTCTTCAGCAGTTGATACACCGCTCTGGAATCATTTTCCAACTCAAACAGCGAATCGAAGAGCTTCATAAAGGTCGCAGCCATAGACCTCTTCCAAGAAACGTCCTTAGCGATGATATCTACTGATGTCCCAAAAACTTTTGCTAGAGCTTGGATGATCAGCGTCGTAAATATTTCAAACATAATCATTACTCCGTAGTTTCAGAGTCCTTATGAGTAGTAGCGCCTAACCCCCGGCATCACCCGCCGCGCACTCGACGCCGCGACGGCCGAGTCTTGCGTATGAGAGCCGCGCTGCTCGCGGTCGGGTGCATGCCGCTGTTAGATTTCGTGGTTCTTTAGCTCAACTCCCGCTCCTGACACCGGATAAGACATCATTCAACCTTCATCCCGCCGGCTGGCGATGAGGCTACTACTACGGACAGGATTCGGTAGTGTTGCAAAAAATATTTGACTATACAAGATATTGAGGCGACGCCAGACTCTTCACGCCAACTAATCGCGACCAAAATATTTTTTGCAACACTGCCCGCTGGTCGGGGCTGGTCGTGACTTACAAGTATAATTCCCGAAGAGTGTAGAATGTGCCGTGGGCTGGTTCGCATCGGGCGAGCACATTTTAACGAGGTAGCCGTTCAGCCGTGCGTAGGGGTATGCGCAATGAGTTTAAAAGATAAAGCGCAGGTCAGCCCGGCTGAGGTTGATATTTTGCTGCTGCCGTTCCTGAAGGCGGCCGCGAAGGAAGATGAGGAGTTGCTCCTCAGTCGGCTTCTAGAAGAGCACATCAACCCGGTCATCAGACAAATACTCCGGCTCAAAATGCAATGGTACTTCGCCCCCCGGGAAGGCGGTTATCGAGACCCGGACGTGGACGAAGCCTATCACGAGATACAGCTGCATTTGCTGAGACGACTCCTTGACTTCAAAAGGCATCCTGACGATAAGTCTCTGACTAATCTCAGGAGCTACGTCGCCGCCTCCGCGCGCAACGCCTGCGACGAATACCTGCGCCGTAAGTTCCCGCAACGCCGAAAGCTGAAAGACAAGATTCGTTATTGCCTGACGAGCCGCGCCGGACTTGCCCTGTGGAAGGAAGGGAGCAAAGGCTGGCTCTCAGGGCTGGCCGAGTGGGAGGGTGTTGCGCAGGTTGCCGCAGACACACAGCCCTTGAGCGTTCTGCTGGAGACCCTGTCCGCAAGGCTAAGGGACGTAGCCCTCGAACGCCTTGAGATGGACGAACTGCTGACGAGAGTCTTCCGGATTGTCGGGCGTCCACTCGAACTAGACCAACTGACGGCCGCCGTCGCCAAATTACTGGGCGTGGAAGACGCGCAGGCGACTCCTTTAGACGTGGGCACAAATCCCCCCTCGGAGCGCGTGGTCAATCCGCAGGTCGGCCCCGACATGCTCCTGGAGCAGCGCCAACTGTTGGAGGAGTTATGGGGTGAGATTCAACTACTGCCGCGCGCGCAGCGTGTGGCCCTGCTGTGTAACTTGAGAAGCCCGCAGGGCATTAACGTCATAACCCTCTTCCCGGCGACGCAGGTGGCGACGTTCGAGCAGTTGGCCGAAGTTTTGGAGATACCGCCCGAAGAGTTCGAGGTTTTGTGGAGCCGGTTGCCGCTGGACGATTTGAGTATCGCCGAGTACCTGAAGATTAGCCGACAGCAGGTGATTAATTTGCGTCGGAGCGCCCGCGACAGGTTGCAGAGGCGACTGAAGACACTGGAGCGAGATACGCCGCACTAGCAATATTCCGGAGAATTCAACGTCTAGCTAGGAGCGTAACGGCGTTAACCAGAAAGCGTATGCGAGAGCATCCATCGCCACACCAACTGAAGCTATACCAGAAGCGCGCCCTGGCGCCAGATCTGTTTCTCACAGTTCACCGGCACGTCAACGCATGCCCCTCCTGCTCCGAGCGATGCAACACCCCCGCGCGGCAAGAGCAGGATTACTCGAACCTGCTGGCGGCCTTAATGCCTCAGCCAGACGACGAGCCGTATCATCTGACGCGAGCCGAACTTGCGGGCTACGTCGAGAAGAGACTGGATGCAGTTGATGCCGAATCGGCCGAAAGCCACCTCTCGGTTTGTGCACAGTGCGCAGAAGAAGCGCGCGCGATAGATGCACAGGCCGCGCGGCGACGGCGGCCTGTGCGCCATGTGTTGGGGGAGTACGTAGCCCCGCTCAGAGCGTGGGGGCGTCCCGCGCTGTTCGCCTGCTTTATTCTGATAGCCGTGGGTATGGGTCTGACGGCATTATTTATCAAGCGCGCGGGAGACGAACGGCCGTTGCTGCCGGTGACCAGCCAAGCCGAAAACGCAAACCTCGACTTTAATCAGAGTGAGCCTGCTCGCTCGCCCCGTGACGGCGCGGGCGAGCCTGGTGCCGTTGGAATCGGGAAAGGGAGGGAGCCAAACCAATCCGCGGCCGGACTCCCGAACTCGGGCGAGGCGGAGCGGGGCGCCGTAGACTCTGAGTTGGAAAGCAACGAGGCCATCGCCGCCATGCTCGCGCCTTCTTCTCGCCGCGCCATCGTGTCGGCGCTGGCGGAGCAGAGGTTGGAAGCGTCGCCTGTTATGACCGGGTTGAAGGGCGAGGGAGGTTCCCTGCGCAGCGGCAGCGGTGACGGGCGGCCGTTCCTGTTGCTCAGCCCCGTCGGCAAGGTGGTCGACGCCACCAGCCCGACCTTCAGTTGGGCGCCATTGGCCGGCGCCAGCAGCTACGTCGTCACCGTTGTGGATGACCAGTTGAACGAAGTCGCGAAGAGCGAGCCGCTGACTAAAACAGGGTGGAGCCTTCGGACGCCGCTCGCGCGGGGCAGGGTTTATTCCTGGCAGGTCACTGCGCTCAAGGACGGCCAGACCATCACCTCTCCGGTGCTGCCTGCCCCGCAGGCAAAGTTTATGATTCTGGATCGATCCCGCAGCGATGAATTGAAACGCATTCGGGCGACCGCCCCGCGCTACCACTTGGGTCTCGGGGTGCTCTACGCGCGGGCAGGCTTACTGGACGAGGCCGAGAGGGAGTTCCGGGCGCTGGTGAAGGCCAACCCCCGCTCGGACACCGCGAGGAAGCTTTTGCAAAGTGTGCGTTCGATGAGAGAGTAAGGCTGCTTCCAACCATGCGCTCAACGTCCGCGAGTCTTTTCCGCTCCTGCTGCTCCTGCCGCTTATCTCTCGTTTCCGATGAGGACGAAGCCCGCCCAGTACGCGGGGTGGTTATACTGGCTGTGGAGCAGCTTTAACGACGCCTCCCTGAGCGCCTCGGCCTTCGTCATCGACGGCGCGCTGCCTTTCCGGCGCAGCAGGTTGCGATGAAACTCAAGCATCAAGTCTGTCGTCCGGGCCGAGTCCACCTTCCACTGGCTGACGACTACGGCCGGGCATCCTGCGACGAAGAGCGCCCACGACATCCCAATCATTCCTTCGCCTGCACCCACCCTCCCTCTCGCCGTCTGGCACGCGGACAAAACCGCCAACTCCGCCGTCAGGTCGAGTCTCATCAACTCCCAAGCCTCCAGGAGTCCGTCCTCGCCCGCACCTCGCCCGGCCTGCGAGAGCAGTATCCGCGAGTACATGGGGTTGCGGTCGTCCAGGAGAGCGTGGGTGGCAAAGTGTAGCAGGAGGTATTTCTCTCCCTCTGCCTTCACCTCCTCTTCGGTCGCTCGCTCGCCTACCAGAACTCTGCTGCGCGCGGGGCCGTAAAGCCGTCCGAGCGTGTTGACCTCTCTCTCGGCGTCCGGCAACGGACTGAGCGTGTCGTCGTCACGCAGGGCGTTAAGCTTTGCCGCTGTCGCGCCGCCCACGACCGGATTGCCGAGCGCCAGCAGTCCCGTCCTGAATCTCTCCGTTGCGGGGCGACCGCCGCCAGCCCTCGCCTGATGCAGCTCCGCCCCCTTCCTCTTCATCTCGCGCAGCACGCTCAACGAAGGGGCATAAGAGATCGCGTAGCCTTCCAGCAGGTAGCCCTTCCTGCCGCGATGCAATGCTTGAAAGGGGAGTTCCCACAGCGGCCCGTCCGGAACGATGATCAAATTGGAAACTCCCTGCAACTGCTTTTCGGCGGGCTTGACCAGCAGCTCGTAGAGTCGCTCGGCGGGCGACTTGATCAACAAGTCGCGCTCGGCCACGCGCCGCAGGAAGTCTTGAGACAGGCCGGCCAGCTCTTTGCCTTTGAGGCTCAGGGGGTAGACTTTCAGATCAACGGGTCGCCCTCCTGCGCCTTTCGTCAGCACGAAGAGGTAACTGTTGTTCTCGCCGACGACGTATTCGAGCAGCGCCGTGTTACCGCCCGCCAGCAGCCCATCCGCTTCGCCGAGCGTGAGCGCGTGCGCCTCGCCCCGCTTCACCCTCAGTTCCGGGTGGGCTGCATAGAGACCCGTCTGGAAGGCTTCGTATTCAAGGCGCGCTTTTTCCAGCCGGGCCGTCAGGGCAGGAAGCTCCGTTCGCTGGTCGGCCGCTTTCATCTGGGAGATTTGCATGTTGAGCACGTTGATTTCGGCGGTCAGAGCGCGGTCTCTGTCCAGTTCCTCCCTGGTCATTGCCTTGTTGATGTCGGCCTTGCCGTTGCTCAACACGTCAAGCAGCACGCGACCCTTGGCGCGCTCCGCATATGTCAGAGCCTGCGCCGTCTCTCCCTGCTTGAGCAGGAGGTCAACCATGGCATAGTAGGGCGAGACTTTGCCCTCAAAGAAACGTTGCCGACTCCGCTCGCCACCGGCGACTCGGCCACGCAGCTTCTCTATCACCGCGATAGCACCAAGGAAGGACTGCCGCGCGTTATCCATCTGTCCGAGCGACGCGTAAACCCTGCCCTCGGTTGTCAGCGCCTGCCACAAAATGTCCGCGTTGTCCTCGCTGCGGGTGTGAGCGACGGCGCGGCTGGCGAAGTCGAGCGCCGCCCGTGGTTGACCGAGGTGCTGTTGGGTCTGAGCGATGTTGGTCAAGCTGCTGGAGATGATCTGCCTCAGCCCGATCTCCTCGGCCAGCTTGTGGCTCCGCTGGAGAGTCTCAAGCGCGCGCGCGTGATCGCCCTGAGCGTTATAGACGGCTCCCAGATTGCTCAGGATGAGGGCGTGGCCTGCCTTGTCGCCGATCTCTTCGTGCAGTTTCAGGCTCTTGAGCATGAAGTCGGCGGCTTGTGCATAGTCGTCGCGCGCGTAATAAACATTCGCCATATTAGTGAACAGCATGGCGACGACAGCTTTCCTCCCTAACTCGTTCGACAGTTGCAGTCCCCTGCGGTAGAAGTCCAGCGCCTGATCATAATCGCCGAGCATGAAGTAGACTTGCCCCAGGTTGTTCAACAACAGCGCGATGCCCGCCTTGTCGCCCAACTCCTCCTGCATCTTCAAGCTCTTCAGCCGCGCCTCCAGCGCGCGCAGGTAATCGCCCTGGATCATGTAGAGGCTCGCGAGATTATTCAATGCAGTGGCGACGCCTGACTTGTCGCCCAACTCCTCATCCATCGCGAGAGAGCGCGTCTGGTACTCCAACGCCAGTTCGTAGCGACCCTGCCCGTAGTAAACGCCGGCGATGTTGCTGAGGGAGATGGAGATGCCCACTTTATCGCCCAACTCCTCGCGCAGGCGGAGACTCTTCAGCCCCATCTCCAGTGCCTGCTGGTAATCGCCCCGCGAGCGGTGCACTCCCGCAATGCTGCTCAGGGCGCGCGCTATGTCAGGCTTGATGCCCGTCTCCTCAGAGAGTTTCAGGCTTCGGCCATAGGCTTCCGCAGCCTTGTCGTAGTTGCCCTGAATGTAATGCGCGTTTCCGACGCCGATGAGCACCAGGGCTGCTCCCGTCTTGTCATCAATCCGGCTTGCGGCGGCCAGGCCAACTTCGTAGACGGCGAGGGCTTGCTCGAATTTGTTTTGTGAGAAGAACGCGCGACCCTGCTTGTTCAACTCTCTCACCAGCGCGGCCGTCACCCTCTCCGGGTTGTCCCTGAGCATGGCCGCACGCGCCTCTTCGGTTCCGGCAGCTAACAGGTCTGCGGCGAACTCTTCAGAGGCGGATGAGTACTGCCAGACCTTCCAGCCTGCCGCCTCGCGCACGACCCGCATCGTGAACGCCATCTTCCCGAAGCCCTCAGCTGCCTTCCCCGTCTTCTCGTCCAACGCGCTGACTTCGACGACCAACTGCGCCTTCCCCCGGTTCCCTTCGATGGTCACCTCGCCCACGTCCAGCCTCTTCACTTCGATATTCCTGTTAGCGTTGAAAGTCTGCTGGAGGCTCTGTCTGCCGGCCGCGAGGTGGTCTGACTTTTCGCTCCACAGGGATAGCAAGTCGGCAATAGCTTCCTTCTGGTAGGCAGCAAAAAATCTCTCGACGAGGGCGCGTATCTCTGCCTCATCGCTGCCTTGTGCCTGAGACGTTGGCAGTGACCCGAGGCAGAGCAGGCAGAGCAACAGGGCAGTCAGCCCGCTACGGCTGACGCTTCTCTTCATTGTTGACATTGTAATCGGCCTTCCCGGGAGAGGGTTACGCTTCAATTAAGTTAATACGTGTGAGACCGCTCGCTGTTCAACTCTTTTACTACCAAAACCAACTCTAATCAAAAGATTTTTTTTCACTTACGGGTGCATAAAAAAAAACTTGCAGCGAGGTGAATAAACTGAAAATTTTCACGTCTAGTCTCTCGAACGCTTGCAGTTTGCATCGTGGCTGTTGACTTCAACAGCCCGTCGCCGACTGGTGTTCGCCGTAGATAATCTTTTCTCTGGGGTAAGCCCACCCCGGTCAGACTCTCTCCGAGGACCAGCTAAAAAAACAACGCCGCGTGCCACCCGAGTGACGCGCGGCGATGGACGGATGCGTGCGCCCGCAGGGGACGCCGCGCCCTTCCGAACTAACCCCTAACCGAACGAATTGGAGGCTTATAACTATGCGTAGATTTCTCACACACGCCCGCGCTTTGTGCTTGGCGCTGACCCTTACCGCACTCATGATCGGCTTGGTTCCACTGCCCGCGGTCAAAGCTCAGTCGTCAACCTCTTCTATACCGGTAACGCTTTATCGCTGGCGCGTGCATAACTCGAACTTCGGCTACATGCTCCACCAATCCCTCGCAGCCGGACAGAACCTGGGCTACGCCAACGAGGGGTCGGTCTACCAAACTTTCTTCCCGAGTTCGCTGAGGGCCGGGATTGTCCCCCCGCAGCCGCCGGGCTACACGCCCGCCCCCGGGAACCCTTTAATCCCCATCTATCAGTGGCGGGTCGTCCAGAACGGGCGCACCTACTACTATTACGCCGGCGCGGGTTTCGGCGGCGGCCCCGGCTACTACTTCGAGGGGCAACTCGGCTGGGTGCTGCCCGCCAACTACCAGCAGGGATCGGCACTAGACCAGAACGGACGCCAGATTCATGGCGCCGCCATCAACTACTACTACAGCACCTCGAAAGGCTACTGGTACACGAGCTTCCGCCCAGACCTCGGCGGAGCAGTCCAGATTTGCTTCCCTGATGCCTGTCACCCGGGCAACACCTCTTACCGCTTTCAGGGCGTAGGGTTCCAGCTCCCGATATGGGACTCGGCACCCGGGAACTTTCCTCCTCCTGCGTTTACCTTCCTCCCGCCGCCCCCGCCGCCGGAGTGCGACCCCATCGATGAACAGGTTTGCTATAACAACGGCGGCTCGTGGAATTCGAGCACCTGCTCGTGCGAATACTTCAACCCAGACCCCTGCCCCCCCCGCATGATCTGCGAGGCGTACTTGCAGAACCAGCAGACGGCGAAGCCGGCGCCCGAACCCGCCCCTGAACCCGCCCCCGAGCCCCCGCCCCTCAAGTGAGCACGCCCATATGCTCCGACACGGGTGAGCCGCGTCACCTGTGCCCTGGCGGGGGCATCGGACAGTAGCGGGGTTGTGTTGCAAAGATTATTTTGAGGCGTGAAAGATCCTTAGGGTCATTCCTTTAGGTAGTGTTGCAAGAATAGTCATTCAGGTAATATCCCTCCTTCAAGTTCTCTTAACTCATCTCGTCAGAACTTTTCATGAAGCATCACTCCTCGTCCTTCAAGTGACGGCACTACGCCCCGGATGTCATTCTGCTCTGCGTTCGTTGATACTGCCGCTACCAAATTTCTTATCGAGATGTCGAAGAGATGATGCCGGAGCGTGGACTCGATGTCGATCACTCAACCGTGTTTCGTTGGGTACAGAGATACGCTCCTGAGATCAACAAACGTATCCGTCCCATTTGAAGATGAGCGGCATTTCATATCGAGTAGATGAGACTTATATCAAAGTCGGGAAGACGTGTAAGTATCTCTATCGCGCTGTGGATAAAGCAGGGCAGACCAGTGAGTTCATGCTCTCGGCGAAACGTGATATTTCCGTCGCCAAACGCTTCCTCAAGGAAGCTGATGCGAGCCGAGCAGAGGAGACTTTCA
>DASZCS010000001.1:0-29263 GCA_035942855.1 Pyrinomonadaceae bacterium | reverse complement strand
GGCCGACACTCTTTCTCCCGCTTTTTTTACGTGCAGTGATAACTCTCTCGAAACGTGTTATTCTCGATCACGTTATGGCTGCCATCCTTGTCGTCGACGACGACGCCGCAATCCGAGACACACTGTACGATCTGCTTTCCGAAGATCATCTGTGCCACGTCGCCGAGACGGCCGAACGCGCGCTTGATTGGTTGAACACGGACGTTTACGACGTGGTGCTGACGGACATTTCGATGCCCGGTTTGAGCGGCATCGAACTGCTCGGGCACGTCCGGCAAAACCAGCCGCAAACTCCCGTCATCATCATCTCCGGCATACAGGATCAGGAACACGCTCAAGGTCTGATCGCGCTCGGCGCGTTCGACTATTTGTTGAAGCCGTTCCGGCTGGAAGATGTCGAGCGCAGCGTCGCGCGTGCCGTCGAGTATCACGTCAATCAACTCAAGCAAGGGCAGGACGGTGCGTCCTGAAAGGACGGTGCGGGCGCTTTAAGCGGCGACGGTCGTTAACGGTTTGCGGCGTGAGTCGTCCCTGCGCTCTGCGATCTCTTGAATGATCTCGGAGATGCGCGGCATCGAAAAGGGCTTCGTCACGACCCAGTTGATTTGCGCCGCGCGCTGCTCGTCCGAGCCGACGGCATCGCCCCATCCCGTGATCACCGCGAGAGGAAGTTGCGCGTCGTGCTCGCGTATAGCGCGTGCGAGTTCCCAGCCGCTCATGCCCGGCATGCCGATGTCCGTGAAGACGGCGTCGAAGTGTCCCGCCTCAAACAGCGCGAGCGCGCCCGTCCCGTTCATCGCCCTCACAGCTTCGCAACCCTCGCTCTGAATTATCTCGCAGAGCAGGTCGAGCACGTGAATCTCGTCGTCAACGACGAGGATGCGCGCGCGCGTCGAGTCCGCCACGAGTGAAAGATTGGGAACATCACACGGCGCGTCGCTCACTCGCTCCGACGCTTTCGTCTCGCCTCTGGCAATAGGCAATTTGACGTGGAAGGTCGCACCTTGTCCGTCCGCAGTCTCCACTTCGATCACGCCCGCGTGTCTGTGGATGATGCCGTAACTGACGGCCAGTCCCAGACCGTTTCCGGCTTTGCCCTTCGTCGTGAAGAACGGATCGAAGATGCGCGAGCGCACTTCGGACGACATGCCGCAGCCCGTGTCGGACACGCTGACGAAGACGTGCTCGCTCGTCTCGCGCGTGGCGAGCGTGAGCGTGCCGCCCGCGGGCATCGCGTCCACGGCGTTGAAGACCATGTTGACCAGAACTTCGCGCAACTCGGACTCGTCGCCGAGCACGAGCGACTTCGAGTCGATCTGTAGATTGAGGCGTATGTAGACGTTGTTGGCGGCGGCGTGGTCTTTCCAGCGCGGGCGCGTCATCTCGCTCACATCCAAGAGCAGTTGATCGACGGCGACGGGTACGAAATCGTGATCGCGCCGCTGCCGCGCGAAATCCTGTATGCGCTTGACGGTCTTCGCGCCGTCTTCGGCCGTCTTGATGATGACTTGAAGACCGCGCCTGAGCTTTTCCGGGTCGTCCGTGCGAAGCATCAACTGCGCGCGGCCGAGAATGCCCGCGAGCGTGTTGTTGAAATCATGCGCGACGCCCGAGGCGAGTTCGCCGAGCGCAGAGAGTTTTTCGAGTTGTGAAAACTGCTGGCGCAGGCGCTCCTGTTCGGCGATGTAATGCGAGAGTTCTTCGACGTGGCGTTCAGCCTGTTCGGCCTGCGCCGTCGAGGTTTCGATATTTTTGAGGTAGGTGAGGTAAGTGAAATAGATGACGCCAATGAAGGGGAGTGCGCCGAGGATGGCGTAGAAGCCCGTCACGCCGATGAGTTTGGCGAGGATGGCGGCGGCGGTCGCGCCCGTGATGTAGGTCAGCGAAGTCCAGAGGTATTTCTTGCGCCAGGATTCCCAGAACGGCTCGTTGAACTTGAACGCGCCCCCGATGGCGACCGTGCCTGAATTGACGACGTATTGCACGAGCGCCATGACGCAGGTGGCGAGGAAGAAGAGTGGAGAATAGGGCGCAACGGTCAAAGCCTTGATGTCGCCGAAGAGGTAGCGCAACGATTCCACGGTGACGAAAGTGGAGAAGGCCATCGTCGCGCCGTTGAACAGACGCGTCGAGGTCTTCTTTGTGATGCGCAGCGAGGTCAACAGCCCGTCGAGCGTGGCGAGCAGGATTCCGGCGTCGCCTCCGTAAAGGAGAATGGTGAGGAAGATGAACGTGTCGGAGACGGAGATGTGGCCGCACACGCGCGGTATCTGGATGCTGACGCGCGAGCCGATGGTGAGCGTCATCGCGGCCAGCAGCAGAAATTTGAGGTCGAGGCTCGCGTAGGGGAGGTCGCGCAGCGCGAGCAGCACAGCGCACAGGCCGAGCGCCACCATCAACGTCATGTATGGGCGAACGAAACGTTGTTTGCCTGACAGTTGGATCATGGCGGCGATGTTTGAAAAGGGCGCGCTCGTGATGCAGGGCGCGGCGGTTCGAGATTGAAGACGACGGACGAGAGCCGTCTCGCGCGTTCTGGGGAGAGTGCGCGCGCCGCATGGAAGCGACGCGCGCCGGGGAGAGTTTACCGGGGAGTTTTGACGACGGCCGTGTTCGAGTAAGAAGTGTTGACCGTGTTCTGGTAAGCGCGAACGCGATAGTAATAGGTCGTGTTCGCGGTCAACTTCGTGTTCGAATATGTCCTGACGTTTGCGCCGACGGTCGCAATCTGGATAAAGGACGTGCCGTTCGTGGAGCGCTCGATCTTGAAGCCCGTCTCGTTCGTCATGTTATCCGCCCACGAGAGATTGATCTGTGTGCGCGAGGCGGCCGTGGCCGTCAGGCTGGTGGGCGAGGTGTCTTTCACCGCCGCCATGCAGCGCGTGTTGTCGCCGTAAATCATCGCCGCGCTCGACTGCGCAGCGAGATCGCCGACCAGTACGCCGTCGGCCACCAGCACGCCGTCGCCGACCAACACTCCATCGCCCACGAGGACACCATCGGCCACCAGCACGCCGTCGCCGACGAGCACGCCCGAACTGAACAGGAACGTGCCTTGGTCGATGGTCGCGCCCGAACTGGTGAGGATGCTGTCGCCGACGAGCACGCCGTCTGCGACGAGTACGCCGTCTGCGACGAGTACGCCGTTCACTTCCACCGTACCGTCGCCGACCAGCACGCCGAGGTCGTAAATCTTCTGATAGTTAGTGACGAGAGCGGAGCCGGTGGCGTAGGCGTGGTCGAGCATGATGCCTTGCGACCACTGGAAGGTGTGCTCGGCAATCGTCGTCTGTGCCGTGGGAAGCGTGCAGGTGTTGCAGAGCAAAGGCGCACCGAGCGATAGCTGAGCCGTCGAAACGTCCGTGCGCATGGCGCGTGCGAGACGCATCGCGCCCTCGATGTTGATCGCTCCCGCGCCTTGCTCGAAATGGTCGAACCCTGCGAGCGGCTGCGCGGTGTACATCAAGATCGCTTTGGTGAGGTTGGGCGTGAGAGAAGGGTTGGCTTGCAGCAGCATGGCCGCCGCTCCGGCGACGATGGGCGCGGCCATCGATGTGCCGGAGAGGTACATCTCTTCCTTCGCCGTGTTGCTGCTGACGTTGGCGTCGAGCGAGGGGTTGTTGGCGACGAGATGATTGCCTGCCGATTGTGCGGCGATCAGTTTGTTGCCGGGCGCGGCCAGATCGGGTTTGACGAGATTGTCGTAGTGGCGCGTGCCGTTAGTGTCTGTCCAGAAACTACGCGTCGGGCCGCGCGAACTGTAAGAGGCCATCACATCGTCGGCGCGCGAATCCGTGCCGAAAGTGTTGGACGCGCCGACCGTGATGACGGAAGGCTCGTTGCCGGGCGAATGAACCAGACCGTAAATCTTGCGTCCCTCGCTGTCCTTGCCTTCGTTGCCCGCCGCGGCCACGACGACTATCCCGGCATCAACCAGACGACGCGCCGCCATGCAGAGCGGGTCATACTTGTAAGAATCGACGGCAGCCGTGCCGAGACTCATGTTGACGACTCTGATCCGGTAAGCGGTGTTGGCGCGATTAGTCAAAACCCAATCGAGCGCGTTCAGTAAATTCGAGGTCGTGCCGCGCCCCTGGGAATCGAGCACGCGCAAATTGATGATCTTCGCGTTGGAAGCGATGCCGCGATAGGCTTCGTGCGAAACGTCGCCATTGCCTGCGGCGAGCGAGGCGACGTGCGTGCCGTGGCCGTAAGGATCGTCGGTGCGGTTCTCGCCCGTGAAGTCTTGTTGATAGACGACGCGCGATTTTTTTGTGCTGTCGGTAAAGCTGACGTGTTCGGGATCGATGCCGGAATCGATCACGACGATGCCGACGTTCGAGCCGTCGTAAGAGGTCGTGCCGCCCGACGCGCGCGCGGCGTCCGCGCCGGTCGTGAGCGTCACGTGGCCGAGTCGTTTCACTTCGCGATCGAGCGAGATGTACGCGACATCCGTGCGGGCGGCGAGCGCATGCACGGCGGGCGCGGGGAGAGTCAGGGAACGCGCCTGAAAGTTAGTGAACTTGCGCAACGTGTTGCCGTTGTGATACGTGATCTCGGCATCGAGCGACTGATTCCACGCGCCGCTCGGTTGGAGTATGACTTTCACGTACTCGCCGTTTCTGGCCTTGCCGACACGGTCGCGCAAGTCCGCGGCGATCTTGTCCTTCGCACCCTGCGCGGCGCGCACGCTCTGTTCGCTCGACGTTGAGAGACAGACGCAGAACACTGCGAGCAGTGCAACTGCCGCGAGTCTCAAGGCGAGCGAATAGTGTTTGATCAATTTCAATCTGTTAGACATGAACAAGGAAAAAAGATTCGGGTAAGAATCTGAAAACGGCTTGCGGCTGCTCGTCGTGGACGCCGCTTGCACGAACAGTTGGCAACGACCGTGCCAAGGCGGACATATGTTCGCAACCGGATGAAAAGCGCGGATTAGAGCGTCTTTTTGAAACGCAACGAGGGAACGAAAGGGTAGTCTCCGGTCAGCTTGAGAGAATTCGGTCAGTCAGTTTGAAAGGTGAGGGGAGAAGGCGCGAAGGCGAAGCGGGTGCGCTTGGGGCGCGTTCGAGTGGTTCCAGTTTCCGAGAGACGGGGAGAAGTTTGTGAGCGTCGTGAAGCAGTTGCCGGAAGAGATCGAAGCGTATCGCGACCGGATGTGGCAGCGCGAACCGGAGCGACGCGTGGAGACGGCCATCGAGGCCGAGAAGTTGATCGAGCGCGCGGGCTTCTGCGCGGCCATGACGGATGCGCGGCGGCCGGGCGCATCGCTTTACGTGAGCGTCTGCGGCCGGCGCGACGCATACATGCCGCGCAACGTACAGAAAGACCCGGAGAGCAGCCAGGCGTGGTTGTTGAAAGACGAGATCATGCGGCGCGGGCGCGTCTATTACGCGAAGCTCGCCAAGGCGCGCACGCTGTTCGTCGCGCCGCGACTCGTGCCGCACTTCAACGCGCTATGGGGCGTCGGGCGCAGAGATGAAAGCGCGCGTCTGTCGGCGGAGGCGCGAGACGTGTTGAAAGTTTTGCGGCGCGAATGGGAGATGGCTTCGTGCGATCTGCGTGGAGCGGCGAAGATGGCGGAGCGCGTACATCTGACGCGTGCGCTCGACGAATTACAACGCACGCTCAAAGTGATTCCGTGCGACGTGATGTACGAGCCATGGTTCACCTATATCTGGACTTTGTCGGAAGCGCGTTTCGGCGCGGAGTTGAAGGTGCGCGTGCGTCGCGAGGTGGCTTTGCGCGAAGTGGCGCGCGCCTTTCTCGACGGGGCGGGCATGACGCTCAGGGGCGAACTGGCGAAGGTCACCGGACTCTCAAGGCCGGACGCCGGACTCGGCAATCGAGCGCTCGTGGCTGAAGGTTACGCCGTGCGCGTCGCCGAAGGCGTCTACCAACTAGCGGACTTGGAACAACGTCTGGAAACAATCGACATCTGAGTCTGGATAAAATTTGCGTCGAACGCTTCTGCGCTTTTGGAGCGAGGTTTAACCTTCGCCGCCCGCTTGTTGTCCTTTTGGCTGTTCGCCTACATCGCCGACGAGACGTTCGCGCGTGTTGCCGTGTACGAGTTGACTGCTCGCGCGCAGCTCTAGCTCGACCTCTTCGCGCGCTTCGCGTTCGAGCCGAGCCGCTTCGAGCGAATAGGGAACTTGCGCCTCCGCCATTTCGAGACGTTGGAGGGCGATGCGCGTTTCTTCGTCTGTCGCATTGCGCCCGGCCGCTGCTTCGATCATCAAGAGGCGCGCTTCGGCCTGCGCACGCCGCTCGGTGGCCTCGGCTTCGATTCGCGTTAGCCGTTCGCGGTCGCCTCTCAACTCCTGTTCGAGCGTCGTGCGCCCGGCCGCTACGATCCGAGAGGTGCTTTGCAGGCGGCGTTCGACGGCCTGTGCTTCGCGTTTGGCATTGGCGGCTACGCGCGTCGCCGTCAGGCGCGCGGCGAGCGTCTCGCGGTAAGCGTCGGCCAGCAGCAAATTGCGTCCTTCGATCTCGCGCAGCGTGCGCCGCTCAGCCTTCGTCAATTCGCCTTCGAACCAGTGCAACTCGTCGGTCGTCACGCCGTCCGCGGCGAGACGGTTGCGCAGCTTCTTCTCCCAACTGCGCCGGTAGAGATAGAGCGCGACGACGACGAACAGGCCGAGGATCGCGCCGCCCGCGAGCGTAGACATGGCGACGAGCATGAACTCGCCCGCTTCCGCGCCCGTCGGCGCGTTGAAATAACGGTACAGGAAATAGAGCGGCGCGGGCAGCGCGATGAGGGGGAAGGCGAGCCACGGCGCGCACTGCAAGAAGAAAAGCGTGGTGCGCTCTTTGACGGTCAGACGGCGGTTCTGGCGTTTGTCGCTCATGTAAAGTGGTCTTCGCTTCGAGACGGTCAAGCGATATAATGCCTTGTCGAAGCGAAAAGCGACAAGGCACACAGGAGTGAAGATGAAAAAAGGACTGCCGCCGCGGTTGATGTTGCTCTTGCTGTTCGCGCTCGCCTGCGCCGTCCAGCCACACACTGCCCGCGCGCAGAAGGGCGACGGCAACGGCGCGCGTCGCACCGATGCGTCGCGCAGCGTCCGTCCCGTGACGATCCCCGTGACGCTCCGTCTGCGCGACGAGAACCCTTCGAGCGAGCAACTGCGCACGGTGAATTTCGTCGTCACCGAAGACGGCGAACGCCAGGAGATACTTTCCACGCGCAGCGCCGCAGACCGCGCCCCGCTCGCTCTGACCCTGCTTGTTCAGGACGACCTCGTCTCTTCCGTCGCACTCGAAATCAGCGGCCTCGCCAATTTCATACGTCGCCTGCCGCAAGGCTCGCTCGTCCAGGTCGGCTACCTGCGCGCCGGTTCGATGCAATTGAGACAGAGATTCACGACCGATCTCGAACGCGCCGCGAGAGCCTTGCGCGTCCCCATCGGCGCGGCCAGCGCCGGGCCGTCCAACCCTTACGCGCAGATTTACGAATCGCTCAAACGCTACGGCGGCGTACCGCTCGGAACGCGCCGTGCCGTCCTCGTCATCTCCGACGGGCTTGATCTCTCGCGCGGCCTCGACAACTCTTCGCCCACACAGAGCACAGACCTCGAACGCGCCATCGGCGAGGCGCAGCGTCGCAGCGTCGCCGTCTACAGCATCTACGCGCCGTCGGCCGGGTCGGGCGGTAGCACCCTACTGGTCGGCAACGCGCAAGGCTCGCTCGCGCGGCTCTCGCAGGAGACTGGCGGCAAGGCGTTCTTTCAAGGCAGCGGCGCTCCCGTTAGTTTCGATCCCTTCCTGCGTCAACTCTCCGACAGGCTCTCGCGCCAGTTCGCCTTGACCTATCTCTCGACGCACGCGGACAAGGGCTATCATCGCATCAAGATCGAAGCGCCGGACGCCGACGCGGAGATTAATCATCCCTCGGGCTACACGCGAAAGTGAGACGCGCGTGCGCGCGAAAATTTCGTGTCGGGAGACGCATGAGCGCGAAAGAGTGTCGCGCGAAAGAGCCTCCTTCTGTCGTCGAAAAATTTATCGCTCATAAAATTTTGCTTTCGTCGCGCGGCACGTCGCGCTGTTGACGGTCGCAAGAATTTCGGAGGAGTCTGTGTACTTCAAACAGTTTTACCTGGGCTGTCTCGCGCACGCTTCTTACCTGATCGGTTCGGAAGGTGAGGCGGCCGTAGTTGACCCGCAGCGAGATGTGGAGCAATACCTCGCGGAGGCTGCGGCGCAGGGGTTGAAGATCAAGTACGTCGTCGAGACGCACCTGCACGCGGATTTCGTCAGCGGCCATTGCGAACTCGCCGCACGCACGGGCGCGGAGATCATCTTCAGTCGCCACGCGCACGCGGCGTTTCCGCATCGCGCCGTCTCGGACGGCGAAGAGGTCAGCATCGGCCGCGTCTCTCTCCGCTTCATGGAGACACCCGGCCACACGCCCGAAAGCATGTGCGTGCTCGTGATTGACCGCGATGTCTCCGACCGTCCGCAGAAAGTGTTGACCGGCGATACGCTTTTCATCGGCGACGTGGGACGCCCAGACCTCTCAGGCTCGCGCGGCCACACAGCCGAAGCGATGGCCGCCGCCCTCTACGAAAGTTTGCACAACAAACTGCTCAAACTGGATGACGCCGTCGAAGTCTTTCCCGCGCACGGCGCGGGTTCGATGTGCGGGCGCAACATCTCAAGCGAGACTTCTTCAACCATCGGCCAACAACGAAAGTTCAACTATGCTCTGGCCGACATGACTGCGGACGAGTTCGTCCGCATGATGACGAGCGGAATGCCCGCCGCGCCGAGCTATTTTTCGCGCGACGCAGAGATCAACCGCACCGGCGCGTCCTCGCTCGAAGCCTTGCTGCGCCCCGCGGCGCTCGCACCCGGCGAGGTTGAAAACGCCGTGCAGGCGGGCGCGCTCGTGTTGGACGTGCGTGCGGCGAATGTGTACGGCGCAGGCCACATCCACGGCTCTCTGAACATCGGCCTCGGCGGTCAGTTCGCTTCCTGGGCGGGCAGCTTGATCGCGCCGGAAACATCGCTGGTTATCGTCGCCAACGACGAGTCGAAGGCGGAAGAGGCGACGCTCAGGCTCGCGCGAGTCGGGCTGGAAAACGTCAGAGGATTTTTGCAGGGCGGCATTGAAGCGTGGCTGCAATCCGGGCGCGAGGTGTCAACCGTCCAACAGATCACCGTTGACGAACTGCACCGGAGAATTCAGGAAGAACCGGAGTTGCAGCTTTTAGACGTGCGCCGTCCCGCCGAATACGCAGACGGGCACGCGCCCGGCGCAACGCTCGCGCCGCTCTCGGAGTTGCAGTCAAATTCGCTTGACGGCTTCGACCCGTCACGCCCCGTCGCGGTCATCTGCGCGGGCGGCTATCGTTCGAGCGCGGCCACGAGCCTGCTCGAAAGTCGCGGCTTCCGCCAACTGTTCAACGTCACGGGCGGCACTTCCCGTTACGTCGAAGCGGGCTACGCGGTAGAGAAGGAGGCCGATTGACGGCCGCTCGCGTGTGTCGATTTGTGACTGTTGATTTTGATGGAAGGAAAGTTTGAGGGCGGCTAGTCGGGATCGAACCGACGACCTCAAGAACCACAATCTCGCGCTCTAACCAACTGAGCTATAGCCGCCACACACGGAAGCGTTAATGAATAAGGTCATGTTACCGAAGCGGTCGCCGTCTGACAAGTCCCCAAGTCGTCACCCGGTTTAAACGAAAAATCTGACGGGGAACCGCTGCAAAATAACTATGCCCCCGGCTGGGCTCGAACCAGCGACCCTCTGCTTAGAAGGCAGATGCTCTATCCGCTGAGCTACGGGAGCGCTCCATTTAACGACGCGGATGTTAGCATGCGTCCGGCCTTCGTCGTCAACCGCGCAACTCAAAAGGAAGATGAACGTGAAGAATTCCAACGGCGGATTGTGTTAGCGTCTGCTCAGTTTAGACTGCCGGGACGAGATTCGAATATGAATGAACGAAGGATACAACCGCGCTGGATCGCTTTGCTGGCGGCGACGGTCATCGCACTCTACTTGTGCTGGTTGATGCTCCTGCCTTTCATCAACGTGTTGGCTTGGGCGACCGTGCTCGTCGTTGTCTTCTATCCGGTTCATCGCCGCCTCGTCGCGCGCACCGGCCGTCCGGCCACGAGCGCTTTGATTTCATGTCTGCTCGTCATCTTCGTCATACTCATCCCGCTCTCGCTCATCACGCTCGCACTCGTGCGCGAGTTTACCCACGCGGTGCAGGGTGTACAGAGTCAACTGAGCGCCTATCTCGATCCGAATTCCGGCTTCATCGGAAGACTTCTGGGATGGTTCGGCAACTACGTTGACTTCGAGCAACTGCGCAATCCGCAGTCGATTCAGGAGCATGTGCAACAGGTGGCCGGAGCAGTTGCACAGCGCACGCTCGGACTCGTCGGCGGCGCGCTCGGCGTCGTCGTGCAAATCTTCTTCATTATCTTCACCATGTACTATCTCTTCCGCGACGGGGCGAAGATCATGCACGCCCTGCCGGACGTGTTGCCGCTGGAACGTGCCCAGAGCGAAGAGATTTTCGCGCGCACGCGTGATGTCATCAGCGCGAGCGTCAACGGCGTCCTTGTGATCGCGGCGATTCAGGGTGCGCTCGGCGCGTTGGCCTTCTTCGTGCTCAAGGTTCCGTCCGCCCTCGTCTGGGGCGTCGTGATGACGTTTCTGTCGCTCATCCCGATGGCCGGAGCGTTCATCGTCTGGATTCCGGCGGCCATCTTTCTGGCCGTCACGGGCCATTGGGTGAAGGCCGCGCTGCTCGTCGCATGGGGCCTATTCGTCATTGGCACGGTGGATAATTTCCTCAGGCCGAAACTCGTCGGCGAAAGAACCAAACTGCACGAGTTGTTCATCTTCTTTTCCGTGCTCGGCGGTTTGCAGGTCTTTGGTGTGCTCGGACTCGTGGTCGGCCCCGTCGTGCTCGCCATCACGCTCGCGCTCCTTGATGTAATGCGGCACGCAGACCGTCCGCCCGCCGCGCCTGTTGCTGCCACCGAACAGTCTACTTTCATCGAGCACGGCGCTTTGAAAGACGAGCCTCCATCGAGCGACGCACGCGCAGTCGGACCGAAAGACACGGGAACGGTGGCTTCGCAGTAGCTCTCTCGACACACGACGAATTTCGAAATTGAGTCCCGCATAAGAGAAGACGGATGCCTGACGAAACGAAGAACCCCTGGACGTTGATCTCGACGAAGCAGATTTACGATAACAACTGGATCAGCGTCAGAGAAGACTCGGTCGTTCGACCGGACGGCGAGCGCGGCATTTACGGGGTCGTCCATTTCAAGAACATCGCCATCGGTGTGCTGGCAGTCGAAGACGACTTCATCTATCTCGTGGGACAATACCGTTATCCGCTCGAAAGATATTCCTGGGAGATACCGGAGGGCGGTTGCGCGGAAGGTGAAGACCCGCTCGACGCTGCGCGCCGCGAACTGGAAGAGGAAACCGGCCTACGCGCGGGGAACTGGCGCAAACTCGGCGAGGCTCATCTATCGAATTCCGTCTCTGACGAATTAGCCATCTGGTACGTCGCCACCGACCTGACCCAGGGGCAACACCGTCCCGAAGGGACTGAGCAACTCCAAATCCGCCGCGTCCCATTCGTCGAAGCCTTGCGTATGACCATGCGCGGCGAAATTACGGACGCCATCAGCCAACTGGCGATCATGCAGTATCGTCTCGCGTCTATTAATTCGTTTTGAATGACGACCACATTGACTTCGGCCGCGCTGACATCTCAATATTTTCTACGACAAAAAGACAGACCGCCAACTCGTGCGAGTTAGCGGTCTGTCTCAATTTATGTCCCTGACTCTTTAAATTGCTTGGGGTATCAATTTAAGCGGCGTAACGCCCGTCAACGGTGACGGGTTCGGCAAAGACGCGGCGACCATTCAACGCGTCGTCGATGATTTCGCGGACGGCGGCCACATCAGGATTAACATCCATGCGGTCGCACGCCTTGAGGTGGCGCAGGATGCCTTCGGTGGCGATGTCGAGCGCCGCACCCGTCAGTTTGGAATAACGGCGGGCCTGGATGTGGTCGATAACCTTAAGCCGCTCTTCCAGCGGCAACGTCACATTGAAAGTCACTTTCGCTTCTACTCCTTCTCGTTTGGATTCGTAGCCGAGCGGGCTTCTCCAACTTATGAATGCGATATTTTAGATGCCCGACCCTTCGTTTAAGATGCGTTTCTGTTACATTTACCGCAAAATTCGCGCAAACCAACCCCCTGAAAATAATCCTGACTGCCCCAGCAAATAATGGCTGTGTCTGCGGAACGGGGGATTTTAATCGAAAACCGTAGAAATTGCCAGAAAAATTATTTGGCGCTTCGAGCAGGGGCAGACGGCCACCTGCCGAAGTCCCGCGAAACGCCGGAACGTTTCGTAAAATCAACAAGTTAAGGCGCGAATTGCGGCGTTGGAAGAAGGGATGAGTGGCGTTTGAAACTGAATAATTGCCCCTGACGAGGCAAGAGAATTTGCCGTCTAAAGTTGATTAAAAGGGAAGTTGAAAGGGAAGGCTCGGATAAAAAACGGGAAAAACGTGGAATTTGAAGGGGGAGATGAAAGTTTCGAGAGTGAATAGACATACAACACCGCTTGCGAGTCGCGCGCTAGATGTCCCGGCGCACTCAACTCGCAGGCGGCGCTCTTAATGCATGTCGAGCGTGAAGATGAAGGTCGTCCGCGGCCTTAAACTTCTCGAATACGACTGTCTCTGGTTAGCCCTTTTTGGGCACGACCGTGTCTTTCAAACCTTTGCCGATACGGAACTTAAGAGTAGTTTTGGCGGGAATTTGAATCGTCTCGCCCGTCTGCGGATTGCGCCCCTCGCGCGCCTTGCGTTCTGAGAGCACCAGTTTGCCGAAGCCCGGCAGGGCAAATTCGCCGTTGCTCTTGACTTCGTTGCTCGCCAGTTCGGCCAATTCGTCGAAAAACTCTTTCACTTGAACACGCTTCAGCCCGGTTTTCTCAGCAAAATGGTTGAGAACCTCAGACTGCGTCATGCGTTTTTTGCCTTCTTTAGTCGCCATGTCGAAGTGTGGCTACCTCCTGTGGAATTGGGAAGAATGAATAAAACTTGCACTAGCAGATATATCACACAGATGCCCCCCGCGTCTGCAAAAAAACCCGCTTTTCGGCTTTTTTAAAAGAAAAAGTAAGAATTTTCGCTGCCGCCCGGCGGCGGGCGGGGCGGAGTAAGCGCAAACAAACTCGGAGTGGAACCACTAGAGAGACACGAAGCAGCACGAACAAGATTTTCGTGTTATTTCGTGTCTCTTCGCGGTTTCTTGGTTTTGTTAGTCGCTCTAAAGAGTCGGGGCGGAGTGATTCGAACACTCGACCTCTCGGTCCCAAACCGAGCGCACTACCAGGCTGTGCTACGCCCCGTGTAAATCTATCGACATCCAAAAATCGCTGAACAATTTAGGATGCAACGCATTCTGCCAGCGCACGGGCGGACGGGTCAAGCCTCACGTTCGGGAAAACGCTCGTCCAGATAAACGCGAACGGCCGCAAGTGCGCGTGCGCGATGACTGATCCGTTGCTTCACAGCTTCGGAGAGTTCACCGAAAGTCTGCGTGTAGCCTGCGGGGATGAAAAGCGGGTCGTAGCCGAATCCGTGTTGACCGCGGGGCTGTTCGGCGATGTGGCCTTCGCATGTGCCGTTGAAGATTTCCGTCGCGCGCGTGGCCGGGTCGAACAAGGCAATGACGCAGATGAAACGCGCCGTGCGCCGCCCGTCGCCCGTCCGCGCGAGCTCTGAGAGGAGACGCGCATTGCGTTCTTCGTCCGTTGCGTTGCGTCCGGCGTAGCGTGCGGACAAAACGCCGGGTGCGCCGCCGAGCGCATCAACTTCTAGGCCGGAATCGTCCGCCAATGTCCAGAGATTCGTCTGCCGACCGTAGAGTCTCGCTTTGAGCAGTGCGTTTTCCGCAAACGTCTGCCCGGTTTCTTCTACTTCCTCGATGTGCGGAAATTCGGAAAGTTGGCGCAGCCGGAGCGGGAGGTTTCCCAGCAGTTCACGCAGTTCGCGCAACTTCCCCGCGTTGTTGGTGGCGATGAGGAGTTCGGAATGGGTTGTGGCAGCCATCGGGTCGTGTGAAATAAAAGGCGAAAACAGACGGATTTAACGCACGCGATGATAGACGGCGAAAAAGTTTTTTGCCAAGCCGCGAAGATTCGTGATAACAATGGAAGCGGGCGTGTGTGCGCGACACGCCTTCGTACTCCGAACGAACCAGCGAGGAATTTAAGTTTTGAACGTACTCATGAACGCGCCCTCACGAACGGCTCTCCACGGCACGGACGAACATTTCCCGCTCCAGGCAAACATGCGTGAACGCGTCCCGGCGAGCATCGATTCGAGTCTGCTCGAACTGCACATCTGGCAACTCGCGCTGCGCAGTTTCTTCAACTTGCGCAACCACCCTTTGAGCGACGCCGAGAAGGCCGAGATCATCACGCGCGATTTCTCGTCGGAACTGAAAGTCGTCAGTCAAGCGCTCAGACGCAGCCTTTTGTTGAGTCTGAACTGTACGCCGGAACACGCGCCCGTCTCTTTCGAGTTGGACGAAACTAACGGCTTCGAACTGATGTCGCCAGCCGACGCGCGCGACTCGACGACACAAGCCGCCTCGTCAACGGTAGGGCTTCTCATCAATACTCTCGGCGAGCTTTGCGACATTTGCGATAGTGCGCTGTCGTCAAAAGTCGATTTCCAGGTGTGGACTTGCATCGAGCGCATCGTGCGGGGCGATCTGGCGCGGTCGCAGTTCGTCAAGCAACTCGAACGGCGCGCGGGGAGCGGAGTTTTGGAGCGGCTCTATCCTGAGTTGCACGAACTGACGCGGCGTATCACGCCCGCAACGCTCGCGTCGGACATGACCATCATCTTTTCAAAGCTCGCGCAGTTGCTCGAACAACTGCGCGTGATCGAGGCGCTGCTTCGTCAAGATGCGCCTTTGAAGATGGCTCTGCCCGTCTTCACTCTCGTGCACGAAGAGACGCGTTCACTCATCGAATTTATCGAGAAGCGCGCCATTCGCACGGAAGAGATTGACGGGAAGGTGTTCGACGCATTGGATTGCACGGGTTATGCCGTCGGGGTGGAACTGTCGCGCGTCTTCGGGCGCGAACTGGTCGGGCTGGTTTCTCTGCGACAGTCGCCCGCCATCTACACAAAAGTCGAAAACGCGCACGGGTTGTTGCGCGATAGTTTTCAACAGTCTCTGGTGGCTCTGATCAAGGTGTTTGACCCGGCGCTGGACGGCTCGCTCTTTTTTCAATTCTTTCACGCACGGCGCGAACAATCGCTCACGTTGCGGCGTGACCTGTGGACGCTGCTGCAACTCGTGCTTCAGGCCGAGAAAGACCGCGACCGCCGACCGCTCGCGCCATTGCTCGAACGCCTCGACGCTTTCCGCGAGGGAAGTTTGCGATTTTTGATGTACAGAGATTGGGAGTCTTTCGAGAGGTTCGTGGCTGAAGTGCTTGCGGCGCGCGGCGCGGTCGAACTCACGCCCGTCCTTCATCGCTTCGGGACGTATCTCGAAGCCCTCTTCGGCCAGATCAACATGCGCACAGTGCTCGCCGATCAGCCCTTCGATTACCCGCCTGTGGAATAGGTTTCAAGTAGCAGGTTTCGAGTCTCAGGTTTCAAGTTAAAGCAGGTTTCGCGGCTGCTGGTTTGAGAGTTCAACCTCAAGCATGAGCCGCTTCCAGATCTGCAACTTGAAACCTGAGACTTTTTTCTAATCGTTCGTTTCGGCATCGGCCGCGAGTTGCGCGGCGAGAGCGCCGAATTGTCCGAAGGAAGAACGCGTAATTTTTTCGAAACCGCCTTCGACGAGGCGCGTCTCGCTGAGCGCGTAGGGCAGCGTGGTAAGTACGCGTTGCAGTGCAGAGGTGTTCGGCGCGGCGTTGCGCGCGCCCGCCTGCCGACTGATGAAAGAGATGAATCGTCGCGCCGGGTCGTAGTCGCTCGTGTAGGTGGCGACGTTCGGCGCGTCGTGCGCAGGGACGAGGCGTGCGGCTTGCTGAAACGCATGGTGCGCGCCGAGTGTCCGCGATGCGGCGCGCTCTTGCAGACAGCGACGCACCTCTTCCGCGCCGCCGATGATCAGATAGTCGCCTACGAAACTCGCCGCGCCCCTTTCTCCATCCGCCGCTATCGACATCTCCGCGTCGCCCACCCGCTGGCTTTTCGCGCCCGCGCCGAGTTGCTTGCGGACAAGCGACTGCAAAGCCTCGCGATCGCGGATCGAAGTCAAGAGGACGAGAGATGTGCCCTCGCCGTTGAGGCGTGCGGTGGCGATCTCCGGCCCGGCAGCGCGCAGGAAATCACGTGGCTCTTCGATCCCGAAGGGCTTAAGAGATGCTACGAGAAACTCGTCCAGAAAACGGCCGACGAAGGGCGCGATGGTGATCTCTAGTTGGGAAGAGATGGCAGCGTTCAGGCCGCGCCAGGCTGCTTCCGGCTCGCGGTAGTTGTAGATGGTGAGTTGGTTGGCGTCCGGGGGCAGGAGGTCTGCGGCAGGGAAGCGGCGTTGCCCCGAAGTCGCGAGCGCAGTTTGCAGGCGCGCGGCAAGTTCGTTTTGCAGGTTGAAGTAATAGTTATCGACGACCGCGCCCTGTGCGACGCGTGAACTCCAGGCCGCGCCGCCGAGGATGCGATCGGCGAGTTGCGGAATCAGGATCGCCGCCGCGCTCTGTGCGCTCGGGTCGGCGGAGAGTTGGCCGAAGTATGCCATTGCCGCCGTCTCCAGGAGCTTGCGCGCGCCCGCGGGCGAGACGTAGCCAAAGGCGAGCGAATCACCCGCGTTCATACGCGTACGCATCTCCGCCAGTTGCGCGTCGTCTGCGAGCGACGCACGCTCGCCTCTGCGAACCGCGAGACACGCGCGCACGGTCTCCTCGTCGTTCCCCACAATTGCCACGCTCTCTGCAATCGCCGCGATGATCTTTCTTTTGCCGTCCGGCGTCGTCCATGTGATGTAGGTCGTCGCGTCTTCCTTGCGTGTCACAGGCTCGCCGTACTTGCGTCGCGCGTAGTTGCCGATGAGTTTCGTAACGGCCGACTCCACGCGCCCCGCGCCCGTGTGTGTTTCGGCGACGAGCGCGACGCGCGGTTTGATGTCGCGCACGTTGCTCGATTCCTCCGTCACGTCGAAGCCGAGCACGACGACCGCCGCCTGCGTGCGCGAGAAGACGACCGTTTCGGCCGACCCGATGCCGCTCCAGGCCGACAGGCGACTCAGCCAGCCTACCCGCGCGATGTTCGGATTCAAGCCCGCGGGCGGCGCGAGCGCGCGCCATCCGTCCGTCGAGGTCAGTCCCGCGACGATCTCCGGCAGGCTGTCCGCTTCGATGTAGATCAGCGATTCAGCGGGCACATAAGCCGCCATATCTACAGCTTGCGGGCGATTCCACCAGACCCACACGCCGAGCAGCACGACGAGCACGACGACTGACAGGGCTATCTTGCGCGGCCAACTCTTCATCCGTGCATCCTACCTTTCGCTAACCGGACGAAGCAAGAACCACGCGGTTTCGCCCCGCCGTCGAGAAAGAAAACTCGCCCCTTTGCAAAACTGGAAGCACGGCTTCCTTTTTCCAGAAAACGACGCTGATAGGTCAATTTGGCGAAACAAAAGTCGTAAAATCTACAAGTTAAACAATCAAAATTGTTGTTGACACTGTCAAACTGGATGGTTTATATTCCTTATTGACAGTGGGAACCTTCATTCCCGCTCTGTTTGATAAGGCGCTCGTCAGTCTCTCTTAAAAGCGAATCCCGAAGGCACAGGCGGACGGATGACGTGTGCGACTGGCAAGGCTCTTTACTTTGAAACTCAGCCGATAAAGGCACACTTCGCGCGAGCGGAGGTCGCAAAGCCAACGGAAGTCAGATACGAGAATTTCGGCGTTTGACTTGGCCGGGTTGCCGAAGGTGAGGCCGTGTGCGCCGGACGCCTCAAAGGTGTCCAGGACAGGCGCAACAGTTTACCCACCACTTCACTCCTAGTGAAAATCGACAGTTTCCGACTTTGTGCCACTTCGGTCGGCCTCGCACGCTTGTAACGCTTCTCTCCTGATTCCAACGCGGCCTTTGAGCTTTTTCCTTTCATGTCAATGGGACGCCCACATCACAGCCGCTCTAGCCACATGACCCCCAGTCTACAAACGCCTTCGACCGCCTCCGCGCGCGACGTTCGTACCAGAGCGCGCCGTATTCGCGCCCGTTTACGGCGAGACCAACGCAGAAGAGCACGGAAAGTTTCCGGGGAAAAATAGAAAATGTTTGGAAGAAAAAATTCTAACAAGAAAAACCTAGTCGGTCTGGACATCGGTTCGAGTTCGGTGAAAGCCGTCGAGTTGCAGGGCAAGCCCGGCAGCCTCGTCCTGGTCAATCTCGGCCAGGAGAACTTGCAGCCGGACACCGTGGTGGACGGGCAGATCATGGAGCTTAACTCCGTCTCGCAAACCATCGCCAACGTTTTCGGTTCGCACCAGATCAAGACCGAGCGCGTGGCGGCGGGCGTCAGCGGCAGTTCCGTCATCGTCAAGAACATCATCGTCCCGCCGATGAGCAAAGACGAACTCGAGGAGTCGATCGACTGGCACGCTGAGGAGCACATTCCGTTCGACATCGCCGACGTGAGTTTGGACTATCAGGTCGTCGGTTCGAGCGACGATTCGCTGCACGTCCTGATGGCCGCCTGCAAACGCGACTTCGTGGCGAACGTCAAACAGGTGATCCAGCTCGCGGGCAAATCCCCGGCCATCATCGACGTTGACGCCTTCGCCTTGCAGAACTGCTACGAGGTCAACTACCAGCCGACGCAGGATCAGTCTGTGGCGCTCTTGAACATCGGCGCGTCCACGATGAACATCAACATCCTGCACGGTGCGCGCAGCGTCTTCACGCGCGACGTATCGGTCGGCGGCAACCAGTACACGGCGCTGTTGCAAAAAGAGTTGGGCTTGACGTTCGAGCAGGCCGAGACGGTCAAGCGCGGCGGCAACGTTCCCGGCGAGACGGAGCGGCGCGACATGGCTCAGGTGCTCGAAACCGTCTCGGACATTCTGGCCTTAGAGATTCAAAAGACTTTCGACTTCTATCGTGCCACGTCGGACGACGGCGAAGGCACTGTGCAGAAGATACTGATCTCCGGCGGCGGCTCGAAGCTGCCGGGGCTTGCGGAATTTTTGGCGAACCGTTTCAGCGTGCCCGTCGAGGCGTTCAACCCGTTCCGCCAGATCAAAGTTGACGCGCGACGCTTCGACCCTGAGTACATGCGTGAAGTGATGCCGGAACTGGCCGTTGCCGTCGGACTGGCTTTGAGAGGAGTGGAGGCTTAAATGATCAAGGTCAACTTACTGGATTCGGTAACGGACAAAACGAGCGTCGCCGCCATCGAAACGCGCGTCGCCAACCCGCGCACGCAGGGGCGCATGGTGCTGCTCGTCGTCGTGGCGCTGCTTGGCATGGCAATCGTGTTCGACTGGACGAGCGCCAACTCGGCGCACGCCGAAGCGACTGCCGAACTGAAACGCCAAGAAGAACAGGCCGCGCGCATGGAGGCCATCAAAAAAGAGCAGGCCGAACTGGAAAAGAAGACGCAGGAGATTCAGACGCGCATCGACGCGATCAAGAAACTGCGAGCTTCGCAGAGAGGGCCGGTCGCAGTTCTTTCGGCCATCAACGAGCGCCTGCCGAAGATTCCTGATTTCCGTTTGGAGAGCATCGAGCAGAAGGGCGAAGAGTTGATCTTGAAAGGCGACTCGCCGAACGAAGCGGCCGTCACACAGTTTGGCCGCAGCATGGAATTCTCTTCCGGCCTCTTCTCAAACGTCAGCATCGAGACGAAACGCGAGTTGCTCGATAAAGTCAACGGCACGACGACTACCGTTGTGGCGGCCTCGCCCGAGGACGCGCTCAAAGCGCTCGTCAAACTCGACACCGTGACGTTCACCTTGAAGTGCAAATACAACGCGCCGGGCAGTCAGTCTACTGTGCCCGCCTCGAACGCCAAACCGGCCGCCGCTCCCGCCGCCGCTACAGCGCCCGCCCAAGTCGCCAAAACCTAGCACGTCGCCTCTCTACCTCGCGCCCGAAGGGAACTGACTCTCATGTTGAAATTAGACGCACTACAACAAAAACCCTGGTACTTACAGTTCGCGGCATTCGGCCTCGTTGCCCTGCTCATCTACGGCGGCTTCTGGTATTTCGTCACCAGCGGCACGCGCGAAGAGACGAAGACACTCCAAGAGCAAGTTGGCAAGTTGCAACAGGAGAACGCACGCGCGCAGATCGCTTCGCAGCGGCTCAACGATTTCAAGGGAGCTTACGCGCGCGCCCAGGCCGACTACGAAGATTTGAAGGCGCTGCTGCCCGAACAGCGCGAACTCACGTCGGTCTTGCAGGGCTTGCAGGATCGCGCACGCGGTCGTCTCTCCGTCACGCGTTTCACGCCGAAGGAAGACGTGCAGCAGGACTTCTACGCGGGCAAGCCGGTTGAGATCGAAGTTTCGAGCAACTACAACAACCTCGGCGCATTCTTCGCGCAGATCGCCGCTTACCAGCGCATCGTCTCGATCAGCGATTTCAAAGTCACGCGCATGAAAGAGCAGTACACGGGCAAGACGGTTGACGCGCAGTTCTTGCTGACGGCCTACTACGCTTCGAACGAGAAGCTACAGAACACTGCGAAGCCCGCCACGCCGGGGCAACCTGCCGGCTTGCCCGCAGTGCCGCCCACCGTGCCTGCCGCCGCGCCTGCGACAGCACCGGCCTCCAAGTAAATTACGAGACACAAGACGCGGCCGCCTGAGCCGCGCAAGAGCCAGAAACTTTCAGGAACAAAAGCGATGAACTACACCAAGATGATCAAGCAGACCTTGCGGGCGGCGCTGGCCGCGGGTGCGATCTTTACCTTCTCCGCTGCGAGCGGCGTGCAAGCGCAGGACGCGAACACCTCTTATCGCGGCTCGGCGCGCGACCCGTTCACGAAGTACAAGCCGCCGGTCAAGCGCGTCAAACCCGTGCCGAAGCCCATCGGTGCGCCTTCCATCGAACAGCGCATCGCGGCCTACAAAGCGCAGAAGGCCATCGCCATGAACGCGCAACTGCCCGCACCGAAGCCGACCACCGCCCTGCTTCTGAGCGAAGCGCAGGTGACCGGCATCTTCCGCACGCCGCGCGGCTATGCGGCGATGGTCGAAGCCAAACCGATCAAACTCTCTTACGTCATCTATCCCGGCGAGATTTTCTTCGACGGGATGCTGGTCGCCATCGAAGAAGACCGTCTCGTCTTCCGCAAGGAGACGAAGTGGAGCGACGGACGGCGCGAGATGAACGTCGAGATGAAAGCCCTCGGCGCGACGAACGCCGTCAAAGAAACTTTGACGACCGCAGCGCCCGCCGCGACAGCGCCCGCTGCCACGACGACAACGCCCACCTCGCTCAAAGCGAAAGAAGAAGGCGCGAACGTGCCTGACAAACAGTAGATAGTTCCCGCCCGTTTGTTACTTTGAGCGCGCTCGACCGGAAGCCTGAGCCGACCTGCCGCGCACAAACCGTAACAAACTCGTCACCCGTCGCACGCCCCGCAAGGATTCCTGCCTGCTTCGATCCTTTCGGCCTGTGCTCGCGCTATTTGGCAAGACAAACCCACCGGCAGCTTTCGCATTGTGCGGCGCGCGCTTTTGAAGAGTCTCAATCTAAACGGACTCGCACGAGCGTTAGCGCGTGGCGTAGAGCGGCCGGTCACTCCTGACAAAGGAAAAGAAGATGCTCAATCAGCAACACCCGCTTACGGCGGTCGTCAAAAGAGGCGCGCTCGTCCTCTTTCTTTTATGTTCCGTCTCAACTTTCGCTCTGGCTTCGGGCGCGCGCCTGCTCACAGGCGTGCGCACTGCTGTCGAAGGCGACGCAACGCGCATCACCTTCGCCGGAACCGCGCCGATGGCTTACGGCGTGCGGCGCATAGATGAACGCACACTCATGGTCGAACTGCCCGGCGTCGATGCCACGCGGCTCGCGGCTTCCTACGCGCCCGCTTCGCCTCTCGTCGCCGGTCTGACGGTCGAATGCGCAACCGACAAAGGCGGCGCACCTCTCACGCGTCTGCGCGTAGCACTGCGGGCCTCGGCGCGCGACCGCTCGTTCCTCGAAGCCAACGAACTCGTGCTCGAACTGCGCCCGGCCAACAACGACAACACAACGCAACAACAGCAACCCGGCGCGCGCGAAGCACACGCTTCCGCTCCCGTCCCGGATCAACAGACCACGCGCCCGACGCCCACGCCGACGCCCGGCATCAGCGCGGCCGCAAGCGGCGCGGGACAGCAATCCGCGCAGGGGCAGCAGTACGGCCAATACGGCTTCGTCGGCGAACCGATCAACCTGAACGTCGTCAACGCCGACATACGCGACATTCTCAACTACATCACAGAGCAGTACGGCGTTAACTTCATCATCGACTCGTCGGTCGGCGCTGTCCCCGTCACGGTCAACGTCACGGAAGTGCCCTGGAACGTCGCGCTCAATTCGATCCTGCGCGCCAACCGTTTAGGGATTGAGGTAACCGGAAATATCCTGCGCGTCGCCACGCTCAAGGTGCTGGCCGAAGAGGCCGAAGCGCAAGCCTCAATTGACGAAGGACGCTTGAACGCCGCGCCGCTCGTCACCGAATTCATACGTCTCAACTACGCGCGCGCCGTCGGCACGCTCGCACAGGCCGCGGGTTCGACCGGCGGTTTTTCGGGCGGCGCAAGCAACGACAGTTTCTCCGGCGGCGCGGGCGGCGATGCCACAGGCAAGAGCGGCGACAAAGGCATCCTGCCGATCATCTCGCGTCGTCTCTCCAAACGCGGCAGCGTCGAAGTCGACGGCCGCAGCAACACGCTCATCGTGACGGACGTGCGCGAGAACATCACGGCCATCCGTCAACTCGTCGAACTGCTCGACCAGCCCGAACCGCAAGTCGAAATCGAGACGCGCATCGTCGTCGCCAGCCGCAGCTTCAGCCGCGACCTCGGCGTGCAGTTGCAGGCGGCCGTCTTCGGTTCGCGCGGTCAGGGCGGCACGTTTGAAACCGCCCCGGCCAACGGCGGCCTGCGCCCCGGCGGTCTGCCCGGCGGTTTGAGCAACACGCCGCCCGCGACGGGCGACCTCGGCGCAACCGCTCCGAGCACCGTCATCGGTCTCACGACAGGCATCTTCGGCACGGCGCAGATCGGCGCGCTCATCACTGCGGCCGAAAGCAAAGGTCAGGCGAAGATCGTCGCCAACCCGCGCGTGACGGCTTTGAACAATCGCCCTGCGCAGATCGAAAGCGGCGCGCAGATTCCGGTCGTCACGCCGCAGGCATCGGGCGCAGGCGGCGGCTCGGACGACAACCTCGGCGGCGCGACCGTCTTCACCACCACCTTCGTCTCCGTGCCCCTGCGTCTCTCCATCACGCCGCAGATCACGGATGCGGGCACTGTCGTCCTACGCGTCACGGCCGAGAACAACAGTATCAACCGCTCTTTGACCAACTCGCTCGGCACGCCCGGTATCGACACGCAGCGCATGCAGACCGAAGTGCTCGTGCCAGATGGCGGCACAACGGTCGTCGGCGGCGTGCTCCTGGACAGCGAAGGTGAGACGCAGACGCGCACGCCCGGCATCTCCGGCATCCCCGTGCTCGGCAACCTCTTCAAGCGCAAAGCGACGACGCGTAACACGAACGAACTCCTGTTCTTCATCACGCCGCGCATCTATCGCCCCGACTTCAACGGCCGCCCGACCTCCGGGACTGTCACCGACCGCATCCGTTCGACCACCATCCCGCAGCCCGTGCCGCTTGGCAACCCGCCGAGCAACACGCCCGCGCCAGGCGCAGAGCAGAACGCACAACCGACCAACACCGCGCAGCCGCAATCCGACACGGCTCCGGCGGCACGCCCCGCTGCTTCGCGCGGCGAGCGTCCGTAATCGTCAAGGAGAACCGTCATGTTTAAAGACACACTCACACGCATGGTGGAAAGAACCGAGGGCGCAGTCGGCGCGCTCATCATGGGCACGGACGGCATCGCGGTCGAGAAGGTTCTGACGCCCGAAGGACGCGACGCCAACTTGGACGTGGCCGCCGCCGAGTTCACTTCGCTCCTGCGCAACGCACAGCGCGCGGGCACGGACATCGGCCTCGGCCAAGTGCACGAAGTCGTCGTCGGCTTCCACGACATGAACGTCCTCATGCGTCTCTTCAACCGCGAGTACTTCGTCCTGCTCGCGCTCGCGGAAGACGGCAACATCGGTCGCGGCCGTTTCGAGCTACGCAAAGTCGAACTCGACCTCGCGCGCGAATTCGCGGTCTAGGCCGAAGAGAAAAAAGGCGAAGTGGACAGTGAAGACGATTGCCTCCGTCTTCACTGTCCACTTCGCCTTTTTTACTTTCGGGTTACGGCAATTTTACGTAGGGCATGCCGCGCGCGATGATGCGCTGGCGACGCGCGACGCGCTTCGGTTTGAGTTGGGGATTAAACTCCGTACGCGGGTTGGGAATGATGGCCGAAAGGAACGCCGCTTCCTGCGCCGTCAACTCTGCGGCCGACTTGCGAAAGTATGTGCGCGCGGCGGCCTCCGCGCCGTAGATGCCGTCGCCCCACTCGATCACGTTGAGGTAAATTTCGAGGATGCGCCGCTTCGATAGATTCTTCTCCATGAAATATGTGATCGCCGCTTCGCGCGCCTTGCGGACGAACGAACGCTCCGTGGAGAGATAGAGATTTTTCGCCAACTGTTGCGAGATGGTCGAAGCGCCGCGCTTGAAACTGGGCATGGCGGGAATCCAACTCGACTCGTCTTCGCCCTGCTGCTTCGCCTCCTTCGCTGCATCGCGCTGCGCCTGATCCCAGGCCTTCTGGATGGCCTCGTAGTCGAAGCCGTTGTGCGTGGCGAAGTTGCTGTCTTCGCCCGCGAGCACGGCGCGCAACAGGTGCACGGAAATTCGTTCGAGCGGAACCCATTGTTGCACGCGTTTGGGCTGTTCGCCGCGCTCGCGCGCCTCCTGTATCCGCGCTTCGATCATGGCCGTCGTTTCCGGGTTGTTGTCGCGCAACTTCGAGACGCGCGGAAACGTCGCCAACTCGTAGAGCAGCGCGAAGACGATGAAGGCGACCACGCCGAGCGCGATCATCTGCGTCAATTTCCAGAGTGTTCTGAACATCGCCCCCAGATTATAGCCCAACTGAATTTCGCGCGGCACTGCGAGCAGCGTCCAACCGCTTGGCGGCGCGAATCGTGTTGCAGTGTATCTCCACCGTGTCGTTGATGTCGGCCGCGTAACCGCCCGACATGACCGTCACGACGGGCAACCCGCGCGCGCGACATTCTTCAAGGACGAACTCGTCGCGCGCACGCAAACCTGCAATCGAGAGCGAGAGGCGTCCGAGTTTGTCGCCCGCGTAAGGGTCTGCGCCGCCGAGATAAAAGATGAGGTCAGGGCGATGTGCGAAGACGCGCGGCAGGTGCTCGGAGAGCGTGCGCAAGTATTCTTCGTCGCCCGTGCCGTCCGGCAGTTCCACGTCGAGCGTCGAACGCGCTTTGAAGATGGGATAATTTTTCGCGCCGTGCATCGAGAAAGTGTAGACGCTCGCGTCCCCTTCGAAAATCGTCGCCGTGCCATTGCCCTGATGCACGTCCAGATCGACGACCGCCACGCGTTCTATCAACTTATCGCGGCCGAGCGTGCGAATGGCGACGGCCACGTCGTTCAGCACGCAAAAGCCTTCGCCGCGTTCGGGGAAAGCGTGGTGTGTGCCGCCCGCTAGATTCGAGGCGATGCCGGACGCAAGCGCGGCGCGTGCGGCCGAAGTTGTCCCGCCCGTGGCGAGAAACGAACGGCGCACGAGCGCCTTCGACCACGGCAGGCCGAGCCTGCGCAACTCGCGCGGCGTCAGAGCACCGGCGCGCAGGCGCGTCACGTAATCTTCCGTGTGGACGAGCAACACGTCGGCCACGGGTGCGGGCTGCGGCTCGATGATCTCCGAGGCGGCGAGAGTCCCCTCTCCAACTAAGCGGTCGCGCACGAGTTCGAATTTACGAATCGGGAAGACGTGCCCCTCGCCGATGTCCGCGTAATAACGCGACGTGTAGAAAACTTGCATGAAGAATATTCTTGATCAGTTGTTTGCTGTCAGGCGGTTTACTTGTCTCTAAAATTGAACAAATGAAACTTTACGCCGTCGCGCTTAACGCGTCCTCACTAACAGACGGCCACGGCTGTCATATAATAATCTACAGAGGTGTTCCGATTAATTCACGGCGAATGATCATAACTTTGGCAACAGCATGAACAAGTCTTTGTGGGCAGCGGAGAATCAGGCGGCGCGGCTCGTCGAGTTGACGACCGACGACGCGCGTGTGAAAGAACTGCCGCTGCGTCGTGACGTGCGCTCGCTCGGTCAACTGCTCGGCAACACCATCAAAGCGCAGGCCGGCGAAGCGATGTTCGACCGCGTGGAACTGTTGCGCGGTTTGACCGGCGAGGGGCGCGAGCTAAATGCGGGAAGCGACACGGACGCGGAAAAACTCGCTTCCGGCAATTCGGATGCGATGGCGCGGGCTGACGAAACTGTCAGGGGAATGTCTGTCACCGAGGCGTATCAACTGACCAAGGCCTTCGCCATCTATTTTGAACTAACCAATCTTGCGGAGACTAACCACCGCAAACGTCGGCGGCGGGCGCGCACCCTCTCCTCAACTCTGCCCGCGCTGCCCGGCACTTTTCGCGGTACGCTCGAACGCCTGCGCGATGCCGGGACAAATTGGCAGACCGCGCTCGATGCTCTCCGTCGCATCGAGGTCATGCCCGTCTTCACAGCACACCCGACGGAAGTGGCGCGGCGCACAATTCTCTTCAAACGCAGGCGCATCTCCGATCAACTCGAACGTCTCGGCCGACTGCCGCTCTCCGACACCGAGGCGACGGCCGCCGAACGCTCCATCGCACGCGAGATCAATGCGCTCTGGCAGACGGACGAGATACGTCGCCAACGTCCCACCGTCATAGACGAGATCAAGATGGGGCTGGATTACTATCCTTCCGTCATCATCGACACGCTGCCCGAAGTTTACGCAGAGATGGCCGCCGCGTTCACGCAAGTTTACGACGTGAACATCCGTCTCGATCAACTGCCGACCGTGATCACTTTCGGTTCGTGGATCGGCGGCGACCGCGACGGCAATCCATATGTGACGGCCGACACGACGCGCGAGGCGCTGTTGATGGCACGGCGCACGATCATCGACTACTACCTGACAGCCGTTGAACGCTTGCAGGAGCAAGTCAGTCTCTCGCGGCGGCAAGTCGAAGTTTCGGATCGTTTGCAGTCCGGCTACGAGGCATACTACGCGACGCTCGGCGGCGCACGCGACGAAGTTGACAGTCACCCGCCGGACGAAATCTATCGCCGCTTTCTCGCCTGCGTGCTTCATCGTCTGCGCGCGACACGCTCGGTTCCGCTGCACGCGGACGGATACGAGAGCGCGGCCGCCTTCTCCACCGATCTGCGCATCATACGCGAAAGCCTCTCCGAGCATGAGGGCGGGGAACTGGTCGAAGGTTTGCTCGATCCGCTCCTGCTCCAGATAGAAACGTTCGGCTTTCACCTGCATACGCTCGACCTCAGACAGCACGCACACGTGCACACACAAGCCGTGCGTGAACTGGCGGGCGGCGCGCGTTTCGACCGCGAAGCCAAAAGATGTCCAACAGTCGGCCATGAAACAGGAGACGCAGTTCCCGCCACCTCGCCGGAGACAGCGGCGCTTCTGGAAAGTTTGCGCGCGCTCGCTGAACTGAAGCGAACGGTTTCGCCGCGCGTGGTGCGCTCTCACGTCATCAGCGGCGCAAGCGCGGAGAACGACGTGCTCGCGCTCCTGTGGCTGCTGGAACTCTGCGGCGTGAATGCGAAGGCGGCGTCCGAGCGAGATGATCCCGGCGTGATGCCCGTACCGCTCTTTGAGTCGATTGAAGATTTAAGACGCGCGCCCGAAGTCTGCCGGAGTCTGTGGTCTTCGCCCGTCTACCGGCCGTATCTGGATTCGTGGGGACGCGAGCAGGAGATCATGCTCGGCTATTCGGATTCGAACAAAGACGGCGGGATGCTGACGAGCATCTGGGAAATCTATAAAGCGCACGAGGCTCTGCACGGCGTCGCGCGCGAGTGCGGCGTGCATCTGCGTCTGTTCCACGGGCGCGGCGGCACGGTCGGGCGCGGCGGCGGCCCCACACATCGCGCCATCTCGGCACAACCGCCCGGAGCCTTCTCCGGCCGGATCAAATTGACGGAGCAGGGCGAGGTGCTGAACTTCAAATACTCCGAGGCGGTGCTGGCCGAACGCAGTCTGGAACTGATGGTCGCCGCCGCGCTCGACACGCTCGCGCGCGACCGTGCACATTCCATCAAAGCGGAATGGACGGAGGCGTTGGAAGAGATGTCGGCCGAGGCGTTTGCGTTCTACCGCTCATCGGTGATGGAGAACGCGGAGACGCTTCGTTACTTTTATCAGGCGACGCCCGTGCGAGAATTCGGACTCGCCAAGAGCGGTTCGCGGCCGAGCCGACGCGCGGCCACGCAGGGCGAAGACGAACTGCAAAGCGAAGTGGCAACCCTGCGCGCCATCCCCTGGGTCTTCGGCTGGATGCAGAGCCGCCACCTGTTGCCCGCGTGGTTCGGCGTTGGTCATGCCCTCACGCGCTTCTGCCGGACGCGCGACGGCGGCGAACAATTGCTGCGTGCGATGATGGAAAAGTTTCCACTCTTCCACGACCTTATCAGCAACGTCGAGAACGGTCTTGCCAAAGCCGACCTCTCAATCGCGCGGCGCTACAGTCTACTGGTCGAGGACGAGGCACTCAGAGAGCGTGTGTGGCGAATGATTGAAGAAGAGTTTGAACGCACGCGCGAAATGATCCTGCTCATCACCGGCCAGAGCGAACTGTTGGAGCAAAACCCGGTGCTCGCACGTTCGATACGTCTGCGTAACCCTTACGTCGATCCGCTCAGCCTGATTCAGATCGAACTGCTCAGACGTTTGCGTCGCGGCGACGAGAGCGAAGAGTTGAAATACGCGCTCGCGGCGACCATCAACGGCATCGCGGCCGGACTGCGCAACACAGGCTAATTTACGATTAAACGCACCGGACAAAATTAAATGAGAGAAAGGCGTCGCGAGTTTCAACT